>NZ_JBWKES010000007.1:0-287270 GCF_056435325.1 Streptomyces sp. NPDC043952
GCATCAGCGTCTTGTTCGCCATGCTCCGCGACGGAACCTTCTACGAACCCAGAACCCCACGCCTCGCTTGACGAAGGACATAGAGGCACCCCCCGGCCCCTTCCGGGACAGCCTGCCGGCCCTCCACTACAGCCCACCGGTCGGCCTCCCCGGCAGCCCACCGCCCCCCTCCGCGCGGCCACGGACCCCCCTTCACTCGTACGGCCGCCGCGCCCGCCCCCGCCCACCTGGGAACTTGTGGCCGCCGCCTCGCGTTGGGCAGTACGGGAGGGTCCACTGGACCGAAGGGTCCCTGAACCACTTGGAGGGCGTACCGTGCACCGCCGGCACAACGGGCTCAGGACCGCAGTACTCCTCGGGGGACTGTCGGCGCTCATCATCATCATCGGCGGCTTCTTCGGCCGCACCGGCTTGATCGTCGCGCTCCTGATCGCCCTCGGCACGAACGCGTACGCGTACTGGAACAGCGACAAGCTGGCGCTGCGCGCGATGCGGGCCCGCCCGGTGAGCGAGTTCGAGGCCCCGGCGCTGTACCGGATGGTCCGCGAGCTGTCCACACAGGCCCGCCAGCCCATGCCCCGGCTCTACATCTCCCCGACCGAGGCCCCGAACGCCTTCGCCACCGGCCGCAATCCGCGCAACGCGGCGGTGTGCTGTACCGAGGGCATCCTGCGCCTGCTGGACGAGCGCGAGCTGCGCGGCGTCATCGGGCATGAGCTGAGCCATGTCTACAACCGGGACATCCTCATCTCCTCGGTGGCCGGCGCGCTCGCCTCGGTGATCATGTTCCTGGTGAACTTCGCCTGGCTGATCCCGGTCGGCCGTTCGGACGACGACGAGGGCCCCGGCCTGCTCGGCATGCTGCTGATCATGATCCTGGGCCCGCTCGCCGCCACGCTGATCCAGCTGGCCATCAGCCGCTCCCGCGAGTACGAGGCGGACGCCTCCGGCGCACAGCTCACCGGCGACCCGCTCGCCCTCGCCGGCGCCCTGCGCAAGCTGGAGATCGGCACCCAGCAGCTGCCGCTGCCGCCCGAGCCGCGGATCGAGACGGCGAGCCACATGATGATCGCGAACCCGTTCCGTCCGGGTCAGGGGCTGTCGAAGATGTTCTCCACGCACCCGCCGATGGCGGAGCGGATCGAGCGCCTGGAGGGCATGGCCGGCCGCAGGCTCTGAGTCCGGGACCGCCTCCACCGGCGCTCCGGGAACCCCGCACGCCGGAACCGCCGGGCGCCCGTCACAAGGACAGCGCGAGCGCCGCTCCCAGGCCCCCGAGCGCCAGGGCGAGGGCCCCCTGGGGCCAGCCGCCGTTCCCCCACCGGAAGAAGCGGTCCAGGGCGAGCCGGCCGGGCCCGATGGCCGCGACGGCGAGGGCGACGACGGCGATGCCGATGTTGTACTCCACCCCGCCGTGATCCACCCACACCCCGTGGGCGGCGCTCACGGTGACCATGGCGTTGATCATCACGCCCACGATCGCGGCGGCCGCGAGCGGGACGAACAGCCCGGCGGCGAGGCCGAGACCGCCGAGGAGTTCGGAGAGGCCGCCGATGGCCGCGAAGAGTCTGCCGGGGCGGTAGCCGAGGGCCTCGAACCCCTTGCCGGTGGCGGTCAGTCCCTGCCCGCCGAACAGTCCGAAAAGCTTCTGGGACCCGTGCCCCGCGAGAAACAGCCCGAAGGTCAGCCGGAGCAGCAGCAGTCCGCAGTCCGCGGCGCTCACCCCCGTACGGCCGGCTCCCTGCCGGGTGGCCGACGGTGTGGCGGCGGTGGACGGGCCGATGTGGTTCCTGGGCATCTGAGGACTCCGTACGGATGCCGGATACGTGCTCCCCCAAGCCCTGGACAGGCGTCTTGAGCCCCCCTGTTCGCCGCCCCTGTAGCGATGATTCCGGAGGTACGGCGCCCCCGCACATCGATCAGCGGTCGCCGAACCCCCGGTCCGTGGGGACGATCTCGCGGCCCAGCGGCATCAGCGAGACCGGGATGAGCTTCAGGTTCGCCCAGCCGAAGGGGATGCCGATGACCGACAGGAACAGCGGAATGCTGGTGATCAGGTGCCCCAGGGCGAGCCACCAGCCCGCGAAGATCACCCAGATGACGTTGCCGATGACCGATCCCGCGCCGGCGTCCGGCCGGTCCACGGCGGTCCGGCCGAACGGCCACAGGACGAACCCGGCGATGCGCAGCGAGGCGATGCCGAAGGGGATCGTGATGATCAGGACGAAGCAGATCAGCGCGGCGATGAGGTAACCGATCGACATCCAGATGCCGCAGAAAAGCAGCCACAGGATGTTGAGCAGCAGGTTGAACACCTTCATGATCGGTACCTCTCAGGTCACTGCGCCGGGCTTCCCTGCTGCCACAAGTATCAGCCGGTCACGCCCTTCGAGCGGTGCCGGAGCGTCCTGTAGCGAGATCGGCAACGATCCGGGACGAAAGCCCGACCGGGCGGCGGCAACCGGGCGGAGGTTTGCCGGCGTCCTGTTCACCAAGACGGTACGAAACCGCGCACGGCGGACCGCTGGTTCTCACCAAGGTCTCACGAACGGGCCTGTGCGCACCGGGCGCGAAAGGGCAGGGTTGGCGC
Organism: Streptomyces sp. NPDC043952; assembly: GCF_056435325.1. NCBI lineage: Bacteria > Bacillati > Actinomycetota > Actinomycetes > Kitasatosporales > Streptomycetaceae > Streptomyces > Streptomyces sp. NPDC043952. Next base: position 2,591 of record NZ_JBWKES010000007.1, read on the forward strand.
TATGGGCATCATCGCTTGGATCATTCTGGGGCTGCTGGCCGGAGCCATAGCCAAGGTCCTGCTGCCGGGTCGCGACCCCGGCGGGCTCCTGGGCACGACCGTCATCGGCATCGTGGGCGCGTTCGTCGGTGGCTGGATCTCGTCCCGTTGGCTGCATCACCCCGTCAGCAGGCACTTCTTCGACGGCGCCACCTGGGTGTCCGCCATCGGTGGCTCCCTGGTCCTGCTGATCGCCTACCGCCTGGTCTTCGGCAACTCCCGCCGCGGCTGAGCACCGCCCCGGCAACACGGAAGGGTGGGCGCCCGCAGGGGCCCCACCCTTCTCTCCGTTCCCCGCCCGGTTTCCTACCGGTAGTTCACGAACTGAAGCGCGAAGTCGAAGTCCTTGCCCTTCAGGAGGGCGATCACGGTCTGGAGGTCGTCGCGGCTCTTGGAGCTGACGCGCAGTTCGTCGCCCTGGACCTGGGCCTTGACGCCCTTGGGGCCCTCGTCGCGGATGATCTTCGCCACCTTCTTGGCGTTCTCCTGGGAGATGCCCTCCTCGATCGAGGCGAAGATCTTGTACTCCTTGCCGGACAGCTGGGGCTCGCCCGCGTCCAGCGCCTTCAGCGAGATGCCCCGCTTGATCAGCTTGGACTGGAAGACGTCGAGGACGGCCTTCACCCGCTCCTCGGAGTTCGCCTCCATGAGGATCTTCTCCCCCGACCACGCGATCGAGGCGCCGACGCCCTTGAAGTCGTAGCGCTGGGAGATCTCCTTGGCGGCCTGGTTGAGGGCGTTGTCGACCTCCTGCCGCTCGACCTTCGAGACGATGTCGAAACTGGAGTCGGCCATGTCCTGTGGCTCCTTGTATCGGGTGCGTATCGGGTGCGTGCCGGCGTGCGTGGCGGCGGCCGCCGGGCCCGGCATCCAGCCGGGCCGCATCCGCACCAGCCTAGCCACCCCATCACCCGAGGGCTGGAGATCAATCGGGTGGCGAAGCACCCCCGTGGATCGGGTATTGTTTACGTCGTTGCCGGGGAACACCGCCGAAAGCGGGTTCGATTGGCAGCAACCTTGGCGGTGTGCCCGAGCGGCCAAAGGGAGCAGACTGTAAATCTGCCGGCTCAGCCTTCCCAGGTTCGAATCCTGGCGCCGCCACACTTTGGGGAAGCCCCCTCTGAACTGCGAACGCAGTACGGAGGGGGCTTCTTCTTGTGTCTGCCGACATGGCTCGCGGTCGGCACTAGAATCGAACGAGTGAGCGAATATCGATCGGCGGAACCAGAAGCAGGGCCCGGTGCGGGTGCGGGTGCTCCCCGTCCGGACGATGCTGGAGGCATGGCCGGGAAGCGCCCCATCGTCGTCCAGCTGCCCTCGCCGAGCGGTGGGCGGCGGGTCCGGGTGGACGGGGAGACCCTGGGGCTCGCGCACGACGTGCGGGACCTGGTGGAGTTCCTGCGCAGAGCCGGGCTGGACATCGAGCCGGAGCAGGTCGCGGACTCGCCGTTGATCGACTGGCGCGGCGTCGGCCCCGAGCACTGGGAGGCGGAGTCGCGCACCTGAGGCGGACGCGTCCGCCGGCTCACCCGAAGCGGACGCTGATCGCCGTCGCCGTGAGACAGGCAGACCCGCCTGCGCGCCTGAAGCGGGCACAGTCGCCTGCCCTCCTGAAGCCGGCGCAACCGTCAGCCCCCGGACGCCAGCGGCCGCCTGTGCGCCTGGAGCAGGCACACTGGCCGTATGTCCTCCTCCCGACGCAGAACCTGCCCCGTATGCCGCCGTGAGATCGCCGTCGTCGCGGGACGTTTCGCGCGGCATGATCCGCCTGGGGGGCGGGAGGACGTGCGGCTCGTCTCCTGTGAGGGGTCGCGGCGGAAGGCGCATCTCGGGGCGGCGCAGCCCACGTTGGACGGGTACGTCGTGCCCGAGTTCCCCGGTCAGTTGCCGTTGTTCTGAGGCGCGGTCAACAGCGGTCGCCGTGGCCTCAGTTGCCCGCCACCGACTTCACCGCGACCGACACCGGCGTCGAACCGGACGTCAGTTCCAGCGTCAGACCTGCCGTCGACGAGGTCTCCACCAGCTCCGCGAGTACGGCGGCCACGTCGTCCCGCGGGACCATGCCGCGCCCAGTGTGCGCCTCCAGGCGGACCAGTCCGGTGCCGGCGTCGTCGGTCAGCGTGCCGGGCCGCAGGATCGTCCAGTCCAGGTCCTTCTGACGGGTGACGTACGCGTCGGCCTCGCCCTTGGCGCGCAGATAGACGTCAAACACCTCGTCGCCCTGGTGCGCGGGGTCCGCGCCCATCGAGGACACCACCACGAACCGGCGTACGCCCGCGCGCACGGCCGCGTCCGCGAACAGCACCGCCGCGCCCCTGTCCACCGTCTCCTTGCGGTCCGTACCGCTGCCCGGACCCGCGCCCGCCGCGAACACCGCCGCGTCCGCGCCCCGCAGCAGCCCCGCGACCTCCTCCACCGAGGCGGACTCCAGGTCGAGCACCAGCGGCTCCGCCCCGGCCGACCGCAGATCGCCGCTCTGCTCCGGCTTGCGGATGATCCCCGCGACCTCGTACCCACGCGCGGCGAGCAGCCGTTCCAGCCGCAGCGCGATCTGACCGTGACCACCAGCGATGACAATGCGCATGCTTTAGACCGTACGCCCGAAAACCCCCGCCTGCCGCACGGGTTGACCCCGCCCGCGCCCGGCCCCGGCGCGCGCTACGACACCTCGCCGCGCCCCTGCCGCGGCAGCCCCAGCTCCGGGGCCGCCGCCGAGTTGCAGTACTCGCGGACCGCGCTCGTACGGGCCACCACCCGCGCGCGGTGGATCACGATCCGGCTGTACGCCAGGGAGAGCGCGCCCGGCAGATGGTCGCCGCGCACGGCGAGCAGCTCCGCGGGGAACCCCGCCTCCACGCGCACGCCGGGCAGGCCGAGCGCGGCGCGGGCCGTCGTGCTCACCGCGTCGTACGCCTCCTGAGGGCGCAGCCCGTGGGCGGAGGCGAGCAGGTAGGCGGCCTCCAGGGGGTCGCCGCGGCCCACCGGGTTCGACACGTCCCGCAGCGCGCCGCTGCCGGCCGCCACCCGGACCCCGGCCGCGCGCAGCAGCCGTACCGGGGCCGCGCCCCGCCGGTCGCTGCCGCCGCAGCCGCCCTGGGGCAGGCATACGACCGTCACCCCGGCCGCCGCGAGCTGGTCCGCGGCGCGGGAGGCGGCGTCGGCGGACAGGCGCGTGAGACCGGCGCACGGGCCGATCGTCACGCCGGGGCGCAGACCACCCGCCATCGCCGCGAGCCGGGACAGCCGGGCCGGGTCGGCGGCGTCCGTGTGCAGGTCCACCGGCAGGCCGTGCTCGGCGGCCACCTCCAGGACCGCCTCCACGTACCCCGTGGGATCCGGGTCCAGGTCGGGGCAGCCGCCCACCGCCGCGGCGCCCATCTTCGCCGCGTCCCGCAGCATCGCCAGTCCGTCCGCCCCGGCCACCCCGGTCAGCAGCCGGGGCATCGCCACCGCCGTCAGCTCCGCGAGCCCGCGCAGCGCCCGCCGCGCCTGGAGTACGGCGCCCAGCGCGCCGAGTCCCTGTACGTCGCCCACGCGCACGTGCGCCCGTACCGCCGTCGCCCCGTGGCCCAGCTGGAGCAGCGCCGCCTCGGTGGCCCTGTGCTGGACATCCTCGGGGGCGCAGGAGGCCGGGCCCGCCTGCTCGGCGGACAGGGCAGTGTCGCCGTGCGCGTGCGGCTCCGCCGGGGCGGGCAGCAGCAGGTAGCCGGAGAGATCGACGCGCTGGGCGCCCGTGCGGGCCGGCCCCTGCGCCAGGCTGCCCGCGGTGCCCACGGCCTCGATCCGGCCGCCGCCCAGCCGTACGTCCACGGTCCGGCCGTCGGTCAGCCGCGCCCCGCACAGCAGCAGACCGCCCGACGGATTCGACGAGTTCGACGGCAGGTGCGGCTGCGGCTGGCTGTCGGGCATCGCGCTCCAAGGTCGGGTAGAGGCGGGTAGGTCGGGGCGGCCGGGACGGTCGGGAATCTCGGGAGGGCATGGGGGAGCCGGTGACGCGCCGTGACCGGCGACCGGAGGTTCGAGGCGCCCCAAGATCACACAGGGCGTGTCGAGCCTAGGGTGACGAACGGCACAGGTCCCGCAGGAGCGCAATAGTCGTACCGGCGTGGTGCACGGGAACCTGCGGGCGCGGGATGGGGGCGCGGGCCCGTGAGGAGGGGGAACCTGCGGGGGTGCGGAGGGGGCGCGGACCCGGAGGGGGAGCCTGCGGGCGTGCGGAGGGGGAGCCTGCGGGCGTGCGGAGGGGGAGCCTGCGGGCGTGCGGAGGGGGAGCCTGCGGGCGTGCGGAGGGGGCGCGGGCCGTGGGAAGAGGGAGCCTGCGGACGCGGGCGGGGGAGTACGGGCGCAGGAGTACAGGGGCTGCGGGGGCGCGCGGGCAGTGCTCTCCCGCCCACCGCCCGCCAGCCTCCGGAATCCCTGACGGGCCCGTACGGTCGCCCCGCCTGCCCGCCTGCCCGCCTGCCCGCCTGCCCGCCTGCCCGCCTGCCCGCCTGCCCGCCAGGCGACGCGGCCCGCCGGACACCAGTGACCCGCTCGACACCAGCGGCCCGCTCAGCGCCAGCGGCGTGCTCCGCGCGCCCCAACGCCTTCCGCTTGGCCTTACCCAGCGTGATCTTCCAGGCCCCCGGCCGCGCCCCACCCGCCCTGCTCCCGCGGCTCGCGCGGCCACCCCGGCGCGCACGCCCCGCCGATCCGCCTCCGCTTCGGCCGCCCCCGGCCGGGGACCCCGGCAGGCACCTGGCCAGCTCCCGGCAACTCCCGGCAGCCCCCCAACAGCCCCTGACAGCCGCCCCCACGGCCCCCGGAGGCCCGCCCGTCAGCCTCGGCGGCAGGCGGCCCGACGCCGGCGTGACCCCGTGGGGATATGGATTTGGGTGAACGGCGGCGGACCGTGTAATGTCTTCATCGCTCGCCCCAATAGCTCAGTCGGCAGAGCGTCTCCATGGTAAGGAGAAGGTCAACGGTTCGATTCCGTTTTGGGGCTCTGGTGTGAGAGGTTCCCGTCGCAAGACGGGTTCCGATCTCATCAAAGCGGTGTAGCTCAGTCGGTAGAGCAAGCGGCTCATAATCGCTGTGTCACCGGTTCAAGTCCGGTCACCGCTACTGACAGTAGCCGATTGTGGGGTCGGTCCTTCAATCGGCTACTCTTTCTTGCGTTGAACTAGCCCATTCTGTTCGTCTTAGGAGCACTCACGTGGCTGCCACCGACGTCCGCCCGAAGATCACGCTGGCCTGCGTGGAGTGCAAGGAGCGGAACTACATCACCAAGAAGAACCGGCGTAACAACCCGGACCGACTGGAGATGAAGAAGCACTGCCCGCGTTGCAACGCGCACACCGCGCACCGCGAAACGCGATAAATAGGCTCGTTCGCGAGGCCGTCCCCTTTCGAGGGGGCGGCCTCGCGGCGTTTTCACGGTCGGGCCTCCGGCCGGTTCCGGGCCCCGGATAGTTTGGGACCCTCACATCCAGACATCAGGAGGTACCGGGCCATGGCGCTCGACCAGTCCTTCGTGGGACGGACCTACCCGCCCACCGCGCCCTACGAGGTGGGCCGGGAGAAGATCCGCGAGTTCGCCGAGGCCGTGGGGGAGACCAACCCGGTGTTCACGGACCCGGAGGCCGCCAAGGCGTACGGGCACTCCGACGTGATCGCCCCCCCGACCTTCGTGTTCTCGATCACGTTCCGCGCCGCCGGCCAGGTGATCGAGGACCCGCAGCTCGGCCTGGACTACAGCCGGGTCGTGCACGGCGACCAGAAGTTCGCCTACCGCCGCCCGGTCCGCGCCGGCGACCGGCTCACGGTCACCTCCACCATCGAGGCGATCAAGTCCCTCGCGGGCAACGACATCCTGGACATCCGCGGTGAGGTGCACGACGAGGCGGGCGAGCTCGTCGTGACCGCCTGGACCAAGCTCGTGGCCCGCGCGGCCGAGGAGGTTTGAGCAGCTGATGACGGCGAAGATCGGCTACGACGACGTCGAGGTCGGCACCGAGCTGCCGGCCCGGACCTTCCCTGTGACGCGCGCCACCCTGGTGCGCTACGCGGGTGCCTCCGGGGACTTCAACCCCATTCACTGGAACGAGAAGTTCGCCAAGGAGGTGGGCCTGCCGGACGTCATCGCGCACGGCATGTTCACCATGGCCGAGGCGATCCGCGTGGTCACCGACTGGCTCGGCGATCCGGGCGCGGTCGTGGAGTACGGCGTCCGCTTCACCAAGCCGGTCGTGGTGCCCAATGACGACCAGGGTGCCCTGATCGAGGTCAGCGCCAAGGTCGCGGCCAAGCTGGACGACAACACGGTCCGCGTGGACCTCACGGCGACCAGTGGCGGCCAGAAGGTGCTGGGGATGTCGCGGGCGGTCGTACGGCTCGCCTGACGGCGGACGGACCGGCCGCGGAAGCGGTGTGCGGGTAAGGGGCGCTCTCCCTGGCGAGGCGCCCCTTACCCGCGCCCAGGGCGCCCAAGTTCTCGCCCCGGCCTCCCTTGAGCTCTCACTCCGACCTCCCTTGCGAAGTTAGTAACTGAGTACTAACTTACTTTCGTGGTCAGGATGAGTGCAGAAGAACGGCGCGAGAGCGTCATCCGTGCGGCGACGGAGGAGTTCGGCCGGGGTGGCTATTACGGCACCTCCACCGAGGCCATCGCCAAGCGGGTCGGCGTGTCGCAGCCGTACCTCTTCCGGCTCTTCCCGGGCAAGCGGGCGATCTTCCTCGCGGCGGCCGAACGCTGCGTGGAGGACACCATCCGCATGTTCGAGCAGGCCACCGAGGGGCTGGAGGGCGACGAGGCCCTGCACGCCATGGCCGAGGCGTACACCAAGGCCATCGCGGAACAGCCCTCGCGCCTGATGATGCAGATGCAGATGTACCTGGCCGTCGCCGCCGCCGAGGAGGAGGGCGACCGGGAGTTCGGGGAGGCCGTACGGGCCGGCTGGATGCGGCTGTGGGACACGATCGATCTGCCGCTCGGCGCGTGCGTGGCCGACACGACCGAATTCATCGCCTACGGAATGCTCATCAACTGCCTGGTGGCCATGGGCTTCCCGCGCGAGCACCGGGTGTGGGAGGGCCTGCACACCATCCCGTTCGAGCGGCGGGCGGGCGCATCGGACGCCTAGGCCGGAGCGCACCGGGGGATGCCTGCGGGGCACACCCATGTCCGTAAAAGTTAGTCATCAATCACTAATCAAACCCGACACACCGAAGACACCGAGAACTCATTTCTCCGGGGGAGCGATGTCACAGCAGTCCGAGCAGTCCGAGCAGACTGAACAGTCCGAGCAGTCTGAACAGACCGAACAAACCGCACAGCCCCGCGGGAGCGCCGGCTGGGCCCTCCTCGTCACCAGCGTCGCCGGCTTCATGGCCGCCCTGGACAACCTCGTCGTCACCACCGCCCTGCCCGCCATCCGCAAGGACCTCGGCGGCGCGCTGGACGACCTGGAGTGGACGGTGAGCGCGTACACGCTCACCTTCGCCTGCCTGCTGATGTTCGGCGCCGCGCTCGGCGACCGGTTCGGGCGCAGGCGGCTGTTCATCACCGGGCTCACGATCTTCACCGGCGCCTCCGCCGCCGCGGCGATGGCCCCCGGCATCGACTCCCTGATCGCCGCCCGCGCGGTGCAGGGCGTCGGCGCGGCCGTGATGATGCCCCTCACGCTGACCCTGCTGACAGCGGCCGTGCCCGCCGCCAAACGGGGGACCATGTACGGCATCTGGGGCGCCGTCAACGGCCTCGCCGTCGCCTCCGGCCCCCTCATCGGCGGCAGCCTCACCGAACACGTGTCCTGGCACTGGATCTTCTGGCTGAACGTTCCGCTCGGCCTGATCGCGCTGCCCCTCGCCCGCCTCCGCCTCGCCGAGTCCCACGGCACCGGCGCCCGCCTGGACGTCCCCGGCACCCTGCTCGCCAGCGGCGGCCTCTTCGGAATCGTGTACGGCCTGGTCCGCGGCCCCTCCGACGGCTGGACGGACCCGGTGGTCCTGACCGCCCTGTCGGCCGGCGGCGCGCTCCTCGTCGCCTTCGTGGTCTACGGCTCCCGCGCCGCCAATGCCATGCTGCCGATGCGCCTGTTCCGCTCCCGCGCCTTCTCCGGGATCAACGCGGCCAGCCTGCTCATGTTCGTCGGCATGTTCGGCTCGATCTTCCTGCTCAGCCAGTACATGCAGGGCGTCCTCGGCTACTCGCCCACCGACGCGGGGCTGCGGATGCTGCCCTGGACCGGCATGCCGATGCTGGTCGCGCCCCTCGCCGGAATCCTCTCGGACCGGGTGGGCGGCCGGCCGGTGGTCGCCGCGGGCCTGATCTTCCAGGCCGGCGGCCTCGCCTACATGGCCTGCGTCGTCACCGCGCACGCCTCCTACGGGGTCCAACTGCCCGCCCTGATCCTCAGCGGTGTCGGCATGGCCCTCTACTTCGCCCCGGCCGCCAACCTCGTGATGTCCAGCGTCCGGCCGCACGAGCAGGGCATCGCCTCCGGCGCGAACAACGCCCTGCGCGAGGTCGGCGGGGCGCTCGGCATCGCGGTCATGTCCTCGATCTTCTCGGCGTACGGCGGCTACACCTCCGCCCAGTCCTTCGTGGACGGCCTGCGCCCCGCGCTGGTCACCGGCGCCGCCGTGGTCGCCCTCGCGGCCCTCGCCGCGCTGGCCATTCCGGGCCGGGGCCGTGCCGCCGGGCCGAAGACCACGGCCGAGGGCCCCGCCGTGCCGGTCCTGGAGAACGCGGCCGGCTGATCAGCCGACCGAGCACTCCGCCCACACCGTCTTGCACGGGAATCGGCCCTGCCGCACCCCCCAGCGGTCCGCCAGAGCGTCCACGAGGAGCAGGCCACGGCCCGACTCCGCGTCCTCGACGGGCCGTTGGCGCGTGGGGAGCAGTTCCCCGCGGGTGTCCGTGACCTCGATCCGCAGCGTGTCCCCGGCCAGGCTCAGCGTCAGCCGGAAGTCGCGCCCCGGAACGCGGCCGTGCATCACGGCGTTGGCCGCCAGCTCGGCCACGAGATGGCTCGCGGTCTCCGTGGGCAGCCCCCAGCGCCGCAGCTGCGCCTCGGTGAGCAGCCGGGCGAGCCGGGCGCCCCGGCGGGTGGACGACAGCAGCAGGCTGAAGTCCGGGAAGCGCGTGGGGGATTGGGCCGTGGCCTGGGCGAATTTCTGGTTCATGCCCTTCAGCGTGGCCGGAAATGCCTACCGTGAGGAGTGATCGAGCGGTTGCGTGCGGTGACTGTCGGCTGGTTGTCCGGTGCTGTCCAGGCTGTCGGGATCGTTGCTCCGGGTAGTGCGACGCGGAACGCGCGCGGGACGACAGAGGGGTACGAGATGTCGGTGGATGAGGCGGTACAGCCCGAAGAAGAGGTGGACGAGCCGGGCTGGGAGGTCGATCCGGACGACGAGTGGGGTGTCGCCGTGATCACCATGGTGGGACGGCAGTTGAAGCTGCTGCGCGAGGCGGCGGGGATGCGTGCCCCGCAGTTCGGGGCGCTCATCGGGTACGGGGAGGACCTCGTCTACAAGGTCGAGGGCGGTAAGCGGATCCCCAAGCGGCAGTACCTGGTCAACGCCGACAGGGTGCTGAACGCGAACGGGGTCATCGAGGCGACGTGGGAGGACGTCAAGAAGGTCAGGTACCCGAAAGGGGTTCGGGACCTGGGGAAGCTGGAGGCCAAGGCGGTCGAGATCGCTCTGTACGAGTGCCACATCATCCCTGGGCTGTTGCAGACGCCAGCACACGCACGAGCAGTGATCGGGGCGGCCCAGCCGCCGTACTCACCCGACGACGTGGAGCGCATGGTGGCCGCTCGGCTGGCCCGCCAATCGGTCTTCGACCGCTCACCTGCTCCAGCGCTCAGCTTCGTTCTGGAAGAAGGGGTCCTGCGGCGTCCCATTGGAGGCACAATGGCGTGGCGGCAGCAGCTCGAACGTCTGCTGGAGGTGGGGCGGTTGCACAACGTCGTGCTTCAGGTGATGCCGATGGGCTGTGACACGCACTCCGGGCTGGATGGCCGGATCGAAATGCTGAAGTTCCCCGACGGCACGGCTGTGGGCCGCTCCGACGGGGCATTCAACGGACGGCCGACCTCCGAACCCAAACACTTGCGCATCCTTGAGCTGCGGTATGGCACCATCCGGGCTCAGGCGCTCTCGCCACGAGAGTCACTGCCCTTCATCGAGCAACTGCTGGGAGAAACATGATCCGCAAGACCACTGCCGGGGGAACCTCCGAGCTGGCGTGGTTCAAGAGCAGCTACAGCGGCGGCAACGACGGCAACTCCTGCGTCGAGCTTGCCGTTACCCCCGGCACGGTGCACGTCCGCGACTCCAAGAACGTGGAAGGCCCCCGGCTGGCGCTCACGCCCGCCGCGTGGGCGAACTTCGTGCCGTACGCCTCGGAGGGCTGATGAACACGCTGGTGTGGTTCAAGAGCAGCTACAGCAGCGGCACTGACGGCGAGTCTTGCGTCGAGCTTGCCGTCACCTCCGGCACCGTCCATGTCCGTGACTCCAAGGACACCGATGGCCCCCGGCTGGCGCTTACCCCCGCCGCGTGGGCGGACTTCGTGCCGTACGCCTCGGAGGGCTGATGAATACGCTCGCGTGGTTCAAGAGCAGCTACAGCGACGGCAACGACGGCAACTCCTGCGTCGAACTCGCCGTCACCCCCGGCACCGTCCATGTCCGCGACTCCAAGCAGACCGATGGCCCCCGGCTGGCGCTCACCCCCGCCGCGTGGGCGGACTTCGTGCCGTACGCCTCGGAAAGCTGACACGCGGGTGTGGTCCACGGCATGCCGTGGGTCGGTTCCGGCCCACGGCATGTCGCCCCCGGCCGCGCTCCTAGACTGGCGGGCCCGCCCGTCGAGTGAAGGAATGATCCACATGCGTCCGGAACGGTTCCAGGACTGGCTGATCGACACCGTGAAGAACACGCCCGGCGTGAGCCGTGTCCAGTCCCTCGCCGAGACCGGAGACACCAAGCACCCCTTCGGCATTGCCCTCACCCGCGGCAACCGCGAGGAGCAGTGGCAGATCACGCACCAGCTCGCCGACGGGGAGAAGCACGAGCACGACGAGCAGCCGGTCAAGGAGACCCCGTTCACCTCGGCCGCTCCGCAGTCCGGCGATGCCGCCGACGTCTGGCTCGCGGGGGCGATCGGCGCCGCCGAGTGCCCCGAGATCGCCCGCGTCGAGCGCTGGGCCGCCCGCCCGGAGGGCTCCACGCAGGCCGGCCTCACGGTGTTCCACCACAACAACAGCCGGAACTTCGTCAGGCCCGTGTAGACCCCCGGTCGCCGGTCTCCGGCGGCCGGGCGCACCACATATCAGCACCATCCCCACGACCGAGGGATATCTGATCATGTGCGAACAGCAGCGCGACCGACGCTTCGATCCGGGCGAATTACGGGGCGCCTGCCCGGTGTGCGGGGCCACCGTCGGCGCACCGTCCGGTTCACCGACGACCATGCACCAGAAGAACGGCACCGGCACGGAGACCTGTCCGGGAAGCGGGCAGCCCGCGCTGTAAGTGCCTGACCGGCCGCATCCGGCAGGCTTCTCGTAGTCTTGCCCCCGTGCACGTACTCCACGACGCCCCCCTTGCCCCGCTGACCACGTTCCGGCTGGGCGGTCCCGCGCTGCGGCTGGTGACCGCCGAGACCGACGCCGAGGTGATCGATGCCGTCCGGGAGGCGGACGACAGCGGAACGCCGCTGTTGGTGATCGGCGGAGGATCAAACCTCGTCATCGGGGACAAGGGATTCGAGGGGACCGCCCTGCGGATCGCCACCCGAGGGGTCGAGCTGCGGGGGACCACCCTGGAGCTGGCGGCCGGGGAAGTGTGGAGCGACGCCGTCGCGCGCACCGTCGAGGCCGGGCTCGCCGGAATCGAGTGCCTGGCCGGGATTCCGGGGTCCGCGGGCGCCACGCCGATCCAGAACGTGGGGGCGTACGGCCAGGAGGTCTCCGCGACGATCTCCGAGGTGATCGCCTATGACCGGCGCGCCGGTGAGACGGTCACACTGGCCAACGAGGAGTGCGACTTCTCGTACCGGCACAGCCGCTTCAAGGCCGACCCCGAGCGGTACGTCGTCCTGCGCGTCCGGTTCGAGCTGGAGGACGCGGGCGGGATGTCCGCGCCGGTCAAGTACGCCGAGACGGCCCGCGCGCTCGGCGTCGAGGCGGGGGACCGGGTGCCGCTGGGCCAGGCCCGCGAGACCGTGCTGAAGCTGCGCGCGGGCAAGGGCATGGTGCTGGACGCCGACGACCACGACACCTGGTCGGCCGGCTCCTTCTTCACCAACCCGATCCTCACCGAGGAGCAGTTCGCCGCGTTCCGGGAGCGGGTGCGCGAGCGGCTGGGGGAGGGCGTCGAGCCGCCCGCGTACCCGGCGGGCGAGGGCCGCAGGAAGACCTCGGCCGCCTGGCTGATCGACAAGGCGGGCTACACCAAGGGCTACGGCACCGGCCCCGCCCGCATCTCCACCAAGCACACCCTCGCCCTCACCAACCGCGGCGAGGCCACCACCGAGGACCTCCTCGGCCTGGCCCGCGAGGTCGTCGCCGGGGTCCGCGAGGCCTTCGGGATCACCCTCGTCAACGAGCCCGTCATGGTGGGCGTGGGCCTCTGAGGAGCCGCCCCCCGGCCCCCTAGGACGTCAGCCAGTCGTCCACGCCAGCCAGCAGCCGCGCCTTGACGTCCGCCGGGGCGGCCGAGCCGCGGATGGACTGGCGGGCCAGTTCCGCCAGCTCGGCGTCCGAGAAACCGTGGGCATGGCGCGCGATCTCGTACTGGGCGGCCAGCCGGGAGCCGAACAGCAACGGGTCGTCGGCGCCCAGCGCCATCGGGACGCCCGCCTCGAAGAAGGTGCGCAGCGGCACGTCCTCCGGCTTCTCGTACACCCCGAGCGCCACATTGGACGCCGGGCACACCTCGCAGGTCACCTGGCGGTCCGCCAGCCGCTTCAGCAGCCGGGGGTCCTCCGCCGCGCGCACCCCGTGCCCGATCCGGCCCGCGTGCAGATCGTCCAGGCAGTCCCGCACCGAGGCCGGGCCGGTCAGCTCGCCGCCGTGCGGGGCCGACAGCAGGCCGCCCTCGCGCGCGATGTGGAAGGCCCGGTCGAAGTCCCGAGCCATGCCCCGCCGCTCGTCGTTCGAGAGGCCGAAGCCCACCACGCCCCGGTCCGCGTACCGCACCGCCAGCCGGGCCAGCGTGCGGGCGTCCAGCGGGTGCTTCATCCGGTTGGCGGCCACCAGGACCCGCATCCCGAGCCCGGTCTCCCGCGAGGTGGCCTCCACCGCGTCCAGGATGATCTCCAGGGTGGGGATCAGCCCACCGAGCCGGGGCGCGTACGAGGTGGGGTCCACCTGGATCTCCAGCCAGCCGGAGCCGTCCCGCAGATCCTCCAGCGCGGCCTCCCGCACCAGGCGCCGGATGTCCTCCGGCTCGCGCACACAGGAGCGCGCCGCGTCGTACAGCCGCTGGAAGCGGAACCAGCCCCGCTCGTCCGTGGCCCTGAGTTTCGGCGGCTCGCCGCTGGTCAGCGCCTCCGACAGCGTCTCGGGCAGCCGTACGCCGTACTTGTCGGCCAGCTCCAGGACGGTGCCCGGCCGCATCGAGCCGGTGAAGTGCAGGTGCAGATGGGCCTTCGGCAGCTCAGAGAGATCACGTACACGCTCCATTCCCAGATCCTGCCGCACACCCCTGCCCTCCCGGTAGCCGTTTCCCCGGTCGAGGTCTTGCCCGGACAAACGAACGAGGGGCACATACGGGTGTCCGCATGTGCCCCTCCCAAGCGTCCGGAGGTCAGTCCCTGGCCTCCGCCAGCAGCTTCTGGATCCGGCTCACGCCCTCCACCAGGTCCTCGTCGCCCAGCGCGTACGACAGCCGCAGGTAGCCGGGGGTGCCGAACGCCTCGCCCGGTACGACCGCGACCTCGGCCTCCTCCAGGATCAGCGCGGCCAGCTCGACCGAGTCCTGCGGGCGCTTGCCGCGGATCTCCTTGCCGAGCAGCGCCTTGACCGACGGGTAGGCGTAGAACGCGCCCTCGGGCTCGGGGCAGAGCACGCCGTCGATCTCGTTCAGCATCCGCACGATCGTCTTGCGACGCCGGTCGAACGCCTCGCGCATCTTCGCCACGGCCTCCAGGTCACCGGAGACTGCGGCCAGCGCGGCGGCCTGCGCGACGTTCGACACGTTCGAGGTGGCGTGCGACTGGAGGTTGGTCGCGGCCTTGACGACGTCCTTGGGGCCGATGACCCAGCCCACCCGCCAGCCGGTCATGGCGTACGTCTTCGCCACGCCGTTGACCACGACGCACTTGTCGCGCAGCTCGGGCAGCAGCGCGGGCAGCGAGACGGAGACGGCGTCGCCGTACACCAGGTGCTCGTAGATCTCGTCCGTGAGCACCCACAGGCCGTGCTCCAGGGCCCAGCGGCCGATCGCCTCGGTCTCGGCCTCGGAGTACACCGCGCCGGTCGGGTTGGACGGGGAGACGAACAGCACCACCTTCGTCTTCTCCGTGCGCGCCGCCTCCAGCTGCTCGACGGAGACCCGGTAGCCGGTGGTCTCGTCGGCCACGACCTCCACCGGGACACCGCCCGCGAGGCGGATCGACTCCGGGTAGGTGGTCCAGTACGGCGCCGGGACGATGACCTCGTCGCCCGGATCGAGGATCGCGGCGAACGCCTCGTAGATCGCCTGCTTGCCGCCGTTGGTGACCAGGATCTGCGAGACGTCGGGCTCCCAGCCGGAGTCGCGCAGCGTCTTCGCGGCGATCGCGGCCTTCAGCTCGGGCAGCCCGCCGGCCGGCGTGTAGCGGTGGAACTTCGGGTTCTTGCAGGCCTCGATCGCGGCCTCGACGATGTAGTCCGGGGTCGGGAAGTCGGGCTCACCGGCACCGAAGCCGATCACCGGCCGCCCGGCGGCCTTCAGGGCCTTGGCCTTGGCGTCCACGGCGAGGGTGGCGGACTCGGAGATCGCGCCGACTCGGGCGGAGACCCGGCGCTCGGTGGGAGGGGTTGCAGCGCTCATGGAGCCCATGCTTCCAGACCGGAAATGTCCGGGGCACACGGGTTTCACAGTCTGAACGGCTTCGGGTCCAGGCGTGAACGGGTATCCGAATCCGCCGCCCGGCCTGGACGATCTTCACCGCCGGACGCACGGGCGGGCACTTTCTGTTCGACGCCGGGCCCGCGACCACGTACACTCTCACCTCGTTGGCCTCCAGCGGCCCGATGCGGCCGGTGCCACCGAGCACCCGCTCGGATGCGGTACGTTGGGGACACACAAAGGGTCGTAGCTCAATTGGTAGAGCACCGGTCTCCAAAACCGGCGGTTGGGGGTTCAAGTCCCTCCGGCCCTGCTACACACACCGCCAGGATGTGTGCGCTTGTACGTACAGCAATGCACCGCCGTGCGGCTCAGTAACCGGGCGCGGCACGGCCACGACCCGGGATCAGGTGAGGATTATGACGGACGCCGTGGGCTCCATCGATACGCCTGATGCCCAGGACGAAGTGCCTGAGGCCAAGAAGAAGGCCCGCAAGGGCGGCAAGCGCGCCAAGAAGGGTCCGCTGAAGCGGCTGGCCACCTTCTACCGCCAGATCATCGCGGAACTCCGCAAGGTCGTCTGGCCCTCACGCAACCAGATGACGTCGTACACCACTGTGGTGATCTTCTTCGTCGCCATCATGATCGCGCTGGTGACCGTGATTGACTATGGGCTCAACCACGCGGCCAAGTACGTCTTCGGCTGAGCCAAGAGCGAAGGGCGCCGTGGCACCGGCGCCCGTTTTCGCATGTTCCACCCCTATGTATCCAGGAAGAAGCAGCCATCGTGTCTGACCCGAACCTGAACGACGACGCCACCGAGTCTCGCGGGAACGCTGCCGAGATGGTGGACGACGAGCTCGACATCGTCGAGGGCGCGGACGAGCAGGACGAGTTCGAGGCTGCCGAGGCCGAGGCGGGCGAGCCGGCCGAGGAGGCCGCGCTGCACACCGAGGACGCGGACGAAGCGGACGACGAGGCCGCCGAGGACGAGGACGCCGCCGTCGAGGCCGCCGAGGAGGGCGACGAGGAAGCCGCCGCCGAGGCCGTCGAGGAGGAGCCGGCCGCTCCGGTTGACCCCGTCCAGGCCCTGCGCGAGGAACTGCGCACCCTGCCCGGCGAGTGGTACGTCATCCACACGTACGCCGGCTACGAGAACCGCGTGAAGACCAACCTGGAGCAGCGCGCCGTCTCGCTGAACGTCGAGGACTACATCTTCCAGGCCGAGGTGCCGCAGGAAGAGGTCGTCCAGATCAAGAACGGCGACCGCAAGACGATCAAGCAGAACAAGCTGCCGGGTTACGTCCTGGTCCGCATGGACCTGACCAACGAGTCCTGGGGCGTCGTCCGCAACACGCCGGGCGTCACCGGCTTCGTGGGCAACGCGTACGACCCGTACCCGCTGACCCTGGACGAGATCGTCAAGATGCTCGCCCCGGAGGCCGAGGAGAAGGCCGCCCGCGAGGCCGCCGAGGCCGAGGGCAAGCCCGCCCCGCAGCGCAAGGTCGAGGTCCAGGTGCTGGACTTCGAGGTCGGCGACTCGGTCACCGTCACCGACGGCCCCTTCGCCACCCTCCAGGCGACGATCAACGAGATCAACGCCGACTCCAAGAAGGTCAAGGGCCTGGTGGAGATCTTCGGCCGCGAGACGCCGGTCGAGCTCTCCTTCGACCAGATCCAGAAGAACTAGTCCTTCTGGACCACCGCTTCCGAACAGGTCGGACGGGCTGATCGCAGCCTGTCTGACCTGCTCGGTTTTCAGCCGCGCAGCTATACCCGTTATCGTTGTGCGGTATGCCTGCATCCGGGTCGTCCCCGGAAGCGGGCAGGACCCGAACCGAAAGGACCCGGAGAGCTATGCCTCCCAAGAAGAAGAAGGTCACGGGGCTCATCAAGCTCCAGATCCAGGCCGGTGCCGCCAACCCGGCTCCGCCGGTCGGCCCGGCGCTGGGTCAGCACGGCGTCAACATCATGGAGTTCTGCAAGGCCTACAACGCCGCGACCGAGTCGCAGCGTGGCTGGGTCATCCCGGTGGAGATCACGGTCTACGAGGACCGCTCCTTCACCTTCGTCACCAAGACGCCGCCGGCCGCCAAGATGATCCTCAAGGCCGCGGGTGTGGAGAAGGGCTCCGGCGAGCCGCACAAGACCAAGGTCGCCAAGATCACCGAGGCGCAGGTCCGCGAGATCGCCACGACCAAGATGCCCGACCTGAACGCGAACGACCTGGACGCCGCGGCGAAGATCATCGCCGGTACCGCGCGCTCCATGGGCGTCACGGTCGAGGGCTGACCACCACCAGCAGGTAATGCGGCCACCGCCGGCCGCACGTGGCAGGGCCTGCTCGGCCCGGATACCACGACTCCTTACAGAACACACAGGAGCAAGTTGTGAGCAAGCGCAGCAAGGCTCTCCGCGCTGCGGACGCCAAGATCGACCGGGAGAAGCTGTACGCCCCGCTCGAGGCCGTCCGTCTCGCCAAGGAGACCTCCACGACCAAGTTCGACGGCACCGTCGAGGTCGCCTTCCGCCTGGGTGTCGACCCCCGCAAGGCCGACCAGATGGTCCGTGGCACCGTGAACCTTCCGCACGGCACCGGCAAGACCGCCCGGGTCCTGGTCTTCGCGACCGGTGACCGTGCCGAGGCCGCGCGTGCCGCGGGCGCCGACATCGTCGGCGCCGACGAGCTGATCGACGAGGTCTCGAAGGGCCGCCTGGACTTCGACGCCGTCGTCGCCACCCCGGACCTCATGGGCAAGGTCGGCCGCCTCGGCCGCGTCCTCGGCCCCCGTGGTCTGATGCCGAACCCGAAGACCGGCACCGTCACCCCCGACGTGGCCAAGGCCGTCACGGACATCAAGGGCGGCAAGATCGAGTTCCGCGTCGACAAGCACTCGAACCTGCACTTCATCATCGGCAAGGTGTCCTTCGACGACACCAAGCTGGTGGAGAACTACGGCGCCGCGCTGGAGGAGATCCTCCGTCTGAAGCCGTCCGCCGCCAAGGGTCGCTACATCAAGAAGGCCGCCATCACCACCACGATGGGCCCCGGCATCCAGCTCGACCCGAACCGCACCCGCAACCTCCTCGTCGAGGAGGACCCGGCCGCCGTCTGAGCCCCGCGCTCACCCGGTAGCCGCGTCCGGTACGCGTGACCGAAGGGCGGACCCTGCAACCTTTCAGGTGCGGGGCCCGTCCTTTCTGTGTACGAGCTTGTCGTACGACGTGACTCTTGTATGGGGGTAGGACCAGATGACGAGCACCGCACGCCGGGTGACTCTTTCCGTGGCCGTGGTGGCAGCGCTGACCGGGGTGGCCGCGTGCGGCTCCGCGGGCTCCGGGAAGGGCGACGGCAAGGCGTCGGGTGACAGCACGGTCCACCTCAGCCCCGTCGCCGCCGTACTGCGCACCGTCCAGCAGTCCACGGACAAGGCCGACTCGGCCAAGGTGCGCGCCGCCGTCTCCCTGGGCGATGTCATGAAGCTGACGGAGAACGGCTCCTTCGACTGGAGCGACGGCCTCAAGGGCAACGTGACCGTCGACTACACCGGCGGCAAGATGGCCGAGATGATGAGCAAGGCCGGCAGCTCCAGCATGGCGATTCGCTATCTGCGGGACGGCTACTACGCGAAGATGAGTGACACCTTCGCCCAGCAGGCCGGCGGCGGCAAGCACTGGATCAAGTACGACTACGACTACCTGGCCAAGGCCGGCGGCGCCTCCGGCGCGTTCACCAAGGAGCAGCTCCAGTCGTCCACGCCGAACCAGTCGGTGAAGGTGCTGCTGGCCTCCGGGGACGTCAAGGAGGTCGGTCAGGAGACGGTCGACGGCACGCACACCCGGCACTACGCGGGCACCGTGGACGTGGCCGCCCTCGCGGGCAGGACCAGCAACCTCACCGCGGCCCAGCTGACGGAACTCAAGCAGCAGCTGACCAAGTCCGGGATCACCACCGAGACCGTCGACATCTGGATCAACGACCAGAACCTGCTGGTCAAGCAGAGCGTGAAGGCGGCCACCGCCAACGGCACGCTGACCACCACCGCCCACTACAGCGACTACGGCGTGCCGGTCTCCGCCGAGGCGCCGCCGGCCTCCGACACCATGGACATCGCCGACATGATGAAGTCGGCCGGCGTCAACAGCCCCTCGGGCGGCACCACGACCGGCGGCACCGGCCTCACCTCCTGAGCCCACGGGGGCCGGGGCCCGATTTGCTCCAGGGCGCCCCGGTCCCGTACGCTCATCCCCGAAGCCAAAGACCGCTGGTCGTTGCCGCGCGCTCGCAGAGGGCGCGGTGGCCGAAGGATCCGCTGAAAAGTGGACGACCCGCGCAGGTGTCAGTGGAAGAACTCCCGGAGTGCGCGCGCCGAGCGCGCGTGCGGCCGGTCGAGTCCGCCCCGAGCGCCTGCGCCGGGGCGTTTCGTTTTACCCAGTCCTCCTTCGGGTCCGCGCGGTCCGAATCACCCGGAAGGAGGCCGAGGCTCTATGGCGAGGCCCGACAAGGCTGCCGCGGTTGCGGAGCTGACGGACAAGTTCCGCAGCTCCAACGCCGCCGTGCTGACCGAGTACCGCGGTCTCACCGTGGCGCAGCTCAAGACGCTGCGCCGGTCGCTCGGTGAGAACGCCCAGTACGCCGTGGTGAAGAACACGCTGACCAAGATTGCGGCCAACGAGGCCGGGATCGCGCTGGACGACCAGCTTTTCGCTGGTCCGACGGCCGTCGCCTTCGTCACCGGTGACCCGGTGGAGTCGGCGAAGGGTCTCCGTGACTTCGCCAAGGACAACCCGAATCTCGTCATCAAGGGCGGTGTCCTTGACGGCAAGGCGATGTCCGCCGACGAGATCAAGAAGCTTGCGGACCTCGAGTCCCGCGAGGTTCTGCTCAGCAAGCTGGCCGGTGCCTTCAAGGGGAAGCAGTCCCAGGCTGCCTCCCTCTTCCAGGCGCTGCCGTCGAAGCTCGTCCGCACCGTGGACGCGCTGCGCGCCAAGCAGGCCGAGCAGGGCGGTGCCGAGTAATTCGGCTCGCTTTCTGACCCGCACCATCCGGCGCGGGTCGCAGCGGGCCGACGTACGCCCGCCTTACCCAGTACATCCGGCACCTGCCGATTGAGTGGAAGGACCGCCATCATGGCGAAGCTCACCCAGGACGAGCTGCTTGCCCAGTTCGAGGAGATGACCCTCATCGAGCTCTCCGAGTTCGTGAAGGCCTTCGAGGAGAAGTTCGACGTCACCGCCGCCGCTGCCGCGCCGGTCGTCGTCGCCGGTGGTGCCGCTGGTGGCGCCGCCGCCGAGGCCGCCGAGGAGAAGGACGAGTTCGACGTCATCCTCACCGGTGCCGGCGACAAGAAGATCCAGGTCATCAAGGTCGTGCGCGAGCTGACCTCCCTCGGCCTGAAGGAGGCCAAGGACCTGGTGGACGGTACCCCGAAGCCCGTCCTCGAGAAGGTCAACAAGGAGGCCGCGGACAAGGCTGCCGAGGCCCTCAAGGGCGCCGGCGCCTCCGTCGAGGTCAAGTAAGACCTCACGGGTCCGCAGGACTCGAACGCGCGCTGAAATCGGCCCTGTAGGGCTGTAACGCGAACGCACCGAGAAGCGATCATCCATCCGGGTGGTCGCTTTTCGGCGTATGCGGAGGGTGACCGCGGTTGCCTTGCGCTCGCGGTGGCGAGAGGTATGGTGATCTTCGTCGTGTCTCCGGACGGCCCGGTTCCGGGTGGGAGGCTCTTGACGAACCGCACGCAGCGCGCAATTCTCAGGACGCGTCGTCACAAGGATCCGAATCCGAGGCATGGATCGACGGCGAAGAGGGCAGTATCAACGTGCGTTGAAGGGCAGCATGCCGAGGGCGTTGACAAGAGCGGTGAGCACAGCGAGGGTCTCGACAAACCCGCACTGGACATCAGTGTGCCAAGTGGCTACACTGACCCTTTGCGCTGCCTGTTAGCTGTCCCCTGCCCGTCACCAGGGGTCTGCCCTCACTCAAGCATCGATGACTGATCCCCCTGACCTGGGGTTTCCGTCTCCGTGCTGGAGGGAGGGGCCGGTACGCGCGTAGTGAGTCCGAGCCCTCGGAAGGACCCCCTCTTGGCCGCCTCGCGCAACGCCTCGACCGCGAATACGAACAACGGCGCAAGCACCGCCCCGCTGCGCATTTCCTTTGCAAAGATCAAGGAGCCTCTCGAGGTTCCGAACCTGCTCGCGCTGCAGACCGAGAGCTTTGACTGGCTGCTCGGCAACACCGCCTGGCAGAGTCGGGTCGAGGAGGCTCTGGAGAACGGCCAGGACGTCCCCACCAAGTCCGGTCTGGAGGAGATCTTCGAGGAGATCTCCCCGATCGAGGACTTCTCCGGGTCGATGTCGCTGACGTTCCGGGACCACCGCTTCGAGCCGCCGAAGAACTCCATCGACGAGTGCAAGGAGCGCGACTTCACGTACGCCGCTCCCCTCTTCGTCACCGCCGAGTTCACCAACAACGAGACCGGTGAGATCAAGTCCCAGACGGTCTTCATGGGCGACTTCCCGCTCATGACGAACAAGGGCACCTTCGTCATCAACGGCACCGAGCGTGTCGTGGTGTCCCAGCTGGTCCGTTCCCCCGGTGTCTACTTCGACTCCTCCATCGACAAGACGTCCGACAAGGACATCTTCTCCGCCAAGATCATCCCGTCGCGGGGCGCCTGGCTGGAGATGGAGATCGACAAGCGCGACATGGTCGGTGTGCGTATCGACCGCAAGCGCAAGCAGTCGGTCACCGTCCTTCTGAAGGCGCTCGGCTGGACCACCGAGCAGATCCTCGAAGAGTTCGGCGACTACGAGTCGATGCGCGCCACCCTGGAGAAGGACCACACCCAGGGCCAGGACGACGCGCTGCTCGACATCTACCGCAAGCTGCGTCCGGGCGAGCCCCCCACGCGGGAAGCGGCGCAGACGCTCCTTGAGAACCTCTACTTCAACCCGAAGCGCTACGACCTCGCCAAGGTCGGCCGCTACAAGGTCAACAAGAAGCTGGGCGCCGACGCCCCGCTGGACGCGGGCATCCTGACCGTCGAGGACATCATCTCGACGATCAAGTACCTGGTGCAGCTGCACGCCGGCGAGACCGAGACCACGGGTGCCAACGGCGAGACGATCGTCGTCGAGACCGACGACATCGACCACTTCGGCAACCGTCGTCTGCGCAGCGTCGGCGAGCTCATCCAGAACCAGGTCCGCACGGGTCTGGCCCGTATGGAGCGTGTCGTGCGCGAGCGCATGACGACCCAGGACGTCGAGGCGATCACGCCGCAGACCCTGATCAACATCCGGCCGGTCGTCGCCTCCATCAAGGAGTTCTTCGGCACCAGCCAGCTGTCGCAGTTCATGGACCAGAACAACCCGCTGTCGGGTCTCACCCACAAGCGCCGTCTGTCGGCCCTTGGTCCGGGTGGTCTCTCCCGTGAGCGGGCCGGCTTCGAGGTCCGTGACGTGCACCCCTCGCACTACGGCCGCATGTGCCCGATCGAGACGCCCGAAGGCCCGAACATCGGTCTGATCGGCTCGCTCGCCTCCTACGGCCGGGTCAACGCGTTCGGTTTCGTCGAGACCCCGTACCGCAAGGTCATCGACGGCCAGGTCACCGACGAGGTCGACTACCTGACCGCCGACGAGGAGGACCGCTTCGTCATCGCGCAGGCCAACGCCCCGCTGACGGACGACCTCCGCTTCGCCGAGGCCCGCGTGCTGGTCCGCCGCCGCGGCGGCGAGGTCGACTACGTCGGCGGCGAGGACGTGGACTACATGGACGTCTCGCCGCGCCAGATGGTGTCGGTCGCGACCGCCATGATCCCCTTCCTGGAGCACGACGACGCCAACCGTGCCCTCATGGGCGCGAACATGATGCGTCAGGCCGTCCCGCTGATTAAGTCCGAGGCCCCGCTCGTCGGCACCGGCATGGAGTACCGCTCCGCCGTCGACGCCGGCGACGTGGTCAAGGCCGAGAAGGCGGGTGTGGTCCAGGAGGTCTCCGCGGACTACATCACCACGGCGAACGACGACGGCACGTACATCACGTACCGCCTGCACAAGTTCTCCCGCTCCAACCAGGGCACCTCGGTCAACCAGAAGGTCATCGTCAACGAGGGCGACCGGATCATCGAGGGCCAGGTCCTGGCCGACGGTCCGGCCACCGAGAACGGCGAGATGGCCCTCGGCAAGAACCTGCTCGTGGCGTTCATGCCGTGGGAGGGTCACAACTACGAGGACGCGATCATCCTGTCGCAGCGCCTCGTGCAGGACGACGTCCTCTCCTCGATCCACATCGAGGAGCACGAGGTCGACGCCCGTGACACCAAGCTCGGCCCCGAGGAGATCACGCGGGACATCCCGAACGTCTCCGAGGAGGTCCTCGCCGACCTGGACGAGCGCGGCATCATCCGCATCGGTGCCGAGGTCATCGCCGGCGACATCCTCGTCGGCAAGGTCACGCCCAAGGGTGAGACCGAGCTGACCCCGGAGGAGCGCCTGCTGCGCGCCATCTTCGGCGAGAAGGCCCGTGAGGTCCGCGACACCTCGCTGAAGGTGCCGCACGGCGAGACCGGCAAGGTCATCGGCGTGCGCGTCTTCGACCGCGAGGAGGGCGACGAGCTGCCGCCGGGCGTGAACCAGCTGGTCCGCGTCTACGTCGCGCAGAAGCGCAAGATCACCGACGGTGACAAGCTCGCCGGCCGCCACGGCAACAAGGGTGTCATCTCCAAGATCCTGCCGATCGAGGACATGCCGTTCCTGGAGGACGGCACCCCGGTCGACATCATCCTCAACCCGCTGGGTGTGCCGTCCCGAATGAATCCGGGACAGGTCCTGGAGATCCACCTCGGCTGGCTCGCCAGCCGCGGCTGGGACGTCTCCGGTCTCGCCGACGACTGGGCGCAGCGCCTCCAGGCCATCGGCGCCGACAAGGTCGCCCCGCGCACCAACGTCGCCACCCCGGTGTTCGACGGTGCCCGCGAGGACGAGCTGGCGGGTCTGCTCCAGCACACCATCCCGAACCGCGACGGCGAGCGCATGGTGCTCCCGTCCGGCAAGGCGCGGCTGTTCGACGGCCGCAGCGGTGAGCCGTTCCCGGACCCGATCTCGGTCGGCTACATGTACATCCTGAAGCTGCACCACCTGGTCGACGACAAGCTGCACGCCCGCTCGACCGGTCCGTACTCGATGATCACCCAGCAGCCGCTGGGCGGTAAGGCGCAGTTCGGTGGCCAGCGCTTCGGCGAGATGGAGGTGTGGGCCCTTGAGGCCTACGGCGCCGCGTACGCCCTCCAGGAGCTGCTGACCATCAAGTCCGACGACGTCACCGGCCGCGTGAAGGTCTACGAGGCCATCGTCAAGGGCGAGAACATCCCCGAGCCCGGCATCCCCGAGTCCTTCAAGGTGCTCATCAAGGAGATGCAGTCGCTCTGCCTGAACGTGGAGGTGCTGTCCAGCGACGGTATGTCCATCGAGATGCGTGACACCGACGAGGATGTCTTCCGCGCTGCGGAGGAGCTCGGTATCGACCTGTCCCGGCGCGAGCCGAGCAGCGTCGAAGAGGTCTGACGGGAGTCCGGCGGGGCCCTCACCCACAGGGCCCCGCCGACCCCCAGGCCCCCGTTTCAGACCACAGACTTAACGACCCTGAGAGGGATTGACGCATAGTGCTCGACGTCAACTTCTTCGACGAGCTCCGGATCGGCCTGGCCACCGCTGACGACATCCGTCAGTGGAGCCACGGCGAGGTCAAGAAGCCCGAGACGATCAACTACCGCACCCTGAAGCCCGAAAAGGACGGACTCTTCTGCGAGAAGATCTTCGGTCCCACTCGGGACTGGGAGTGCTACTGCGGCAAGTACAAGCGCGTCCGCTTCAAGGGCATCATCTGCGAGCGCTGTGGCGTCGAGGTCACGCGCGCCAAGGTGCGCCGTGAGCGGATGGGCCACATCGAGCTCGCCGCACCCGTCACCCACATCTGGTACTTCAAGGGCGTCCCGTCCCGCCTGGGGTACCTGCTGGACCTCGCCCCGAAGGACCTGGAGAAGGTCATCTACTTCGCGGCGTACATGATCACGT
Organism: Streptomyces sp. NPDC043952; assembly: GCF_056435325.1. Lineage (NCBI taxonomy): Bacteria > Bacillati > Actinomycetota > Actinomycetes > Kitasatosporales > Streptomycetaceae > Streptomyces > Streptomyces sp. NPDC043952. The sequence continues at coordinate 27,757 of NZ_JBWKES010000007.1, forward strand.
ACGTCGACGAGGAGCGTCGTACCCGCGACCTGCCCTCCCTGGAGGCGCACGTCTCGGTCGAGCGCCAGCAGATCGAGAACCGCCGCGACGCCGACCTGGAGGCCCGCGCCAAGAAGCTCGAGTCCGACCTGGCCGAGCTGGAGGCCGAGGGCGCCAAGGCCGATGTGCGCCGCAAGGTGCGCGAGGGTGCCGAGCGCGAGATGAAGCAGCTGCGCGACCGTGCGCAGCGCGAGATCGACCGCCTCGACGAGGTGTGGAACCGGTTCAAGAACCTCAAGGTCCAGGACCTGGAGGGCGACGAGCTGCTCTACCGCGAGCTGCGCGACCGCTTCGGCACGTACTTCGACGGCTCGATGGGTGCCGCGGCGCTCCAGAAGCGCCTGGAGTCCTTCGACCTGGAGGAAGAGGCCGAGAAGCTCCGCGAGATCATCCGCACCGGCAAGGGCCAGAAGAAGACCCGCGCCCTCAAGCGGCTGAAGGTCGTCTCCGCGTTCCTCCAGACCTCCAACAGCCCCAAGGGCATGGTCCTGGACTGCGTCCCGGTCATCCCGCCGGACCTGCGTCCGATGGTGCAGCTGGACGGTGGCCGCTTCGCGACCTCCGACCTGAACGACCTGTACCGCCGTGTCATCAACCGCAACAACCGCCTGAAGCGGCTTCTCGACCTCGGCGCGCCCGAGATCATCGTGAACAACGAGAAGCGCATGCTCCAGGAGGCGGTCGACGCCCTCTTCGACAACGGCCGCCGCGGCCGCCCGGTGACGGGCCCCGGCAACCGTCCGCTGAAGTCCCTCAGCGACATGCTGAAGGGCAAGCAGGGCCGTTTCCGGCAGAACCTGCTCGGCAAGCGTGTCGACTACTCGGCGCGTTCCGTCATCGTCGTCGGCCCGCAGCTCAAGCTGCACCAGTGCGGTCTGCCCAAGGCGATGGCCCTTGAGCTGTTCAAGCCGTTCGTGATGAAGCGCCTGGTCGACCTGAACCACGCGCAGAACATCAAGTCGGCCAAGCGCATGGTCGAGCGTGGCCGCACCGTGGTGTACGACGTCCTCGAAGAGGTCATCGCCGAGCACCCGGTGCTGCTGAACCGCGCGCCCACCCTGCACCGCCTCGGCATCCAGGCCTTCGAGCCGCAGCTGGTCGAGGGCAAGGCCATCCAGATCCACCCGCTCGTCTGCACCGCGTTCAACGCGGACTTCGACGGTGACCAGATGGCCGTGCACCTGCCGCTGTCCGCGGAGGCGCAGGCCGAGGCCCGCATCCTGATGCTGTCCTCGAACAACATCCTCAAGCCGGCCGACGGCCGCCCGGTGACGATGCCGACCCAGGACATGGTCCTCGGTCTGTTCTTCCTCACCACCGACGGCGAGCTGCGCGACGTCAAGGGCGAGGGCCGCGCGTTCGGCTCCACGGCCGAGGCGACGATGGCGTTCGACGCCGGCGAGCTGTCCCTCCAGGCGTCGGTCGACATCCGCTTCCCGGTGGGCACCATCCCGCCGCGCGGCTGGACCCCGCCGGCCCGCGAGGAGGGCGAGCCCGAGTGGCAGCCGGGGGACTCGTTCCGCCTGCGCACCACCCTGGGCCGGGCGCTGTTCAACGAACTGCTGCCCGAGGACTACCCGTTCGTCGACTACTCGGTGGGCAAGAAGCAGCTCGGCGAGATCGTCAACGACCTGGCGGAGCGCTACCCCAAGGTCATCGTGGCGGCGACGCTCGACAACCTGAAGGCGGCCGGCTTCTACTGGGGCACCCGCTCCGGTGTCACCGTGGCCATCTCCGATGTCGTCGTCCCCGAGGCCAAGAAGGCCATCGTCGCGGGCTACGAGGCCCAGGACGAGAAGGTCCAGAAGCAGTACGAGCGCGGTCTGATCACCAAGGAAGAGCGCACTCAGGAGCTCATCGCGATCTGGACCAAGGCGACCAACGAGGTCGCCGAGGCGATGAACGAGAACTTCCCCAAGACCAACCCCATCTTCATGATGGTTGACTCGGGTGCCCGAGGAAACATGATGCAGATGCGGCAGATCGCCGGTATGCGTGGTCTGGTGTCGAACGCGAAGAACGAGACCATCCCGCGTCCGATCAAGGCCTCGTTCCGTGAGGGCCTGTCCGTGCTGGAGTACTTCATCTCCACCCACGGTGCCCGTAAGGGTCTGGCGGACACCGCTCTGCGTACCGCCGACTCGGGTTACCTCACCCGTCGTCTGGTCGACGTCTCCCAGGACGTCATCATCCGCGAGGAGGACTGCGGCACCGAGCGCGGCCTCAAGCTGGCGATCGCCGAGCGCGGCGAGGACGGTGTCCTGCGCAAGACGGGCAACGTCGAGACGTCGGTGTACGCGCGCTGCCTCGCCGAGGACATCGTGGTCGACGGCAAGGTGCTGGCCCCGGCCGGTACCGACCTCGGCGACGTGCTCATCGACGAGCTGGTCAAGCACGGTGTGGAGACGGTCAAGACCCGCTCGGTCCTGACCTGCGAGTCCGCCGTCGGCACCTGCGCGATGTGCTACGGCCGTTCGCTGGCCACCGGCAAGCTGGTCGACATCGGTGAGGCGGTCGGCATCATCGCCGCCCAGTCCATCGGTGAGCCCGGTACCCAGCTGACGATGCGTACCTTCCACACCGGTGGTGTGGCCGGTGACGACATCACCCAGGGTCTGCCGCGTGTCGTCGAGCTGTTCGAGGCCCGTACCCCGAAGGGTGTCGCCCCGATCTCCGAGGCCTCCGGCCGGGTGCGGATCGAGGAGACGGAGAAGACGAAGAAGATCGTCGTCACTCCGGACGACGGCAGCGACGAGACGGCGTTCCCGATCTCGAAGCGTGCCAAGGTCCTGGTCCGCGAGGGCGAGCACGTCGAGGTGGGCCAGCAGCTCACCGTGGGTGCCACCAACCCGCACGACGTGCTGCGCATCCTGGGTCAGCGTGCCGTCCAGGTCCACCTGGTCGGCGAGGTCCAGAAGGTCTACAACTCGCAGGGTGTGTCGATCCACGACAAGCACATCGAGATCATCATCCGGCAGATGCTGCGCCGGGTGACGATCATCGAGTCGGGCGACGCGGAGCTGCTGCCCGGCGAGCTGGTCGAGCGCTCGAAGTTCGAGACCGAGAACCGTCGTGTGGTCCAGGAGGGCGGTCACCCGGCCTCCGGTCGTCCGCAGCTGATGGGTATCACCAAGGCCTCGCTGGCGACGGAGTCCTGGCTGTCGGCCGCCTCCTTCCAGGAGACGACCCGAGTCCTGACGGACGCGGCGATCAACGCCAAGTCCGACAGCCTCATCGGCCTCAAGGAGAACGTCATCATCGGTAAGCTCATCCCGGCCGGTACGGGTCTGTCCCGCTACCGCAACATCCGGGTGGAGCCGACCGAGGAGGCCAAGGCCGCGATGTACTCGGCCGTCGGCTACGACGACATCGACTACTCGCCGTTCGGCACGGGCTCCGGCCAGGCCGTTCCGCTGGAGGACTACGACTACGGTCCGTACAACCAGTAAGCGGGCAGTCTGAAGCAGGCAGTCTGAAGGGCGGCCGCTCCCCTCGGGGGGTGGCCGCCCTTCGGCGTGCCGCCGCCGCAGGGACCCGCACCGGCCGGGTGCCGCGCCGGCCATGCCGCTTGGAACCGCCGGGGAGCGGCCGTGCGGCCGTGCTCGCCCTCCGGGCGGCTCGCCGCGGTATGCGGGGCCTGGGCCCCGGCGGAGACCGCGACAGCACCCGTAGGGCGCTCGACAGTGGCATGGACGGAGGGTCTCGAAGTTCACTCGTGTGGGTGAACATGGAGCTTGTCAAGCCCCGGCGTGTCGAGGGCGGCTCCATTTGTTTTGACCACAGCGAATGAGCTAGGTACTCTCAGACCTTGTGCCTGGGGTGTGCCCTGGCTGCTGTGCGTGCCTTGAAACCGTATGGCGAGCCTCGAACGGCCACCGTAATTCGCGCCCTTCCCGCCTTGCGGCGGAAGTCTGGCGGATTCGACACACCCGACCGCGTGGGTCGGAGGCGTTCCAGGTTAGCTTTACCTATTCGGCACACAGAAACCGGAGAAGTAGTGCCTACGATCCAGCAGCTGGTCCGCAAGGGCCGGCAGGACAAGGTCGAGAAGAACAAGACGCCCGCACTTGAGGGTTCCCCTCAGCGCCGCGGCGTCTGCACGCGTGTGTTCACGACCACCCCGAAGAAGCCGAACTCGGCCCTGCGTAAGGTCGCGCGTGTGCGTCTGACCAGCGGGATCGAGGTCACCGCTTACATTCCGGGTGAGGGCCACAACCTCCAGGAGCACTCCATCGTGCTCGTGCGCGGCGGCCGTGTGAAGGACCTGCCGGGTGTTCGCTACAAGATCATCCGCGGCTCCCTCGACACCCAGGGTGTCAAGAACCGCAAGCAGGCCCGCAGCCGCTACGGCGCCAAGAAGGAGAAGTAAGAATGCCTCGTAAGGGCCCCGCCCCGAAGCGCCCGGTCATCATCGACCCGGTGTACGGCTCTCCTCTGGTGACCTCCCTCATCAACAAGGTGCTGCTGAACGGCAAGCGCTCCACCGCCGAGCGCATCGTCTACGGCGCCATGGAGGGTCTGCGTGAGAAGACGGGCAACGACCCGATCATCACGCTGAAGCGCGCACTCGAGAACATCAAGCCGACCCTCGAGGTCAAGTCCCGCCGTGTCGGTGGTGCGACGTACCAGGTTCCGATCGAGGTCAAGCCCGGTCGCGCCAACACGCTCGCGCTGCGCTGGCTCGTCGGTTACTCCCGCGCCCGTCGCGAGAAGACCATGACCGAGCGTCTGCTCAACGAGCTTCTCGACGCGTCCAACGGCCTCGGCGCCGCTGTGAAGAAGCGCGAGGACACCCACAAGATGGCCGAGTCCAACAAGGCCTTCGCGCACTACCGCTGGTAGTCGCTACCCACATCGAGACCGAGAGAAGACTGAAGCCTTATGGCTACCACTTCACTTGACCTGGCCAGGGTCCGCAATATCGGGATCATGGCCCACATCGACGCGGGCAAGACGACCACCACCGAGCGGATCCTGTTCTACACCGGTGTGTCCTACAAGATCGGTGAGGTCCACGACGGCGCTGCCACCATGGACTGGATGGAGCAGGAGCAGGAGCGTGGCATCACGATCACCTCTGCTGCCACCACCTGTCACTGGTCGCTGGAAGACGTCGACCACACCATCAACATCATCGACACGCCGGGTCACGTCGACTTCACCGTCGAGGTGGAGCGTTCCCTGCGCGTGCTCGACGGTGCCGTGACGGTGTTCGACGGCGTCGCCGGCGTTGAGCCCCAGTCCGAGACGGTGTGGCGTCAGGCGGACCGCTACGGCGTTCCGCGCATCTGCTTCGTCAACAAGCTCGACCGCACCGGTGCCGAGTTCCACCGCTGTGTCGACATGATCGTCGACCGTCTGGGCGCCCAGCCGCTGGTCATGCAGCTGCCGATCGGTGCCGAGGCGGACTTCAAGGGCGTCGTCGACCTGGTGACGATGAAGGCCTACGTGTGGTCCGCCGAGGCCACCAAGGGCGAGATGTACGACACCGTCGACATCCCGGACACCCACACCGAGGCTGCCGAGGAGTACCGCGGCAAGCTGATCGAGGCCGTGGCCGAGAACGACGAAGAGATCATGGAGCTGTACCTGGAGGGCGAGGAGCCTTCCGTGGAGCAGCTGTACGCCGCGATCCGTCGTATCACCATCGCGTCCGGCAAGGGCGTCGGCACCACGGTCACCCCGGTGTTCTGCGGTACCGCGTTCAAGAACAAGGGCGTCCAGCCCCTGCTCGACGCGGTCGTGCGCTACCTGCCGTCGCCGGTCGACATCGAGGCCATCGAGGGCCACGACGTCAAGGACCCGGAGACGGTCGTCAAGCGCAAGCCGTCCGACGACGAGCCGCTGTCGGCGCTGGCGTTCAAGATCATGAGCGACCCGCACCTCGGCAAGCTCACCTTCGTCCGCGTGTACTCCGGCCGCCTGGAGTCCGGCACCGCCGTGCTGAACTCCGTCAAGGGCCGCAAGGAGCGCATCGGCAAGATCTACCGCATGCACGCGAACAAGCGTGAGGAGATCGAGTCGGTGGGCGCCGGCGACATCGTCGCGGTCATGGGTCTGAAGCAGACCACGACCGGCGAGACGCTGTGCGACGAGAAGAACCCGGTGATCCTGGAGTCCATGGACTTCCCGGCGCCGGTCATCGAGGTCGCGATCGAGCCCAAGTCCAAGGGCGACCAGGAGAAGCTGGGTGTCGCCATCCAGCGTCTCGCGGAGGAGGACCCCTCCTTCCAGGTGCACACCAACGAGGAGACCGGCCAGACCGTCATCGGCGGTATGGGCGAGCTTCACCTCGAGGTGCTGGTCGACCGGATGAAGCGCGAGTTCAAGGTCGAGGCCAACGTCGGCAAGCCGCAGGTGGCCTACCGTGAGACGATCCGCAAGGCCGTCGAGCGCGTCGACTACACCCACAAGAAGCAGACCGGTGGTACCGGTCAGTTTGCGAAGGTGCAGATCGGCATCGAGCCGATCGAGGGTGGCGACACCTCGTACGAGTTCGTGAACAAGGTGACCGGTGGCCGTATCCCGAAGGAGTACATCCCTTCGGTGGACGCCGGTGCGCAGGAGGCCATGCAGTTCGGCATCCTGGCCGGCTACGAGATGACCGGTGTCCGTGTCATCCTTCACGACGGTGCCTTCCACGAGGTCGACTCCTCCGAGCTCGCCTTCAAGATCGCCGGTTCGCAGGCCTTCAAGGAGGCCGCGCGCAAGGCTTCGCCCGTGCTCCTGGAGCCGATGATGGCCGTCGAGGTCACCACGCCCGAGGACTACATGGGTGAGGTCATCGGCGACATCAACTCCCGCCGTGGCCAGATCCAGGCCATGGAGGAGCGGGCTGGTGCCCGCGTCGTGAAGGGCCTCGTGCCCCTGTCGGAGATGTTCGGCTACGTCGGCGACCTCCGCAGCAAGACGTCGGGTCGCGCAAGCTACTCGATGCAGTTCGACTCCTACGCCGAGGTTCCGCGGAACGTCGCCGAGGAGATCATCGCGAAGGCCAAGGGCGAGTAACGCACCGCGTTCGCACGCTTTAGGCTTGACTCCGGAGCCTCAAGGGGCATTCAGCCGCATCCAGGATGAATGCCCCGGGTTCCGGGCTATCCAGCAAAGATCACCTGGCGCCGATGAGTAAGGCGTACAGAACCACTCCACAGGAGGACCCCAGTGGCGAAGGCGAAGTTCGAGCGGACTAAGCCGCACGTCAACATCGGCACCATCGGTCACATCGACCACGGTAAGACGACCCTCACGGCCGCCATTACCAAGGTGCTGCACGACGCGTACCCGGAGCTGAACGAGGCCACCCCGTTCGACAACATCGACAAGGCGCCCGAGGAGCGCCAGCGCGGTATCACCATCTCCATCGCGCACGTCGAGTACCAGACCGAGGCGCGTCACTACGCCCACGTCGACTGCCCGGGTCACGCGGACTACATCAAGAACATGATCACCGGTGCCGCGCAGATGGACGGCGCGATCCTGGTGGTCGCCGCCACCGACGGCCCGATGCCGCAGACCAAGGAGCACGTGCTCCTGGCCCGCCAGGTCGGCGTTCCGTACATCGTCGTCGCCCTGAACAAGGCCGACATGGTGGACGACGAGGAGATCATGGAGCTCGTCGAGCTCGAGGTCCGTGAGCTTCTCTCCGAGTACGAGTTCCCGGGCGACGACCTGCCGGTCGTCCGTGTCTCCGCGCTGAAGGCCCTCGAGGGCGACGCGCAGTGGACCCAGTCCGTCCTGGACCTCATGAGCGCCGTCGACACCGCGATTCCGGAGCCGGAGCGCGACGTCGACAAGCCGTTCCTGATGCCGATCGAGGACGTCTTCACCATCACCGGTCGCGGTACGGTCGTCACCGGCCGTATCGAGCGTGGTGTCCTCAAGGTCAACGAGACCGTCGACATCATCGGCATCAAGACCGAGAAGACCACCACCACGGTCACCGGCATCGAGATGTTCCGCAAGCTGCTCGACGAGGGCCAGGCCGGTGAGAACGTCGGTCTGCTGCTCCGCGGCATCAAGCGCGAGGACGTCGAGCGCGGCCAGGTCATCATCAAGCCGGGCTCGGTCACCCCGCACACCGAGTTCGAGGCGCAGGCCTACATCCTGTCCAAGGACGAGGGTGGCCGCCACACGCCGTTCTTCAACAACTACCGTCCGCAGTTCTACTTCCGTACGACGGACGTGACGGGCGTTGTGACCCTCCCCGAGGGCACCGAGATGGTCATGCCGGGCGACAACACCGAGATGACCGTCCAGCTGATCCAGCCGGTCGCCATGGAGGAGGGCCTGAAGTTCGCCATCCGTGAGGGTGGTCGCACCGTGGGCGCCGGCCAGGTCACCAAGATCGTCAAGTAAGTTCCGCTTGCTTGAAGGTCACTGACTGACCCTGGAGAGGCCCGTACGACTTCGGTCGTACGGGCCTCTTCGTCGTACTCTCTGCCTATCACCGCTCCGTACGACCGTCCGATCGTCCGACGAAAGCGAGCCCGTGAGCGCTCTCCCGCCCGCCGAAGGCCCCGACGAGTCCCCGTCCGACGAGCAGTGGGAGGCGTTCCTGCGGGACGCGATGGCGGGCGGTGGCGCGGGCGCCCCCAAGGAGCCGTCGGCACGGGACCGGCTGGCGGCTGTCCGCGTACGACGCCCGCGCCGGGCGTGGCGCCCCCGGCCGGTGACCGCCTGGCTGGCGAACGCGGCGCCCTGGGCGGCGGCCGCGGCCGTGGTCGCCTTCGGCGCCTTCCAGATGGGCCTGTTCCCGCGCTCCGCGTCGCCCGCGTCGCCCGCGCCGTCCGCACCGGCCGCCGGGCCCGCCTCCGGACCGGCCAGGGCGGTGTCCCTGCCCGGTGGCGGGACCTCCGACGGCAACCAGTGCGGCACCAGGGGCTACCACCACTTCCCGCTTCCGGCGAGCGCCGCTACGGCAGGGCAGCCGGCCACCGGTTCCGCCGCGCGCGGCCCGCGGTTGTCGCTGAGCCACTACGGCTACGCGGAGGACCCCGACGGCAAGGGCCGCCTGCTCATAGGGCTGCGCTTCACCGCTCCCGGCACCGGGAAGCCGCTTCACCTCTCGCGCACGCTCGGCGGCGAGGGGGTGGCCGTGGAGATCGAGGGCCCGGACGGCCTGGTGGCCGGCGCCCACGGCCTGCCCGTCGCCTGGCCCTCCGCCGTTGCCCGGTCGGGCGCCTCCGTGGACGTGAGCGACGGGAGCGGCGGCGAGGTCGTCCTCCCCGCCGAGGCCCTGTGCCCCGGCCACGACGGCAGGTCCGTGGCGAAGTTCCTGGTGCCGCCCACCGGCTCCGCCGGCACCGCCACCGGCCGCCCGCCCTACCGCCTGGTCGTCTCCCTGCGCGACCCGGCCGTCGGCACCCTGCGCACCTCCCTCGGCCTCCCGGCGGGCGGTGGCCTGCTGAGCGCGGAGAACCTGGTACCGGACGGGAGTTCCTGACCCCGGAAAACGGCCGGGGGCGGCGGGGGACACCACCGGCGGCACCGGCCTTCGCCGGCGGTCCCTTCCGCGGTGTCACCCGCCGCCCCGCGGCGCGTCCTCCGTCAGCTCACCGACTTGCTCCTGGCGAGGGAGACCACGGCGGTCCGGGTCGCCGTCACGGTGTCGCCGTAGTGCGGGTCGGTGGCGGTGGCCTGCGCGTCGACCTCGGCGTCGCCCTTCTGGAACGGGGTCGTGCCGGTGGGCTCGGCCGTGGCCGTCCAGGCGGCCGGGGTGCCCGGCGCGCAGCCGACCGTCGTGGCGTACGAGCCCTTGATCAGGACCTTCTTGGCGACCTGGGTGACGCTGCCGGACACGTTGACCGTGGCCGGCGCGTTGCAGCTGACGGTGCCGCCGATGGTGGCCTTGCCGTTCAGCGTGCTCGCCGTGCCCTTCACGGCGACGGAGACGCCGAGGTCCAGCTCGGCCGGCGGCGCCGGGTTGTCGATGTGCACCTCACCGCGGAGCGCGGCGGTGCCGCCCTCGCAGTGCTGCTCGTAGGTGGCGTCCAGCTTCTGCACGTAGCCGTGCGGTCCGAAGGCCACGTCGGCGACGTGGAAGGAGCCGGTCAGGGTGTTGCAGCCGCGGCCGTTGCCGTCCACCGAAAGGCCGGGCCCGGACGCGGAGTTGAACGGGTAGCGGGTGGCTCCGGCGTAGTCGCCGGGCGCGAGCGGCTGGCCGCCCGGCGCGGCCAGGTCCAGGTACCACCAGTCGCCGTTCGCCCCGCTGACGTCGACGGATATGTGGCTGTGGTCGTCGGAGGCGAAGACGTTCAGACCGTCTCCGGACGCGGGCGAGTAGGAGTACGACTGGCCACCGCTGATGTAGTCGCCCTCGTCGCCGCTGAACGCGAGCGAGCCCGCGGAGACGGTCTGGGCCTGCGCCGCGGGGCCGCTCAGCAGGCCGGTGGTGGCGCCGGCACAGGCCAGCGTCAGGGCGAAGACGGTGGAGAGACGGGCGAGGCGGGAGCCGCGGGACGGAACGACCAGGAGATGTGACATGTGGTACCCCCCAGGTACACGTGTGCACAGACGTTGCCGGTGCGGGCAGGCGGAAGCGTGTCGCCTCCGTCTGAGCAGCGCCCCCGGGGGCCGCCCCGCCAGCCGCCCCGGTTTGACCTACGTCACTTCGCGGGTAATCTCTTCGGCTCGATTGGCGGAGTCCCCCGGCCGTATGGCAGACTGTCCGAGTTGCTCGGTCGAGTGTTGATGCTGCGCGCCTCCCGCCGGGAGGACCGGAAGCGAGTCCCACAGTACTCGTCGCCCTAACTGCCCTCGGGCAGCACTGGGGCGGACGTACGGGAATCTTCCGGGAAGTGTGGGCGCGATACCGGCCAGGCGCCCGGTGGGCCCGAGGTCCCCGGTCCGCGGTTTCCGGAAGGGCCGTGCGCATTCCCCGCAGGGATGTTCGAACAAGGGACATTCATGTCAGCGGGACCGCGACACGCCCGACCGCGTGGGTCGGAGAAAGCGGGTACCGGAAACCACCGGGTCCCAGAGCGTAAGAAGAGACAGGACTACTGAGTAGCCATGGCGGGACAGAAGATCCGCATCCGGCTCAAGGCCTACGACCACGAGGTCATCGACTCCTCGGCGAAGAAGATCGTCGAGACGGTGACCCGCACTGGTGCGTCGGTCGCGGGCCCGGTGCCGCTGCCCACTGAGAAGAACGTGTACTGCGTCATCAAGTCGCCGCACAAGTACAAGGACTCGCGCGAGCACTTCGAGATGCGCACGCACAAGCGCCTGATCGACATTCTCGACCCGACCCCCAAGACCGTTGACTCTCTGATGCGACTCGACCTCCCGGCCGGTGTCGACATCGAGATCAAGCTCTGAGGCTGGTGGGCTGAGAATGGCTAAGCAGATCAAGGGCATCCTGGGCGAGAAGCTCGGCATGACGCAGGTGTGGGACGAGAACAACCGTGTCGTCCCGGTCACCGTCGTCAAGGCCGGCCCCAACGTCGTGACCCAGGTCCGTACGAACGACGTCGACGGCTACGAGTCGGTCCAGATCGCCTTCGGCGAGATCGACCCGCGCAAGGTGAACAAGCCCCTCAAGGGCCACTTCGCCAAGGCCGACGTCACCCCCCGTCGCCACCTCGTCGAGATCCGCACCGCGGACGCCTCCGAGTACACGCTGGGCCAGGAGATCACCGCGCAGGTGTTCGAGGCCGGCGTGAAGGTCGACGTGACCGGCAAGAGCAAGGGCAAGGGCTTCGCCGGTGTCATGAAGCGTCACAACTTCAAGGGCCTCGGCGCCGGACACGGCACCCAGCGCAAGCACCGCTCGCCCGGTTCCATCGGTGGCTGCGCCACCCCGGGCCGCGTGTTCAAGGGCCTCCGCATGGCGGGTCGCATGGGCAACGAGCGGGTCACCACCCAGAACCTGACCGTCCACGCCGTTGACGCGGAGAAGGGTCTGCTGCTCATCAAGGGCGCGGTTCCCGGTCCGAACGGCGGCCTCGTCCTGGTCCGCACCGCGGCCAAGGGGGCCTGAGGTAACCGATGAGCACTGTTGACATCCTTTCGCCGGCGGGCGACAAGGCCGGTTCCGTCGAGCTCCCCGCGGAGATCTTCGACGCCAAGGTCAGCGTCCCGCTGATCCACCAGGTCGTCGTCGCGCAGCTGGCCGCGGCCCGTCAGGGCACGCACAAGACCAAGACGCGTGGCGAGGTCCGCGGTGGTGGCAAGAAGCCGTACCGCCAGAAGGGCACCGGTCGCGCCCGCCAGGGTTCGACCCGCGCGCCGCAGTTCGCCGGTGGTGGCGTCGTGCACGGTCCCGTGCCGCGTGACTACTCGCAGCGCACCCCGAAGAAGATGAAGGCCGCCGCCCTGCGCGGTGCCCTCACCGACCGGGCGCGTCACAACCGCATCCACGTCGTCTCCGGCGTGGTCGAGGGCCAGGTCTCCACGAAGGCCGCCAAGAGCCTGTTCGGCAAGATCTCGGAGCGCAAGAACCTGCTCCTGGTCGCCGACCGCTCCGACGAGGCCGCGTGGCTGTCCGCCCGCAACCTGCCCCAGGTCCACATCCTGGAGCCGGGCCAGCTGAACACGTACGACGTTCTCGTCTCGGACGACGTGGTCTTCACCCAGGCCGCCTTCGAGTCCTTCGTGTCTGGCGCGCCGTCGGCTGCTGACACCGAAGGGAGCGAGGTCTGATGGCTATCCGTCACCCCGCTATTGCCTCGAAGGCCGCCAAGGCCGCCAAGGCCGCGCGCGTCGCCAAGGCGCGCCGCCACGCCGCCGAGGGCAAGAACACCGTCGAGACCCCGCTGAGCAAGGCGTACACGGACCCCCGTGACGTCCTGCTGAAGCCGGTCGTCTCGGAGAAGAGCTACGCGCTCCTGGACGAGAACAAGTACACGTTCATCGTCGACCCGAACGCCAACAAGACCCAGATCAAGCAGGCCGTCCAGGCGGTCTTCGACGTCAAGGTCACCGGGGTCAACACGATCAACCGCCAGGGCAAGCGCAAGCGCACGAAGACCGGTTTCGGTCAGCGTGCCGCCACCAAGCGCGCGATCGTGACCCTCGCCGAGGGCGACCGTATCGACATCTTCGGCGGTCCGACCGCCTGAGGGCGGTCCGGATCGTCCGATATCGGACGAGGACTGAGAAATGGGAATCCGCAAGTACAAGCCGACTACGCCGGGCCGTCGTGGCGCCAGCGTCGCCGACTTCGTCGAGGTCACGCGGTCCACGCCGGAGAAGTCGCTGGTCCGTCCCCTGCACAGCAAGGGCGGCCGTAACAACGCCGGTCGTGTGACCGTTCGCCACCAGGGTGGCGGACACAAGCGCGCCTACCGTGTGATCGACTTCCGTCGTCACGACAAGGACGGCGTGCCGGCGAAGGTCGCGCACATCGAGTACGACCCCAACCGCACCGCGCGCATCGCGCTGCTGCACTACGCCGACGGCGAGAAGCGCTACATCCTCGCCCCGCGCAACCTGCAGCAGGGTGACCGCGTCGAGAACGGTCCCGGGGCCGACATCAAGCCGGGCAACAACCTGGCGCTCCGCAACATCCCGGTCGGTACCACGATCCACGCGATCGAGCTCCGTCCCGGTGGCGGTGCCAAGTTCGCCCGTTCCGCCGGTGCCTCCGTGCAGCTGCTCGCGAAGGAGGGCTCCATGGCCCACCTGCGCATGCCGTCCGGCGAGATCCGCCTGGTCGACGTCCGCTGCCGCGCCACCGTCGGCGAGGTCGGCAACGCCGAGCAGAGCAACATCAACTGGGGCAAGGCGGGCCGCAAGCGGTGGCTGGGCGTTCGCCCGACCGTCCGTGGTGTCGTCATGAACCCGGTCGACCACCCGCACGGTGGTGGTGAGGGCCGGACCTCCGGTGGTCGCCACCCTGTGTCCCCGTGGGGCAAGAAGGAAGGCCGTACTCGTTCGCCCAAGAAGGCGTCGAACAAGTACATCGTCCGCCGCCGCAAGACGAACAAGAAGCGCTAAGGACGGGTTGAGATGCCTCGTAGCTTGAAGAAGGGGCCCTTCGTCGACGACCACCTGATCAAGAAGGTGGACTCGCAGAACGAAGCCGGCACCAAGAACGTCATCAAGACCTGGTCCCGTCGCTCGATGATCGTCCCGGCCATGCTCGGCCACACGATCGCGGTGCACAACGGCAAGACCCACATCCCGGTGTTCGTCACCGAGTCGATGGTCGGCCACAAGCTCGGCGAGTTCTCGCCGACGCGCACCTTCCGCGGCCACGTCAAGGACGACCGGAAGTCGAAGCGCCGCTAATCGCGGATCGCATTCAGACAAGTAAGAAACTCTGAAGGGACAACCATGGAAGCCAGGGCCCAGGCGCGGTACATCCGCGTCACGCCCATGAAGGCCCGCCGTGTGGTGGACCTCATCCGTGGCATGGACGCCACGGAGGCCCAGGCTGTTCTGCGATTCGCCCCGCAGGCAGCCTCGGTTCCGGTCGGCAAGGTGCTGGACAGCGCCATCGCCAACGCCGCGCACAACTACGACCACACCGACGCCGACAGCCTCTACATCTCCGAGGCTTACGTCGACGAGGGCCCGACCCTGAAGCGGTTCCGGCCGCGCGCCCAGGGCCGTGCCTACCGGATCCGCAAGCGGACCAGCCACATCACCGTGGTCGTCAGCAGCAAGGAAGGAACCCGGTAATGGGCCAGAAGGTTAACCCGCATGGGTTCCGGCTCGGTGTCACGACCGACTTCAAGTCGCGTTGGTACGCCGACAAGCTGTACAAGGACTACGTCAAGGAAGACGTCGCCATCCGTCGGATGATGACGTCCGGCATGGAGCGCGCCGGCATCTCGAAGGTTGAGATCGAGCGCACCCGTGACCGTGTCCGCGTGGACATCCACACCGCTCGTCCGGGCATCGTCATCGGCCGCCGCGGCGCCGAGGCCGACCGCATCCGCGGTGACCTGGAGAAGCTGACCGGCAAGCAGGTCCAGCTCAACATCCTTGAGGTCAAGAACCCGGAGACGGACGCTCAGCTGGTGGCCCAGGCCGTCGCCGAGCAGCTCTCCTCCCGTGTCTCCTTCCGCCGCGCCATGCGCAAGAGCATGCAGTCGGCGATGAAGGCGGGCGCCAAGGGCATCAAGATCCAGTGCGGTGGCCGCCTCGGCGGCGCCGAGATGTCCCGCTCGGAGTTCTACCGCGAGGGCCGTGTGCCCCTGCACACGCTCCGCGCGAACGTGGACTACGGCTTCTTCGAGGCCAAGACGACCTTCGGCCGCATCGGTGTGAAGGTCTGGATCTACAAGGGCGACGTCAAGAACATCGCCGAGGTCCGCGCCGAGAACGCTGCGGCCCGTGCGGGTAACCGCCCGGCCCGCGGTGGTGCCGACCGCCCGGCCCGTGGTGGCCGCGGTGGCGAGCGGCGCGGTCGCAAGCCGCAGCAGGCTGCCGGCGCCGAGGCCCCCAAGGCCGAGGCTCCCGCCGCCGCTCCGGCTGAGAGCACCGGAACGGAGGCCTGACCGACATGCTGATCCCCCGTAGGGTCAAGCACCGCAAGCAGCACCACCCGAAGCGTGACGGCATGTCCAAGGGTGGCACGCAGGTTGCGTTCGGCGAGTACGGCATCCAGGCGCTGACCCCGGCCTACGTCACGAACCGCCAGATCGAGGCGGCTCGTATCGCGATGACCCGCCACATCAAGCGTGGCGGCAAGGTCTGGATCAACATCTACCCGGACCGTCCCCTCACCAAGAAGCCTGCCGAGACCCGCATGGGTTCCGGTAAGGGTTCTCCGGAGTGGTGGATCGCCAACGTCAAGCCCGGACGCGTCATGTTCGAGCTGTCGTACCCCAACGAGAAGATCGCCCGTGAGGCGCTGACTCGTGCGGCCCACAAGCTGCCGATGAAGTGCCGGATCGTCAAGCGCGAGGCAGGTGAAGCGTGATGTCGGCCGGTACCAAGGCGTCCGAGCTGCGCGAGCTGGGCAACGAGGAGCTTCTGGCGAAGCTCCGCGAGGCCAAGGAAGAACTGTTCAACCTCCGCTTCCAGGCGGCGACGGGGCAGCTCGAGAACCACGGCCGTCTGAAGGCGGTCCGCAAGGACATCGCGCGGATCTACACCCTGATGCGCGAGCGTGAGCTGGGCATCGAAACGGTGGAGAACGCCTGATGAGCGAGAAGAACGTGACTGAGAACGCAGAGGCCCGCGGCTTCCGCAAGACCCGTGAGGGTCTCGTCGTCAGCGACAAGATGGACAAGACCGTCGTCGTCGCCGTCGAGGACCGCGTGAAGCACGCGCTGTACGGCAAGGTCATCCGCCGTACGAACAAGCTCAAGGCGCACGACGAGCAGAACGCCGCGGGTGTCGGCGACCGCGTCCTCCTCATGGAGACCCGGCCGCTGTCCGCGACGAAGCGCTGGCGCGTCGTCGAGATCCTCGAGAAGGCCAAGTAATTCTCCTGCGGGGCAGTCGCCTCGCAGGACAGTTCCGCCAGGCTCGGCAGGGGTTCCGTGACGGGACCCCTGCCGGGAACCGGCAGACATTCAGGAGATAGACGTGATCCAGCAGGAGTCGCGACTGCGTGTCGCCGACAACACTGGTGCGAAGGAGATCCTTTGCATCCGTGTGCTCGGTGGCTCCGGTCGCCGCTACGCGGGCATCGGTGACGTCATCGTCGCCACCGTCAAGGACGCGATCCCCGGTGGCAACGTGAAGAAGGGTGACGTCGTCAAGGCGGTCATCGTTCGCACCGTCAAGGAGCGCCGCCGTCCGGACGGCTCGTACATCCGCTTCGACGAGAACGCCGCCGTCATTCTGAAGAACGACGGCGACCCTCGCGGCACCCGCATCTTCGGCCCGGTCGGCCGTGAGCTGCGCGAGAAGAAGTTCATGAAGATCATCTCGCTCGCGCCGGAGGTGCTGTAAGCATGAAGATCAAGAAGGGCGACCTGGTCCAGGTCATCACCGGCAAGGACAAGGGCAAGCAGGGCAAGGTCATTGCCGCTTACCCGCGCGACGAGCGTGTCCTGGTCGAGGGTGTCAACCGGGTCAAGAAGCACACGAAGGCCGGTCCGACCGCCAGTGGCTCGCAGGCCGGCGGCATCGTGACCACCGAGGCGCCGATCCACGTCTCCAACGTCCAGCTGGTCGTGGAGAAGGATGGCCAGAAGGTCGTCACGCGTGTCGGCTACCGCTTCGACGAAGAGGGCAACAAGATCCGCGTTGCCAAGCGGACGGGTGAGGACATCTGATGGCTACCACCACCACTCCGCGTCTGAAGCAGAAGTACCGTGACGAGATCGCGGGCAAGCTGCGTGACGAGTTCAAGTACGAGAACGTCATGCAGATCCCCGGCCTCGTCAAGATCGTGGTCAACATGGGTGTGGGCGACGCCGCCCGCGACTCCAAGCTGATCGAGGGCGCCATCCGCGACCTCACCACGATCACCGGTCAGAAGCCGGCCGTCACCAAGGCCCGGAAGTCCATCGCGCAGTTCAAGCTGCGTGAGGGTCAGCCGATCGGTGCTCACGTCACGCTCCGTGGCGACCGCATGTGGGAGTTCCTGGACCGCACCCTGTCGCTGGCGCTCCCGCGCATCCGCGACTTCCGCGGCCTGTCCCCCAAGCAGTTCGACGGCCGTGGCAACTACACCTTCGGTCTCACGGAGCAGGTCATGTTCCACGAGATCGACCAGGACAAGATCGACCGCGTCCGGGGTATGGACATCACCGTGGTCACCACGGCGACCAATGACGCTGAGGGCCGCGCGCTCCTTCGTCACCTCGGCTTCCCGTTCAAGGAGGCGTGAGCGAGATGGCGAAGAAGGCTCTGATCGCTAAGGCTGCTCGCAAGCCCAAGTTCGGTGTGCGTGGCTACACCCGCTGCCAGCGCTGCGGCCGCCCGCACTCCGTGTACCGCAAGTTCGGCCTGTGCCGCGTGTGCCTTCGTGAGATGGCTCACCGTGGCGAGCTGCCGGGCGTGACCAAGAGCTCCTGGTAATCCCCACTTTCAGGGATTCCTGGACCTCTCGGTAAGCAACCGGGACGGCAGGGGCGCCGACTCTCATGGCTTAGGCTAGGAGGGTTGGGCCTCTGCCGCCCTGAACGACTTACTACGCCGTAGGTCCCCGCGCCGCACCCGTCCCGTCCCAGTACGGGGAGAGGGATGGCACATATAGGAAACCCCGGCGAGAAAGGCCACAGGCCAATTCATGACCATGACTGATCCGATCGCAGACATGCTTACGCGTCTGCGGAACGCGAACTCGGCTTACCACGACTCGGTGTCGATGCCGCACTCCAAGATCAAGTCGCACATCGCGGAGATCCTCCAGCAGGAGGGCTTCATCACGGGCTGGAAGACCGAGGACGCCGAGGTCGGCAAGAACCTCGTCCTCGAGCTGAAGTTCGGCCCGAACCGTGAGCGCTCCATCGCGGGCATCAAGCGGATCTCCAAGCCCGGTCTCCGGGTGTACGCGAAGTCCACCAACCTGCCCAAGGTGCTGGGCGGCCTCGGCGTGGCGATCATCTCCACGTCGCACGGTCTCCTCACCGACAAGCAGGCCGGCAAGAAGGGCGTGGGTGGGGAAGTCCTCGCCTACGTCTGGTAGCAGAAGGGAACGGAGGAAACAGCTATGTCGCGTATCGGCAAGCTCCCCATCGCGGTTCCCGCCGGCGTGGACGTCACCATCGACGGCCGCACGGTCAAGGTCAAGGGCCCCAAGGGCGAGCTGACCCACACCGTCGTGGCACCGATCGACATCGCCAAGGGCGAGGACGGCACCCTGCAGGTGACCCGCCCCAACGACGAGCGTCAGAACAAGGCCCTGCACGGCCTGTCCCGCACGCTGGTGGCGAACATGATCACCGGCGTGACCCAGGGTTACGTGAAGAAGCTCGAGATCAGCGGTGTCGGTTACCGAGTCACCGCCAAGGGTTCCAACCTGGAGTTCGCTCTCGGTTACAGCCACCCGATCCTGGTCGAGGCCCCGGAAGGCATCTCCTTCAAGGTGGAGACCCCGACCCGTTTCTCGGTCGAGGGCATCGACAAGCAGAAGGTCGGCGAGGTTGCGGCCAACATCCGCAAGCTGCGCAAGCCTGACCCGTACAAGGCCAAGGGCGTCAAGTACGAGGGCGAAGTCATCCGCCGCAAGGTCGGAAAGGCGGGCAAGTAAGCCATGGCATACGGGCAGAAGATCCTCAAGGGCGACGCCTACAAGCGCGCCGCGATCAAGCGCCGTCACATCCGGATCCGCAAGCGGATCGCCGGTACGGCGGAGCGCCCCCGTCTGGTCGTAACCCGCTCCAACCGCCACATCGTGGCGCAGGTGATCGACGACCTGAAGGGTCACACCCTCGCGTCGGCGTCCACGCTGGACACCTCGATCCGCGGTGGCGAGGGCGACAAGTCCGCGCAGGCCAAGCAGGTCGGCGCCCTGGTCGCCGAGCGTGCCAAGGCCGCCGGTGTCGAGGCCGTCGTGTTCGACCGTGGTGGTAACCAGTACGCCGGCCGCATCGCGGCTCTGGCGGACGCCGCCCGCGAGGCCGGGCTCAAGTTCTGAGCCGGTTCCGTAGCTAGCGGAAAAAGAGAGAGGTAATTCCAATGGCTGGACCCCAGCGCCGCGGTGGCGGTGCCGGTGGCGGCGAGCGGCGGGACCGGAAGGGCCGTGACGGCGGCGCTGCTGCCGCCGAGAAGACCGCGTACGTCGAGCGCGTCGTCGCGATCAACCGTGTCGCCAAGGTTGTGAAGGGTGGTCGTCGCTTCAGCTTCACCGCGCTGGTCGTGGTGGGCGACGGTGACGGCACCGTGGGTGTCGGTTACGGCAAGGCCAAGGAGGTGCCGGCCGCCATCGCCAAGGGTGTTGAGGAGGCCAAGAAGCACTTCTTCAAGGTCCCCCGTATCCAGGGCACCATCCCGCACCCGATCCAGGGTGAGAAGGCTGCCGGCGTCGTGCTGCTCAAGCCCGCGTCTCCGGGTACCGGTGTTATCGCCGGTGGTCCGGTGCGCGCCGTGCTCGAGTGCGCCGGTATCCACGACGTGCTGTCGAAGTCGCTCGGCTCCGACAACGCGATCAACATCGTGCACGCGACCGTGGCGGCCCTGAAGGGTCTGCAGCGTCCCGAGGAGATCGCGGCCCGCCGTGGTCTGCCGCTCGAGGACGTCGCTCCCGCCGCTCTGCTGCGTGCGCGTGCCGGGGCGGGTGCGTAATCATGGCGCAGCTCAAGATCACGCAGGTCAAGTCCTACATCGGCAGCAAGCAGAACCACCGCGACACCCTGCGGTCCCTTGGTCTCAAGGGCATCAACACGCAGGTCGTCAAGGAGGACCGCCCCGAGTTCCGCGGCATGGTGCACACCGTCCGCCACCTCGTGACGGTCGAGGAGGTCGACTGATCATGGCGGAGCAGAACCCGCTCAAGATCCACAACCTCCGTCCCGCCCCGGGCGCCAAGACCGCGAAGACCCGTGTGGGTCGCGGTGAGGCGTCGAAGGGTAAGACGGCCGGTCGTGGCACCAAGGGCACCAAGGCCCGTTACCAGGTTCCGGAGCGCTTTGAGGGTGGCCAGATGCCCCTCCACATGCGTCTCCCGAAGCTCAAGGGCTTCAAGAACCCGTTCAAGACCGAGTACCAGGTCGTCAACCTGGACAAGCTGGCCGCGCTCTACCCGCAGGGTGGCGAGGTCACCGTCCAGGACCTGGTCGACAAGGGTGCCGTTCGCAAGAACAGCCTCGTCAAGGTCCTCGGCCAGGGCGAGATCTCCGTGGCGCTCCAGGTGACGGTCGACGCCGTCTCCGGGTCCGCCAAGGAGAAGATCACCGCTGCCGGCGGTACGGTCACCGAGCTCGTCTGAGCCCGGCGGCACCGCCGCGTACGCGACAGGGCCGGGCAGTTCCCTCCGGGGGCTGCCCGGTCCTTCGCGTTTTCCGGAAACCGGCATGGATCCGGCCGGCTCGGGGGAAGATCGAGCCACCCGCCGGCGCACACCAACGGGGCTGACGGGCTGGCGAACTTCACCAGGCTGGGCGCGCACTGTTAGAGTCCTTGAGGTCCACCTGTGCCCGCGCGTGAGACGTCGTACGGCGACGGGGTGGCAGAAAACATCGTTCGGCCCGTTGGGCCTTGTTGATACGACTAGTCCCTATCGCGCGCGTCGCGGGGGTCGCAGGAGGAACCGTGCTCACCGCGTTCGCCCGGGCGTTCAGGACGCCCGACCTGCGTAAGAAACTACTCTTCACGCTGGGCATCATCGTGGTCTACCGGGTCGGGACCCACATCCCGATCCCCGGCGTCAGCTACAAGGCCGTCCAGCAGTGCATGGACGAGGCGTCCGCCAACCAGGGCCTGTTCGGCCTGGTCAACATGTTCAGCGGCGGCGCGCTGCTCCAGATCACGATCTTCGCCCTCGGCATCATGCCGTACATCACGGCGAGCATCATTCTCCAGCTGCTGACCGTGGTCATCCCGCGCCTGGAAGCCCTCAAGAAGGAGGGGCAGGCCGGCACCACGAAGATCACGCAGTACACCCGGTACCTGACGGTGGCGCTGGCCGTCCTCCAGGGCACCGGTCTGGTGGCCACCGCGCGCAGCGGTGCCCTCTTCAGCGGCTGCCCGGTCGCCAACGGGATCGTCCCCGACCAGTCGATCTTCACCACGATCACGATGGTCGTCTGCATGACCGCCGGTACCTGTGTCGTCATGTGGCTCGGCGAGCTGATCACCGACCGCGGCATCGGCAACGGCATGTCGATCCTGATGTTCATCTCGATCGCCGCGACCTTCCCCTCCGCGCTGTGGGCCATCAAGAAGCAGGGCACCCTGGCCGGCGGCTGGATCGAGTTCGGCACCGTGATCCTGGTCGGCCTGGTCATGGTCGCGCTCGTGGTCTTCGTCGAGCAGGCCCAGCGCCGCATCCCGGTCCAGTACGCGAAGCGGATGATCGGCCGCCGGTCCTACGGCGGTACGTCCACCTACATCCCGCTCAAGGTGAACCAGGCGGGTGTGATCCCCGTCATCTTCGCCTCGTCGCTGCTGTACATCCCGGCGCTTGTGGCGCAGTTCGCGGGCGGCAACTCGGGCTGGAAGTCCTGGATCGAGCAGAACCTGACCAAGCAGGGCGAGAGCCCCGTGTACATCGTTCTGTACTTCCTGCTCATCGTGTTCTTCGCGTTCTTCTACGTGGCGATCTCCTTCAACCCCGAAGAAGTCGCCGACAACATGAAGAAGTATGGTGGCTTCATCCCGGGCATCCGGGCTGGCCGACCGACCGCTGAGTACCTTTCGTACGTGCTCAACCGGATCACCTGGCCGGGTTCGCTGTATCTGGGTCTGATCGCTCTCGTACCGACAATGGCGTTGGTCGGCTTCGGAGCAAGCCAGAACTTCCCCTTCGGCGGTACCAGCATCCTGATCATCGTGGGTGTCGGTCTCGAGACGGTGAAGCAGATCGAGAGCCAGCTCCAGCAGCGCAATTACGAAGGGTTCCTCCGCTGATGCGTATCGTCCTCGTCGGGCCGCCCGGTGCCGGTAAGGGAACGCAGGCCGTCCGGCTCGCCGAGAAGCTGGCCGTCCCGCACATCTCCACGGGCGACCTGTTCCGGGCCAACATCAGCCGGCAGACCGAGCTGGGCAAGCTCGCGAAGTCCTACATGGACGCCGGCAACCTCGTACCCGACGAGGTCACCATCGCCATGGCGAAGGACCGGATGGAGCAGCCGGACGCCGTGAACGGCTTCCTGCTCGACGGTTTCCCGCGCAACGTCGCCCAGGCCGAGGCGCTGGACGAGCTGCTGCGCACCGAGAAGATGACGCTCGACGCGGTGCTGGACCTGGAGGCCCCCGAGGACGAGGTGGTCAAGCGCATCGCCGGCCGCCGGATCTGCCGCAAGGACTCCTCGCACGTCTTCCACGTGGCGTACAACGCTCCCCGGCAGGAGGGCGTCTGCGACATCTGCGGCGGCGAGCTGTACCAGCGCGCCGACGACTCCGAGGACACCGTGCGCACGCGCCTGGAGGTCTACCACACGCAGACCGAGCCCATCATCGACTACTACAAGTCGCAGGGCCTGGTCCGCACGATCTCCGCGATGGGCCCGGTGGACGAGGTCACCGAGCGCGCGCTGGAGGCGCTCAAGAGCGAGCAGGCCGAGAACCACTGAGTCCGGCCGCCTTACCGGCCGCGGTGCCCTGACGGGGGCGCCGCGGCCGTAGTGTTGTACAGGTACACCCAGCCGACGTGAGTGACGGAGAGCGCAGGCCCCCATGGTGCAGATCAAGACGCCCGAGCAGATCGCCAAGATGCGTGCGGCGGGCCTGGTCGTCGCCGCGATCCACGCGGCCACCCGTGAGGCCGCGGTGCCCGGCGCCTCCACGAAGGACCTGGACGAGGTCGCGCGCAAGGTGCTCGCCGAGCACGGCGCCAAGTCGAACTTCCTGGGCTACGGCGGCTTCCCCGCGACCATCTGCACCTCCGTGAACGACGTGGTGGTGCACGGCATCCCCTCCGAGGACGTCGTCCTCAAGGACGGCGACATCATCTCCATCGACTGCGGCGCGATCGTGGACGGCTGGCACGGCGACGCGGCGTACACCGCCTTCGTCGGCTCCGGCCACGCCCCGGAGCTGATCGAGCTGTCGCGGGTCACCGAGGGCTCGATGTGGGCCGGCATCGCCGCGATGAAGCTGGGCAACCGGCTGGTCGACATCTCCCGCGCCATCGAGACGTACATCCGCCGCCAGCCCAAGCCGGGCGGCGGCAAGTACGGGATCATCGAGGACTACGGCGGCCACGGCATCGGCACCGAGATGCACATGGACCCGCACCTGCTGAACTACGTCGAGCGGCGGCGCGGCAAGGGCCCCAAGCTGGTCCCCGGTTTCTGCCTGGCCATCGAGCCCATGGTCTCCCTCGGCACCCCGCGCACCGAGGTCCTGGAGGACGACTGGACGGTCATCACGACCGACGGCACCTGGTCCTCCCACTGGGAGCACTCGGTCGCGCTGACCGAGGAGGGGCCACTGGTGCTCACCGCGGTCGACGGCGGCAAGGCGAAGCTGGCGGAGTTCGGCATCACGGCCGCTCCCGACCCCCTCGCCGGGTGAACACGGCTCGCATAGGGGGCGCCCCGGTGGGGAAGACTCAGTCGATTCGCGTTTCGGGTTCCTCCGACGTAGACTGACTCGTCGGCTCTCGTGCACCCGCATGTCCGCATGCGCCCGTAAGGGACGCAGGGGAGTCGATCAAGGTAGTCGATTCGAAGGGCGAAGCGTGGCCAAGAAGCAAGGTGCCATCGAGATCGAGGGCACTGTCGTCGAGTCTCTGCCGAACGCCATGTTCAGGGTCGAGCTCCAGAACGGCCACCAGGTCCTGGCACACATCAGCGGCAAGATGCGTATGCACTACATCCGTATCCTCCCTGACGACCGGGTCGTGGTGGAGCTTTCTCCGTACGACCTGACGCGTGGCCGGATCGTCTACCGGTACAAGTAGATCTTGCCCGCGCATCGGGTCCGCCCGGTGCGATGGCACTGACCCGGAGAACCTCACCCCATGAAGGTCAAGCCGAGCGTCAAGAAGATCTGCGACAAGTGCAGGGTGATCCGCCGTCACGGTCGGGTCATGGTCATTTGCGAGAACCCGCGCCACAAGCAGCGCCAGGGCTGACGCACGACCACCCTCTCTGCACCTCTATCGCAGAGTTTTCGCGCGACGCGAGCTGAATTGTTCATACGCAGAACCCGAGCCCACCAGCTCGACACCCCCGGTTCGGAGGCCGGGGACCCGGTCCGTACCTCATACGGCGGCCGGGAGCCGGTTCTGCGGAAGACCTCCGAAGATTCACCAGGAGCCATTGAATGGCACGCGTTTCCGGTGTTGACATCCCGCGCGAAAAGCGCGTGGAGGTCGCCCTCACCTACGTGTTCGGCATCGGCCGGACCCTCTCGAAGGAGACGCTGGCTGCGACCGGCGTCGACCCGAACACCCGCGTCCGCGACCTGAGCGAAGAGCAGCTCGTCGCGATCCGCGAGTACGTCGACAGCAACATCAAGACCGAGGGTGACCTCCGTCGCGAGATCCAGGCCGACATCCGCCGCAAGGTCGAGATCGGCTGCTACCAGGGTCTCCGTCACCGTCGCGGTCTGCCCGTCCGCGGTCAGCGCACCAGCACCAACGCCCGCACCCGCAAGGGCCCGCGTCGCGCCATCGCCGGCAAGAAGAAGCCGGGCAAGAAGTAGTCCGCAGCGGACCTCTGTCCACGGTCTTCGCTGTAGGACCGACCACCTCCCTCTAGGAGTTTGTAGATGCCCCCCAAGGGTCGTCAGGGCGCTGCCAAGAAGGTGCGCCGCAAGGAAAAGAAGAACGTCGCTCACGGCCACGCGCACATCAAGAGCACGTTCAACAACACGATCGTCTCGATCACCGACCCCTCGGGCAACGTGATCTCCTGGGCCTCCGCCGGCCACGTCGGCTTCAAGGGTTCCCGGAAGTCGACGCCGTTCGCCGCGCAGATGGCCGCCGAGTCGGCTGCCCGCCGCGCCCAGGAGCACGGCATGCGCAAGGTCGACGTGTTCGTCAAGGGTCCGGGTTCCGGTCGTGAGACCGCGATCCGCTCCCTCCAGGCCACGGGCCTCGAGGTCGGCTCCATCCAGGACGTCACCCCGACCCCGCACAACGGCTGCCGCCCGCCGAAGCGCCGCCGCGTCTGACGCACAGCGCTCCGCTGGTTTCGCGGTTGCGGGCGGTACGGCCTCTGTGAGGAGGCCGTACCGCCCGTACCCTTGCAGTACAGAGTCGGGCGTCAAATAGCGGGCGCCCCTGACTGAAGGACTCATCCATGCTGATCGCTCAGCGTCCCTCGTTGACCGAAGAGGTCGTCGACGAGTTCCGCTCCCGGTTCGTGATCGAGCCGCTGGAGCCGGGCTTCGGCTACACCCTCGGCAACTCGCTCCGCCGTACCCTCCTGTCCTCGATCCCCGGTGCCGCTGTCACCAGCATCCGGATCGACGGCGTGCTGCACGAGTTCACCACCGTGCCGGGCGTCAAGGAGGACGTCACCGACCTGATCCTCAACATCAAGCAGCTGGTCGTCTCCTCGGAGCACGACGAGCCGGTCGTGATGTACCTGCGCAAGCAGGGTCCGGGTCTGGTCACCGCCGCCGACATCGCGCCCCCGGCCGGTGTCGAGGTGCACAACCCCGACCTCGTCCTCGCCACGCTCAACGGCAAGGGCAAGCTGGAGATGGAGCTGACCGTCGAGCGCGGTCGCGGCTACGTCTCCGCCGTGCAGAACAAGCAGGTGGGCCAGGAGATCGGCCGTATCCCGGTCGACTCCATCTACTCGCCGGTTCTCAAGGTCACGTACAAGGTCGAGGCCACGCGTGTCGAGCAGCGCACCGACTTCGACAAGCTGATCGTGGATGTCGAGACCAAGCAGGCGATGCGTCCGCGTGACGCCATGGCCTCCGCGGGCAAGACCCTGGTCGAGCTGTTCGGTCTCGCGCGCGAGCTGAACATCGACGCCGAGGGCATCGACATGGGTCCGTCCCCGACGGACGCCGCGCTCGCCGCCGACCTGGCGCTGCCGATCGAGGAGCTGGAGCTCACGGTCCGCTCCTACAACTGCCTCAAGCGCGAGGGCATCCACTCCGTGGGTGAGCTCGTGGCGCGTTCCGAGGCCGACCTGCTGGACATCCGCAACTTCGGTGCGAAGTCCATCGACGAGGTCAAGGCGAAGCTGGCCGGCATGGGCCTGGCGCTCAAGGACAGCCCGCCCGGATTCGACCCCACCGCCGCGGCGGACGCGTTCGGCGCGGACGACGACGCGGACGCGGGCTTCGTCGAGACCGAGCAGTACTGAGCGCTCCGCGAGGAGGCCGTACTGCGGCTGCGGGCCGGCTGTGGCCGGTCGCGCAGTTTCCCGCGCCCCTTCGGGGGCGCGGACCCTCCGGGTGTCCATGAGGCGCCCGGATCTCCGACGGGCAACCGCTCGCTCGGATACTGACTCCGGTACCTGATACGGCCGGGGCAGACACACAGGAGAAGAACAATGCCGAAGCCCACCAAGGGTGCCCGTCTGGGCGGCAGCGCCGCGCACGAGAAGCTGCTCCTCGCCAACCTGGCGAAGAGCCTCTTCGAGCACGGCCGCATCACCACCACCGAGGCCAAGGCCCGCCGCCTGCGTCCGTACGCCGAGCGTCTGGTCACCAAGGCGAAGAAGGGCGACCTTCACAACCGCCGCCAGGTGCTCCAGGTCATCACGGACAAGAGCGTCGTGCACACGCTGTTCACCGAGATCGGCCCGCGGTACGAGAACCGTCCCGGTGGCTACACCCGCATCACCAAGATCGGTAACCGCCGTGGCGACAACGCGCCCATGGCCGTCATCGAGCTGGTCGAGGCGCTGACGGTGCAGCAGACGGCCGTGGGCGAGGCCGAGGCCGCGACGAAGCGTTCCGCCAAGGACGCCGAAGAGGCTCAGGCCCCCGTCGAGGCTGCGGCTGAGGAGTCGAAGGACGCGTAAGCGTTCTGCCGGGGGCTGTGCGGCGGCGGCTGCGGCGCTCGTCGTGGCTGGTCGCGCAGTTCCCCGCGCCCCTTCGGGGGCGTGTTTGCGGGTCCGTTCCTTTCCAAGGGGCGGGCCCGCTTTTTTGTGGCTGAGAGGATCTGTGTGTGAGTGACGAAGCGCTGCCCGGACATGTACGCATCCGCCTCGACCTCTCCTACGACGGCACCGATTTCCACGGCTGGGCCAAGCAGGCCGGCGGGAAGCGGACCGTTCAGGGGGAGATCGAGGACGCGCTGCGCACGGTGACGCGGTCGAAGGAGACGTACGAGCTGACCGTGGCCGGGCGCACCGATGCCGGGGTGCACGCGCGCGGGCAGGTGGCGCACGTCGACCTGCCGGCCGGGCTGTGGGCGGAGCACCGCGAGAAGCTGCTCAAGCGGCTCGCCGGGCGGCTGCCGAAGGACGTGCGGATCTGGCGGCTGACCGAGGCGCCGGAGGGCTTCAACGCCCGGTTCTCGGCGATCTGGCGGCGGTACGCGTACCGGGTCACCGACCACCCCGGCGGTGTGGACCCGCTGCTGCGCGGCCATGTGCTCTGGCACGACTGGCCGCTCGACGTGGACGCTATGAACGAGGCCGCGCGGGCGCTGCTCGGCGAGCACGACTTCGCGGCGTACTGCAAGAAGCGCGAGGGCGCGACCACCATCCGCACGCTCCAGGAGCTGAGCCTGGTGCGGGGCGCGGACGGGGTGATCACGGCGACGGTCCGGGCGGACGCGTTCTGCCACAACATGGTGCGCTCGCTGATCGGCGCGCTGCTGTTCGTCGGCGACGGGCACCGGGGCCCGCAGTGGCCCGGAAAGGTGCTGGCCGCGGGGGTGCGCGACTCCGCTGTCCATGTCGTACGGCCCCACGGGCTGACCCTGGAGGAGGTCGGCTACCCCGCCGACGAGCTGCTGGCCGCCCGGAACAAGGAGGCCCGCAACAAGCGCACGCTGCCGCCGGCGGGGTGCTGCTGAGCTACTGGTTCGCCGCCGCCGACGCCTGGGCCTGGCCGCGGCGGTGGATCTGCTCGAAGGTGAACTCCGCCACGTCGTCGCCGGCGCGGAAGACCGCGGTGTCCTTGGTGGTGACGTTCCTGCCGTTGGTGAAGCCGGCGAGGGTGAAGTAGGCGTAGCGGCCGTAGGCGTTGCGGGTGGAGCGGCAGGTCGCGCCGTCGCAGAAGGCGGGGACGCCCTTGCCGGGCAGCGCGCGCACGATGCTGTGGTCGTCCGTCTGCCGGCGGGCCTTCGTGGCGCGGGCCTCGGTGTCGAACAGGGCGACGCCGACGGTGACCGCGATGTCGCCGTTGGTGTACGTGGCGCGCAGGACGCGGGTGCAGCCGTCGGCGGTGACGATCTTGGGCAGGGAGCCGCCGGTCGCCGTGGCACAGTCGGTGGTGTCGCCGGTGGCGCCCTTCTTGTACACCGTGCCGCCCATGGTGAGCCGGGTGCCGGGGAACAGGGTGGCGGGGCTCAGCGGGGCGGTGTCCTTCCTGGCGCTGGATATGAAGACCTTCGGGTCCAGCGGCGGCGGGGCGCTGGTGGGCGCGAAGGACGGCGCGGTGGGGGAGCCGTGGGGCAGCGAGGCGCTGGGCGCCTGCGTGGGGTGTCCGGAGGCGTCGTCGTGGCGGTTCGCGGAGACGACGGCCAGGGCGACGGCGGCGCCGACGGCGACCGTGGCGAGCGCGCCGCCGCCGATGAACAGCAGCTTGCGCCGCTTGCCGCGGGCCTCGGAGGCCGCCGCGAGCGCGGCCCAGTCGGGTGTTCCCTCGTCGCCGCCGCCGCTCCAGGGCTGCTGGGGCTGCTCGGATTGCGGTTTCCAGGGATCCCACTGAGATTGGGGTCCCCCCTGCCCGTAACTCATGGGGCGCATCTTAGACGCGGGGGATCACGGGGGAGTACCGCGCGGCGGCCCGCCGGGCGGCCTGCCTCGTTTTGACCCGTCCGGGGGCCGCCAGGTAACCTGCTTCTTCGTTGTGTATTGGCTTGCTCATTCTCACGGGACGGGCCCTTACACCGGTCCACCGGGCCGATGACCAGCGATTCAGCACGCGGTTTGCGTCACCGCGGTGCGATCGAGGCTGTCGTGATCGTTTCGGTGACCTGTTCAGGACCATTCACTCGAAGCGAAGGCTACGAACCGTGCGTACGTACAGCCCCAAGCCCGGCGATGTGACGCGCCAGTGGCACGTCATCGACGCTCAGGACGTCGTCCTGGGTCGTCTCGCCACCACTGCCGCATCCCTCCTCCGGGGCAAGCACAAGGCGATCTACGCGCCGCATGTCGACACCGGTGACTTCGTCATCATCATCAACGCCGACAAGGTGCACCTGTCCGGCAACAAGCGGACCCAGAAGATGGCGTACCGCCACTCCGGCTACCCGGGTGGTCTGCGGTCGGTCCGGTACGACGACCTGCTGGCCAACAACCCCGAGAAGGCCGTCGAGAAGGCCGTCAAGGGCATGCTCCCCAAGAACTCCCTGGGCCGTCAGATGCTCTCGAAGCTGAAGGTCTACAAGGGTGACCAGCACCCGCACGCTGCCCAGCAGCCGGTGCCGTTCGAGATCACCCAGGTCGCGCAGTAAGTCCGGCCACCCCCAAAGCTGAAGAGAATCTGAGGAGAATCGTGGCCGAGACCACTGCCGAGCAGCCGCTCGAAGAGATCGACATCGACAGCTACACCACCGAGTCCGAGGTGCCCGTCGAGGGCGAGTACACCTCGGAGTCCATGGCCTCCCGCTTCGGCGAGCCCCAGCCGGCCGCCGGCCTGGGCCGCCGCAAGAACGCCATTGCCCGCGTCCGGATCGTTCCGGGCACCGGCAAGTGGAAGATCAACGGCCGCACCCTTGAGGACTACTTCCCGAACAAGGTGCACCAGCAGGAGGTCAACGAGCCCTTCAAGGTGCTCGAGCTCGAGGGCCGTTACGACGTCATCGCCCGCATCGCGGGTGGCGGTGTCTCCGGTCAGGCCGGTGCGCTCCGTCTCGGTGTCGCCCGTGCGCTGAACGAGGCGGACGTCGACAACAACCGTGGTGCCCTGAAGAAGGCCGGCTTCCTGCGCCGCGACGACCGCGCGGTCGAGCGGAAGAAGGCCGGTCTGAAGAAGGCCCGCAAGGCTCCGCAGTACAGCAAGCGCTAAAGAAACCCGAGCTGCCTGCTCGTACTCCGAACGCCCCGGCGGCACGCCACATGTGCCGTCGGGGCGTTCGTTTATCTCAGCCAAGGGCGTATAACGACACAAGACGCTCAAAGGCTTGTGTGATCGGATGGCGAGGCGCCTCCCATCGATGCGGCGCCCGTCCGTTTACGCCATCGACGCTTCCTCAGGAGGACAAGTGGGACGACTCTTCGGCACGGACGGCGTGCGCGGTGTCGCCAACGCGGATCTGACCGCCGAGATGGCCCTCGGCCTCTCCGTGGCCGCGGCGCATGTGCTGGCCGAGGCGGGTACCTTCGCGGGCCACCGGCCGACGGCCGTGGTCGGCCGGGACCCGCGCGCGTCCGGGGAGTTCCTGGAGGCCGCGGTGGTCGCGGGCCTGGCGAGCGCGGGCGTGGACGTCCTGACGGTCGGGGTGCTGCCGACGCCGGCGGTGGCCCACCTCACCGGCGCGCTCGGCGCCGACCTCGGTGTGATGCTCTCCGCGAGCCACAACGCCATGCCGGACAACGGCATCAAGTTCTTCGCCCGCGGCGGTCACAAGCTCGCCGACGAGCTGGAGGACCGGATCGAGGCGGTCTACGAGTCGCACCGGCACGGTGAGCCCTGGCAGCGTCCGACGGGCGCCGGGGTGGGGCGCCTGCGCCCGTACGGCGAGGGTTTCGAGCAGTACGTCGGCCATCTGCTGGCGGCGCTGCCCAACCGGCTCGACGGGCTGAAGATCGTCCTGGACGAAGCGCACGGCGCGGCCTCGGGGGTCTCGCCGGAGGCGTTCGGCCGGGCCGGTGCGCAGGTCGTCACGATCGGCGCGGAGCCGGACGGGCTCAACATCAACGACGGGTACGGCTCGACCCACCTGAGCCGGCTGAAGGCGGCGGTGGTCGAGCACGGCGCGGATCTCGGCATCGCGCACGACGGTGACGCCGACCGGTGCCTCGCGGTGGACCACACCGGCGAGGAGGTCGACGGCGACCAGATCCTCGCGGTGCTGGCGCTGGCGCTGCGGGAGCGGTCCGCGCTGCGGGCCGACACCGTGGTGGCGACGGTGATGTCCAACCTCGGCTTCAAGCTGGCGATGGAGAAGGCCGGGATCCGGCTGGTGCAGACGGCGGTCGGGGACCGGTACGTGCTGGAGGAGATGAAGCAGCACGGGTTCGCGCTCGGCGGCGAGCAGTCCGGGCATGTGATCATCCTCGACCACGCGACGACGGGTGACGGGACGCTGACGGGGCTGCTGCTGGCGGCGCGGGTGGCGCAGAGCGGTCGCAGTCTGCGGGAACTGGCGTCCGTGATGGAGCGGTTGCCGCAGGTGCTGATCAATGTGCCGGACGTGGACAAGTCGCGGGTGCGGACGTCGGCCGACCTCGCTGCCGCCGTGTCCGAGGCGGAGCGCGAACTCGGGGCGACGGGGCGGGTGTTGTTGCGGCCGTCGGGTACGGAGCCGTTGGTGCGGGTGATGGTCGAGGCGGCGGACATCGAGCAGGCGCGGTCGGTGGCGTCCCGGCTCGCCGATGCGGTGAAGTCCGCGCTGGGATAGTTCCGGGCGCGTCCGGGGGCCGGGGCTGTGCGTCGCGGGCCGGGGGTTCGTCATGGCTGGCCGCGCCCGCGCGGCGGAGCCGCGTATGGACACAGCCCCGCGCCCCTAGGGGAGTTGCTGCCGGCGCTTCCAGAGAAGTTGCTGTGCCAGCAGCGTGAGCGTTCCCGCCAGGATGATGCCCAGCAGGTTCAGCAGGAGTTGGTCGGTCGAGCCCAGGGTCTGGGTGGTGTCGCCGTAGGCCAGGGCGATCGCGGCGTTGGCGGCGGCGGGGACCGTGGTGACGGAGATGGCGACGCCCACCAGTGCGGCGGACTTGGCGGAGGTCAGGGAGAGGGTGCCGGCCACGCCCGCCAGCAGCGCCACGATGAACGAGAAGGCGTCCGGGGCGTAGACGAACGCGGTGTTCGGGCGCCGGCCCTCCAGGGCGGAGCGGTGGAACAGGCCGACGGCGTCCATGAACAGGGTGAAGAGGACCGTCACCGCCATCGCCACCGCGAAGCCCACGAGCAGCGCGGTCAGCGAGCGCAGCGCCAGGCGCGGATGGCGCCGTACCGTGGCCGTGCAGATGCCGGCCAGCGGGCCGAACTCCGGTCCCACGGCCATGGCGCCGACGATCAGGATGGCGTTGTCCAGCACCACACCGCAGGCCGCGATCATCGTGGCCAGCGTGATGAAGGCGACGTAGGTGACCGACAGCGTCGACTCCTCGTGGGTGGCCTCGGTCAGGCCCTCCCACAGCACCGCGTCCGCGCCCTCGCCCGGCGCGTCCCGCTCCGCCTGGTCGGCGCGCCGGGACAGCGACAGGTCGATGTTCTCCACGGCGATCGAGCCGGTGTCGTCAAGCCCCAGGCGCCGCAGCCCGGCGATCAGGGCGTCGCCCGCCTCGCGCGCGACATCGCACATCACCAGGTCTCCGGCCGGCTCGCGGGCGGCCCCCGGTATGACCGCGAGGTGGGTGGTGCCGACCGTTTCCCGGATCAGCCGCACCACCTCGTCGGTCCGTTCGGCCGGGGTGATCAGGCGCAGATGCAGCATGGCGCCTTTGTAGCAGGTGCGCCGCGTTCTACAGCTTGCGCAGGCGCAGCCGCTGGACCTTGTGGTCCGGGCCCTTGCGGACGATCAGGGTGGCGCGGCCCCTGGTCGGGGCGATGTTCTCGGTCAGGTTGGGCTTGTTGATCGTGCGCCACAGGGTGCGGGCGTAGTCCAGGGCCTCGTCCTCGGAGACCTGGGTGTACTTGCGGAAGTACGAGTCGGGGTCCTGGAAGGCGGTCTGGCGCAGCTTGCGGAAGCGGCTGAGGTACCAGCGCTCGATGTCCTCGGCGCTCGCGTCGACGTACACGCTGAAGTCGAAGTAGTCGGCGAGGCCCACGCGGGTGCGGCCGTCCTTGCCGGGCAGGGCGGGCTGGAGGACGTTCAGGCCCTCCACGATCAGGATGTCGGGGCGGCGGACGGTGAGCCGCTGGTCCGGGACGATGTCGTAGATGAGGTGCGAGTAGACGGGGGCCGTCACCTCGCTCTTGCCGGCCTTGATGTCGGCGACGAAGCGGGTCAGCGCGCGGCGGTCGTAGGACTCGGGGAAGCCCTTGCGGGACATCAGGCCGCGCGCCTCCAGCTCCCTCGTGGGCAGCAGGAAGCCGTCGGTGGTGACCAGTTCCACGCGCGGGTGCTCGGGCCAGCGGGACAGCAGGGCCTGGAGGAGCCGGGCGACGGTGGACTTGCCGACGGCGACGGAGCCGGCGACGCCTATCACGAACGGCGTGCCCGACTGGGAGCCCTGCTCACCGAGGAAGGTGTTCAGCGCGCCTCTGAGGCCGTCGGTCGCGCCGACGTACAGGTTGAGCAGGCGCGACAGCGGGAGGTAGATGTCGCGTACCTCGTCCAGGTCGATCACGTCGCCCAGACCGCGCAGCTTCTCCACCTCCTCGGCGGTGAGCGGCAGCGGCGTCTTGTCGCGCAGCGCGCTCCACTCGGCGCGGGTGAGGTCGACGTAGGGAGTCGCCTCCGGCCTGTGCCGGTGGGCGCTCCGGGGCATCGAGGGGACCGGTGAGATCACATTCCATTGTTAACGGAGTTTGAACGAGCTGGCGGGGTGGGGTACGTCACGCCTCGGTGGCGTGCGTCACGCGGGCGCGCTCCGCCTCCTCCCACCCCGCACCGCGGGTGCCTCAGGTGTTGGTGTTGATCAGGGACACCTGGCGGGAGTTCTGGAGGACGGTGCCGAACTGCGGGATGGCGTTGAGTATCTCCATTCCGACCTGCGCCGGCTTGAACAGCTGGGCCCCCGCCGTGCCGATCCGCCGCTCGCCGTCTGCCGCGATGCCGGAGGGCAGCACGGTGACGGTGCCGTCTCCGTTGTCCGCCCACGGGGTGCCGGCGATCAGGTCGGCGCCGCCGTCGTGGTCGAGGTCGGTGAGCAGCACGGCCGTACCGAAGTTGCCGTGCGGGTCGCCGGGGACGCCGTGGTTGCCCGGATAGAAGTACTGCGGCGCGGCGCTGGTGTCGACGCCCGACCTGGAGCCGTACAGCACGGTGACGGTGCCCAGGTTGTAGTACATGCCGCCCCACAGCCGCATGTTCTCGCGCGGGGCGCCGATGGCCAGGTCGAGCAGGCCGTCGCCGTTGACGTCGCCGAGGGCGACCGACTGGCCGAACTTGTCCCAGTTCTCGGAGTCGCCGGGGACGGTGCCGGACTCCTGGGTGATGGTCTGGACGCGGCCGGAGGGGCCCGAGGCGGAGCCGTAGGTGACGAGGACCTTGCCGCCGATGGGGCCGTTCGCGGTGGTGCGGCCCCAGTAGACGCCGGTGACGATGTCGCCGCGGCCGTCGCCGTCGAGGTCGCCGATGGCGCCGGCGACACCGCCGGGCATCTTCCTGGCGCTGGTGGTGGAGGGGCCGGTGGCGGTGCCGGGAACGAAGTAGTTGACGTTGTAGTACGTGCCGTCGGCGCCCTTGGTCGGGTTCAGGCCGTTGACCACCAGGTCCGCGCGGCCGTCGCCGGTGACGTCCCCGGCGGTGAGGTTGGTGACCCCGGCCTCCGGCGCGGCGCGCAGCGGCAGGGTGCGGGTGGCGAGGGCGCCCGCCCTGCCGCTCCGGGAGATGCCCTTGCGGAAGGTGTAGAGGGTGGAGCCGTTGGTGCCGACGGCCAGGTCGGTGCGGCCGTCGCCGTCGAAGTCGCCGGCCGCGAGCGAGGCGCCGAAGCGGTCGTGGGCGGCCGGGGCCGGGTCGGGGATCGTGGTGGCCGAGGCCAGGCCCTTCGCGGAGCCCCACATGATCTGCACCAGGCCGCCGTTGACGTCCGTGCCCACGTCCTTTAGCGGGGTGCCGACGGCGAGGTCGGTGTAGCCGTCGTGGTCGAAGTCGCCCGCGGTGGTCGCGGCGCCGAACAGGTCCCCGTTCTCGGCCGCGCCCGGCACCCAGGACGTGTCCTGGGTGATGGTGGTGTGCCGGTCGGCGAAGACGCCGTGGGCGGAGCCGTACAGGACGCTGACCGCGCCCACCCGCCACTTGCCGTTCAGCCGGGCGGCCGGGGCGGTGACGGCGAAGTCGCCGTACCCGTCGCCGTTGAAGTCGGTCGGGGGCCGGCGCGCGGCGGTCACGCCCGAGCCGGCCGAGGCGTCCGGTACGGCTGCGGTGCCCGACCCGGCCGCGGTGGCGGGGTCGGTCAGGCCGATGGTCAGGCCCCCGGCCAGCGTCGCGGCGACGGCCGTGGCCAGGACGGTGCGATGTCTGCGCTTCACCTGCGTGTCTCCCGGTGTTCGCTTACGGCGGTCAGCCGGTAGACCCCTCACCCGGTCGTACGGTTGTGCGGGTGGCCCGGATGTGCGGCAGACGCGTCGCGGATGTGCTCTGAACGGGCCGGGGATTTCCGAATTCGGGCACGCTGCGCCACTTTTGACGGCCGATCGGCCCGTAGGCTGCGACTCATGTGCGGAATCGTGGGATACGTAGGGTCGCAGTCGGCGCTCGATGTCGTGATGGCCGGGCTGAAGCGGCTGGAGTACCGGGGGTACGACTCGGCGGGCGTCGCCCTGCTGGCGGACGGCGGTCTGGCCGCCGCGAAGAAGGCCGGGAAACTGGTCAACCTGGAGAAGGAACTGGTCGAACGGCCGCTGCCGGCCGGCTCGACGGGCATCGGACACACCCGCTGGGCCACCCATGGCGGCCCCACGGACGGCAACGCGCACCCGCACCTGGACAACGCGGGCCGGGTCGCCGTCGTCCACAACGGCATCATCGAGAACTTCGCGCTGCTGCGCGCCGAACTCGCCGAGCGCGGCCATGAGCTGAACTCCGAGACGGACACCGAGGTCGTCGCCCATCTGCTGGCCGAGGAGTTCTCGGCGACCGGCGATCTCGCGGAGTCGATGCGGCTGGTGTGCCAGCGTCTGGAGGGCGCGTTCACGCTGGTCGCGGTGCACGCGGACGCCCCGGACGTGGTGGTCGGCGCGCGCCGCAACTCCCCGCTGGTGGTCGGCGTCGGCGAGGGCGAGGCGTTCCTCGCCTCCGACGTCGCCGCGTTCATCGCGCACACCCGCGCGGCGATCGAGCTGGGCCAGGACCAGGTGGTGGAGCTGCGCCGGGACGGGGTGACCGTGACCGGCTTCGACGGCCGGCCCGCCGAGGTGCACTCCTACCACGTGGACTGGGACGCCTCGGCCGCCGAGAAGGACGGCTACGCCTCCTTCATGCTCAAGGAGATCGCCGAGCAGCCCAAGGCGGTCGCCGACACCCTGCTGGGCCGGATCGACCCCTCCGGCTCGCTCACCCTGGACGAGCTGCGGATCACCCCCGCCGAGCTGCGCCAGATCGACAAGGTCGTGATCGTGGCGTGCGGTACGGCCTTCCACGCCGGGCTGATCGCCAAGTACGCCATCGAGCACTGGACGCGGATCCCCTGCGAGGTGGAGCTGGCCAGCGAGTTCCGCTACCGGGACCCGATCCTGGGCGGGCGTTCCCTGGTGATCGCGATCTCCCAGTCCGGCGAGACCATGGACACCCTGATGGCGCTGCGGCACGCCCGCGAGCAGGGCTCCAAGGTGCTGGCCATCTGCAACACCAACGGCTCCACGATCCCGCGCGAGTCGGACGCGGTGCTGTACACGCACGCCGGGCCCGAGGTGGCGGTCGCCTCCACCAAGGCGTTCCTGACCCAGCTGGTCGCCTGCTACCTGGTCGCCCTCTACCTGTGCCAGGTGCGCGGCACCAAGTGGGGCGACGAGATCCAGGCGGTGATCAAGGACCTGTCGAAGATCTCGGACGAGGTCGAGCGCGTCCTGGAGACCATGGAGCCGGTACGGGCGCTGGCGCGCACCCTGGCCGGCAAGGACACCGTGCTCTTCCTGGGCCGGCACGTCGGCTACCCGGTCGCCCTGGAGGGCGCGCTCAAGCTCAAGGAACTCGCCTACATGCACGCCGAGGGCTTCGCGGCGGGCGAGCTGAAGCACGGGCCGATCGCGCTGGTCGAGGAGGACATGCCGGTGGTGGTCGTCGTACCGTCGCCGCGCGGGCGCTCCCTGCTGCACGACAAGATCGTCTCCAACATCCAGGAGATCCGGGCGCGCGGGGCGCGCACCATCGTGATCGCGGAGGAGGGGGACGAGGCGGTCGTCCCGTACGCCGACCACCTGATCCGCATCCCGGCCACGCCGACCCTGCTCCAGCCGGTGGTGGCCACGGTGCCGCTCCAGGTCTTCGCCTGCGAGCTGGCCGTGGCGCGGGGCAACGAGGTGGACCAGCCGCGGAACCTGGCGAAGTCGGTGACCGTGGAGTGAGCCGCCTCCGGTGGCCCTTCAGGTGGCCCTTCCGGTCGGACCTCTAGTGCACCGAGAAGCCTCCGTCGACGTGGATGGACTGGCCCGTGACGTAGGCGGAGGCGCGGCTCGCGAGGAAGACGGCGGCGCCCGCGAAGTCCTCCGCGAGGCCGTTGCGCCCGGTCAGGGTGCGCGCGGCCAGCGCCGCCACCTTCGTCGGGTCGGCGGAGAGCCGGGCGTTGAGCGGGGTCATGACGAAGCCCGGCACCAGGGTGTTGCAGGTGACCCCGTACGGCGACCACGCCTCCGCCTGGGAGCGGGCGAGCGACTCCAGCGCGCCCTTGGAGACGCCGTACACGCCGCTGTGCACGAAGGCCCGGTGCGCCTGCTGGGAGCTGATGTGGATGATCCGGCCGAAGCCGCGCTCGGCCATGCCGGGCCCGAACCGCTGCCCCAGCAGGAAGGGCGCCTCCAGGTTCACGGCCATGGTGGCGTCCCAGACCTCCGCGGTCAGCTCGTCCATCGGGGGCCGCAGATTGATCCCGGCGCAGTTCACCAGGATGTCCGGCTCCCCGAACACCTCCACCGCCGCCTCGGCCGCCGCGCGCACGCCCGCCCGGCTGCCGAGGTCCCCGGCGACCCCGGCCGCCCGGTAGCCGTCCGCCCTCAACTCGCCGACGGCGGCGGCCCGTTGCTCCTCGCCCCGGCTCACGATCACCACGCTCGCCCCGGCCCGCGCCAGCGCCCCGGCGACGGCCCGGCCGATGCCGGAACTGCCTCCGGTCACCACGGCGACGCGGCCGTCCAGCGAGAACAGGTCGGCGAGATAGGTCTGTTGGGGCGCGGTACCGGTCATGCCGGAAGAGTAAAGGGGATGTCGGCGCCGCCGCCCGCCTAGGGTGCTGCCCATGAGCATCATCGGAGTCGGGATCGACGTGGCGGAGATCGACCGCTTCCGGGCGTCCCTGGAGCGGACCCCGCAGCTGGCCGACCGGCTGTTCGTGGCGGCGGAGTTGCTGCTGCCCAGCGGGGAGCGGCGCGGCATCGCCTCGCTGGCGGCCCGGTTCGCGGCGAAGGAGGCGCTGGCCAAGGCGCTCGGCGCACCGCCGGGGCTGCTGTGGACGGACGCCGAGGTGTACGTCGAGGACAGCGGGCGGCCCCGGCTGCGGGTGCGGGGCACGGTCGCCGCGCGCGCCGCCGAACTGGGGGTGCGGTCCTGGCACCTCTCCCTCAGCCATGACGCGGGCGTCGCCTCGGCCGTGGTCGTCGCCGAGGACTGACCGGCGCCGGCGCGGACGCCCGGCGCCGGCCGGGTCCGGGTGTGGGCGGTGGGGGTTACGGGGCAGACTCGGTGCCATGCGGAGTGCGTACAGCGTGGAGACGGTACGGGCGGCCGAACGGGCCCTGATGGCGCGGCTGCCCGAGGGGGCGCTGATGCAGCGGGCGGCGGCCGGGCTGAGCGCCGCCTGCGCCGAACTGCTGGGCCGGGTGTACGGCAGCCGGGTGGTCCTGCTGGTCGGCAGCGGCGACAACGGCGGCGACGCCCTGTACGCGGGCGCCCGGCTGGCGCGGCGGGGGGCCGGAGTGACGGCCGTACTCCTGTCGCCCGAGCGGGCGCACACGGGGGGACTGGCGGCGCTGCGCCGGGCCGGGGGCGTGAGTGCCGTGCCCGAGGCGGCCGATGACGCGATCGGGCGGGCCGACCTCGTGGTGGACGGCATCGTCGGGATCGGCGGCAGGGGCGGGCTGCGGCCCGACGCCGAGCGGCTGGCGGCGGCCGTGGCGCGCAGCCGGGCCGCGGTGGTCGCGGTGGACCTGCCCAGCGGGGTCGAGGCGGACAGCGGCGAGGTGCGGGGCGCGGCCGTACGGGCGGACCTCACCGTCACCTTCGGCGCGTACAAGCCCGGACTGCTGGTGGACCCGGCGCGGGAGCATGCCGGGGTCGTACGGCTCGTGGACATCGGCCTGGAGCTGCCCGCCGGGCCCGAGCTGGAGGCGCTGCAGCACGCCGACGTGGCGCGTCTGCTGCCGCACCCCGCCGCCGAGAGCGACAAGTACCGGCGC
Source organism: Streptomyces sp. NPDC043952 (assembly GCF_056435325.1). Taxonomy (NCBI): domain Bacteria; kingdom Bacillati; phylum Actinomycetota; class Actinomycetes; order Kitasatosporales; family Streptomycetaceae; genus Streptomyces; species Streptomyces sp. NPDC043952. The sequence goes on from NZ_JBWKES010000007.1 coordinate 67,771, forward strand.
GGCGTGGTCGGCGTCGCGGCCGGCTCCGGGCGCTATCCGGGCGCCGCGGTGCTCGCCGTCTCCGGTGCGCTGCGCGGCGGCGCCGGGGCCGTGCGGTACGTCGGCCCGGCCGCGCAGGCGGTCATCGCCCGCTTCCCCGAGACCCTGGTCTCCGACCGGGGCCCGGCCAAGGCGGGCCGGGTGCAGGCATGGGTGACCGGTCCGGGCGCGGGCGACGACGCGGCGACCGTCGCCGAGGTGCTGGCCGCCGAGGTGCCGGTGCTGCTGGACGCGGACGGGCTGCGGCTCGCGGAACGGGACGCCGTACGCGGGCGCGCCGCGCCGACCCTGATGACTCCGCACGCGGGCGAGGCGGCGGCTCTGCTCGGCGTGGCGCGCGAGGAGGTCGAGGGCGCCCGGCTGGCCGCGGCGCGCGAACTGGCGGCGGTGTACCGGGCGACGGTGCTGCTCAAGGGCTCGACCACGCTGGTCGCGGACGCGGCGGGCGGTGCGGTGCGGGTGAACGCCACCGGCACCCCCTGGCTGGCCACCGCGGGCAGCGGCGACGTGCTCTCCGGGCTCGGCGGCTCCCTGCTCGCCGCGGGCCTGTCCGCCCTGGACGCGGGCAGCGTCGCGGCGTATCTGCACGGCCTGGCGGGCCGGTTCGCGGCGCAGGGGGCACCGGCGGGCGCGCACGACGTGGCGGAGTGCGTGCCCCGCGCTTGGCGGGATGTGCGGGATGTGCGGGGCATGCGGGACTGAGGGGGCGGCCGGCGGCGGTGGCGGGGCCGGCCGGTTCCCGGCGCGGGACGCGTGACCTCGCGGAGCCGCGCCGGTGGCCGTGGGATACGCGACCTCGCGGAACCGGCGCCGGTGAACTGCCGTACCCGCACCGCCCCCTGGGCCCGCGCGGCGGCCGTACCGGCACCGCGGCCGGGGGCCGGGCGCGCGCTCTGAGAGACTGGGGGCGCCATGACTGAGACACCAGCTGTGCCGACCGCCTCCCTGCGTGCCCGTGCCGAGATCGATCTGGGCGCGCTGCGCGCCAATGTGCGGACCCTGCGCGCCCGCGTGGGGGACGCGGCCGTGATGGCCGTCGTCAAGGCCGACGGATACGGCCACGGCGCGGTGCCCTGCGCCCGCGCGGCGGTCGAGGCCGGGGCCACCTGGATCGGCACCGCGCTGCCGGAGGAGGCCCTCGCGCTGCGCGCGGCCGGGCTGACCCAGCGCGTCCTGTGCTGGCTGTGGGTGCCCGGCGGGCCCTGGCGGCAGGCGATCGAGGCCGGCATCGACATGTCGCTCAGCGGGATGTGGGCGCTGCGCGAGGTCACCGAGGCCGCGCGCGCCGCCGGGCGGACCGCGCGCGTCCAGCTCAAGGCCGACACCGGGCTCGGCCGCAACGGCTGCCAGCCCGGCGCCGACTGGGCGGAACTGGTCGCCGCCGCCCTGCGCGCCGAGGCCGAGGGGCTGGTCCGGGTCACCGGCCTGTGGTCGCACTTCGCCTGTGCCGACGAGCCGGGCCACCCCTCCATCGCCGCCCAGCTCACCCGCTTCGGGGAGATGGTGGCGTACGCCGAGGAACAGGGCGCCCGCCCCGAGGTGCGGCACATCGCCAACTCGCCCGCCACGCTCACCCTGCCCGAGACCCACTTCGACCTGGTCCGTCCCGGTATCGCCATGTACGGCCTGTCGCCCAGCCCGGAGGTCGGCACCCCCGCGGACTTCGGGCTGCGCCCGGTGATGACGCTCAGCGCCTCGCTGGCCCTGGTCAAGCACGTACCGGGCGGACACGGGGTCAGCTACGGCCACCACTACGTCACCCCCGGCGCCACCACCCTCGGCCTCGTCCCGCTCGGCTACGGCGACGGCATCCCGCGGCACGCCTCCGGCGCCGGTCCGGTGCTGGTCGACGGCAAGTGGCGGACGGCCGCCGGGCGGGTCGCCATGGACCAGTTCGTGGTGGACCTCGGCGGCGACGAACCGCCCGTCGGCGCGCAGGCGGTGCTGTTCGGTCCCGGCGACCGGGGCGAGCCCACCGCCGAGGACTGGGCGGCGGCCGGCGGCACGATCGTGTACGAGATCGTCACCCGCATCGGGAGCCGGGTGCCGCGCGTCTACGTCTCGTAGGTCAACGAGGAAGCGCGCGGATAACCCGTTCGAGGACGACTGCTCCATATCACGTGTAACAACGGTCACATCCGCACACCCCGTCCCACCGACTCGGCGACCATCGGTACGGCGCGCCGGCACGAGGCGCCCGGACGGCGAGGCAGTACGACGGCGAGAAGGAGCGGCACGTGAGCGACAGCAGGGCGGCGGACGCCGTCGCGGACACCGTCGTCTCGGCGGCCGGGAGCTGGCGCCGGGCGACCGGCATCGCCGGTGCCGCGCTGGGCGTCCTCGCCGCGGGCGCGGCGGCCGGCGTCGCCGTCGAGCGGATGACGGTGGGCCGCGGGGTGCGCCGCAAGGCACGTCTCGCCCTGGACTCCGCGGGGCCCTACGGCACCCTGCGCGGCACGCCGGGCAAGGCGTACGCCGACGACGGCACCGAGCTGTACTACGAGGTCGACGAGGTGGAGCCGGACGCGGCCGCGCCGCCCTCCGCGCGCCGGCTCAGGCTGTTCGGCCGCAAGGCGCCGGCCCCGGTCACCGTCGTCTTCTGCCACGGCTACTGCCTCAACCAGGACTCCTGGCACTTCCAGCGGGCGGCGCTGCGGGGGGTGGTGCGCACCGTGCACTGGGACCAGCGCAGCCACGGCCGCTCCGGGCGGGGCGTGGCGCAGCTCCGGGACCGGGAGCCGCTCACCATCGACCAGCTCGGCCGTGATCTGAGGGCTGTTCTCGACGCGGCCGTGCCCGAGGGGCCGATCGTGCTGGTCGGCCACTCGATGGGCGGGATGACGGTGATGGCGCTCGCCGCCCAGTACCCGGAGCTGATCGCGGAACGGGTGGTCGCCACCGCGTTCGTGGGCACGTCGCCGGGGCGGCTCGGCGAGGTGAACTTCGGGCTGCCGGTGGCCGGGGTCAACGCGATACGCCGGATCCTGCCCGGAGTGCTGCGGGCGCTCGGGCAGCAGGCGGAGCTGGTGGAGAAGGGGCGCCGGGCGACGTCGGAGCTGTTCGCCGGGATCATCAAGCGGTACTCGTTCGCCGGGCGGGACGTCGATCCGGCGGTGGAGCGGTTCGCCGAGCGGATGATCGAGTCCACGCCGATCGACGTGGTCGCGGAGTTCTACCCGGCGTTCACCGACCACGACAAGACGGCCGCGCTGGCCTGCTTCCGGGGGATGCCGGTGCTGGTGCTGGCGGGCGTGCGGGACCTGGTGACGCCGAGCGCGCACAGCGAGGCCATAGCCGGCGAACTGCCCGACGCCGAGCTGGTGCTGGTGCCGGACGCCGGGCATCTGGTGATGCTGGAGCACCCGGAGGTGGTCACCGACCGCCTCGCCGATCTGCTCACCCGCGCGGGTGCGGTGCCCGCAGCGGCTACCGTAAGTTCCTATGGAACGTCCAGCAGCAGCACCGTACGACCCCGCTGAGCACGACACCGCCGGGACCCGGCTGACGATCACCTCGCCCGAGCAGATGCGCGAGCTTGGCCGCCGCCTCGCCAAGCTGCTGCGCGCCGGGGACCTGGTGATGCTCTCCGGGGAACTGGGCGCGGGCAAGACCACGCTGACCCGCGGGCTCGGGGAGGGGCTCGGGGTGCGGGGCGCGGTCACCTCGCCGACCTTCGTGATCGCGCGGGTGCATCCGTCCCTGGGCGACGGCCCGCCGCTCGTGCACGTGGACGCCTACCGGCTCGGCGGCGGTCTGGACGAGATGGAGGACCTGGACCTCGACGTCTCGCTGTCCGACTCGGTGATCGTCGTGGAGTGGGGCGAGGGCAAGGTCGAGGAGCTGACCGAGGACCGGCTCCAGCTCGTCATCCACCGGGCGGTCGGCGACACCACGGACGAGGTACGGCACGTGACCCTCACCGGGCTCGGCGAGCGCTGGGCCGACGCGGGTCTGGAGACGCTCACGGCCTGAGCACCGCCGGTTTTCCGACAGGCCGTCGGCAAGATGTTGCGTGGCCATCGCGGGCGTGATGACATGGTGTCCAGCCCGTAGTCAGGCATGCCTAACTACGCCGCCGCACCTCAGGAGGCGCCCATGCCCGCCCCCCAGCCCCCGCCGCCGGTCCCGATGCGCACCCTCCTGGCCGCCTGCGCCGCCGCGGCCGCGATCTCCCGCCCCCCACGCCCCCCGGAGCCCCGGACCCCCCACCAGACGCCCACCCCGAAACAGGCGGCGTAGGCCCCCGGCGGCTTGACCGCCACCGGGTGCGGTGAGTGGGAGAGCCGCTTCCGGCGGGCCACCCGTGGGGGTGATGGGCAGGCTCCCTGAGGGCGGAGCCTCGGCTGGGCCACTGGGCTGCCGCGCCGCGCGTTGTCGGCCCCGCAGGACCACCCGCTCCGCGAGGCTGCCGGGGCCCCCGGTTGGCCGGTCCCCAGGGCTACCCGGTCCGCAGGCTCGCCCGCCCCGCAGGGCTGCCCGGTCCGCAGGACGGCCAGTTCCCCGGCGCCGTTGGGCCAAGGTGTGTCCCGGCTCGCCCGCCTGGTCCTCCGGCCCCCCGTAAAAGCGTCTGCCTCCTGGACTACCCGGCCTCCGAAGGCGCCCGGCCCCGAAAACCCGCCGGCCGCACCCCGAAGAGGCCGTCGCCCCGTGAAGTTGCCGAACTCGTGTGCCCCCGTGCACCCCAAGGGAACTGCCGCCCGCAAGGTTGCTCGGCCCCCGGCGCCGGCCCGCGGAGCTGTCGGCTCCTGAATGGCTGCGCTGCCGCCGAAGACGCCCGGCCAGCCCCTGGAAAAGCACTCGCCCCTCAGCGCCCCCCGGCCCATACCCCTCAGCGGATCACCAGGACCCGTTCGCCGATCGTCGCGAAGTTCCACAGCGCGGTGCCGTCGGGGCGGGACTCGCGGATGCCGCCGGTTCGGGTGCTCGCGTCGGCGGCTGGGACGGCGTCCGTGGTGGCGGGGGCGGAGAAGCCGATGGTGACGCCGTCGACCGTGGTGAAGCGGACCACGTGTTCGATGGGGATGCCGTCCGTGCCGGTCACCGCGTGCGAGCGGGAGGTGACCCAGTACGTGCCGAGCGGCGGGTCCACCGTGCCGGGGTGGACGCGGAAGGTGCGCAGCACCCGGTTGCCCGCGCTGACCAGCCACACCCGGTCGTCGTCCACCGAGTACACCACGCGTTCACCCTTGCCGGAACCGCTCGGCAGCGCGGTCGGGTGACGCTGGTCGCGGGGCGCCTTGGTGGCCTGGCCGCCGGGCGAGCCGTTCGCCGCGGGACGGCCGCCGAGCCCCGCCGGCACCGTCGCGGACGCCTCGTAGGCCAGGAAGCCGACCACGCCGACGGCCGCCGCGGTGAGGCCGGCCACGATTCCCGAGCTGGTCCCTGCCACCTGCTTCCACCTCCGCCGCGTGCGATATGTCGTACTTCGTACAGACCGTAGCAGCCGGTGACCGTCCGCCCCGGTCGGCCGTGCGCGGGGCGCGGGCGCCGTAGGCTGTTCGCGTGCTCTTGCTCGCTCTGGATACCGCAACGCCCGCCGTCACCGTCGCCCTGCACGACGGCACGGACACCATCGCCTCGTCGAAACAGGTGGACGCGCGCCGGCACGGGGAGCTGCTGCTGCCGGCCGTCGACCGGGTCCTCACCGAGGCCGGCCGCACGCTGGAGGCGGTCACCGCGATCGTCGTCGGCACCGGCCCCGGCCCCTACACCGGACTGCGCGTCGGCCTGATGACCGCCGACACCTTCGGCCTGGCCCTCGGCGTCCCCGTGTACGGCGTGTGCACCCTGGACGGCCTCGCCTACGCCGCCGACATCGCCAAGGGCCCCTTCGTCGTGGCGACCGACGCCCGGCGCAAGGAGGTCTACTGGGCCACGTACGCCGACTCCCGCACCCGGCTGACCGGCCCGGCCGTCGACCGCCCGGCCGACATCGCCGAGCGGGTCGCCGGGCTCCCGGCGGTCGGCGCGGGCGCCCTGCTCTACCCGGACACGTTCCCGAGCGCCCACGAGCCCGAGCACGTGTCCGCCGCCGCGCTGGCCGCGCTCGCCGCCGAGCGGCTGGCCGCCGGGGAGGAACTGCCCGCGCCGCGGCCGCTGTACCTGCGCCGCCCGGACGCGCAGGTCCCCAAGAACTACAAGGTGGTCACCCCGAAGTGACCGTCGAACTGCGCGAGATGCGCTGGTGGGACATCGACCCGGTGCTGGAGCTGGAGAAGGACCTGTTCCCCGAGGACGCCTGGTCGCGGGGCATGTTCTGGTCCGAGCTGGCCCACTCGCGGGGCCCCGAGGCCAGCCGCCGCTACGTCGTGGCCCAGGACGGCGCAGGCCGGATCGTCGGCTACGCGGGCCTCGCCGCCTCCGGCGACCTGGCCGACGTCCAGACCATCGCCGTCAGCCGCGACCTCCAGGGCACCGGGCTCGGCGGACGGCTGCTGACCGACCTGCTGCGGGCCGCGACCGCGTTCGAGTGCCACGAGGTGATGCTCGAATGCCGGGTGGACAACATCCGCGCGCAGAAGCTGTACGAGCGCTTCGGCTTCGCCCCCATCGGGTTCCGGCGCGGCTACTACCAGCCGGGGAACGTGGACGCCCTGGTGATGCGCCTGACCGACCCTTCCGCATCTGTTCAAGGAACCGAGATCAATGGCTGACGAACCCCTCGTCCTCGGCATCGAGACCTCCTGCGACGAGACCGGCGTCGGCATCGTGCGCGGCACCACCCTGCTGGCCGACGCCGTCGCCTCCAGCGTGGACGAGCACGCCCGCTTCGGCGGCGTCGTCCCCGAGGTGGCCTCCCGCGCCCACCTGGAGGCGATGGTCCCGACCATCGAACGCGCCCTGAAGGAGGCCGGGGTCACCGCCAGGGACCTCGACGGCATCGCGGTGACCGCGGGGCCCGGCCTCGCGGGCGCCCTCCTCGTCGGCGTCTCCGCCGCCAAGGCCTACGCCTACGCCCTGGGCAAGCCCCTCTACGGCGTCAACCACCTCGCCTCCCACATCTGCGTGGACCAGCTGGAGCACGGCCCGCTGCCCGAGCCGACGATGGCGCTGCTGGTCTCCGGCGGCCACTCCTCGCTGCTGCTGTCCTCGGACATCACCTCCGACGTACGGCCGATGGGCGCGACCATCGACGACGCGGCCGGCGAGGCCTTCGACAAGATCGCCCGCGTGCTGAACCTGGGCTTCCCCGGCGGCCCGGTCATCGACCGGCACGCCAGGGAGGGCGATCCGGCCGCGATCAACTTCCCGCGCGGTCTGACCGGCCCGCGCGACCCGGCGTACGACTTCTCCTTCTCCGGTCTCAAGACCGCCGTGGCCCGCTGGATCGAGGCGAAGCGCGCGGCCGGCGAGGAGGTCCCGGTGCGCGATGTGGCCGCCTCCTTCCAGGAGGCCGTGGTGGACGTGCTCACCCGCAAGGCCGTGCGCGCCTGCAAGGACGAGGGCGTCGACCATCTGATGATCGGCGGCGGGGTCGCGGCCAACTCCCGGCTGCGCACCCTCGCCCAGGAGCGCTGCGAGGCGGCCGGCATCCGGCTGCGCGTGCCGCGCCCCAAGCTGTGCACCGACAACGGCGCGATGGTCGCCGCGCTCGGCGCCGAGATGGTCGCCCGCAACCGGGCCGCCTCCGCCTGGGACCTGTCGGCCGACTCCTCCCTGCCGGTCACCGACCCGCATGTGCCGGGCGACCACGACCATGTGCACGAGGTCAGCAAGGAGAACCTGTACTCATGACGGTCGCGCTGATGTGGGAGGCGCGTGCGGCCGAGGGCCGGGGCGGGGAACTCCTCGCCTGGGCCCGCGCACAGCGGCTGGAGCGGGAGCCGCTGCGCCGCGAGACCTTCCGCGCGCCGCAGGACCGGGTGCTGGTCATCACGTGGTGGCCGGACGCGTACGACGCGGTGGTGCCGGAACTGCCAGAGCCCGGACCGGACTTGGTGACCCGTGCCGTGCACCGCTGGCGTTTCGAGGCGGTCGCGTCCGAGTAGGGGCGCATAAGTCCCGTTTGTGCCGGGCGAGTTTGCGGCCGTCGCCCGCGTCGGTCTATGATCATCGCACAGCGAACGGCCGGAAAGCCGGTACGAACGCAGTGCGTTGGTGGTCCAAGGAAAGACGTCCCGCTTCCTGCGGGGAGATGCAGGTGCAAGGCCTGCCCGGCGCTCCACTCATACCCCGTCTCCGGTGTTCCGGAGGCGGGGTGTTCGCGTACGCCCCGGCCCTCAGACCTCCGTGACCCGCGTCTCGCAGCGCAGCACCCGCCCGGTGCCCACCGCCCGCACCGGACCCGTCAGCCGCAGCCGCGCCCGGTGCCGTACGTCCGTGCTCGACGCGGCCAGCCGCAGCTCCAGCTCGCCCGGCTCCACGATCCGGGTGCCCGCGCGGCCGGGGAAGGAGGACACGTCGGTGTGGAAGCGGAAGGTGAGGCGGCGGGCCTCGCCGGGGGACAGCTGCACCCGCCGGTACCCGATGAGGCGGATGTCCGGCCGGGTCACCGAGGCCACCGGGTCGTGCAGATACAGCTGGACGACCTCGGCGCCCGCGCGCTCACCCGTGTTGCGGACGGTGACCGAGAGCTCGTACGACCCGTCCGTCGGTATCTCGGCCTCCGTCCCGGTGAAGTCCTCCCAGGTGAACGCGGTGTACGAGCCGCCGTGTCCGAACGGGTAGAGCGGGGTCGGGTCCAGGTCGCTGACCTCGCCGGCCAGCCCGAGCGGGGGCTGGAGGTAGGTCCAGGGCTGGCCGCCGGGCCGGCGCGGGACGCTCACCGGGAGCCGCCCGGAGGGGTTCACCCGGCCGGACAGCACCCCGGCGAGCGCCGGACCGCCCTCCTCGCCCGGAAAGAACGCCTGCACGACCGCCGCGAGCCGGCCCTGCCAGCGGCCCAGCGCGTACGGGCGGCCGGTCAGCAGCACGAGCACCACCGGGACGCCGGTGGCGACCAGCGCGTCCAGCAACCCGGCCTGGACGCCGGGCAGCCGCAGGTCCTCCGCGTCGCAGCCCTCGCCCGAGGTGCCGCGCCCGAACAGCCCGGCCCGGTCGCCGAGGACGGCCACGCACACCTCCGCCCCGGACGCCCGCGCCACCGCCTCCGGGAAGCCGGCGGTGTCCGGGTCGGACACCCCGCAGCCTCGCGCGCACGTGACCTCGGCGTCCGGGAGTTCGGCCCGTACGGCCTCCAGCACGGTCGGGATGTCGATGCCCAGCGGCACCTCGGGGTGGTGGGTGAGCACATGGGACGGGAAGGAGTAGCAGCCCAGCATCGCCAGCGCGTCCGCCGCGCGCGGCCCGACGACCGCGATCCGCGCGTCCGGCGCCAGCGGCAGCACCCCGTCCGGGTTGTCCAGCAACACCACCGACTCCTCGGCGAGTTGCCGGGCCAGCGCCCGGTTCCCGGCCGAGTCCAGGTCGGTCTCCGCGCCGGGCTCCGGCCGCCAGTCCGGGTCCAGCAGGCCCAGCTCGCACTTCTGGAGCAGCACCCGGCGCGCGGCCCGGTCCACCAGCGCCTCGGGGATCCGCCCGTCGCGTACGGCGTCCACCAGCGGCTTGCCGTAGCAGCTCAGCGTGGGCAGCTCGACGTCGATGCCCGCCTCCAGCGCGAGGTGCGCGGCCTCGGCGGGGCTGCCGGCCACCCGGTGCAGGGACTGGAGGAAGCCGATGCCGAAGTAGTCGGAGACGACCGTGCCGGTGAACCCCCAGTCCTCGCGCAGCAGCCCGGTCAGCAGCCGGGGGTCGCCGGAGGCCGGGACGCCGTCCGTCTCGGTGTAGGCCGCCATCACCGAGCGGGCGCCGCCCTCGCGCAGCGCCATCTCGAACGGCGGCAGCGTCACCTCCGCCAGCTCCCGCCCGCCCGCGCGCACCGGCGCGAGATTGCGGGCGCCGGCCGAGGACGCGTACCCGGCGAAGTGCTTGAGCGTGGCGATGATCCCGGCCGACTCCAGGCCCCGGACGTACGCCGTGCCGATGGTGCCGACCAGGTACGGGTCCTCGCCGATGGTCTCCTCCACCCGGCCCCAGCGCAGGTCCCGCACCACGTCCAGGACGGGCGCGAGGCCCTGGTGGACGCCGGCCGCGCGCAGGTCCCGGCCGATGCGCCCGCCCAGCTCCTCGACGAGCGCGGGATCGAAGGTCGCGCCCCAGGCCAGCGGCACCGGGTACGCGGTCGCCCGCCACGCGGTGAAGCCCGCGAGGCACTCCTCGTGGGCGACGGCCGGGATGCCGAAGCGGTTCGCCCCGGCGATCCGCCGCTGGGCCCGCGCCAGCGCCCGCGCGCCGAGCGCCGGCTCCACCGGGGCGGTGCCGAAGGAACGGGTGAGCTGGCCGAGGCCGTGGGCGATCAGCGCGTCCCAGTCGTGGTCCGCGGACATCTCGCTCTGCAGCGGCGCGACCCCGGCGCCGTCCGTGGCCGCGCCCACCCAGACGCCGTACAGCTGGGCGGTCTTCTCCTCCAGGGTCATCCGGGCCAGGAGGTCGTCGACCCGGACGGCGGGAGGCAGGGCGGGGTCGCGCCAGGGGGCGGTGCCGGAGGGGGTGGCGCCGGAGGGGGTGCCGGGGGTGGTGCCCGAGGGGGTGCCAGGGGTGGCGCCGGGCGCGGTGCCGGGGGTGGTGCTCATGAAACTCCTGTCGGGAAGGGGGCGCGGGCGCGGGTCACTTGCCGCCCACACCCATCAGGCCGCCCACCAGGGCGCGCCGGGCCACGAGATACACGGCGAAGATCGGGATGCCGGAGAGGACGACCGAGGCGAGCAGCGCGGGGATGTCCACACCGAACTGACTCACGTAGTCGAACAGCCCGAGGGTCAGCACCCGCGGCCCCTCGGACTGGGTGAAGATCAGCGGGAAGAGGAACCCGTTCCACGCCTGGAGCGCGGCGTAGATCCCGACGGTGCCGATGGCGCCCTTGGACAGCGGGATGACGAGCTGGAAGAGCATCCGCAGCGGCGAGGCGCCGTCCAGGGCCATCGCCTCGTACACCTCCTCCGAGATGTCCCGGAGGCTGCCGGTGAGCACCAGGACGGCCACCGGCATGGCGAACGCGGCCGTCGGCAGGACGATGCCGGGCAGGCTGTCGTAGAGGCCGAGCTTGGTGATCATCAGATACAGCGGTACGACGACGGCCTGCGCCGGGATGGCGACGCCGAGCAGGAACAGCCGGAAGGCCGCCTTGGACCAGAAGCCGCGGGTGCGCACGGCGACGTAGGCGAGCGGCACGCACAGCACCAGCACGATCACCACGACGGCGGCCGCCGCCAGCACGGTGTTCCCCAGGTAGTGGGGGAGCCCGCTGCGCAGCACGGTGCCGTAGTTGGCGAGCGTCGGATGGTTCGGCGGCTTCAGGGCGTTGTGGCCCAGCGCCTCGTCCCGCGGGGTGAGCGAGGCCGTGATCATCGCGTAGACCGGGACGATGACGACGACCAGCCAGAGCAGCGAGCCGAGGCCGGCCAGCGGGTTGGGCCGCCGGGTCCAGTGCCGGCGGCGGCGCCCGTCCGGCCGGGCCGCGGGCGCGGTGCCGGTCTTCACGGGGTGGGGCAGCGTGTCGTGGGACACCGTGTCACATTCCTTCCCGCGTGCTGCGCATGGTGCCGAAGCCGGACAGCCGCACCAGCAGCAGCGACAGCGCGGTCGCCGCCACCACCAGGAAGGAGGCGATGGCGCTGGCGTAGCCGAAGTCGTACGTCTTGAAGCCGGCCTCGTACATCAGGTACGGCAGGGTCGCGGTGTCGGTGCCGGGGCCGCCCTGGGTGAGGATCAGGACGGTCTCGAAGTAGGTCAGCGAGCCGACCACCATCAGCACGCCCGAGGTGGTGGCGGTGTTGCGCAGCTGGGGCAGCGTGATGGAGAAGAACTGGCGGTAGCGGCCGGCGCCGTCGATCGCGGCCGCCTGGTGGAGGACGTCCGGGATCTGCCGGGCCCCGCCCTGGTAGATCAGGGTGTGGAAGGGGATGAACTGCCAGCCGCCGACGAAGACGAGGGCCAGGAAGGCGCCGTGGGTGGTGCCGAGGGTGTCGCCGGGCACGATGCCGAAGTTCGGGTCGAGCAGGGCGTAGAACAGCAGCGAGATCGCCGTCGAGGAGAGCAGGAACGGCACGAAGAAGACCGCCGACAGGATCGCCCGGTTGCGCTGCCTGCCCGCCGCCCAGACGCCGAGCGGCAGGGAGACCACCGTCTGGAAGGCCCAGCTGACCAGCGTGAGCAGCACGGTGACGGTGAGGGACTGGACGAGCCGGTCGTCGTCGAGCAGCTTGCGCCAGTCGGCGAGGCCCGCCGGCTCGGGGTCGCCGAGGCCGTTCCACCGGGTGAAGGACAGGCAGAAGGCCAGCACCATGGGGGCGAGGGCGAAGAAGGCGAAGAACAGCACGGCGGGCAGCGCCAGGGCGGCGTGCGGGCGGCCCGCGTTCGCCCCCCTGTTTCGGGTCGGCCCGGCGCTCACTTCAGTCCCTGGAGCGCCGAGACGAACTGACCCGGCGAGGACTTGCCGACGAACAGCTTGTCGACCTCGGTGAGCATCGGCGTCGACACGTCGGGATCGACGGCCTGGTCCCAGCTCAGCGTGAACGCCGGTGCCTCCTGCACCATCTTGTACTGGAACGTGGCGAACTGCGGGTTCGGCGAGGCGTCGAGCAGGTTCTCGGCGTTGGTCGTGGCCGGGATGTCGCCGCCTGCGATCAGCGCCTTGGCGTACGTCTCGGAGGCGCAGTCGCGCAGGAAGGCGAGCGCCGCGTCCCTGTCGGCCGTACGGGCGTTGACCGACCAGTAGTTGGTGGGATTGCCGACCACGTTGCGGATGTCGCCCGCGCCGCCCTCGACGGCCGGGAACGCGGTCCAGCCGAGGTGCCCCCGGGCGAAGTCCGGGAACTTGCCGAGCTGGGTGGAGTACTCCCACGAGCCCATCAGGTGCATCGCGGCCCTGCCCTTGGCGAACACGGCCGGGGCGCCGCCGTTGGTGTAGGCGACCGAGTTGAAGCCCTTGCCGAACGCGCCGTCGTCGATGAGCTGCCTGACCGTCCGGGCGGCCTTCAGGATGGCCGGGTCGCCCCAGCCGGCGGCGTCGCCGTTCTTGATCCGGTCGAAGACCCGGGGGCCGCCGATCCGGTCGACCAGGTACTCCAGCCACATCAGCTCGGGCCAGATGTCCGCGCCGCCCAGCGCGAACGGGGTGATCCCGGCCTTCTTCAGCCTGGTGTTGAGGTCCAGCAACTGGTCCCAGGTGGTGGGCGGCCGGAGCTTGTGCTCGGCGAACAGGGTCTTGTTGTAGAAGAGGATCACGGGCTGCATGCCGCGCATGGGTATGCCGTACTCGCGCCCGCCGATGCCGCCGGCCGTGAGCACCGGGGGCAGGAAGCCGCCCTTGAGGACCGGGTCGGAGGCGATGACGTCGGTGAGGTCCACCAGTTGCCTGGCGTCCCGGTACGCCTTGATGGAGCCGCCGCCCCAGTTGAAGAAGACGTCCGGCGCGTTGGGCGAGCCCATCGCCGTGCGCAGCTTCGCCGGGTACTGGTCGCCCGGCATCTTCTCCAGCTTGATCCTCCCCTTGGTCCTCTTCGCCGCGGCCGAGGCGTTGAACCGGTCGACGGCCGCCACCTGGATCCTGGCCGCGTCGTCGCCGTACACGAACGCGGTCAGGGTGCCGTCCCCGGACCCGCCGGAGGAGCCGCAGGCCGTGAGTCCGGCGGTGCCGGCGGCGAGAAGTGTGGTGGCACCGGCGCCGAGCACCCAGCGCCTGCTGAACGCGCGCCCGCCGTTGGACGTGGTGGACTCCATGACCCTGGCCTCTCGCAATATTTCGAGTGCAGTTCCGAATGTTCCGGGAACGTATGGCGGAAGAGGGGCGTCGTCAAGGGATCGCGCAGGGATTACGATCGCGGCATGAAGCCTGGGAAGTCCGTGGAAACGCAGACCGCTACGCTCGCGGAGATCGCCCGTGAGGCCGGGGTGTCCGCTCCGACTGTTTCGAAGGTCCTCAACGGCAGAGCCGATGTCGCAGCCGCGACCCGCACCCGTGTCGAGGAGCTGCTGCGCGCCCACGGCTACCGGCGCAGGCGCGCCGAGTCCTCCCGCTCCCCGCTGATCGACCTGGTCTTCCACGAGCTGGAGAGCGCCTGGGCGATGGAGGTCATCCGGGGCGTGGAGAACGTGGCGCAGTCGGCCGGTCTCAGCGTGGTGCTGTCCGAGTCCGCCGGGCGGCTCACCCCCGGCCGCTCCTGGGCCGACCAGGTGGCCGCCCGCCGCCCGCACGGCGTCGTCCTCGTCCTGTCCGAGCTGGACGCCGCCCAGCAGGCGCTGCTGACCAGCAGGTCCATCCCGTTCGTGGTGGTGGACCCGGCCGGCGATCCGGGCCCGGACGTGCCGTCCATCGGCGCCACCAACTGGCAGGGCGGGCTCGCGGCCACCCGGCATCTGGTCGAGCTGGGCCACACCCGGATCGGCGCGATCAGCGGCCCGTCCCGGATGATGTGCAGCCGCGCCCGCATCGACGGCTACCGCGCCGCGCTGGAGACGGCCGGGCTGCCCGCCGACCCCTCGCTCGTGGTGGCCGGGGACTTCCACCACGAGGCCGGCTACCGCCTGGGCCTGGAGCTGCTGCGCCGCCCGGACCGGCCGACCGCGGTCTTCGCGGGCAACGACCTCCAGGCCCTGGGGCTGTACGAGGCCGCGCGGGAGCTGGGGCTGCGCGTCCCAAAGGACCTCAGCGTGGTCGGCTTCGACGATCTGCCGGTGGCGCGCTGGGTGGGGCCGCCGCTGACGACCGTACGGCAGCCGCTGACCGAGATGGCCGAGGCCGCGGCCCGCCTCGTGCTCGAACTGGGCGGCAGGCGCGGAGAACGCGCCGCCACCCGGCTGGAGCTGGCGACCAGCCTGGTGGTGCGCTCCAGCACGGCGGAGCCACGCGGGGCGACCGCCTGACCGAAACTTTCGAAGGGCGCCCCCGGTGCCCCGTTGTCCGCCGGTGGCCCCCGGTCCGCCGCCGATGAGAATTCCGGAAGAAAATCCCGTCCCACGGCTTCCGCTAACAGTCCCCTAATAATTCGGACTTACGTTCCTGCCGTGACGCGACACGAGGAGCACGGCCGGCGTTCGAGAGTGCTGCGGATCGCCGGACTCACCCTGGCGGCGGCCCTGGTGCTGGGGACGGCCACCGCCGGCTACGCCTACTGGCACCTGAACCACAACATCAAGGGCGTCGACATCGACAGCGCGCTCGGCGACGACCGCCCCGCGCACGCGGTGATCACGCCCTCCCCGAGCGCCTCCACGGCCGCCCCGCTCCCGGCCACCTCCCTCAACATCCTGGTGCTGGGCTCGGATTCGCGCAGTGGCAAGGCGGACAAGGAGCTGGGCGGCGGCGACAGTTCGGGCGCCCGCTCGGACACCGCGATGGTGGTGCACCTGGACGCGGGCCGCACCCGCGCCACCGTGGTCAGCATCCCGCGCGACACCCTCGTCACCCGCCCCTCCTGCCCGCTGCCCGACGGGGGTTCGACGGCGGTGGCGTACGGCTCCATGTTCAACAGCGCCTTCTCGGTGGGCGGTCCGGTGTGCGCGGTCAAGACGGTCGAGTCGATCACCGGGGTGCGCATGGACCACTTCATCGAGATCGACTTCTCCGGCTTCGCCAAGCTGGTCGACGCGCTCGGCGGGGTCGATGTCACCACCACCCAGAACATCGACGACGACAAGAGTCATCTGCACCTGGCGGCCGGCGCCCATCATCTCGACGGCAAGCAGGCACTGGCCCTCGCCCGCACCCGGCACGGCATCGGCGACGGCAGCGACCTCGGCCGCATAGGCCTCCAACAGCTCCTGGTGAAGGCCCTGTTGGAGCGGATATCCGGCACGAACCTGCTCGCCGACCCGGCCCGGCTCTACCAGGTCGCCGACGCGGCCACCAAGAGCCTCACCACCGACACCGGCCTCGACTCCCTGACCGAGCTGACCGGATTGGGCAAGAGCCTGAAGGGGCTGGACGCGGACCGGGTGAAGACCGTGATGATGCCGGTCGTCACGGCACCCTCGGATCCCAACCGGGTGATCGCGAAGGAGCCGGACGCCGGGAACCTGTGGGCGAGCCTGCGCTGACCGCCGGTCAGGGGCCCTCGGGCGGCCGGGCGGGACCGCCGACCAGCATCGTCGGCGCCCCCGCGACCCGAGTCAGGAACACCGTCGCCGCGTTCGGCCCCTGCGGCTTCACCTTGCGCCGCAGCTCCTCCGGCTCGACCGCCGAGCCGCGCTTCTTCACGGTCAGCGTCCCGACCTCGCGTTCGCGCAGCAGGGCCTTCAACTTCTTCAGGTTGAAGGGGAGTTGGTCGGTGATCTCGTAGGGGGTGGCGTACGGGGTCGGGTGCAGCTCGTCGGCGGTGACGTACGCGATGGTCGCGTCGATCAGCCCGCCGCCGACCTCCTCGGCCACCTCGGCGACCAGATGCGCGCGGATCACGGCGCCGTCCGGCTCGTACAAGTACCGCCCCACCGGCCGTACTTCGGGATCGGGCAGGCCCCGCCCCGGCAGGGTGCGCGGGCCGGGCAGCAGGGTGGCGCGGACCGCGCCCGGCGCTCCGGTCCCGAACCAGAGCACCGCCTCCTTCACATCGCCGCCGTCCGAGATCCACTCCGCCTCGGCCTCCGGCGGCACCGCCTCGTGCGGGATGCCGGGCGCGATCTTCAGCGCCGCGTGCGGTGCCCGGCGCGCGGCCGCCACGGCCCACGACAGCGGCGGCGAGTACGCCTCCGGGTCGAAGATCCTGCCCCTTCCGCCCCTTCGCGCCGGGTCCACGAACACGGCGTCGTACCCGGCGGTGTCCACCTCCGTGACGTCCGCCTCCCGCACCTCCATCAGGCCGGTGAGCCCCAGCGCCTCGGCGTTCGCCCGCGCCACGGCCGCCGTCAGCGGGTCCCGGTCCACGGCGAGCACCCGGATCCCGGCCCGCGCCAGCGCGATGGCGTCCCCGCCGATCCCGCAGCACAGGTCCGCCACCGAGGTCACCCCGAGATCGGTCAGCCGCCGCGCCCGGTACGCCGCCACGCTCGCCCGCGTCGACTGCTCGACCCCGTTCGGCGTGAAGAACATCCGCTCCGCGTCCGCCGCCGCGAACTTGGCCGCCGCGCGCTGCCGCAGCCGGGCCTGGCCGAGCGCGGCCGACACCAGCTCGGCGGGGTGGTCGCGGCGCAGCCGGGTGGCGACGGCGAGTTCATCGGCCGGTGCGGTGCCGCGGACCTCTTCGAGGAGGGCCCGGCCTTCGGGGGTGAGGAGAGGAGCGAGGTCGTTCACCGGGTCATTGTGGGCCAGTCGGTGGATGGTGCGCGGCACGGCGGCGGTGTCGGCGGGGGAGCGGGGGTGGGGCCTGCGAAGATCCAGCACCATGCGACTAGTAGTACAAAATGACAAAAGTCGGGCGCGGGCCGCCCTCGGCTGTGCCGCCGCCGTCCTCGCCTCGACCGCCCTCGTCACCGGCTGCTCCGGCGCCGGTTCAGGCTCCGGCCCGCACGCCGCCCGCCCGGCGGCCGGCCAGGGCGCGACCGGCCACGCCGCCCCGGATCCCCGCGCCGCCGAACACGCCCGCATGGTGGCGGCGGCGAAGCGCTGGGGCCTGGACGAGGTCCCGCTCACGCCCCCGGCACCGCCCAAGGTGAAGCCCCACATCACCGCGCGCCCCGGCTTCGAGGTGGACCACCAGGTCGACTGGGACCTGCCGCCGGTCTTCACCACCGTCCCGACCAGGAACAAGGTCGTCTTCCTCACCATCGACGACGGCTCGGAGAAGGACCCCCGGTTCCTCCAGATGATGCGGGACCTGAAGATCCCGTACACCGCCTTCCTCAGCAACTACCTGGTCAAGGACGACTACGGCTACTTCCGCAAGGCCCAGTCCTACGGCAACACCCTCAACAACCACACCCTCACCCACCCCTACCTGCCGGGGCTGTCCTACGAGGAGCAGAAGCACGAGATCTGCGACATGCAGGACATCATGCAGAAGCAGTTCGGCAGACGCCCGACCGTCCTGCGCCCGCCCTACGGCAACTACAACCAGGACACCCTGGTCGCCGCCAAGTCCTGCGGCATCAAGTACGCCCCGATCTGGAACGAGGAGGTGTACGTCGACCACTGGGAGTTCCGCGAGGACGACCAGCAGCTGCGCCGCGGCGACATCGTCCTCACCCACTTCCGGGGCCGCAGCGACTGGGACGGCACGATGGTCGACGACATGCGCCGCTTCCTGAACAAGGTGACCCGCGAGGGCTACGCGGTGGCCCGGCTGGAGGACTACCTGTGAACGGACCTCGGGGCCCGCGGCGGGGCAGTCGGTGAGACGGCCGGCTGGCCGATGGTGAGGTGTTGTACGGCCGGAAGGGTGGTGCGAGGCGGATGGCCGGGCTGGTGAAGGCGGGACGCGGGGCGCGAAGGGCGCCGGTGGAGCGCGGGGCCGAAGGGGCGCCGGTGTCGCGGAGGCCGGTGGGGCGCGGGGCCGAAGGGGTGCCGGCGCCGCGGAGGCCGGTCCCGCTGGTGGCCGGGGTGCTAGCCCTGGCCCTGGTCCTCGCCGGGTGCGCCCAGCCCGTCGTACCCATCGAACGCCTCGGCGAGAAGGCGGCGGAGGGCGTGCGCCCGCACGGACGCCCCCTCGCGGCGCCCCCGTCCGGCCGTGCCCTGCCCCCGGTCGTGGACCACGTCCGCACCCGCGACCGGGTCGTCTTCCTCACCTACGACGCCGACGACCGCGACCCCCGCTCCACCTCCGCCCCGCGCGAACCGCGCCTCCCGGTGAGCCGGTTCACCCCGGCGCGCGCAACCCTGGCGGGGGCGCCGTACGCCACCCAGCGCGCCGTACTCTGCGCCCACCGCGCCCGGCTCCTGCGCCCGCCGCGGGGCGCGTACGACCGCACGACCCTGCGCGTGGCCGCCGACTGCGGCGCCACCGCCGTCGTCCTGTGGCGCGCCACCCTCACCCCGGCGGGCCTCACCTACCCGCGGGGCCCGCACCACCTCCGCCGGGGCGACATCGTCCGGCTGACCCCCGGCACCCCCACGGCCGGGCTCTTGGCCACCATCCGCAGACGAAACCTGACGCCGGCCCGCCTTGAGGACTACCTGTAGCCGGACTTTCAGCCCGTCCGGCGTTTGAGGACGAGGCCGCAGGCCGATGGGGGTCTGGGGCGCAGCCCCAGGGAGCCGCACCACCGGCACCGGCCCGCCTCCGAACGCCGCCGCACCCCCGATTTCGGCCGACGCGCCGCACGGCATTGGCACTCCGCTTGACCGAGTGCTAATCCCCGCCATAGTCTCGGCTCTGGCACTCCCCACTGGAGAGTGCCAACAACGCGACGGGCAGGTCCGGCACCCGCGACGACGGATCGACCTGGTCGCCACCTCAGACAGTTAACCCCGTGAGATCTCCGAAGGGGGAGGTCGGATCGTGACGACCGCCAGCTCCAAGGTTGCCATCAAGCCGCTCGAGGACCGCATCGTGGTCCAGCCGCTGGACGCCGAGCAGACCACGGCCTCTGGCCTGGTCATCCCGGACACCGCGAAGGAGAAGCCCCAGGAGGGCGCCGTCCTCGCCGTCGGTCCGGGTCGCTTCGAGAACGGCGAGCGCCTGCCGCTCGACGTCAAGGTCGGCGACGTCGTCCTGTACAGCAAGTACGGCGGCACCGAGGTGAAGTACAACGGCGAGGAGTACCTCGTCCTCTCGGCTCGCGACGTGCTCGCGATCATCGAGAAGTAATTCACCCCGAGCGAACCTTTGCTCTGAACTGCGCCCCTGGCCCCCCGCAACCGATAACGAAGCCGGGCGCCCGGGGCGCAGTTCGTCTTTTTTCACCCACAGATTTCGAGAGGGCTCCCGCTGTCATGGCGAAGATCCTGAAGTTCGACGAGGACGCCCGTCGCGCCCTCGAGCGCGGCGTCAACAAGCTGGCCGACACGGTGAAGGTGACGATCGGCCCCAAGGGTCGCAACGTCGTCATCGACAAGAAGTTCGGCGCCCCCACCATCACCAACGACGGCGTCACCATCGCCCGCGAGGTCGAGATCGAGGACCCGTACGAGAACCTCGGCGCGCAGCTGGTGAAGGAGGTGGCGACCAAGACCAACGACATCGCTGGTGACGGCACCACCACCGCCACCGTGCTCGCCCAGGCGCTGGTGCGCGAGGGCCTGAAGAACGTCGCCGCCGGTGCCTCCCCGGCCGCCCTGAAGAAGGGCATCGACGCCGCCGTCAAGGCCGTCTCCGACGATCTGCTCGCCACGGCCCGCCCGATCGACGAGAAGTCCGACATCGCCGCCGTCGCCGCGCTGTCCGCCCAGGACCAGCAGGTCGGCGAGCTGATCGCCGAGGCCATGGACAAGGTCGGCAAGGACGGTGTCATCACCGTCGAGGAGTCCAACACCTTCGGTCTGGAGCTGGACTTCACCGAGGGCATGGCCTTCGACAAGGGCTACCTGTCGCCGTACTTCGTGACCGACCAGGAGCGTATGGAGGCCGTCCTCGACGACCCGTACATCCTGATCAACCAGGGCAAGATCTCCGCCATCGCGGACCTGCTGCCGCTGCTGGAGAAGGTCATCCAGGCCGGCTCCTCCAAGCCGCTGCTGATCATCGCCGAGGACGTCGAGGGCGAGGCCCTGTCGACCCTGGTCGTCAACAAGATCCGCGGCACCTTCAACGCCGTCGCGGTGAAGGCCCCCGGCTTCGGCGACCGCCGCAAGGCGATGCTCCAGGACATGGCCGTCCTCACCGGCGCCACCGTCATCTCCGAGGAGGTCGGCCTCAAGATCGACCAGGTCGGTCTCGAGGTGCTGGGCTCCGCCCGCCGCGTCACCGTCACCAAGGACGACACCACGATCGTCGAGGGTGCCGGCAAGGCCGAGGACCTGAACGGCCGCGTCGCGCAGATCAAGGCCGAGATCGAGAACACCGACTCCGACTGGGACCGCGAGAAGCTCCAGGAGCGCCTCGCGAAGCTGGCCGGCGGCGTGTGCGTGATCAAGGTCGGCGCCGCCACCGAGGTGGAGCTGAAGGAGAAGAAGCACCGTCTGGAGGACGCCATCTCCGCGACCCGCGCCGCGGTCGAGGAGGGCATTGTCTCCGGTGGTGGCTCCGCCCTGGTGCACGCCTCCAAGGTCCTCGAAGGCAACCTCGACAAGACCGGCGACGAGGCCACCGGTGTCGCCGTGGTCCGCAACGCGGTCGTCGAGCCGCTGCGCTGGATCGGCGAGAACGCCGGCCAGGAGGGCTACGTCATCGTCTCCAAGGTCAAGGACCTGGACAAGGGTCAGGGCTACAACGCCGCCACCGGCGAGTACGGCGACCTGATCAAGGCCGGCGTCATCGACCCGGTCAAGGTGACCCGCTCCGCCCTGGAGAACGCCGCCTCCATCGCCTCCCTGCTGCTCACGACCGAGACCCTGGTCGTCGAGAAGAAGGAAGAGGAGCCGGAGGCCGCCGCGGGCCACGGCCACAGCCACGGCCACGCCCACTGAGCCCCACCGCTCCAGCCCGAAGGCCCGGCAACCCCTCAGGGGGCGCCGGGCCTTCGGCATGCCGTCCACGTCATCGGCGTCATCGGCGCTCAGTCGCGCCGGATCAGCTCCGGGTCGATCTTCCGGCCGGCCAGCGGGAGCGAACCCGCCGCCGCGACCGCCGCAACGGCCGCCGCGGCGAGGACCAGCAGCGGCAGCCCGGCGACGTCCCAGCGGACCGTGCCGCCACCGGTGATCAGATAACTCGACTCGGCCAGCTTGCCCGCGCCGACCGCCAGCACCAGACCGAGGGCCAGCGGCAGCACGACCTGAACGCACTGCACCGCCCGCAGGGTGCGGGTGCGGGCCCCGATCAGGGTGACGGCGGTGACCTGCGCCCGGCGCTCCACCGCGCGGTCGGTCACGGACACCAGGAACGCCGCCGCGCCGATGACCAACCCCATGACCATGCCGAGGGACAACAGGGTCTCCACCACCGCGATCTGTTCGAGCCCCTGGACGTTGAGCCCGACCAGATCCACCTCGGCGATGGGGGCGACGGCTCCGACGCCGTCCAGCACCCGGCGCACCACGGTGGGATCGGAGCCGCTGGAGAGCACCAGTTCGGCATCGCGGGGCCGGGCGTGCGCGGGCAGCGCGGACGGCGGTACGAGGAGTACGGCGTTGCCGACGGCGGATCCGGAGTACCCGCGGTAGACGATCCGTCCGGCGGGGAACCTGATGTCCAGGTGTCCGGCCGCGGTCCCCGCGAGGCGGAACCGGAAGGGGGTGCCCGGAGCCAGGTCCGATCCGACACTGGAGTTCGGGTCGGTCAGCCGCAGCACCTTGCCCTCCGCACAGCCCTCGGTGTGCTCGACCAGCCGGTCCAGCTGGGCGCAGGTGGCGACCAGGGCCGTGGCCGAGGACGCGAGCGCCGCATCGGGTGTGGCCCGTCGCAGGTCGGTCCAGGAGTCCATCATGACGGCGTGGGTGCGTACGCCGGTCACGGCGCCGAGCTCCCGCTCCTGGCGTGCGCTGATCCCGGACAGGGAGAGGGAGTAGTCCTGCACCGGTCCGGACGGACGGGTGACCTGCTCCAGCTGGATGAGCACGCCCTGGGCGAGCGAGGCGGCGTAGACGAGGAGCACCAGGCCGGTGACGACCCGCATGGTGCCGCCGGGTTCGGCCTCATTGCGCCGCATGGCCAGGCTCAGGGTGAGGGACTGGGTGGTCCGGGCCACCCGGCGGGCGAGGAGGTACGACATCAGGGGCAGGGTCAGCACGAGTCCGACCCCGGTCAGGACGACACCGCCGACCACGAGCAGTGCGTTGATCCCCACACTGGACGCGGGGTGGCCCAGCGCGCCGGTGACGCAGTAGCCGGACACGATGCCCAGGCCGGTCACCAGCGGCAGCCCGCCCCACCAGGAGGGGGGCCGCGGAACCGCCGTACGCCGTACCGCAAGGGGGTTGGCGGTGGCGTCCCGCGCGCTGCGCCGGCCGACGAACCAGGCCAGTGCCGGGCAGCCGAGCAGACAGATGGCGATGGTCGTGGGGGAGAGGGCGCCGTCGTCCGGATACCAGCGCAGCGCGGGCAGCCCGGTCCGGGACATGGCCTGGTTGAGCAGCCAGTACTCGCCGAGCCCGAGGAACGCGCCGAGCACCGCCGCTGCCACCGTCTCGGCCGCGTTCACCCGCTGGGTCCCCCGGACGCTGAGTCCCAGCAGCCGCAGGGACGCCAGACGGCGCATGCGGCTGGCCGCCGAGAGCCGGGCGCACACGGACAGGAAGATGCCGAGGGGCAGCAGCACCAGGGTGGCCAGCGCGAACCGCACATCGGTCAGCGTGGACGGGTCGACGGCGGGGAAGGGGGCGTAGTCGTAACCGAACCCCTTCAGGGTCCGGCCGCCGTCGGCGATCCGGTCACGGGTGGTGCCGATGTACGCGTACAGCTCGTCGGGGTGCGCGAGGCCCGCCGGGCCGATGGTGCCCTTCTCGTGTCCGGGCAGCAGCCCCTTGACGGCCGGTTCCGCGCGCAGCAGGTCGTGCAGGCTCGGGGAGACGTACAGCTCGCCGGGTCCGGGCAGGGCGCGCAGGCCGGGCGGGGCGGACCGGGTGCCCTCGGTGCCCCGCGCGACGAACACACGGGTGAACGAGCGGGACCCGTAGGCGTCGTCGCGTTGCAGTACGAGAGTGCCGTGCGCCGGCCCCCGTGCCGAGGTCACGGGTTGCCGCGCGGCGTCCCGGCCGTCGTGGGCGTGCAGGATCGCCGGGACGGTGAGGACGAGGGCCAGGCAGCACACGCCGATGGAGCCGCCGGCCGCCATCAGCAGGAACCGCACGCGGTTGCCGCGGCCCGCGCCGAAGAGCAGGCGCAGCCCGAGCAGGAATTCGGTCACACCGCACCCCTGGGGGTGAGCACGCCGTCCGTCATCGAGTAGCGGGTGTCGGCCCGCGCGGCGACGCCGGGGTCGTGCGTCACCAGGATGACGGCGGTGCGCTGCGACCGGGCCAGGCCGAGGAACTCCTCCAGCACCGCGGAGGCGTTGGCGCTGTCCAGGGATCCGGTCGGCTCGTCGGCGAAGACGACGGCGGGGCGGTGCACCAGGGCGCGGGCCACGGCGGCGCGCTGGCTCTGCCCGCCGGAGACCTGGGCGGGCCGGCGGGTGCGCAGCTCGCCGAGGCCGAGCCGCTCCAGCACCTCGGCCGCCCTGGCCAGCGCGGGCTGCTTGCGCTGCCCGGCCAGGCGCAGCGGCAGCGCGGTGTTCTCCTCGATGGTCAGCTCCGGGAGCAACTCCCCGTACTGGAAGACGAATCCGAAGCGCTCCCGGCGCAGCGTGCTGATCTCGTCGTCGGACAGGTCGCCGAGCACCCGGTCCTCGAAGCGCACCTGACCACGGGTGGCGGGCAGCACGCCGGCCAGGCAGTAGAGCAGCGAGGACTTTCCGGAGCCGCTCTGCCCGGTGATGGCCACGACCTCTCCGGGGCGCACCGACAGGTCGGCTCCGCGGACGGCCGGCTGCTCGCCGTAGGAGAGGTCGACTCCCGTGGCGGAAAGTATGTCTGATGTGTTGATGGCTTCCCCCAAAGAAGCATGGGGGCCCGGAGGCGCACTCGCCCCCGGGCCCCGGATCCTGCCGATCTGCTACTACCGCTGGTAGTGCTTGGTCGGCGAGCAGTTGTCGGGGTTGAGCGAGCCCTTGTCGCGGCAGACGCGTATGTACGCGTCGTCGGTGTGCAGGGCGGCGCCGTCCCAGTTCTGCTTGGAGAGGGTGACGCTCTGCTTCTGCTTGCCGCTGTACCGGCTCCAGCCGTAGCCCTCTACGCGGACCTGCATATAGACGCCGTGACCGTCGCCGTGATCGGTGTCGTTCAGCTTGCCCTTCCACTCGAAGGAGCCGTGGTTCTTGTTCGACGGCCAGAAGGTGTACTGACCGCTCGTGAACGAGGCGCCGCCGGTGGAGAGCGTCGGAATGGTGTGCCACGAGGCGGCGACCGCGGTCCCGGCACTGATGGCGAACAGCCCTGCGGCTATCGCCGCGACTGCCGACTTGCGCATGTGATCCTCCCGTTGTGTCTGCATGACTCCGGAGGGTCAGGTCCGGAGCGGCTGTGACAGTAACAGAGGTAAACAGAAGGTAATCACAGGGTTGATTCAGGCTTGTCCATTTTTGATCATGCCTCTGACCTGGGCATTTGACGTGAATTTTACGGTTGTGCCGACTGTCTTGACACCGGACTCCGCACGCCTACTGCGGCCCGTACTTGCGGCCCGTGCGGGAGGTGACGCCGCCGAGGAGGCCGCGGGGGGTGATCTTGACCAGGCTCATCAGGGCCTTGTAGCGGGGGTCCGGGATGGAGAGGGACTTGCCGCGGGCCAGGTCGGTGAGGGCGGCCGCGACCAGTTTGTCGGCGTCCAGCCACATCCAGCCGGGGATGTTGTCCGTGCCCATCCCGGCCCGCTGGTGGAACTCGGTGCGCACGAAGCCGGGGCACAGCGCCATCAGCCGCACACCGGTGCCGGTCAGGTCCCGCGCCACGCCCTGGGTGAACTGCACGACCCACGCCTTGGACGCGCCATAGGTGCCGCGGGGCACGAAGGCCGCCACCGAGGCGACGTTGACCACCCCGCCCCGGCCCCGCTCGCGCATCGCCCCGGCCGCCGCCGAGGTCAGCCGCAGCACCGCCTCGCAGTGCACCTTGAGCATCGTCAGCTCATCGGCCATGGAGACGTCCAGGTAGCGGCCCTTGTTGCCGAAACCGGCGTTGTTGATCAACAGGTCGACCGGGTTCTTGCGGTCGCCGAGCCGGTCGGCGACGGTCTCGATGCCCTGGTCCGTGGAGAGGTCGGCGGGCAGCACCTCCGCCTCGATGCCGTGCCGGTCATGCAGCTCGGTCGCCTGTTCGCGCAGCCGCTTGGCGTCCCGCGCCACCAGCACGAGGTCATGCCCGTCAGCCGCCAGCCGCCGCGCGAAGGCGGCGCCGATGCCCGCGGTCGATCCCGTAATCAGAGCCGTTGTCATGGCCCAAGGGTAGTGATCGCGGGCGCTGCGGGCAGGAGCTGTCCGCCATGCGGTGACGGGGCCTCAGCGGGTCTGCGCGGCGACGTAGGCGCGGGCCGCGGCCAGTGCCTCCGGGTGCAGGTCCCCGCCCGCGGCGAGCAGGTGCGGCAGCAGTTCCCGCTCGGTGGTGGTCGCGCGGAACTCCATCGCCGCGGTCACCCCGTGGCCGGGCCGGTGCAGGATCTCGACGCGGTCGCCCGCGCGTATCTCGCCGGGTTCGATCACCCGGAGGTAGGCACCCGTGGCGCCCTTCCGGGTGAACCTGCGGACCCAGCCCGGTTCGCCCAGATGGCCCTGGAAGGTGCGGCACGGGATACGGCCCGCGGTCACCTGGAGCACCACCGCCGGACCGATCCGCCAGCGCTCGCCGATCAGCGCCCCCGAGACGTCGAGCCCGGCGGTCGTGATGTTCTCCCCGAAACAGCCGTTGGCCAGGGTGCGGCCCAGCTCGCGCTCCCAGTCGTCCAGGTCCTCGCGCGCGAACGCGTACACCGCCTGGTCGTCGCCGCCGTGATGGCGCAGGTCGCACACCGCGTCCCCGGCCAGCCCGCTCCCCGCGGTCCCCTTCGGACCCGGCGCGGACACCCGGACGGGCCCCTCGACCGGCCTCTTGTCGATGCCCGTCAGGCCCTCCGGCTGGCTGGTGTACGGCACCGGGCGTGCCTGCCCCACGTTGACGGAGAGAAGCTTCATGCCCGCACCGTACGGGATCGTCACTCAAAGCGTCGAGCCAATTTCGGACGCCGACCCCAAGAGTGCCTTATGCTTGAGGGGTGATCGAGGCCCGTCATCTCCGTGTCCTGCGCGCCGTCGCCGCCACCGGCTCCTTCTCGGCGGCCGGGCGCGAACTGGGCTGCACCCAGCCCGCCGTCAGCCAGCAGATGAAGGCCCTGGAGACCTCGGTCGGCACCCCGCTGCTGATCCGCGCGGGCCGCGAGATGCGGCTGACCCAGGCCGGCGAGGCCCTGGTCCGGCACGCCTCCGGCATCCTCGCCGGGCTCACCGCCGCGGAGGAGGAGGTCGCCGCCATCGCGGGCCTGCGGGCCGGCCGGGTCCGCCTGGTCTCCTTCCCGAGCGGCAGCTCCACCCTGGTCCCCAGCGCCCTGGCCGCCCTGCGCGCCGCCCACCCCGGCACCCGCGTCTCCCTGGAGGAGGCCGAGCCCCCGCGCTCCGTCGAACTCCTGCGCGAGGGCGACTGCGATCTCGCCCTGGCCTTCCGCTACGAGGGCGCGGCGGTCACCGAGGACTGGGACGACCTGGTCGTACGCCCCCTGCTGACCGACCGCCTGGTGGCCCTGGTGCCCGAGCGGCACCGGCTCGCGCGCGCGGAGAGCGTCGCCATCGGGGAGCTGGCCGAGGAACCCTGGATCGCGGGCTGCCCGCGCTGCCGCGGCCAGCTGGTGGAGGTCTGCCAGGGCGCCGGGTTCGCGCCGCGCATCGACTTCGCCACCGACGACTATCCGGCGGTCGCCGGCCTGGTGGGCGCGGGTCTGGGCGTGGCCGTACTGCCGCAGCTCGCGGTGGAGTCGGTACGGCCGCGGGGGGTGCGCACGGTCCGGCTGGAGCCGGCGGTGCGGCGGGAGATCGTCGCGCTCACCCTGCCCGACCTGGCACAGGTGCCCGCGGTGGCGGCGACGCTGGAACAGCTGGCGCGGGCGGCCGGGCGCGCGGTGTGACACCGCGCCGCGGGGAAGCCCACTGAAGAGGCCGCCCGCGGACGCGCTACCGCGAGGGCGGCGTCGTGGGTGCGGCGCCGTGCGGGGATGAAGAAACGTTCCTTCAGTGACTCTCGGCGTTGTCGCCGCCGGAGGTCGAGGCCGTCACCAGACGGTTGCGTGCCCGCCCCATCAGCTCCTCGCGCTCGTCCTCGGTCAGTCCGCCCCAGACGCCGTATGGCTCGCGCACGGCGAGCGCGTGTGCCGCGCACTCCGCGCGGACCGGGCACCTCATGCAGACCTCCTTGGCCGAGTTCTCGCGAGCGCTCCGTGCCGCCCCGCGCTCGCCCTCCGGGTGGAAGAAAAGCGAGCTGTCCACCCCGCGGCAGGCAGCCAGCAGCTGCCAGTCCCACAGGTCCGCGTTCGGTCCTGGAAGGCGGGAGAAATCTGCCATTACGTGACCCCTTGTAGCCGTTCTGGGCGGATACGGTGCCAACGACCGTACATCTCCGGTCTAAGGAGATGTAAATATGACTCATTGCGAATCTAGCCCCGAACACCGCGAAACGGGAAGAAAAGCATCTGAATGGGGCATGGGTTGTGATGAAAAGTTGAGAGTCCGTTGGGCATGTCTGCACCGTGTCGGTGCCCTCACGTAGAGTGCCGATGACGGTGTGCAGCCCCGTAACTCTTTCGAGTGACCGTCGTTGAGAGTGCGGAGGCGGTTGAAAACACAAGAGCTCGGGCAGGCGTCCGAGACGGTCGACCGCACAGGTGAGATTCCGTACCAGCCTGGAGGCTCAAGGTGACGCGCATCAGCTGCGGAGGGCGGTCATGACATCCGTCCTCGTCTGCGACGACTCCCCGCTTGCCCGAGAAGCGCTCCGCCGCGCGGTCGCGACCGTGCCCGGTGTCGAGCGTGTGACGACGGCGGCCAACGGCGAGGAAGTCCTCCGCCGCTGGGGCGCCGACCGCTCCGACCTCATCCTGATGGATGTCCGCATGCCCGGCCTGGGCGGCGTCGAGACGGTGCGCCGATTGCTGTCCGCCGATCCCGGCGCCCGCATCATCATGCTCACCGTCGCCGAGGACCTGGACGGCGTGGCCCTCGCGGTCGCCGCCGGTGCCCGCGGCTATCTGCACAAGGACGCCTCGCGCGCCGAACTGCGGGCCACGGTGACGCAAGCCCTCGCCGACCCGACCTGGCGGCTCGCCCCGCGCCGGCTGCGCTCGGCCGAGATGGGCGCCGCGCCCACGCTCACCGCGCGCGAGATCCAGGTCCTGGAGGGCATGAGCCACGGCCGCTCGAACGCCGAGATCGGCCGTGAGCTGTTCCTCTCCGAGGACACCGTCAAGACCCACGCCCGGCGCCTGTTCAAGAAGCTCGGCGCCTCGGACCGTGCCCACGCGGTGGCCCTCGGCTTCCGCTGGGGCCTGGTCAGGTAGGACCCGGCGGGCCCCGCGCGCCAACCGCGCGGGGCCGGGCAGGTCCCGCGGAGCGGCCCGTGCGCGGCGGCTCCAGGAGCGGCCCCTTCAAAGCAGTCCTCCGGGACCGCCGTGAAGGTGCCCCGGTGCCCGGAATCCTCGTCCGCTTGGCGAGCGGATCCGCGGCAAACCCCCGAGCCCCGGCCGGCCACTCGCGGCACCCCGGTCGCTGCGGCAACCTCCGGCCGGCGCGGCGACCTCCGGTCTACGCGGCGCGCCCCGCTCCCGGCGGCGCCGTCCGCGTCGTACCCCTGGCGGCTTCCCGTACCCAGGTGTACGTGGTCCCGTAGCCCCGGTGCACGTGCCGGCGGTTTCCCGGCAGGCCGGAGCCGGCCGGAAGGCACCGCGTACGCTCCGCCGGGACGCGCCGTGCGGCGGCGTGCGAGGCGGCCCACCGGACGGGCGCTGCTCGTTTCGGCGCGCATGCCGCATCCTTGGGGGTGTGGAGTCTCTCGGGGACGAGTCGGTCGAGCGGAAGGGGAGGGCGCAGGGGATGAGTGCCGGCGCACCTGCTCATAACGCTTCGGTGCACAACCATCAGCACGATGCGACGGACCGGACGGCCGCAGGGCACCATGGACCGATGCGCGACGACGAGGCGGGCACGGCCCACGGGGCGATCGGTGCCCTTGTGCTTCGTGCCGTCGAGGGCGACGAGCAGGCCACGCACGATCTGCTCGCGCACGTCCACCCGCTGGCGCTGCGCTACTGCCGCACCCGGCTTTCGCGGCTGCCCGGCGACGCGCGCCACTTCGTGGAGGACCTCGCCCAGGAGGTCTGTGTCGCCGTCCTGCTCGCGCTGCCCCGCTACCGGGACACCGGCCGCCCCTTCGAGGCGTTCGTCTTCGCCATCGCCTCCCACAAGGTCGCCGACCTCCAGCGCGCCGCGATGCGCCATCCGGGTTCGACCGCCGTGCCCTCCGACGAGATGCCCGAGCGGCCGGACGACTCGCTCGGCCCCGAGGAGCGCGCCCTGCTCAGCAGCGACGCCGAGTGGGCCAAGAAACTGCTGGCCAACCTCCCCGAGAACCAGCGCGAACTGCTGCTGCTGCGCATCGCGGTGGGCCTCACGGCGGAGGAAACCGGACAGATGTTGGGAATGTCACCCGGAGCGGTCCGGGTCGCCCAGCACCGCGCGCTGAGCCGGCTGCGGGCGCTGGCCGAGCAGTAGCGGCCTCGCCGTACGGCATTCCCGCGAACTCCGCATGGACATCCGTATGAACATACGAAGCAGAAGGTGATCTTCTGTCGTGGAATTCGGGGGCCACGCTTCCCGTTAGCATGGACATCCGCACCGAGCAAGGCCATTTGGGGAAGGTGTCATGACTGCCAACGTCGACGGAGTGCCCGGAAAATTCGCGACACTCGGGCTGACCTACGACGACGTGCTGCTGCTGCCGGGGGCCTCCGAGGTGCTCCCCAACGCGGTCGACACCTCGTCCCGCATCTCCCGCAACGTCCGGGTGAACATCCCGCTGCTGTCGGCGGCGATGGACAAGGTCACCGAGTCGCGCATGGCGATCGCCATGGCCCGGCTGGGCGGCGTCGGCGTCCTGCACCGCAACCTCTCCGTCGAGGACCAGGTCAACCAGGTCGACCTGGTGAAGCGGTCCGAGTCCGGCATGGTCACCGACCCGATCACGGTGCACCCGGAGGCCACCCTCGCCGAGGCCGACGCCCTGTGCGCCAAGTTCCGCATCAGCGGTGTCCCGGTCACCGACCCGGTCGGCCGGCTGCTCGGCATCGTCACCAACCGTGACATGGCCTTCGAGAGCGACCGCACGCGCCAGGTGCACGAGGTCATGACCCCCATGCCGCTGGTCACCGGCAAGGTCGGCATCTCCGGCCCCGAGGCCATGCAGCTGCTGCGCAAGCACAAGATCGAGAAGCTGCCGCTGGTGGACGACGCGGGCGTCCTCAAGGGCCTGATCACCGTCAAGGACTTCGTCAAGGCCGAGCAGTACCCGAACGCCGCCAAGGACGCCGAGGGCCGGCTGCTCGTCGGTGCCGCCGTCGGCGCGAGCCCGGAGGCGCTGGAGCGCGCCCAGGCGCTCGCCGAGGCCGGCGCGGACTTCCTGGTGGTCGACACCTCGCACGGCCACAACAGCAACGCCCTCAGCTGGATGGCGAAGATCAAGTCCAGCGTGAACGTGGACGTGATCGGCGGCAATGTCGCCACCCGCGACGGCGCCCAGGCGCTCATCGACGCCGGTGTCGACGGCATCAAGGTCGGCGTCGGACCGGGCTCGATCTGCACCACCCGCGTGGTCGCCGGTATCGGTGTCCCGCAGGTCACGGCCATCTACGAGGCGTCCCGCGCCGCCCGTCCGGCGGGCATCCCGCTGATCGGCGACGGCGGCCTCCAGTACTCCGGCGACATCGGCAAGGCCCTCGCGGCCGGCGCCGACACCGTGATGCTGGGCAGCCTCCTGGCCGGCTGCGAGGAGTCGCCGGGCGAGCTGCTGTTCATCAACGGCAAGCAGTTCAAGTCGTACCGCGGCATGGGCTCGCTGGGCGCGATGCAGTCCCGCGGCCAGGGCCGGTCGTACTCGAAGGACCGCTACTTCCAGGCCGAGGTGGCCTCCGACGACAAGCTGGTGCCCGAGGGCGTCGAGGGCCAGGTGCCCTACCGCGGCCCGCTCGCCAACGTGCTGCACCAGCTCGTCGGCGGTCTGCGCCAGACCATGGGCTACGTGGGCGCCGCCACCATCGAGGAGATGGAGTCCAAGGGCCGCTTCGTGCGGATCACCTCGGCGGGCCTCAAGGAGAGCCACCCGCACGACATCCAGATGACGGTCGAGGCGCCGAACTACAGCGCCAAGTAGCCGCCAGAGCGCTCCAGAGGCGGTCCCGGAACATCCGGGGCCGCCTTTGTCGTACCCGTCGGCGATACTGGAAGGCGCTGAAACGCAACAGGAAAGGCCACAGACGTGACTGAGATCGAGATCGGGCGCGGCAAGCGCGGCCGCCGGGCGTACGCCTTCGACGACATCGCCGTCGTCCCCAGCCGCCGTACGCGGGACCCGAAGGAGGTCTCGATCGCCTGGCAGATCGACGCCTACCGCTTCGAGCTGCCCTTCCTGGCGGCTCCCATGGACTCCGTGGTCTCCCCGGCCACCGCGATCCGCATCGGCGAGCTGGGCGGCCTCGGCGTGCTCAACCTCGAGGGCCTGTGGACGCGGTACGAGGACCCGCAGCCGCTGCTGGACGAGATCACCGAGCTGCCGGCCGAGCGCGCCACCCGCCGCCTCCAGGAGATCTACGCGGCGCCCATCAAGGAGGAGCTGATCGGCGCCCGCATCAAGGAGGTGCGCGACTCCGGTGTGGTCACGGCTGCCGCGCTCTCCCCGCAGCGCACCGCCCAGTTCTCCAAGGCGGTCGTGGACGCGGGCGTGGACATCTTCGTCATCCGCGGTACGACGGTCTCCGCGGAGCACGTCTCGTCCTCGCACGAACCGCTGAACCTGAAGCAGTTCATCTACGAGCTGGACGTCCCGGTGATCGTCGGCGGCTGCGCCACCTACACCGCCGCGCTGCACCTGATGCGCACCGGCGCGGCCGGCGTCCTGGTCGGCTTCGGCGGCGGCGCCGCGCACACCACGCGCAATGTGCTGGGCATCCAGGTCCCGATGGCCACCGCCGTCGCCGACGTGGCCGCGGCCCGCCGCGACTACATGGACGAGTCCGGCGGCCGCTATGTGCACGTGATCGCGGACGGTGGCGTCGGCTGGTCCGGCGACCTGCCCAAGGCGATCGCCTGCGGCGCGGACGCGGTGATGATGGGCTCCCCGCTGGCCCGCGCCACGGACGCGCCCGGCAAGGGCCACCACTGGGGCATGGAGGCGGTCAACGAGGAGCTGCCGCGCGGCAAGAAGGTCGATCTCGGCACCGTCGGCACCATCGAGGAGGTCCTCACCGGCCCGTCCCACACCCCGGACGGCTCGATGAACCTCTTCGGCGCCCTGCGCCGTGCCATGTCCACCACCGGCTACAGCGAGCTCAAGGAGTTCCAGCGGGTCGAGGTGACGGTCGCGGACAGCCAGCACAAGCGCTGACCCGACGGCACGAGGGCCTGGTACGAGGCTTTGTACGACGCGGAGGGGCCCGGTCACCGATGCGGTGGCCGGGCCCCTCCGCCACGCCGTGGACCGTCTCGGTCAGCCGGTCATCCAGCGGGCGAAGTAGCGGTACTTGGCGGTGAGGCCGACCGTCTTGGGGCCGATGGAGACGACCCCGCTCGTAGTCAGGCCCTTGCTGCCCGACTTGAAGTACCAGACGTTGCCCTCGGTGCCGTTCTCGTGATCCGTACCGGTGGCCAGCTCGCTGCGTCCGTCGCCGTTCATGTCGACCAGCAAGACCTGTGAGCCGAACATGTCGTACGGCTCGTTGGCGCCGGGCACCCCGGCGGTGTTCTGGTCCAGGGACACGGCGCCGGCCCCGGTCAGCCCCTTGGCCGACCCGCGCAGCACGGTCACCGCGCCGGTCGTGCTGACCCCCGAGATGCTCTCCTGCATCACACCGACCGCCACATCGGCGTAGCCGTCGCCGTTCACGTCGCCGGTGGCCAGGTCGTAGCCGAACCGGTCGTACTTCTCGCCGGCGCCGGGCACACCGGCGGTGTCCTGGCTGATGCGGACCGGCTTGCGGGTGGTGCTCACGCCGTCCTTGCCGCCGTACTCGACGACGATCGAGCCGCCCACGACACCCTTGGGCTGGTAACCCTCAAGGCCGGCGCCGAGGACGACGTCCCCGTAGCCGTCGCCGTCGACGTCCGCGATGCTCCCGGAATTGACCTTGGTGGAGAAGTACTCGGCGGGCCCGAAGCCCTTTTTCGAGCCCGGTACCAGGGAGGCGTCGGCGGCTCCGCCGCGTCTGCCCACGGAGAGCAGGTCGGGCACGTGGTCGCCGTTGACGTCCCCGGCCGCCAGGCTGTCGGGCGTGATCCCGGAGTGCACGAGGCTCGTCGAGGCGTTCGTGCCGTCCCGGCCGAAGGGGCCCCGGAACAGTTCGGTCTGCGTGTAGCCGAGGCTCGTGCTCGTGGCGGCGACGAGGTCGTCCTTCCCGTCGCCGTCGAAGTCGGCCACGACCATCGGGCTGGGGCCGGCCTTCGGCGTGAACGACAGGGGCGTGCGGCCGGACAGCCCCTTGGGGCCGC
This sequence comes from Streptomyces sp. NPDC043952, assembly GCF_056435325.1. Classification (NCBI taxonomy): domain Bacteria; kingdom Bacillati; phylum Actinomycetota; class Actinomycetes; order Kitasatosporales; family Streptomycetaceae; genus Streptomyces; species Streptomyces sp. NPDC043952. The sequence continues at coordinate 102,118 of NZ_JBWKES010000007.1, forward strand.
CCCAGATGATGGACGCCCCCGCTCCCTCGAAGCCCACGACCAGGTCGTCGTAGCCGTCGCCGTCCAGGTCCCCGGTCGCCATCGAGTCGCCGAAAGTGGAGTACGCCCCCGCGCCGGTGGAGCCCGATCCGGCGGCCAGCACCTGGTGCCGGGAGGCGGTGAGACCCGTCTTCGTCCCGTACATCACGGTGACGTAGCCGTTCCCCGAGTTGGCCAGGTCACCGTAGCCGTCCCCGTTGAAGTCGGCCTTCTTGCCGGTCGCAGGCGCCTTGGCGTTCGTGACGGCACCGGCGGGACCGCCCGCGCCCAGGACGGCCGCGCCCACCGACACGGCCGTGGCGGTGGCCAGCGCGGCCAGTCTCCGAACTCTGCGCATACATCCGTCCTTTCGTCCTGCTTCAGCCCTGGGAAACCCGTTGTTCCGGATCAGGGCCGCGCCACAGGAGACCGGCGGAGAGTGCGAACGGTTGTACGACGAATCGGTGCCGCCGGCGGGCGGAGCGGAAGGCGGTGGCTACTGGGCGGCCTTCTTGGCCGCCGAGAACGCGGCGAAACCGGCGATCGCGAAGAACAGGAAGGTCAGCGGGTCGGCGTCCTGTCTCCAGGCCTTCTGGACCACGTCGAAGTGGTCGAAGAAGACCTGGGAGAAGCTCAGATCGGTCTCCTTGGCGCCGATCATGGCCTCGCCCACCAGCTGGCCGAAGTAGACCGAGACCAGCGCCAGCACTACGGAGGCGACCGGCAGGACGGCGTTGCGGCCGCCCGCCTTGCCCGCCGCGAGGCCGGTGACGAAGCCGACGCCCACGGCCGCGTAGCCGATCTCGTGCTTGGTGGCGCCGATGATGAGGCCGTAGAGACCGGCCGCGACCACGGCGGCGACCACCGCGGCGATCAGGCCGAGCGCCGGGTTGCCGCGGACCGGCGCGGGCGCGGCCGGGGCCATCGGCGTGCCGCCGGGGGCGCCCGGCTGCGGCGGGTACGGCAGGCCGGCCGGCGCCTGCTGGGCGTACGGGTTGGCGTCGACCGGGCCGGGCTTCGGCTGCTGCGGCGGCGGTGCTGACTGGCTCATGACAGAAATCCCCCCGTGGTGGCACAACTGGATGCGGTGGAAACGGAAGACTCGCTCGCACCTGTGTGCGGTAAGTCCGGGGGAGATTAACAGGCAGCGCCGACAACGCCCGGCTTGTTTTCCTATCGTGATCCGGTACGGGGGTTTCGGACCAGGCGCGCCTCAGAGCCGGTGGGCCGCCCCCGTGGGGGTGGCTCCCCTGGTGTCCAGGAGGAGTTGGGCCTTCACCGACAGGCCCTGGAGGTCGTAGGTGCGGTGCTGCTGGAGCAGGATCGTCAGATCGGCGGCGGCGGCGGCCTCGTAGAGGGAGTCGACGCGCGGGACCGGGCGGTCCAGGACGTTCCACGCGGGCACGTAGGGGTCGTGGTAGCTCACCGAGGCGCCGAGTTCCATCAGGCGCCCGGCGATCTCCCGTGCCGGGGCGCCCTCCTGGTCGGGGAGGTCCGCCTTGTAGGTCACGCCGAGCAGCAGCACGCGCGCGCCCCGCGCGGACTTGCCGTGCTCGTTCAGCAGCGCCGCGGCGCGCTGCACCACGTACGCGGGCATCCGGCTGTTGACCTGCTGGGCGAGTTCCACCATGCGCAGGCCGCGGCTCGCCTGGCCGGTGAGGTCCTGCGGGACGGCGTGGCCGCCGACGCCGGGGCCCGGCCGGAACGCCTGGAAGCCGAACGGCTTGGTCTCGGCGCAGCGGATGACGTCCCACAGGTCGACGCCGAGTTCGTGGCAGAGCACGGCCATCTCGTTGACCAGCGCGATGTTGACGTGCCGGAAGTTGGTCTCCAGGAGCTGCACCGCCTCCGCCTCGCGCAGCCCGCGCGCGCGGACCACCTTGTCGGTGAGCCGGCCGTAGAAGGCGGCGGCCGACTCGGTGCAGGCGGGGGTGAGGCCGCCGATGACCTTGGGGGTGCCGGCCGGGGTGTGCGCGCGGTTGCCGGGATCGACCCGGCTGGGGGAGTAGGCGAGATGGAAGTCCCGGCCCGCGCGCAGTCCGGAGCCCTCTTCCAGGAGGGGGCACAGGAAGTCCTCGGTGGTCCCCGGCAGTACGGGCGACTCCAGGATGACCGTGGTGTTCGGGCGCAGCCATCCGGCCAGGGTGCGGGCGGCGGCCTCGACCTGGCCGAGGTCCACGCCGCCGTCGGCGCCGCGGGGGGTGGGCACGCAGATCACCGCCGTACGCACCCGGCCGAGCTGGGCCGGGTCGGTGGCGCACCGGAACCCGGAGGCGTGCATCCGGCGCAGCTCGGCGGGGCTCAGCGGCCCCGCCTCGGGTCCGGTGGCGTAGCCGAGGGTGGCGATGCCGGCGGCCACCGCGGCCTGGGCCAGCGGCAAACCGAAGGGGCCGAGTCCGATGACGGCGAGGTCTGCGGGCATGGCGTGGGCCGTCCTTCCCAATAACCGAAGCGGAACGGATGCGCAAGCGCTGTGGACAGGAAGAGCGAGCGCACTGTCACACTAGGAGTAAATATGACCGTTATGTGGGATTCTGTTCGTGTGTCTCCCGTGGGATGTGCGCGGGTTGTCCACAGGCCGCGGGCCCGTGGTGGCTGAAGTCCGGCAAGCCGGTCAGAATTTGGGCATGAGGTGGTGGTGAACCGGGCCTCGCCCTCCGGGTGCGGCCGACGCGAGCGAGTCAGCGACAGCGGGAGGCAGCGGTGAGGACAGCGACTCTGGGACCGGTGCAGCGTGCCGAGGCACTGGCGGCGATGGCCGAGCGCGAGCTGGACGTACTGGTGATCGGCGGCGGAGTGGTCGGCGCGGGCACCGCGCTGGACGCCGTCACCCGCGGACTGTCCACCGGCCTGGTCGAGGCCCGCGACTGGGCGTCCGGCACCTCCAGCCGCTCCAGCAAGCTCATCCACGGCGGACTGCGCTATCTGGAGATGCTCGACTTCGCGCTCGTCCGCGAGGCGCTGAAGGAGCGCGGCCTGCTCCTGGAGCGGCTCGCCCCGCACCTGGTCAAACCGGTGCCGTTCCTCTACCCGTTGCAGCACCGCGGCTGGGAGCGGCTGTACGCGGGCTCGGGCGTCGCGCTGTACGACGCGATGTCCATGGCCCGCGGCCACGGCCGGGGCCTGCCCGTGCACCGCCATCTGAGCCGCGGTCAGGCCCTGCGCGTCGCCCCCTGCCTGCGCAAGGACGCCCTGGTCGGCGCCCTCCAGTACTACGACGCCCAGGTGGACGACGCCCGCTTCGTGGCCACCCTGGTGCGCACGGCGGCGTCGTACGGCGCGAAGGTGGCCAACCGGGCGCGCGTCACCGGATTCATCCGCGAGGGCGAGCGGGTCGTCGGCGCCCGCGTGCAGGACGTCGAGGGCGGCGGGGAGTACGAGGTGCGCGCCCAGCAGATCGTCAACGCCACCGGGGTGTGGACCGACGACACCCAGGCCATGGTGGGCGAGCGCGGCCAGTTCCACGTCCGCGCCTCCAAGGGCATCCACCTCGTCGTGCCCAAGGACCGCATCCACTCCACCAGCGGCCTGATCCTGCGCACCGAGAAGTCCGTCCTGTTCGTCATCCCCTGGGGCCGGCACTGGATCGTCGGCACCACCGACACCGACTGGGACCTCGACAAGGCGCACCCGGCCGCCTCCAGCGCCGACATCGACTACCTGCTGGAACACGTCAACTCGGTGCTGGCCGTGCCGCTGCGCCGCGACGACGTGCAGGGGGTCTACGCGGGGCTGCGGCCGCTGCTGGCCGGCGAGTCCGACGCCACCAGCAAGCTCTCCCGCGAGCACACCGTGGCCCACCCGGCGCCCGGACTGGTGGTCGTGGCGGGCGGCAAGTACACCACCTACCGGGTGATGGCCAAGGACGCCGTCGACGAGGCGGTGCACGGCCTGGACCGGCGCGTCGCCGACTGCGTCACCGAGGAGACCCCGCTGCTCGGCGCGGAGGGCTACCAGGCGCTGTGGAACGCGCGGGCCCGCACGGCGGCCCGCACCGGACTGCACACGGTCCGGGTGGAACACCTGCTGAACCGGTACGGCTCGATGGCCGAGGAGATCTTCGACCTCGTCGAGGCGGACCCCGCGCTCGGCGAACCGCTGCGCGCCGCCGACGACTATCTGCGCGCCGAGATCGTCTACGCCGCCTCGCACGAGGGCGCCCGCCACCTGGACGACGTCCTCACCCGGCGCACCCGCATATCCATCGAGACCTTCGACCGCGGCACCCGCAGCGCCCGCGAGGCCGCCGAGCTGATGGCGCCGGTCCTCGGCTGGGACAAGGACCAGATCGAACGCGAGGTCGAACACTACGAGAAGCGGGTCGAGGCCGAACGCGAGTCCCAACTCCAGCCTGACGACCAGACGGCGGACGCGGCGCGGCTGGGCGCGCCGGACATCGTGCCGCTCGGCTGAGAGGGGCGCCGGCCGGGCTTGGGCGCAGCGGTTTGACCTGGTGTGACCGAAGGGTCGGCACCGCGGGTCGCCGGGGTCTCACGGGCCGTCATGACGCCAAAAGCACGGGGGGCTTCGGGGAGGTTCGCGGTGGGCGGGGGCGGGCCCCGGTGAGGGCCCCAGGGCGTGGAGCACTCGCCGGGTGAGAGACAATGGAGGCTCTGTCAGGGCGGGTTGCATGAGGGGACGCATGTCGGAGGCGGAGCGGGCGGGGACATCTCGTCAGGAGACTCGGCAGGACAAGAGCGGACGGCGTCTCCTCGCGGGGCGGTACCGGCTGGGAGACGTGCTGGGCCGCGGCGGCATGGGCACGGTCTGGCGTGCCGAGGACGAGACCCTCGGCCGTACCGTCGCCGTCAAGGAGCTGCGGTTCCCGTCGAACATCGACGAGGAGGAGAAGCGGCGCCTGATCACGCGCACCCTGCGCGAGGCCAAGGCGATCGCCCGGATCCGCAACAACAGCGCGGTGACGGTCTTCGACGTGGTCGACGAGGACGACCGGCCCTGGATCGTCATGGAGCTGGTGGAGGGCAAGTCCCTCGCCGAGGTCATCCGCGAGGACGGCGTGCTGGAACCCCGGCGCGCCGCCGAGGTGGGCCTCGCCGTCCTCGACGTGCTGCGCTCCGCCCACCGCCAGGGCATCCTGCACCGGGACGTGAAGCCGTCCAACGTGCTCATCGCCGACGACGGCCGCGTCGTCCTCACCGACTTCGGCATCGCACAGGTCGAGGGCGACCCGTCCATCACCTCGACCGGCATGCTCGTCGGCGCCCCCTCCTACATCTCCCCGGAGCGCGCCCGCGGCCACAAGCCGGGACCCGCGGCCGACCTGTGGTCGCTCGGCGGGCTGCTGTACGCGGCGGTCGAGGGCGTGCCGCCGTACGACAAGGGCTCGGCGATCGCCACGCTCACCGCGGTGATGACCGAGCAGCTGGACGAGCCCAAGAACGCGGGCCCGCTGCGGGACGTCATCTACGGCCTGCTCACCAAGGACCCGGCCGAGCGGCTCGACGACGCCGGGGCGCGGGCCCTGCTCGACAAGGTCATCCACGCGCGCGAGCCGGAGCCGCTGGACGCCACCCGTGTCGTACCGCTGCCGGGGCGGCCGGGCGACGGCGAGGGCAAGCGGAGCGAGGAGGCCGCGGAGAAGCTGCGCGGCGCGCTGCGTTCGGTGCGCAAGGCGGCGGCGGGGGCGACCGGGGCCGGATCGGGCGCCGCCACCGGTGCCGCGGCGGGCCCGGCGCGGCCGAAGAACGGCGGGCCGGCGGCTTCCGGCGGCCCCGCCAAGGCGCCGGGTACGGCCGCCGGGCCGGCCTCCGCCGGGAACCCCGCCGGAGCCAAGGCGGGCAACGCCGGTCCGGTCAAGGCCGGTTCGGGCTGGCCCGTGATGCCCCCGCCGGATCTGGACCTGCCGCCGCGGCCGGCGCCGAAGGCCTCGCTCACGGACGTGGTGCCCAAGCGCACGCTGGTGGTCGTGGCCGTGGTGGTGGCCCTCGCGGTGATCGGCACCGTGCTGGCCGTCGCCCTCAGCGACGGCGGCAAGGACGACAAGGGCGTCGCCCGGACCACGGCCACCGCGAGCGCGTCCACCGGGGCGGGGCGGACCAAGGGCACGACCGGCGGAACCCGTACGGACGGCGGGAGTTCGGCCCCGACCGCCACGGGCACCGGGTCCGGGGCCGCCACCGGCAAGGACGTCAGCGCGAGCGCGCCGGCCGGTGCCGGGAGCGCGCCGGCCGTCTCCACCCGCAAGGGCGGCCAGGGGTACTCGATCGGGCTGCCGAAGGGATGGTCGTACCAGTCACACGGATCGGCCGGTGACCGTTACACCGGCCCCGGCGGGCAGAAGCTGCTGGTGGCCTGGACCGGCACGCCCAAGGACGACCCAGTGGCGGACTGGAAGAACCAGGAGCACTACATGGTGCGCCCCCAGTACCACCGGATCCGGATCGAGAAGGCGGACTACCGGGGCTGGAACACGGCCGACTGGGAGTTCACCTACGCCGACGGCGGCACCCAGTACCGCACCATCGACCGCGGCTTCGTGGTGAACGGCCACCTCGGGTACGCGCTGATGTACACCGCCAAGGCCGCCGACTGGGACGGCGATCCGCGCAAGGACACCTGGCAGACGCTGACGGCGTCCTTCAAGCCCAAGTCCTAGGCACTCCACGGCGGTTCCCCGCGCCGGAATCGGGCAACCGCGCGGTGCGGGTTGCCTCCGGCACGTATCGTGAATGGTTGAGGACCGTACGGAGCCGGATGCGGCCCCGAAACGGGCCACGAGACGAACGGATGTGACCAGACCGGGCGGCCGGGGGAGGGGCAGGCGCAATGGACGAGTACGCGGGCCGGGTGCTGGCCGACCGCTACCGCCTGCCGCTGCCGCCGTCCGACGCGTACGAACCGACCGTCACCCGTGCCTTCGACACCTACAGTGGTCAGGAGGTGCTGGTCCGTCAGGTGCCGCTGCCCGAGGTCGTCGAGGCCGAGGTGCTCGACGCGGACGGGCTGCCCGAGGGGTTCACCGCGCACGGACGCGCGCCGCGTTCCGTGCCGGCCGCGCGGGCCGCGACACGCCGGCCCGCCGAGCCCGCGGTGCGGCGCGCCGTGGAGGTCGCGCAGGCGGCGGCCCGCATCCCCGACCATCCGCGTCTCGACCAGGTCTTCGACGTCTTCGCCGAGGGCGGCTCGCTGTGGATCGTCAGCGAGTGGGTCGCCGCCCGCCCGCTGTCCGCGCTGCTCGCCGAGCGCCCCCTCACGCCCTACCGCGCCGCCGAGGTCGCCTCCGACGTCCTCATGGCCCTGCGCGTCCTGCACGCCCACGGCTGGGTCCACCGCAATGTCACCGCCCGCACGGTCCTCGTCTGCGACGACGGCCGCGTGATGCTGACCGGCCTCGCCGCTGGTGCCGCGGAGGAGGCGCTGTGCGGGTACGACCCGGTGCCGGGGGCGGAGGAGGACGCGGCGGCGGTCGGCTTCGCGCCCGGTGCGGGGAGCGCCGGTGAGGCCGCGGCGGGTGCCGGGCGGCGCGATGACATCGTTGTGCCCGACGCGGTGGGCCCCGGCGCCGTGGACCCCGAGGCCGCACGGCGGGCCGCCATTCAGGCACGGGCGGCGGGCGGGCCGACGGCACCGGGGATGCCGGGTGCGCCGGGAGTCCCAGGGGTTCCGGGAACTCCCGGAGTTCCGGGGGCGAACGGGGTGCCCGGCGGGCCCGAGGCGTCCGGTACGGCGGGGCAGCGGGCGCCGGCGAGCGGTGCCGACATCCGTGCCGCGCGGGCCGGGGCGATCGCGGCGTACCGGGCGGGGGCCCGAGCCGCCGCGCGGGTGCAGGAGGCCCAGCGGGGCGAACACGCCGCGCTGCCCGGCGCCCGGCGGCCCACGGAGGGCGACACGGGCGCCGGCGCGGTCCACCGGAGCGGGAGCGAAGGCGAGGGTACGGCGCGGTCGGCGCCGTACCCCGGCCGGCCCGCCCACCAGGTACAAGAGGCACAGGGGGCACACGACTCACCGGCCCCCGGTCCGCACGGTCTCGAACCCGCGCGGCACGACACCCCGGCCGCGATGGCCGCCGTACCGCCGCAGGCGCAGGCCCGCTGGGACGAGGCGGGGCCCGGTGCCGGTGCGCGGCGGCCCGCCGGGGCGCTCGCCGCCGAGCGGGCGCGGCAGGCGCGGATGGCCCTGGTGGGGCCGGTGACCGAGCGGTGGGCGCCGGAACAGGCCGGGCCCGTGCACGAGAACTGGCAGCTCGCGGCGCCGGTCGGACCCGCCACCGATCTGTGGGCGCTGGGCGCGCTGCTGTTCCGGGCCGTGCAGGGACACGCGCCCTACCCGGAGGAATCCACCGCCGAACTGGTGCAGTCGGTGTGCGCGGAGCCGCCCGCGTACGCCGAGGAGTGCGGGCCGCTGCGCCCGGTGGTGGAGTCCCTGCTGCGCCAGGACCCCACCGAGCGCCCGGACTTCGAGGAACTGGGCGGCTGGCTGCGCTCGCTGGTGCGGTCCGCGCCCGAGCCGGAGGCCGGTACCCATGTGGTGCCGGTACCGCCCGACCCCCGGCGGCTGCCCATCGTCCGGCGCCGGGGCGAGCTGGTGCGGCGGCGGCGCGCCGGGCTGCCCGAGCACGCCCGGCACAAGCGGGACCGGCAGCAGGGGAGTTCGCCGCACCGCCTCGGCCGGCTGCTGCTGGTGCTGATCCTCCTGCTGCTGGCCGGCGCGGTCGCGTACGCGATGCTGTTCATGCCGAGACAGCACGCGCACCACGCGCAGGGCGGGGCCGGTACGACCCCTTCGGCCGGCCCGGCGAGCCCCGCCCCCTCCGGTTCCGGGCAGGGCCCCTCCGCCCCCGACACCCAGGCGGGCGGCACCTCCTCCGTCCCCGCCGGCTTCGCGCTGCGCAAGGATCCCGAGGGCTTCGACATCGCCGTCGCCAAGGGCTGGACGCGCACCCCGAAGAACGGCAGCGGTGAAATCGTCTACTCCCACGGCGACTTCGAACTGCTGGTCGTACCCGGAAGAGACGGCTCGGCGGCGTACGGCGGCGATCCGATGGCCTATCAGCGGGACAAGGAGCGCGAACTCCAGCCGTACCGCGACTCCAGCTGGGCCACCGCCACCGGGCTGCGCACCATCGAGGTGGGCGGACGGACCATGGCCGAGGGGCAGTTCACCTGGACCGACGGACAGGGCCGCGACCTTTTCGTACGCAACATGGCGATCCTGCTCGACGGGCGCTACCACATCCTCCAGGTCCGCGGCCCGGACGCCGACCGGGACGAGGTGACCCGGTTGTACGAGGAAGCTACCGCGACGTACCGCTACACCGGTTGAGCACGGCGTACACAACGGCTCCGGCCCGGCGCGCCGGTTCCCGTTCTCACGCGGAAATGACCATCGTCACAGTGCGGTTTCCTTGGGACCCCGCTTGTTCCCCCCGAACGGGCCGGTCCTTAGTCTGACCCCTGACAAAAGCATTGCGGGGCAACGTGAATCAGATGCAGGGCCTGCTCATAGCGGGCCGCTACCGGCTTGCCGAATCCATCGGCAGCGGCGGCATGGGCCGGGTGTGGCGCGCCCACGACGAGGTGCTGCACCGGGCGGTCGCGGTCAAGGAGTTGACCGCCGCGCTCTACGTCTCCGACAGCGACCAGGCCGTACTGCTCGCCCGCACCCGTGCGGAGGCGCGGGCCGCGGCGCGCATCAACCACTCCGCGGTCGTCACCGTGCACGACGTCCTCGACCACGACGGCCGCCCGTGGATCGTGATGGAGCTGGTCGAGGGCAACTCGCTGGCCGACGCGGTCAAGGAGCAGGGGCGCATCGAGCCGCGGGAGGCCGCGCGGATCGGGCTGTGGGTGCTGCGCGCGCTGCGCGCCGCGCACTCCGCCGGTGTGCTGCACCGCGATGTGAAGCCTGGCAACGTTCTCCTCGGCCGCGACGGGCGGGTGCTGCTCACCGACTTCGGCATCGCCCAGATCGAGGGCGACTCCACCATCACCCGCACCGGAGAGGTCGTCGGCTCGGTCGACTACCTCGCGCCCGAGCGGGTGCGCGGCCACGACCCCGGCCCCGCCTCCGACCTGTGGGCGCTCGGGGCGACGCTGTACACGGCGGTGGAGGGGCGCTCGCCGTTCCGCCGCACCTCGCCGCTGAGCACCATGCAGGCGGTCGTCGAGGAGGAGGCCGAACAGCCGCGCAACGCCGGGCCGCTCGGCCCGGTCATCTCCGCGCTGCTGCGCAAGGAGCCGGAGCGGCGGCCGGGCGCGGAGGAGGCCGAGCAGATGCTCGCCGAGGCCGCGGAGGGCCGCCGGCCGAGCGCCGCGCAGGCGTACGTGCCGACCCAGACCTCCGGCCTGCACGGTCCGGGGGACGGCGGCGGCTACGGCACGCAGGGTCAGGCGACGAACGGCCAGGCGACGAACGGCCAGGCCCTGAACGGCCACGCCCCGAACGTCTCGTCCACGGCGGGCCCGGCGGTGTCCGGCACGCAGCCGGGCGGCCCGCATCCGGCCGGTCCGTCGGCCGTCGGGCCCACGGCCGTGGGCCCCGTGCCGGACGGGCACGGCGGCGGGCGGCCGGTCCGCCCCCGGCGCAAGCTGCGCACCCTCGCGCTCGTCGTCGCCGTCGCGGCCGTGCTCGGCGGCGGTGCCGCGGTGGGCTTCCAGGAGTGGAACAGCTCGCGGCACGACACCGCGACGCACGGTACGACCCCCGGCCCGGCCTCTTCGGCGAGCCCCGGTGACCAGGACACCGGCACGGTGCCCGCCAGCTGGGAGACCCACCACGACCCGCTGGGCTTCAGCATCTCCCTGCCCAAGGGCTGGAAGCGCCAGGTCTACGGCATCAACGGCCCGCTGAAGCAGATCGACTACACCCCCGACGGCGGCAAGCACTTCGTCCGCATCTCCATCGACCGCTCGCCGGACTTCGTCGACGCCTACGAACACCAGAAGGACCTGGAACAGCAGCTCCAACGGCTGGTCGGCTACCAGCGGGTGGCCCTCAGGCAGAACATCTACCGCGACCGCAGCGGCTCGCTGTGGGAGTACACCTGGGACGCGCTGAAGAAGGACCCGCCGCACGTGGCGGGCCCGCGGCACGCGATCGAGGAGACGTACTTCTCGCGCGAGGGCACCGAGTACGCCATCTACATGTCCGGACCCGCCGCCGACTGGCCGAAGACCGGCAAGCAGTTCAAGTGGGTGCTCCAGAGCTGGCAGCAGCCGGGGCAGACGGGATGAACCGCGCTGCGCCGAACGGGTGCTCTTTGCGAGTGAAACGGCCGAAAACGAGTCACTGAACGGCGCGGCTTGGCCGATCGGAGCCCCGGAGCGGATGGGTCCGTTGCGGCATGATGGGCCCCATGGGGACCGAGGGCGCCGACTTCCGGGTGATCGCCGGCCGGTACCGCCTCCAGGCGCGTATCGGGCGCGGCGGCATGGGCGTCGTATGGCGGGCGAGCGACGAGCTGCTGGGCCGGCTCGTCGCGGTCAAGGAGATCCTCGCGGACGACGCGCTCCCGGAGGACGACGCACGGCGCCGCCGCGACCGTACGTTCCGGGAGGCGCGCGCGGTCGCGCAGCTGCGGCACCCGCACATCATCGTGGTGCACGACGTGGTGGAGCAGGACGAACGGCCGTACCTGGTCATGGAGCTGATCGACGGCTGCTCGCTCGCCGACCGGATCGCCCGGCACGGCCCGGTGACCCCGGCCGAGGCCGCGCGGATCGGGATCGCCCTGCTCAGCGCGCTGGACACCGCGCACGAGGCCGGGGTGCTGCACCGGGACATCAAGCCCGCGAACGTCCTGATCGAGTCGGGCACCGAGCGGGTCGTGCTCACCGACTTCGGCATCGCGCAGGTCGCGGGCGCCACCACGCTCACCGAGACCGGCTCCTTCGTCGGCTCGCCCGAGTACACCGCGCCCGAGCGGATGTCCGGGGTGCGCACCGGACCGGAGTCCGACCTGTGGTCGCTGGGCGCGCTGCTGTGCACGGTGCTCAGCGGCGAATCGCCGTTCCGGCGCGACTCGCTCGGCGGCATCCTGCACGCCGTGGTCGCGGCCGAGATCCGGCCGCCCGTCGAGGCCGAGCCGCTGGGGCCGGTCGTACGGGGGCTGCTGGAGCGCGATCCGGACCGGCGGCTCGGCGCGGCACAGGCCGAGCGGATGCTGCGCGTCTACCTGGAGACCGGGCGGACCCCCGAGACGCCACCGGAGCCGGCGGGCACCTCGCGCGGGCACCGGCTCGCGGTGGGACGCCCACCGCGGACCCTGCCCCCGCCGCCCGTCCTGCCGGGCGAGCCCGAGCCGCTGTCCGGCCCGGCGGCGGGCGCGGGCGCGGTCACGGCGGAGGCGCCGCCCGGCCGCTCCTCGACGCGCTCGGTGCTGCTGGCGGCGCTGCTGATCGCGGCGCTCGCGGCGGCGGGCGGCTCGGCCGCGACCCTGCTGATCAACCGGAACGAGGGCGGGGGCGGCGGGAGTCCGGGGGGCACCGCGACGACACCGGCGACCGGGGGCGCGAGCGGTACGAGCACCGGGCCCTCGCCCTCGCCCTCGGCCACGACCCCGGCCCCGACGCCGTCCCGGTCCGGCTCCCCGCCCCCGCCCCCGCCCCCGGTCCCGGTCCCTGGCACCGCGCCCTCCGGCTACCGCACCGCCCGCGACCCCGCCGGGTTCTCGCTCGCCGTGCCCGACGACTTCACCCGCAGCCCGCAGGGGGAGCGGGTGTTCTACCTGTCGCCGGAGGGCACGTACCGCCTCGGCGTCAGGATCTCCGCCCCCCAACCCGGCGGCCCGCAGGCCGTGATGAAGGGTCAGGCGGCCAACGGATCGGTGTCGAACCCCGGTTACCACGACGGCCGGGTCACCCGCACCACGCACGCCGGACACCCGGCCGCGCTCTGGGAGTTCACCTGGAACGGCTACAGCGCGGCGGAGGGACCACGGCACACGTACGACCTGTGCTGGGAGGAGTCCGGACGGCTGTACGACGTGTGGGTGTCGGCGCCGGTGGGGAAGGTGCGGGAGGCGCGGGAGTACTTCGACGTCGCGCTGGACACGTTCTCGGCGTCCTGAGCCGCACTCCGCCGGCTGCCGTCCGGCCGCCGCGGATACCGGGCCACCTTCCCGTACGGAAACGCGCACTGTGGGGGGTTCGGGGGTCGGGTGTCAGGGGGTCGTCGTGCGGTCCCGGTAGCGGCCCGGTGTGATCCCGAACTCCCGGCTGAAGGCGTGCGAGAGGGCGTACGGGCTGCCGTACCCCGTCTCGCGCGCCACCGTCGCGAGCGGCGCGTCGGACTCGCGCAGCCGGGCCGCCGCCAGCGTCAGCCGCCACCAGGTGAGGTACGCCATCGGCGAGCGGCCGACCAGGGCGGTGAAGCGGCGGGCGAGGGTGGCGCGGGAGACCCCCGCCTCGGCGGCCAGCCGCTCCGCCGTCCAGGGCGCCGCCGGTTCGGCGTGCAGCGCCCGCAACGCGGCCGTCGTCACGGGGTCGTTCAGCACCGCGGGCCACGCCCCGGTGCGCGCCCGGCTCATCCAGGCGCGCACCATGTAGACCAGCAGCAGGTCCAGCAGGCTCGGCAGCGCGAGACAGCCGCCCGGCCGCTGCTCCTCCAGCTCACGGGCCAACAGGTCCACGGCGGACCGCAGTTCGGCCTGCTCCCCGACCCGGTGCGGCAGCCGCACCACCTGCGGCAGCTCCGCCATCAGCGGATGGGTACGACTGCGGTCGAGCCGGTACTTGCCGCACAGCAGCTCGACCTCGCCGCCGTCCCCGGTGCTCGTCAGCGCGTGCCCCGCGCCGTGCGGCAGCAGCGCCACGTCCCCCGGCCCCAGCGTCACCGGATCCCCGTCCCCGCCCCCGTCCCCGCTCCCGTCGCCGTCCCGCAGCAGCCGGCAGATGCCGCCGAGGACGACATGGAAGCCCGCCCCCTCGTACGGCGGCAGCCGCACCGCCCACGCGCCGCTCACCCGGAGCCGCTCCGAGGAGGGGCTGCCCACCCGCACCGCGGAGATCGCGTCACTCACCACGTCCATGCCTCCATGAGACGACGGCGTATCCGGATGAGCAAGGAAAGCATTGGGATGCTCACCGGAGGTTCCTAGAGTCGGCGGCATGGTGGACGAACAGGACGTACGGGCATTCACGGTCGGCGATGTCGAGGTGCTGCGGATCGTGGAGCGGCAGGAGTCCCTCGTGCCGGCGCGACGGCTGGTTCCGGACGCGGGGGAGGAGGTGTGGCGGGAGCACGCGGGAGAGCTGGCGCCCCGGTACTGGGAGCCGGAGCGGGACATGGCGGTGCTGGCGGTGCAGACCTGGGTGGTGCGCAGCGGCGGGCGGACGGTGCTCGTGGACACCGGGGTGGGCCGGGACCGGGAGCGGCCGGGCAATCCGCTGTTCCACCGGCAGCCGGGCGATCTGCCGGGGCGGCTGCGACGGGCCGGGGTGGATCCGGCGGAGGTCGACGTCGTCGTGAACACGCACATCCACGGCGATCACGTCGGCTGGAACACCCGGGACCTGAACGGGGAGTGGGTGCCCACCTTCCCGCACGCCCGCTATCTGCTCCCGGCCGCCGACGACCGCTACTTCGGGCCCGAGGGCGGCTACGGCGGCGGCGCGCGGGTGGACGACCGGCTGCTGTACGAGGACAGCATCGCACCCGTGCACCGGGCCGGGCAGGCCGTCGTATGGGAGGACGGGTACGACATCGACGGGCACCTGCGGCTGGAGCCCGCGCCCGGACACACACCGGGATCGTCCGTGCTGCGGGTCTCCTCGCGGGGCGAACACGCGGTGTTCGTCGGGGACTTGCTGCACAGCCCGGTACAGATCCTGCGACCCGAGTGCAACAGCTGCTTCTGCCTCGACCCGTCGGCCGCGGCGTCGAGCAGGCGACGGGTGCTCCAACAGGCGGCTCACGAGAGCGCGTTGGTAATCCCGGCGCACTTCGCGGGCACCGGGGTGGTCGAAGTGCGGGAGGAGAACGGCGGGTTCGGGCTGCGCCGGTGGACCGTCTAGACCGTCCGCTTCGACAGCGGCGCGGTGTGCGCGGTACTGATGGGGCATGGCTGACGACGGCGAACACCCGCTCGGCGAACCTCCGACCGGTACGGGTCCGGCCGGCGCGCGTCTGATCGGCGGGCGCTACCGGCTGACCGACCGTCTCGGCACCGGTCCCACCGGAACCGTCTGGCGCGCCGAGGACGAGCGGGGCGAGGGGCGGGTCCGGGTCGCCGTCAAGGAGCCGTCGCTGCCCGGCGACCCGGCCGTCGACGAGGAGAGCCGGCGGCTCGCCCACCGGCTGTACCGGGAGGCCCGCGCCGCCACGCGGGTGCGGCATCCGTCCGCCGTCACGGTGTACGACGTCGTCACCGAGGCGGGCATCCCGTGGATCGTGAGGGAACTGGTGGAGGGCGAGTCCCTGGGCGAGGCGCTGCGCCGGGGCCCCTGCCGCCCGCCGAGGCCGCGCGCATCGGTCTCGCCGTCCTCGGCGCCCTGCGCGCCGCGCACGCCGTCGGCATCGTCCACCGCGACCTCAAACCGGCCAACGTACTGCTGGAATCGGGCACCGGCCGAGTGATCCTGACGGACTTCGGGATCGGGGATGGGAGGGGTGGGGGAGGGGGTGGTGTCGGCGCCGGTTCCGGTGCTGGTGCTGGTGTGGGTCGTGCGGGTCGTGCGGGTGGTGCCGGTGGGGCTGGGGCCGGGACTGGTGTTGGGGCCGGTGGCGTCGGGGCTGGTGTTGGCGGCGCCGGGGTCGGCGAGGCCGGTGAAGAACGGCCGGGCGGAGAGGGGCCTGCCGGGGCCGGTGGTGGCGGGTTCGGTGGTGCCGGGGCTGGTGGTGCCGGGGTCGGCGGTGGCGGGTCGGGCGAAGGTGGGCCTGGCGGGAGTAGTGGGGCCGGGGGTGGCGGAGGCGGGTCGGGCGAAGGTGGGCCTGGCGGGAGTGGGGCCGGGGTCGGCGGAGACGGGTCGGCTGAAGATGGGCCCGGTGGCGGAGGCGGTGCCGTAGGCGGCGGGAGTCGGCTCGGCGAGGGCGTCTCCTTCGTCGCTCCCGAGCGCGCGGCCGGTCCGGGTGCGGGGCCCGCTTCCGACCTGTGGTCCCTGGGCGTCCTGCTGCGCACCGCCCTCGGCGACACCGACCCCGGCCCGCTCGCCTCCCTCCTGGACCGGCTGCACGCCGAGCGGCCCGAGGCCCGGCCGGGCGCGGAGCAGGTGGCGGCGGAGCTGCGGGAGTACCTGGGGGTGACGGACGCAGCGGAGCCGGCCGAGGCAGGAGACGTACGAGACGTACACGCGCGGAACGTACGAGACGGGCGGCACCCCGGCGTCGTACCGGACGCGCACTCACAGCCGTACCCGCACCCGTACCCCGACCCGCAGCCCACCCCCGAGCCGCACCCCGACACCGACCCCGACCCCGCCCCCAGCCCCACCCTCAGCTCCGCCCCCGACCCCCAGCCGGCCCCCGCCCCCGCACCCCGCCGCCGTACCCCCTTCGCCGCCCTCACCCTCCTCCTGGCGAAAAAACCCGCGGGCGACTGATCGGGCGGGTGTTCGAGCGGGCAACCCGCTGATCAGGCCATTCGTGCCAGTGGTCACTGGCGCGGTGTGAGTACTCGGTGAATCCCCGTTACCGACGGGTACACAAAGCGTTCGCCGCGGCATACCCTGCGCCTCATGACGGACACGCAGGCCCCGGACATCGCCGGTACCAACCCCCTCGCGCCCTCCCCCGAGGGTGCCCGCACCGCCGCCGACGTGGTCACCCCGGAACTGGTGGCCCGGCTGACCAAGGGCGTCACCGGTTCCGGCCGGACCGCCAACCACACGCCGTTCACCGGCGAGAAGCTGGCCGACCTGCCCGAGTCCACCCCCGCGGACGTACTCGACGCCTTCGGGGCGGCCCGTGCCGCGCAGGCCGTCTGGGAGCGCACCCCGGTACGGCAGCGGGCCGCCGTCCTGCTCCGCTTCCACGACCTGATCCTCGAACGCCAGGCCGAGATCCTCGACCTGATCCAGCTGGAGACCGGCAAGGCCCGGCTGCACGCGCACGAGGAGGTGCTGGCCGTCGCCATCGCGGCCCGCCACTACGGCCGCAAGGCCCCCGCGTACCTGCGCCCGAAGCGGCACACCGGCGCCGTGCCGACCCTGACGAAGGTCACCGAACTGCGCCACCCGCGCGGCGTCGTGGGACAGATCGCGCCCTGGAACTACCCCCTGGAACTGTCCGTCGGCGACGCGCTGCCCGCCTTCGTCGCGGGCAACGCGGTCGTGATGAAGCCGGACACCGAGACCTGCCTCACCGCGCTGTGGGCCCGCGATCTGCTGATCGAGGCCGGGCTGCCCGAGGGCGTCTTCCAGGTCGTCATCGGCGAAGGCCCGGTCGTCGGGCCCGAGTTGGTCAAGCACGCCGACTATGTCTCCTTCACCGGCTCCACCCGCACCGGCCGCGAGGTCGCCCAGGGCGCCGCCGCCCGGCTGATCGGCGTCTCCCTCGAACTCGGCGGCAAGAACGCCATGCTGGTGCTGGACGACGCCGACATCGAGAAGGCCGCCGCCGGTGCCGTCCGCGCCTGCTTCTCCTCTGCCGGCCAACTCTGCATCTCCATCGAGCGGTTGTACGTCCACGAGTCGATCGCCGATGCCTTCCTGGAGCGTTTCGCCGCCCGCACCAGGGCCATGCGGCTCGGCAACTGCCTCGCCTACGGCGCCGAGATGGGCTCCCTGGTCGGCGAGCGCCAGCTGGAGACCGTCGAGAGGCATGTGCGCGAGGCCGTCGACAAGGGTGCCAAGGTGCTCGCGGGCGGCGTGGCCCGGCCCGACATCGGCCCCTACTTCTACGAGCCCACCATCCTCGACGGCGTCGAGCACTCCATGGCGGTCTGCGAGGAGGAGACCTTCGGCCCGGTCGTCTCCGTCTACCGCTTCTCGGACCTGGACGACGCGATCGAGCGCGCCAACGCCACGCCGTACGGCCTCAACGCCTCCGTCTGGACGACCAGTTCGAGCCGCGGCCGCGAGGTCGCCGCCCGGCTGCGCACCGGCACGGTCAACATCAACGAGGGCTACGCCCCCGCCTACGGCAGCGTCCAGTCCCCGATGGGCGGCATGAAGGACTCCGGGCTCGGCCGCCGCCACGGCTCCGAGGGCATCCTCAAGTACACCGAGGCCCAGACGGTCGCCCAGCAGCGGCTGCTGCCGATGGCGCCCTCGCTGGGCATGACGGAGGAGGGCTACGCCCGCCTGATGACCACGAGCCTGCGCCTGCTGAAGGCGTTCCGGTTCAGGTAGGCCGCCCGGCGGCGCGGGGAACCGCGCGAGAAGCCACGGACGGCCCGCACCCGAGACACAACGAGGAGAGACCCGTGCCCCAGGACTCCTACGACTACGACGTCATCGTGGTCGGCTCCGGCTTCGGCGGCTCCGTGTCGGCGCTGCGCCTGACCGAGAAGGGCTACCGGGTCGGCGTCCTCGAAGCCGGGCGCCGCTTCACCCGCGAGTCCCTGCCGAAGAACTCCTGGGACCTGAGGAACTACCTCTGGGCCCCGAAGCTCGGCCTGTACGGCATCCAGCGCATCCATCTGCTGGGCAATGTGATGGTGCTGGCCGGCGCGGGCGTCGGCGGCGGCTCGCTCAACTACGCCAACACCCTCTACGTCCCGCCGAAGGCGTTCTTCGAGGACCCCCAGTGGAAGGACATCACCGACTGGCAGGAGGAGTTGCAGCCGTACTACGACCAGGCCAAGCGCATGCTCGGCGTGCGGCTCAACCCGACGATGACCCCCTCGGACGTCCATCTCAAGGCCGCCGCCGAGCGGATGGGCGTCGGCGACACCTTCCACTTCGCGCCGGTGGGCGTCTTCTTCGGCGACGGCAAGGACGCGGACGGCACGGTCAAGGCGGCGCCGGGACAGCGCGTACCCGACCCGTACTTCGGCGGAGCGGGCCCGGAGCGCACCGCCTGCACCGAGTGCGGCGAGTGCATGACCGGCTGCCGGCACGGCGCCAAGAACACGCTCAACGAGAACTACCTCCACCTCGCCGAGAAGGCGGGCGCGGTGGTCCACCCCATGACCACGGTGGTGTCGGTCACCGACGACTCGCGCGGCGGGTACGCGGTGGCCACCCTGCCGACGGACCGCGGGAAGAAGGGCGCGGGACGGCTGTTCACCGCGCGCCGGGTCGTGCTCGCCGCCGGCACGTACGGCACCCAGACCCTGCTGCACCGGATGAAGGCGAACGGCCACCTGCCGTACCTCTCACCCAAGTTGGGCGTTCTGACCCGCACCAACTCCGAGGCGCTGGTGGGCGCGCAGACCGACAACCGCCGTTACCGCAAGGCGCACGGCGCCCCGCGGGCCGACTTCACCCGAGGCGTCGCGATCACCTCCTCGATCCACCCGGACGAGAACACCCACATCGAGCCGGTCCGCTACGGCAAGGGCTCCAACGCGATGGGCGGCCTGTCCATCCTCCAGGTGCCGTACACCGAGGGCTCCTCGCGGGCGCTGGCCTGGCTGGCGAACGCGGCCCGGCACCCCGCCCTGGTGCTGCGCTCGCTGTCCAACCGCCGCTGGTCGGAGCGGAGCATCATCGGCCTGGTGATGCAGTCCCTGGACAACTCGCTGACGACGTACCTGAAGCCGGACGGCGTCGGCAAGGGCCTGCTCACCGCGCGGCAGGGGCACGGCGCGCCCAACCCCAAGCAGATCAGGGCCGCCACCGAGGCCGCCACCGCGCTCGCCGCCGAGATCAACGGCTTCCCCGGCAGCAATGTCGGCGAACTGATGGGCACCCCGCTCACCGCGCACTTCCTCGGCGGCTGCCCCATCGGCGACTCGCCCGACACCGGTGTGATCGACCCGTACCACCGGCTGTACGGCCACCCCGGCATCTCGGTCGTGGACGGCGCCGCGGTCTCGGCGAACCTGGGCGTCAACCCCTCGCTGACGATCACCGCGCAGGCCGAGCGGGCCATGTCGTTCTGGCCGAACAAGGGCGAGGAGGACCCGCGGCCGGCGCCGGGAGCGGCGTACGAGCGGCTGAAGCCGGTGGAGCCGCGCTCGCCCGCGGTCCCGGCGGAGGCGTTCGGCGCACTGCGGTTGCCGTTCCTGGGGATGCCGACGGTGCCGCCGAAGGCGGAGTAGGCGGATGTGACGCAGGTCACTCGTCAATTGTCGGGGTCGGCGCAACCCTTCCGCGCCGTCGCCGATCAAACCTGCTACCGGATCGAGAAGACGGTGATGAGGGACCTGCCTTCGGAGGGGGATGCAGGTCCCTCTTCTCATGGGCCCGAGGGGTCCTGAGTTCTCATGGGCCCGAGGGTTCTGAGGGCTGTCGTGGTCTGTGCGGGGACGGGGACCGGTGTTCCGCCGGTCGGCTCCGGGCGTCCCCGGAGCCGACCGTTCTCTTGGTGACCGGGCTGCTGTCCCCTGCCGTCCGGTCACTTCCCTGGAGCGAGGTCCCACGGTGTACGGCACGACCCGTACGCCTCATCGCTCCAGCGAGCCACGCGTGGTTCTGTCGGGCCCGCCCCTGGCTGGCACGGACACCCCGCTAACGAAGCCGCCCGCGAGGCGGTCACGGCGCCGTACGGGTGAGACGGTGGCCGAACTCACGTCGGATAATCGGGTGACTCAGACCCGGCCCCGGCACAGCTCCAGCAGGGTCATGGCGAGCGCGGTGCCGGGCTTGCCCAGCGCCTCGCGGTAGCGGGAGAGGATCTCCATCTCGCGGTTGAGGCTGAGCCGCCGGCCGCCGGAGGAGATGCGGGTCTGCTGCACGACGGCGGAGACGGCCGTCCGCTCCTGGATGAGGCCGATGATCCGGTCGTCGATCGCGTCGATGCGCTCACGGGCGGCGGCGATGGCCGCCTCCGGCGTCGCGGCGGTCCTCTCGGGGGTCGCTCCGGAGGTGGTGGTCTCTTCGGGGATGGTGGTGGTCATGCCGGGGGCTCCTGATCGTTTCGTACGGATGCGGATGCCCTGGAACCGTGTGACCCGGAGAAACGACAGGCGCCCCTGGGCCTTGTCGGCCCGGGGCGCCTGGGATGTCGCTTAAGCGTTCGGCTAAGCAGCACGACCATGGCAACCGGCGGGCCGGATGCCATAGGTAAAGACGAAGGTCGCGTGCTGAAGCATGGCGCCAGTATGCCACGGCCGGTGCGCCGCCCCCGCCGTCACGGCGCCCCCGGCCGGACGGAGCGCGCTCCCAGTCCGGCGGAGTGCGCTCCCGGTCCGGCGGAGTCTGGCCCCCGGCTCGACGGAGTGCTTCGCGCCCGCACCGTTAGACTCGTAGTACAGACCCCCGCCCGGACCACCAGAAGGCACCCCGTGTCATCAGCGACTCCCACTGCCCCCGACACCGTCCTGGTCGTCGACTTCGGTGCGCAGTACGCCCAGCTCATCGCCCGACGCGTCCGCGAGGCGCGGGTCTACAGCGAGATCGTGCCGAGCACCATGCCGGTCAAGGAGATGCTCGCCAAGAAGCCCGCGGCCATCATCCTCTCCGGCGGCCCCTCGTCGGTGTACGAGGAGGGCGCGCCCACCCTCGACCGCGAGATCTTCGAGGCCGGCGTCCCCGTCTTCGGCATGTGCTACGGCTTCCAGTTGATGGCGCTCACCCTCGGCGGCTCCGTCGACAACAACGGCGCCCGTGAGTACGGCCGTACCGACCTGCACGTCTCCAAGTCCTCCTCCACCCTGTTCGAGGGCACTCCCGCCGAGCAGCAGGTCTGGATGTCGCACGGCGACG
The DNA here is from genome assembly GCF_056435325.1 of Streptomyces sp. NPDC043952. Taxonomy (NCBI): domain Bacteria; kingdom Bacillati; phylum Actinomycetota; class Actinomycetes; order Kitasatosporales; family Streptomycetaceae; genus Streptomyces; species Streptomyces sp. NPDC043952. Next base: position 123,843 of record NZ_JBWKES010000007.1, read on the forward strand.
CCTGCTCCGCCGCGCCCGAGGGCTTCTCCGTCACCGCGTCCACCGACCTGGTCCCGGTCGCCGCGTTCGAGAACGACGAGAAGAAGCTCTACGGCGTCCAGCACCACCCCGAGGTCATGCACTCCACCTACGGTCAGCAGGTGCTGGAGCACTTCCTGTACCGCGGCGCGGGCCTGGAGCCGACCTGGACCACGGGCAATGTGATCGAGGAGCAGGTCGAGGCCATCCGCGAACTGGTCGGCGACAAGCGCGCGATCTGCGGCCTGTCCGGCGGCGTGGACTCCGCGGTGGCCGCCGCCCTGGTGCAGAAGGCCATCGGCTCCCAGCTGACCTGCGTCTACGTCGACCACGGCCTGATGCGCAAGGGCGAGACCGAGCAGGTCGAGAAGGACTTCGTCGCGGCCACCGGCGTGCAGCTGAAGGTCGTCGACGCCGAGGAGCGCTTCCTGAAGGCCCTCGCCGGGGTCAGCGACCCGGAGGAGAAGCGCAAGATCATCGGGCGTGAGTTCATCCGCGTCTTCGAGCAGGCGCAGGCCGAGATCATCGCGGACGAGGGCCCGGCCGTGGAGTTCCTGGTCCAGGGCACCCTCTACCCGGACGTGGTCGAGTCCGGCGGCGGCACCGGCACCGCCAACATCAAGTCGCACCACAACGTCGGCGGCCTGCCCGAGGACCTCGAGTTCAAGCTGATCGAGCCGCTGCGCAAGCTGTTCAAGGACGAGGTCCGGATGGTCGGCCAGGAGCTGGGCCTGCCGGACGAGATCGTCCAGCGGCAGCCGTTCCCCGGTCCGGGCCTCGGCATCCGGATCGTCGGCGAGGTGACCAAGGAGCGCCTGGACCTGCTGCGCGACGCCGACGCCATCGCCCGCGAGGAGCTGACCGCGGCGGGCCTGGACCGCGACATCTGGCAGTGCCCGGTGGTCCTGCTCGCCGACGTGCGCAGCGTGGGCGTCCAGGGCGACGGTCGCACCTACGGTCACCCGATCGTGCTGCGCCCCGTCTCCTCCGAGGACGCCATGACCGCCGACTGGTCCCGGCTGCCCTACGACGTCCTCGCCCGTATCTCGACCCGCATCACCAACGAGGTCCGGGACGTCAACCGCGTCGTCCTCGACGTCACCTCGAAGCCGCCGGGCACCATCGAGTGGGAGTAGGGCCGAGCGGAGCCCGGCTCCGCTGAGGCTCAGGTCCGCCGGAGGGTCCGCACCGGCTCTCCCGGCTTCCAGACCTGGACGACCAGATACCGGTCGTCCTCGACGCAGGTCCTCACGACCTCCGTCAGCTCGGTGCGGAAGAGGTGGAACGGCTCCGGCGGTTCCGCCTCTTTCACATACCCGGCCTTCGTCTCCCCGTCCCCGACCTCGTAGGCCCGTCCGCTGATCCGCACGTCCCCGCCGGCCATGTCGGTCCCCCCGCCCGGATTGGCCTGGAGCGCGAACCGCGGATCGCGCAGCAGATCGCGGGCCTTCAGCGAATCCGGCATCATGCCGAGCCACAGCTCGCCGCCGCGGAAGTCCACCTCCAGACCGCAGGTGCGCGGGGAGCCGTCCCGGCGCAGGGTGACGAGGACGTGGTGGCGGAAGGCGCCGAAGCGCTCCTCGGCGGCCCTGGCGAGGTCCGGTTCGGCCGCGGTGAAGTCTGCCCAGTTCATACCGGCCGAGTGTGCTCCCCAACCCTGACATCTTCTGTCACCTTTCTCATCTGCGCGTCATCTTTACGGAACAGCCCTGCCTTTCGGCGCTGACCGGCGGTAACTTCCGGCCCGTACCGCACCCCCAGCGCTGGAGGACCTATGGCCGGGCCCACCCCGCCGCTGCCGCTGCCCACCCACCAGTTGCAGTTCGCCATGCCGCCGACGCACGACTCGGTCGAGGACGAGCGCCGGCACCGCAAGGAACGGCTCGCCGGAGCCCTGCGGATCTTCGGGCGGAACGGCTTCGAGGACGGCGTCTCCGGCCATATCACCGCCCGCGACCCGGAGTTCAGCGACTGCTTCTGGGTCAACCCCTTCGGCGTGCCCTTCAAGCACGTCACCGTCAGCGACCTCGTCCTCGCCAACCAGGACGGACAGGTCATCGAGGGCCGCTACCACGTCAACCAGGCCGCCTTCACCGTGCACGCCCGGGTCCACGCCGCCCGCCCGGATGTCGTCGCCGTCGCCCACTGCCACTCCGTGCACGGCCGCGCCCTCGCCGCTCTCGGCGACCTCATCGACCCCCTCACCCAGGAGAGCTGCGCCTTCTACGAGGACGCCGCCCTCTACGACACCTACACCGGAGTCACCGTCGACGCCGCGGAAGGCCGCCGCATCGCCGCCGCGCTCGGCTCCCGCAAGGCGCTGGTGCTGCGCAACCACGGGCTGCTCACCGTCGGCGGCTCCGTGGACGCCGCCGCCTGGTGGTTCCTGTCCATGGACCGCTGCTGCCGGGTGCAGCTGCTGGCCCGCGCGGCCGGCCGCCCGGTCCTCATCGACCACAAACTCGCCGTCGCCACCCGCGAACAACTCGGCGGCGACCTCGTGGCCTGGATCAACTACCAGCCCCTGTGGCAGGAAGTCACCCGCAGCGAACCCGACCTGCTCGACTGAGGCCCTGGGACGGCCGGGATCGCTCGCGTCAACACCTTGCCGGGCAGTTCACTCTCCAGAATCATGTCGGCGGCCCCCGGCCGGTCCCGGTAAGGCACAATTCGCTGTTGATGTACGGGAGTTGCACGGTAATGGGACGGCTCACCGAGGGGCCGGCGGCCGTGCCGCGAGGTCGCGGGGAAGGCGGGCGTCGGACGTGGCGGTGCAGGAGGCGAGAGAGGACGCGGACGCCGAGGGCGTCCACGAGGGCGGCTGCGGCTGCGGGGACTGTCCGCACGGCGCCCGCGAGGGACACCGGCGGGCCGTCGCCGCGTTCCTGCGGCGCCGCGACGAGTTCGCCGCCGGCCAGGGCCTGCCCGCCGCCGTGGCCTACTCGCCCTCGGCCTCCCGCCAGTGGGTCTCCGAGGAACTGACCCAGCGCGCGGAGGCCGTCGCCGAACGCGGCCGCGCCGAGGGCGAGATGTGGCTCACCCGGCTGTGGCTGCGGACCCTGTGCGCGGTGTGGGGCGCGGTCGTCGCCCTGCTGCTCGGCGAGGCGCTGACCGCGATCGGCGCCGGCTGGACCACCGCCCGCACCGCGGCCCTGCTCGCCGCCCTCCTCGTGGCCGGCGCGCTGAGCGCCGCCTGCTGGTTCCACCGGGCGCGCGGCGGCGCCCTCGCCCCGGTGATCGGCGAGGACCATCGCATGTCCACCTCCCGTTCCGTCGCCGTCTGCTGGGTCCTGTTCATCGGCTACGCCGTCCTGCTGCTCGCCGCCCGCCTGGCCGCCGCCTCCGGCCACGCCGAACGCGACGCGCTCATCTCGGGCCTCGACCTCGGCCGCGGCGCCGGCGTGGTGACCGTCCTCGCCGTGGTGTGCGGCATCGCCGTCCTGGTCCGCCGGGTGGTGGGCCTGCGCATCCTCGCCCAGCGGCTGCAGAAGGTCCCGGCCCACCGCCCGCGCGCCGCCGACCTGCTCACCGACGACTCCGGCCGGGGCGCCTTCACCGACATCCAGTACGTCGCCATCAGCGCCGTCGCCCTGGTCTTCGCCGCCGTACGGCTCGCCCGCCGCCCCGACCAACTGCCCGACCTGCCCTGGGGACTCGCGGTCGTCGTCCTGATCTCCGCCGCCACCTACCTGGCGGGCAAGTACGCGGAGGGCGGTCGCGCGGTCATCCTCTCCGTGGTCCGCGCCCGCGAACCCGGCGACCTGGACGGCCCGATCCGCACCGGCGACGACATCGAGATCCGCGGCACCGGCTTCGTCCCGCCCGGCGCCCAGAGCGCCGAACGGCTCTCCCGCATGGTCGTCCGCATCGGCGCCGTCGACGTCCATGTCCCGCTGGTCCCGGTCACCGGCGGCTTCCGCAACCCCACGGACACCGTCCTGACCGTCCCCGTCCCGGCCGACGTCGAGCCCGGCTCGGTGGAGGTCCAGGTGGTGACCGCGGCCGGAGTGCCGACCAACCGCTACACGGTCCAGATCACCGAGTGAGCGTCCTCCGCTCGCGATCCTCCTCTCATACGAACGCCTGAAATCCGGAAAAATCCCCAGGAGATGATTGAGCGTCTCCTCCTTGTCATACGTATGGTCGGGAGAACGGGCAGGCACAGCAGGGACAGCGGGCGAGAGGCGGCGGGCAGGATGACCGGTATCCGGATGGACACGCGCACCACGCGGCTGAACAGCCGCAACGGCTGGCGGGACACCGCCGCCCACTACGCCCTGCTGCCCCTGCGTGTCTTCCTCGGCGTCACCTTCCTCTACGCGGGCCTGGACAAGCTCACCGACAGCACCTTCATGAAGGCCGCCGGCGCAGGCTCGATCGGCGACACCATGCACGCGGCCCGCGGCACCGCCGCCTTCCCCGCCCTGATCGACCTCGCCCTGAGGAGCCCGGTCGGCTTCGGCTACGCCATCGCCCTCGGCGAACTCGCCGTCGGCGTCGCCACCCTCCTCGGACTGTTCGGCCGCCTCGCCGCACTGGGCGGCGCGCTGATCTCCCTCAGCCTGTGGCTGACCATGAGCTGGGCGACGGCCCCCTACTACTACGGCAACGACCTCGCCTACCTGATGGCCTGGCTCCCCCTGATCCTCGCCGGCGCCCCCTACCTCTCCCTGGACGCCGCCTGGCGCGCGCGGAGCCGACGGCGGACTTTCGGTTATCTGTAGGCGGATGGGGGCGGGGGATGGGGGCTGGGGCGGTTGGGGGGCTGGAGGAGCGGGCGGAGCGGGGCTTCGGGGCTGGGTGGCGGAGTCGGGGCGGCTGGGGGTGCGGCGCCGGGTTGTGGTGTCGGGCCGAGCGGGGTTGCGAATTCGGCTGGCCGGTGGTTGGGACGCCGGGTTGTGGAGTTGGGCCGGCCGGGAGTTGCGGAGTCGGCCGTGGGTCGGCGGTCCGTGGGCTGCCGTGGGTCGGCTGTCCGTGGGGTGCTGGGTACCGGGCCGCCAGTGCACCGGCCGTGTCGCCGTCCTGCCGTGCGGCCGGGTCGGGTCGTCCGCAGACAGAGTGGCTTGCCGCCGTGGCGTCGGTGGGACTGTCCGCAGGCAGAGCGGCTCGCCGCAGTGTCGCCGGGGCGGTCCGTCCGCCCGTAGTGGCTCGCCATCGCCCCGTCGGCCAGTCGGCGAACCCTGGAGCCCACCGACCTCTCAGCGCCGCCCACCCCCCAGCGTCGCCCAACCCCCCAGCGCGCCCGACCTCTCAGCGCGCCCGACCTCTCAGTGCCGCCCGACCTCCCGGCGTCGCCCGACCTCCCGGTGCCGCCCGACCTCTCAGCGCTGCCCAACCCCCCCAGCGCGCCCAGCCCCTCAGCGTTGCCCAGCTCCCGTCGCCCAGCCCCGCTAGCCCCGCTCGGTCCCGGTCCGTCCGCGTATCGCCCGGTTGAGTGCCGTCGTGACGCCGGCCAGGCACAGGCCGCCCGCCACCAGTGGGACGATCGCGAACCACGGGGTCTGCCACAGGCCGCCCGCGTCCCCGGCATACACCACCCCGGTCGCGACCAGGAACAACCCGGCGACCAGCTTCCCGGGCCGGAACTCATGGCGCAGCACGGTCCACCTCCACTTCTCCGGCCCCGACCTGGAGGGTGAGGTCCAGGGTGCCGCTGTCCTTTCCGCCCTTGGCCGGTGTCAGGGTCACCTCCCGGTGCCGTTGCGCCAGCACGTCCACGTCCTCTCCGTGTTCTCCCGGCAACTTGATGTCGCCCACGCCCACCTTGATGTTCATCCGCACCCTCGCGTCGGCCGGCACGATCACCTTCAGCCGGCCCGCCCCGATGTGCGCGTCCGTGGCGACGGTCCGCCCCCTGCCCAGGTGTATCCGGGTGAGGTCGAGGGTGCCCCGACCCGTCCCCAGCTCGTACGCCGGCCGGAGCTGCGCCGCGGCGCCGGGTATCCAGGACGTCTCCCGCCAGTGCGTGGTGATGTCGCGGGGCATCGCCGCCGCCCCGCCGAGCAGGGCTGCCGTGACGATCGCCAGGAACACCGTGCCCGCGCCGGTGCGGCCCAGGAACGAGCTGACCGCGATGCCCAGGCCGAAGACGGCCAGCGCACAGGCGAGTCCGGTCTGGAGGCTGGTGCCCAGCGCCTCGGTGTGCCAGGTCAGCCCGGAGCCCAGGCCGCCCGCCAGCAGTGCCAGCAGGAACACCGGGCCGCCTATCCAGCGCGGTCCGCGCGGCTTCGGGGGCGCGGGGTGTGCCGGCCGCGATGCGGCTCCAGGGTGGGTCCAGGGGAAGGCCAGGCGGACGTCGACGACCGAGAGCAGGTCTCCGTCCCGGACCCGCGCGTCGCCGGGGCCCCACAGATAGCCGGTGCCGCCGACATGCGTGCCGTCCTTGACGATCGGGTCCCGCCACCAGGAGGGATAGCTGATGGCGACCGGCGGCGCCTGTGCCTCCGGCGGTGCGTCGGCGGCGGCCTGCGCGGCCAGCGGGTCGGGGTCGGGGGCGCCGCGGCGCCGCGACCAGTAGCCGGCGCCGGCGAGCATCAGCGAGAGCACCGCGGCGAAGGCCAGCGCCCCGCCGTTTCTCAGCATGGTCAGGAAGGTCCCGCAGCCGACCAGGGCGAACAGCACCGCGGCCAGTGCCTGGCCGTCGACCCGGCCGGTCAGCAGCTTGCGCAGCTCGTTCTCCTCCTCGTCCTCGTACGGCACCAGAAGCCATACGAAGCCGTAGAAGATGAGACCGAAGCCGCCGGTCGCGGACAGGACGGCCAGGGTGATCCGGAATATCACCGGGTCCATGTCGGCCTGCCGGCCGAGCCCCGCGCACACGCCCGCGATCATCTTGTACCGGCGCCCGCGCCGGAACCGGTCGGGGGCGGTCTCGGCGGGGCCGGGCTGCCGCGCGGATTCCCGCGGCTGTCCCTCCTTCTGCCCCGGCCCCTTTCCACGCCCCAGGCCCTGCCTCCCTTCCTCTCCCCGCTCCCGCTCCTGCGCGTCGGCGGGGGTGCGGGAGTCCGCGTCCGCGCTGCCGGCCCTCTCCGCGCCGACTGTCCTCTCCGTCTTCTCTGTGCTGTGCGCGTCTGTGCTGTGCGCGCGAGGGACGGCGCCGCCGGTGGCCGCGCCCGTCCCTTCCGTCGCGGCGGGCGCGGCATCCGTCGGCCCGGTGCCCGGGGCCGGGCGCGGGCCGCCGGGTCCCGGACCCGTCGCGGCATGCTCGTGATCCGTCATGAGTCCATGGTGACGGCCGGTGCGGCGCGGCGGCAGTCGGGACAACCCTGGGCGAACCCTGAAATCGGCCCTGACGCGGGCCGGGGAACCGTTCGAGCGGCGCGGACCGGCCGGAGCCGGTACGGGAACGAGGCCCCCGATCCGGCCTCGGGGAAGATCAGGGGCGTCTCGGGGACCGACCCTGATGCCCCACCCCGGCCGGGCGTGTGACCATCGATGCCATGCCGGAAGCCGCAAGCCTGCCACTCGACGACCCGCGGCCGCCGCGCAAGCTCTACCGCAGCGGCGACGGACGCTGGCTCGGCGGAGTGGCGCGGGGTCTCGCCGGGCATCTCGGGCTGCCCGTCATCTGGGTCCGGCTCGCGTTCGTCGGCCTGTTCATGGCCAACGGCCTGGGCGCGCTGCTGTACGCGGCGTTCTGGTTCTTCGTCCCGCTCGGTGTCGGTGGCGTCGGGGAACAGAAGACGTCCCCGATCACCTCCGAGACCACGCCCGGCGGGCGCAGAAGACTCGTGGCCCGCAAGCCGGACCGGGGCCAGATGGTCGCACTGCTCCTCATGGTCATCGTGTCCATGGTCTTCGTGAGCAGCGTCAATCCGACCGGCGCGGCCAAGGCGTATCTCGTGCCCGCCGTGCTCGTCGCGGCCGGTGTCGCCCTCGTCTGGCGCCAGGCGGACAACGCCCGCCGGGCCCGCTGGGTCGAGGTCGGCAGGCACCGCCGCACCCTGACGCTGGTGCGCGCGGCCGCCGGTGTCCTGCTGGTCACGGCCGGCGTCTCGGCGATCTTCGTCCTCCAGGGGTCGGCCGCCCACCTCGGGGCCGTCCTCCAGGCCGCGCTCGCCGTCCTCGTCGGGATCACCCTGCTCGCCGGCCCGTATCTGGTCCGGATGACCCAGGACCTCTCCGAGGAGCGGCTGATGCGCATCCGTGCCCAGGAGCGGGCCGAGGTCGCCGCGCACGTCCATGACTCCGTGCTGCACACCCTCACCCTGATCCAGCGCAACGCGGACAACGCGGGCGAGGTCCGCCGCCTCGCCCGCGCCCAGGAGCGCGATCTGCGCACCTGGCTGTACAAGCCGGAGGGCACCGGCAAGGACGAGGCGGACGAACCGGATACGGTCGCCGAGGCGGTGCGGCGCAACGCGGCCGAGGTCGAGGACAAGCACGGGGTGCCGATAGAGGTGGTCGTCGTCGGCGACTGCCCGTTGGACGACCGGATCGCCGCGCAGATGCAAGCCGCGCGCGAGGCGATGGTGAACGCGGCCAAGTACGGTGGCGACGGCGGCGCCGTGCAGGTCTACGCCGAGGTCGAGGGCAGGACGGTGTTCGTCTCCGTGCGCGACCGTGGTCCGGGCTTCGACCTCGACTCGATACCCGCCGACCGCATGGGCGTCAGAGAATCGATCATCGGACGCATGGAGCGCAACGGCGGTACGGCCCGGCTGCGGGCGGTGCCGGGGGGCGGCACGGAGGTCGAGCTGGAGATGGAGAGGGCGGAGAAGACGGCATGAGCGACGCGACCGAGGCGAACGGCACGGCGGAGACGGCGGAGGCGACCGCGACCGGCGGGCTCGCCGACGGCGGTGCGGGCGGGCGGCACGTACGGGTGGTGCTGGTGGACGACCACCGGATGTTCCGCACCGGTGTCCAGGCGGAGATCGGCCGGACCGCCACGACCGGTGTCGAGGTGGTGGGCGAGGCCGCGGACGTCGACCAGGCGGTCACCGTCATCACCGCGACCCGGCCCGAGGTGGTCCTCCTCGACGTCCATCTGCCGGGCGGCGGCGGGGTCGAGGTGCTGCGCCGGTGCGCGGCGCTGATGGCGGGCGCCGAGCAGCCGGTGCGCTTCCTCGCGCTGTCCGTGTCGGACGCTGCGGAGGATGTGATCGGGGTGATCCGCGGCGGCGCCCGCGGCTATGTCACCAAGACCATCACCGGCACCGACCTGGTGGACTCGATCTTCCGGGTCCAGGAAGGGGACGCGGTCTTCTCCCCGCGGCTGGCCGGTTTCGTGCTGGACGCCTTCGCCTCCACCGACGCCCCGCCCGTGGACGAGGACCTGGACCGCCTCACCCAGCGCGAGCGCGAGGTGCTCCGGCTGATCGCCCGTGGCTACGCCTACAAGGAGATCGCCAAGCAGCTGTTCATCTCGGTGAAGACGGTCGAGTCCCATGTCTCGGCGGTGCTGCGCAAGCTTCAGCTCTCCAACCGGCACGAGCTGACCCGCTGGGCGACGGCGCGGCGCCTGGTCTGACCCCGGCGGAGCGGACCCCCGTGGAGCCGGGGCCGGAGGCGGCCCCCGGCACAGACCCGCACCTCCGCCTCAACACGGCCCGCACACCTCCGCCTCGCCCGGACCCGCACCCCCGCCCCTCCCACGGTCCGCACTCTCCCGCCCCACCCGGTCCCTCACACCACCCGCGTCGCCCCCGCGAAGGGCATCTCGTCGATCGGGGCCACGCGGACCGGGGCCGAGGGGTTGGGGGCGTGGATCATGCGGCCGTTGCCGATGTAGAGGCCGACGTGGCTGATGCCGGAGTAGAAGAACACCAGGTCGCCGGGGCGCAGTTCGGAGCGGGAGACGCGGCGGCCCGCGTCGATCTGGGCGTAGGTGGTGCGGGGGAGGGACACCCCGGCGGAGCGGTAGGCGGCCTGGACGAGTCCCGAGCAGTCGAAGGCGTGGGGGCCGGTCGCACCCCACACATAGGGGCTGCCGAGCTTGGCGAAGGCGTAGGCGACGGCCGCCGCGGCGCGGGAGTCGGGGGCCGTGACGCCCCCGGCCTGGGCCGACGCCTGCCGGGCGTCCCCGGCCGTCCCGGAGGCGTTGCCCGCAGCGGTGCCGTCGGTGTCATCGGTGCCGTCTGCGCCGGTCGCCTGGGCGCGTTGCGTCGGGGTCAGCTCGGCCAGCAGCCGCCGGGCCTCGGCCAGTTTGCCGGTGACGGTCTTCTTCTGCCGCTGCAGCTCCGCCTGATGGGACTTCAGGGACTTCAGCTCGACGCGGGCGGCGCCGCGCAGCCGCTCGATCTCCTGGAGTTGCCGGCGTACCCGGGACACGGCGGCGGTCTGCCGGTCACCGGCGCGTTCGGCGAGGGCGGCGTCGTCCAGGTAGCGGTCCGGGTCGCTGGAGAGGGCGAGTTGCCAGGCGGGGGCGATGTCCCCGGAGCGGTACTGCGCGGCGGCGAAGGTGCCGAGCGCGTCGCGGGCGGAGTCGAGCTGCTGCGTCTTGCGGGCGGCCTCGTCGCGCAGCGCGTTCAGCCGGCGTTCGCCCGCGTCGGCCTGCTCCTTGGCGCCGTCGTACTTCTGCGTGGCGGTCTCGGCCTCCCGGTACAGGGTGTCCACCTCGGTCCTCACCTGCGTGGGCGTCAGCCGGGGCTCGGCCTGTCCGGTGCCGTCGAAGCCCGTCGCGGTGGCCGCCCCCGCCATGGCGAGGATGGCCGCCGTCCGGGCCGTATGACCCCTGAACGGGTGCTGCCGTGGCCTGCGGTGCGCTGCCACCTGTGCCGTCACGTCCTTTCATACGACTGATGCGGCCGACATGGCCGTCGCGTGGGATGCGCACCCGGCGGTGGGATCGGGGTGCCTGGGGGAGGACGCTAGGCCGGACGGTGACGGGTTGGTAACGCACTGTGTGGAACTGACCCCGATGGGGCGGTATGTGTCCGGATGCGACCGAGACGCGAGGTGCGAAGCATCATCTTCGTGCAGTGTGGTGATCAAAGGGCGATAAGTGGTGAAAGGGGGAGTGGTGAGGTGCTATGGGAGCGCGTTCATGCCGGGTGCGCGTGACCGGGGGCGGTGACGGGAGGCCGCGGGGCGCTGGTTAGGCTCCCGCTCCATGGACGTACTCATCCATCTCTTCGTCGGCCTGCACATCATCGGCATCGCCGCGCTGCTCGGCGGTTTCCTCACCCAGATGAAGGCGATGGGCCAGGGCACGGCGCGGTTCGTGCCCGGAATGCTGCACGGCGCGCTGACCATGCTGGTCACCGGTGTGGCCCTGGTCGGGCTGAACCAGGCGCAGGGCGCCCACATCAACACCATCAAGATCGGTATCAAGCTGGCGCTGCTGATCGTGATCCTCGGGCTGGTCTACGTCAAGCGCGACGAGGAGCGGATCGACAAGGCGCAGTTCGGGCTGGTCGGCGCGCTGACCGCGACGAACATCTTCATCGCGGTGCTCTGGACCTGACCTCGCCGGACCCGGCGCGGGCCGTGCGCACCGCGTCGGCGACCGTGCCGGCGGCCACCCAGAGCCACCCCGCCACCGCCACCCAGACCAGCACGCGCCCTGGCCCCCTGAGCCAGGGGACCCCCACGGCGGTCGCGACGGACAGCATCGCCGCGGTCGTCATGCCGAGCGGGAAGACCGTCGCCCACCGGCGCTGGTCGTAGCGGAGCCGGGGCCGGGCCGCCTCGGCGACCAGCAGCACCACATAGGCCGCCAGGGACAGGGCGAGCAGCAGGACCGTCGTCGTGCGCAGGGTGTCGCGGTCGTCGTCGTTCCACAGATACAGCCCGCTCGTGTCCCCGGCGGTGAGCAGCCCCGCCCCGGCCAGCGCCGAGATGGCGAGCGCCCCGCCCGCGATCCAGTGGTCTCCGGGCCCCTCCAGCACCTGCCGCCCGTCGAAGCGGGGCAGGGCGAGGGCGTAGAGCACCAGGCCCAGCCAGAACAGCACCAGCGCGGTGTGCGCGAGCCACGCCGTGCGCTCGGCCGCCGCAAGCCCGGCGGCCGTCACGACGAGCCCCTGGGTGGCCACGCAGCACAGGAACACCGCGCCCGGCATGCGCGAGTCCCAGTGCCGTACGACGATCGGCAGCAGCACCGCCCAGAGTACCGCCGCGAGGGCCAGCAGCGCCTCGGCCAGGAGGTGCCCGCCCAGGATCGCGAGCCGGGAGGCCAGGACGGCGGTCGCGGCGGCGGCCGTGAGCGCCGCCGGGCTTCGCGCCTCGGCCGCCCAGCGCCCCCGGTCCAGGACCAGCCGGCGCCCGAAACCGATGCCCAGGAGCACCCAGACGGCGCCCGCCAGTGCCAGCGCCGCCAGGGAGAGCGCCTCGGCGCCGACCAGGTGCAGCCCCGTCGACACGATGGCGGTCGCCATCACGGCGGCCCCGGTGGCCGGCGACTGGCCCGCCGACCACCTACGCAGACCGGACATGCGCCCGATGCTAGGCAGGCTCGCGAGCCGGGCGCCGGGGGCACGCGCGCGGGGGCGCAAAAGCACCCGTACGGGACGGAGCCAGGGGCGGCATCCGTGATTCCCCCGGCTTTACCCTCGGGTTCCGGGGAGCGGGACCGGTTGTCGGTGGGGCGCCCTAGACTCGGAAGGCGATGAGCAGCCTCTTTGACGACAGCTTCCTGGCGGATCTCCAGGCCCCGCGTGGGCCCGAGGAGGAACACCCGCCACCGCCCGAGGACGATCATGCTCCGGAACCGGTTCCGGAGGATCTGTTCGGCGGGAAGTTCGACGTGCCGCCGGACCGGGACACCCACTACCGCGACGGCGCCCCGCGCCCCCCGATCGACGCGGCGGCCCTCCTGGAGGGGCTGAACGACAACCAGCGCGCCGCGGTCGTGCACGCCGGCTCCCCACTGCTCATCGTGGCCGGCGCCGGCTCCGGCAAGACGCGTGTGCTCACCCACCGCATCGCCCACCTGCTCGCCGCGCGGAATGTGCATCCGGGTCAGATCCTCGCGATCACCTTCACCAACAAGGCCGCGGGCGAGATGAAGGAGCGCGTCGAACAGCTCGTCGGCCCGCGCGCGAACGCCATGTGGGTGATGACCTTCCACAGCGCGTGCGTGCGCATCCTGCGCCGGGAGAGCAAGAAGCTCGGCTTCACGTCGTCGTTCTCGATCTATGACGCCGCCGACAGCAAGCGCCTGATGGCCCTGGTCTGCCGCGACCTGGACCTCGACCCCAAGCGCTTCCCGCCCAAGTCCTTCAGTGCCAAGATCAGCAATCTGAAGAACGAGCTGATCGACGAGGAGGACTTCGCGGCCCAGGCGGCCGACGGTTTCGAGAAGACCCTCGCCCAGGCGTACGCGCTCTACCAGTCGCGGCTGCGCGAGGCCAACGCGCTCGACTTCGACGACCTGATCATGACGACGGTCAACCTGCTGCGCGCCTTCCCGGACGTCGCCGAGCACTACCGCCGCCGCTTCCGGCACGTCCTGGTGGACGAGTACCAGGACACCAACCACGCCCAGTACGCGCTGGTCCGCGAGCTGGTCGGCACCGGCGAGCACGATCCGGACGTACCGCCCGGCGAGCACGACCTGCCGCCCGCCGAGCTGTGCGTCGTCGGTGACGCGGACCAGTCGATCTACGCCTTCCGCGGCGCGACCATCCGCAACATCCTCCAGTTCGAGGAGGACTACCCGAACGCGACGACGATTCTGCTGGAGCAGAACTACCGCTCCACGCAGACCATCCTGTCCGCCGCCAACGCGGTCATCGAGCGCAACGAGTCCCGCCGCCCGAAGAACCTGTGGACCAACGCCGGCCAGGGCGCGCGGATCACCGGCTATGTCGCCGACACCGAGCACGACGAGGCCCAGTTCGTCGCCGACGAGATAGACCGCCTCACGGACGCGGGCGAGGCGCGCGCCGGTGACGTCGCCGTCTTCTACCGCACCAACGCCCAGTCCCGTGTCTTCGAAGAGGTCTTCATCCGCGTCGGCCTGCCGTACAAGGTCGTCGGCGGGGTCCGCTTCTACGAGCGCAAGGAAGTCCGGGACGTCCTCGCCTACCTGCGCGTCCTCGCCAACCCCGAGGACACGGTGCCGCTGCGCCGCATCCTCAACGTGCCCAAGCGGGGCATCGGCGAGCGCGCCGAGGCGATGATCGACGCCCTCGCCCAGCGCGAGAAGATCAGCTTCCCGCAGGCGCTCAAGCGGGTGGACGAGGCGTACGGCATGGCCGCGCGCTCCACCAACGCGGTCAAGCGCTTCAACACGCTGATGGAGGACCTGCGCACCATCGTGGAGTCCGGCGCCGGACCGGCCACGGTCCTGGAGGCCATACTCGAACGCACCGGCTACCTGGCCGAGTTGCAGAACTCCACCGACCCGCAGGACGAGACCCGTATCGAGAACCTTCAGGAACTCGCCGCCGTCGCCCTGGAGTTCGAACAGGAGCGCGGCGAGGGCGAAGCGGCCCCGGACGCCCCCGCCGCGGGGGCCACGCTGGCCGACTTCCTGGAGCAGGTCGCCCTGGTCGCCGACTCCGACCAGATCCCCGACGAGGAGGACGGCGACGGCGTCATCACCCTGATGACCCTGCACACCGCCAAGGGACTGGAGTTCCCGGTCGTCTTCCTGACCGGCATGGAAGATGGCGTCTTCCCGCACATGCGCGCCCTCGGGCAGGTCAAGGAGCTGGAGGAGGAACGGCGCCTGGCGTACGTGGGCATCACCCGCGCGCGGGAGCGGCTGTACCTCACGCGGGCCGCGATGCGCAGCGCCTGGGGGCAGCCGTCGTACAACCCGCCCTCCCGCTTCCTGGAGGAGATCCCGGCCACGCATGTGGACTGGAAGCGCACGGGGGCGACGGCGCCGGTGTCCTCCGGGCCCGCGTCCGGTATCGCGGCCTCGCTGTCCTCGTCCCGTTCACGCTCCTCGGCCTCCGGCGCGTCCGGCTTCGCCACGCGGCGCACCGCGGAGAAGCCGGTGGTCGGGCTGTCCGTCGGGGACCGGGTCACCCACGACCAGTTCGGGCTCGGCACGGTCGTCGGGGTCAAGGGCACGGGCGCGAACGCGGAGGCGACGATCGACTTCGGCGACACCAAGCCGAAGCGGCTGCTGCTGCGGTACGCGCCGGTGGAGAAGCTGTAAGCGGGCAGGAGAAACAAGCGGGCAGGCGAAAGGGGCCCGCGCCGACCGGCGGGGCCCCTTTCGTCCGTGCCTCTGTCTACGTGGGGTCGAGCCCGTGGCTGCGCAGCCAGGGCAGCGGGTCGACCGCCGCCCCGCCGCCGGGCCGCACCTCGAAGTGCAGGTGCGGGCCGGTGGAGTTGCCGGAGTTGCCGGAGTCGGCGATCGGCTGGCCGGCCTTGACGGTCGTACCGGGGGCGACGACGTAGCGGGAGAGGTGGCAGTACCAGGTCTGCGTGCCGTCCTTCGCGGTCAGGATCAGCATGTTGCCGTAGGCGCTGTTCCACTTGGTGGCGACGGTGCCGTCGGTCGCGGCCATCACCGTGGTGCCGTAGGCGACGGGGAAGTCGATGCCGGTGTGCACGGACATCCAGTTGACGCCCGCCTGGCCGAAGTAGGCGCTGAGCCCCTTCTGGAGGACCGGCAGCACGAACTTGGGCCGCAGCCGTTCCTTCAGCGCGGCCGCCGCGGCCGCCTTCTTCTTCTCCTGCTCCTGCTGCTGCTTGAGGTCGATCCGCTCCTGGGTGCGGCTCGCCCGGTCGGCGAAGTCGTCGGCGCCGGCCGACAGCCCCCTGAGCTGGGTGTCCAGCTTGCTGTTGGCGATCGAGGGCTGGACCGCGTGCGCGTCCGAGGCGGAGGCGGTGGTGTCGGTGGAGCCGCCGTCGTGCAGGGCGCCGACCGAGGCCGCGGCGATCCCGGCGACCCCCATCACACAGGCCGAGGGAACGGCCACGGTCAGCAGCGCGGAGCGCTTCGCGGGCGTACGACGCCGGGAACGCGCCCCGGCCCGCGCTCCCGCGCGCCCACCCGAGGAGGCCGGAGCCGGCGCGGGCTCCTGCTGTTCCTCCAACAGCTGCGGTACGGAGGCGAGTTCGCCGGTCCCGTCCAGGTCCCCGAACCCCTCGAAGGTCGCGGTCTCCTGCTGGTCGAAGGGCACGGTCTCCTGCTCGGGGTCCGTCGCCGCGGCCGGGTCGCCGGAGTTCCACTGCGTGGCGTCGTACGCGCCCGTGTCGAAGGTCTGGGTGCCCCACTCCCACTGCTGAGTGGCGTCGGCGGCGCCGGACTGGTCGGGGTGCAGCCAGGCGCCCGTGTCCCACTGGCCGCTCACCTCGTCGCCGGTGGCCTGCGCGGGGAAGGTCCAGGCGGTGCTGTCGTAGGCGCCCGTGTCGTAACCGGCCTGCTGCTGGTGGGCGTAGACGCCGTAGGCGGGGGTCTGGCCGGTGTCGGCGTGCCATGGGCCGCCGGCATATTCACCCGTGGCGTGAGTTTCGCCGGGGAGGTGGCCGTAAAGCGGGTCCCGGTCGAAACCCCCGGCGGGGCCGCTGCTGAAACCGGTGGCGTCGTGGCCGCCGTACGTGGTGAAGTCGTCGTAGGGGACTTCCGGAGTGCCGTACGACGCCGGGGGCGCCGCGGAGGCGTCGGAAGCCGGGGCCGGGGTGGTCAGGGTCCCCGACGGGTGACGGTCGTTCACCAACTTCTCTTTCGCCTCGACAACAGGGGCTGCCAGAGCAGTGCGGCGACTGTACCCGGCGGTCTGCGGGCGCGACAATCTTCGACCGGTTCCGCGTGGGCCGGAAACGGGCATTCGGCCTTGTTTCGGGGGTACCCGACCTGAGTTTGGCTTTCTGTTCGATGTGTGTTCGATGTCAGTCGGCTGTGCGACGCCCCTGTACGACCCTCATGCCACGGTCAGGCCGTTCGCGGGCCGCTCCCCGGCGTCGGCGAAGTCCAGCGCCTCGCGTATCCCGGCCGCCACGGCGGGGTGCACCGGCAGCGCGAGATGGCCGATGCCGGTCACCCGGATGTTGCGCGCGTCGAGGTCGGGGTGGTCGAGGCAGGCCGTCTCCAGCGGGTCCATCAGCGGGTCCAGGTCGCTCCAGAAGCTGACGAACCGGGTGCGGCAGCCGGGTGCGGGACGGCCCAGCTCCTCGATCACCCCCGAACCCGGACGCATCTGGCGCACGATGGGATGAGCGTCGGCCAAGGGTGCGACGCGGGTGCCCGAGTGCGGGGTGCCGAGCGTGACCAGCGTGCGGACCCGCAGGTCACCGCCCATGCACTGGACGTAGTACCGGGCGATCAGACCGCCGAGGCTGTGCCCCACGACGTCCACCCGGTCGCTGCCGGTGCGCTCGCAGATCTCCTCCACATGCCGCCCGAACAGCTCGGCGGCGGTGCGGATGTCGCAGGTCAGCGGGGAATAGTTGAGCGATTCCACACGCTGTCCGCCGTGCTGGGCCAGGCTGCGGCGCAGCAGCACGAAGACCGAGCGGTTGTCGATGAAGCCGTGCAGCAGCACGACCGGGGGGCTGGGGCGGACGGGCAGCCGGGCGGTGCCGCCGGCCACGGGCGCGGGAGCGCAGCGCTCCTGGAACAGGCCGGTCGGGTACAGCAGGACGTGTCCGGCCAGGATCGCGGCGTCCAGGGCGGTCGCCTTCAGCAGCGTCACCGACAGCCCGGCCAGTCTGCCGGGCCACAGGCGCCGGCAGTACGAGTACGGGGAGAAGAGTGGCACTACTCCGGTGACCTTCATGGCCGACCTCCCGTCGGCACACCGGAGGACGGCTCCATCCCCCGTGTGCCTGTATGTCCCACTCAATGAATTCCCCGTCGTCGCGCACCGTAAAACCGCCGGGCGCGGGATGCTGGAGACAAGGTCCGTTCACCCCGCGACGGGTGGCGGGGCGCCCCGTAGGTGCGGTACTTGTCGGAGGGCGGCGGCGAGCGTCTCCGCCGGCCGCGTGAGGTGGCGCGGGACATGGTCGTGCGAGGGAGGCAGTGATGGGTGTGGCAGCCGGTCCGATCCGGGTGGTGGTCGCCAAGCCGGGCCTCGACGGCCACGACCGGGGGGCCAAGGTCATCGCGCGCGCCCTGCGGGACGCCGGGATGGAGGTCATCTACACCGGGCTGCACCAGACGCCCGAGCAGATCGTCGACACCGCGATCCAGGAGGACGCCGACGCGATCGGCCTGTCCATCCTCTCCGGCGCGCACAACACTTTGTTCGCCGCGGTCATCGACCTGCTCAGGGAGCGCGACGCCGAGGACATCCTCGTCTTCGGCGGCGGCATCATCCCGGAGGAGGACATCCCGCCGCTGAAGGAGAAGGGCGTCGCGGAGATCTTCACTCCGGGGGCGACGACCGCGTCGATCGTGGAGTGGGTCAGGCAGAACGCGCGCCAGCCGGCGGCGTCGGGGGGATGAGGCGAGGTGGGGTGATGTGAGCGGGGGGACTGCGGGCTGGGGGCAGCGTGACCGTGGGATGAGGTGGGCGGCCCCACCCCCACTCCAGGTCGGCCCCGCCTGCCCCGTCCTGCCTCACCCCCCTTCCCCTTGTCCCGCCTCACCCCGCCTCGGCCGCCTCCGCCGGTCTCAGTTCGTCGGCCATCGCCGTCCGCAGCCGTAGCGTGGTGACCAGTCGCTGGAACGCCTCGGACCAGTAGCCGCCGGCGCCCGGCGCGGCGTCCTCGGGTTCGTCGGGTATCGCCAGCAGGGACTGCAGGCGGGCGGCCTCGGCCGGGTCCAGGCAGCGTTCCGCGAGGCCCATCACGCCGCTGAAGCTCCAGGGGTAACTCCCGGCGTCCCGCGCGATGTTGAGGGCGTCCACGACGGCCCGGCCCAGCGGCGCGGACCACGGCACCGCGCACACCCCGAGCAGCTGGAACGCCTCCGACAGGCCGTGCGTCGCGATGAACCCGGCGACCCACTCGGCGCGTTCCGCCGGCTCCAGCGTGGCCAGCAGCTTGGCCCGCTCCGCCAGGGACACCGCGCCCGGCCCGCCCGCCTCCGGTGCCGACGGGGCGCCGAGCAGCGCCCGAGACCACCGCGCGTCCCGCTGCCGCACCGCCGCCCGGCACCAGGCCGCGTGCAGCTCGCCCTGCCAGCCGTCCCCCACCGGCAGCGCCACGATCTCCCGCGCGTCGCGCCCGCCGAGCCGGCCCGTCCATATGCCGAGCGGCGCGGCCTCCACCAACTGCCCCAGCCACCAGGACCGTTCGCCACGCCCGGCGGGCGGGGCGGGCACCACGCCGTCGCGCTCCATGCCGGAGTCGCACTCGTGCGGCGCCTCCACCACGATCACCGGGCCGTCTCCCGAACGGTCCAGGGCCACACACGCCATGGCCCGTACGGCCATCCGTCCGGCCAGGGCCGAACCCGGCAGCGCCGACAGCAGCTCCGCCGCCGTGGCCCGGACGTTGCGGCTGCGGTCGCCCAGCGCCTTCTCCAGGAACGGCTCGTCCGCCGCGGACAGGCCCGAGCGCAGCGAGTCCAGGAACATCAGCCGGTCCTCCGCCCGCTCCGTCGCCCAGGTCCCGGCCAGCAACTCGCGGGCCCGCTCGGGCATACGGGCCCGCAGCGCGCCCAGCAGGGCCACCCGCTCGGCGAACAGGCCCTCCTCCCACAGCCGTCGTACCGCCTCCGCGTCGCCGGGATCCGGGAGCGCCGCGCCGCCGCCGGGGGCCGAGCGCAGGGCGAACCGCCAGTCCGGGTTGAACCGGGCCAGCCACAGCGCCCGCGGCCCCGCGAAGGCCAGCGCCGCCGGACGCAGGTCCGTACGGCCCCGAGCCGCGTCCAGCAGCGCGGGGAGCGCCTGCGCGGGGGCCGCGTACCCGTGCGCGTTGGCCGCCGCGAGCCACTGCGGGAGCAGCTCCATCAGGTCCGGGGAACTGCCCCGCCGCCCGCCGCCGGAGCCGCCGGAACGGTCGGCCAGCAGCGACGCCAGCCGGCCGGCCGCGGCCGGGGGCAGCGCCGGGCGGGGATCCCCGGGCGCCCGCTCCGGCCGCCGCCCGGCCGGTGCGGTCCGCAGCCCGGCCCGCCGGCGTACGGTCGCCTCGGCGGCCGCGTCCAGCAGGGCGACGGGGGCGGGCCGGCCGGGTGCGAGCCGCGCGGGCGGGCGCCGGTCGGTGCCGAGCAGGGCGGTGGTGACCAGGTCCTCCCAGTCGTCCACGGCGTCCGGGTGGGCTGCGGTGCCGTTCATCGCGTTGTCATCCCTTCGGGTGGAGTGGGGCGGGGCGGTCAGCACAGCGGCACCGCCTCCCCGCCGCCCTCCGGCCAGGCCGTGAGCGGGGTGAAGCCCCGGTGGCCGCACTCGCCGAAGACCGTCACCGGGGCGCCGCCGGACAGGGCGAGCAGGCGCCACAGGCCCGGACGGGAGCGGGCGGAGCGGGACAGGGGCAGGGCCGAGTCCGCGTCGGCGTCGGCCAGTTGCCACTGTTCGCCGTCCGGGACCGGGACGACCCGCTCCAGGACCGCCGGGACCGACTCCAGCCAGGGGTCCTCGCACAGGGCGGTGCCGTACCGGGCCACCGCCTCGGCGGTGCCGGCGCCCCGCAGGCGCAGGCCGGCCGGAGCGGGCGCGGCGAACCGCTCGCCCAGCGCGGCCCGCGGCTGACCGGCACCCGGATACGCGGACAGCTCGGCGTCCAGGGCGAGACCCACCGGCAGGGACAGCTCCGGGGCCCGGCCGCCCGCGCCGTAGGACAGCAGCAGCCGGATGCGGTGCGACGCGGTGCCGTACAGCCATATCCGCCGGGTCGTCAGTTTCGCGTCCGCCGTGTCGTACTGGGCGAGGACCAGCCAGCGGTCGCGCTCGGGCGGGCCGTCCGCCGGGGCGGGCAGGCCGAGCCGGGAGCGGACCGTGGCCGCGAGGGGCTCCGGCAGCCGGTCGCGGCGCAGCCAGCCCTGGTCGAGCAGGTGCACCAGCGCGCACTCCTCCAGCAGCCGGGCCGGCCAGCCCGCGCCGGACCCCGGTATCGCCCCCAACTCCCGCACCCGCGCGGCCAGTCCGGGCGCCTGGGCGTCGACCATGCGGGCCGCGGTCTCCTCCCACAGTCCGTACCCCGCCTGCTCGGCCGTGGCGAGGCCGCCGCGCAGCAGGTCGGCCAGGCGCTGCTCCAGCTCGGACGCGCCCGCGGTGACCCGCTCGGCCCGGCGCTCGGCGCGGCGCCGGGCCGCCTCCGGATCGGCGGCCGCACCACCACCGCCCTCCGGCCGCTTGTCCCGCGCGCGCTCGCGCCGGCCCGCGAGCCACTGCCCGGCCCAGTCCGGCGGCTCGGCGCACACCGGCACCGAGCCGTCGCCGCCCGCCCACAGCAGAAGCAGCCCGAGCGCGTGCTTGCACGGGAACTTACGGCTCGGACAACTGCATTTGTACGCGGGCCCGTCGAGGTCGACCACCGTCTGGTACGGC
Organism: Streptomyces sp. NPDC043952; assembly: GCF_056435325.1. Lineage (NCBI taxonomy): Bacteria > Bacillati > Actinomycetota > Actinomycetes > Kitasatosporales > Streptomycetaceae > Streptomyces > Streptomyces sp. NPDC043952. Next base: position 145,139 of record NZ_JBWKES010000007.1, read on the forward strand.
CTGCTGCCACTGCCCTTGCACAGCCCCCACACCGCCCCCTTCCCGCTCCCCGCCCCGGACCACGGACCGGCCGTGCCGAGCCTGCTTCCCGCTTTGCGTGACGCGGCGTCAGGCGCCAGTGCCAGCACCTGGTCCGCGGTCCAGCGCACCCCCTGCTCAGTCATGTCTCCGACGGTAGATCCCACCACTGACAATCCGCCCTGCGCGGGCGTTTGCGCTGGTCAGAGCGATTGTCAGTGGTGTGGTTCATCGTTGGTGGCAGATCCGAACCGGCCGAGCTGGAGGGGGCCTCAGCCATGTCAGCCAACCTTGCGTCCACGCCTTCGACGTCCGCCGCACCGCACGCGGGCGAGAACACGGCGGCTCTGCGGCCGCACGCCGAGCAGGCGTTCGCGGACGAACTCGCCGCGCTGGCCGCGCAGGACGACCGGCCGCGCCCGGCCCGCTGGAAGCTGTCGCCGTGGGCGGTGGCCACGTACCTGCTCGGCGGCACCCTGCCGGACGGCACGGTGATCTCGCCGAAGTACGTGGGGCCGCGCCGGATCGTCGAGGTCGCCGTCACCACGCTCGCCACCGACCGCGCCCTGCTGCTGCTCGGCGTGCCCGGCACCGCCAAGACCTGGGTGTCGGAGCATCTGGCCGCCGCCGTCAGCGGCGACTCGACCCTGCTGGTCCAGGGCACCGCCGGCACCCCCGAGGAGGCCATCCGCTACGGCTGGAACTACGCGCGCCTGCTCGCCCACGGCCCCAGCCGCGACGCCCTCGTGCCCAGCCCGGTCATGCGCGCCATGGCCGAGGGCATGACCGCCCGCGTCGAGGAGCTGACCCGCATCCCGGCCGATGTGCAGGACACCCTCATCACCATCCTGTCCGAGAAGACCCTGCCCATCCCGGAGCTGGGCGAGGAGGTCCAGGCGGTGCGCGGCTTCAACCTCATCGCCACCGCCAACGACCGCGACCGGGGGGTCAACGACCTCTCCAGCGCGCTGCGCCGCCGCTTCAACACCGTCGTGCTGCCGCTGCCGGAGAGCGCCGAGGCCGAGGTGGACATCGTCACGCGCCGCGTCGAACAGATCGGCCGCTCCCTCGACCTGCCGGCCGCGCCCGACGGGACGGCGGAGATCCGCCGCGTCGTGACCGTCTTCCGCGAACTGCGCGACGGCCTGACCGACGACGGCCGTACGAAGGTGAAGACGCCCAGCGGCACCCTCTCCACGGCCGAGGCGATCTCCGTGGTGACCAACGGCCTGGCGCTCGCCGCCCACTTCGGCGACGGCGTGCTGCGCCCGGCGGACGTGGCCGCCGGCATCCTCGGCGCGGTCGTCCGCGATCCGGCGGCCGACCGGGTGGTCTGGCAGGAGTACCTGGAGACGGTCGTGCGCGAGCGCGAGGGCTGGACGGACTTCTACCGCGCGTGCCGGGAGGTGAGCGCATGACCGGCGCCGGTCCGCTGCTGCTGGGGGTGCGGCACCACGGGCCCGGTTCCGCCCGCGCGGTGCGGGCCGCCCTGGACGCCGCCCGGCCCGCCACCGTCCTGATCGAGGGGCCGCCCGAGGCCGACGCGCTGATCCCGCTGGCCGCCGACCCGGATCTGCGGCCGCCGGTCGCCCTGCTCGCCCATGCCGTGGACGAGCCCGGCCGCTCGGCGTTCTGGCCGTTCGCCGCGTTCAGCCCGGAGTGGGTGGCCGTGCGCTGGGCCCTGGAGCACGGTGTCCCGGCCCGCTTCATCGACCTGCCGGCCGCCCACACCCTCGCCTGGGACACCGGAATCCCGGCCGGAGAAGGGGAGTTGAGCGAGGCTGCCGAGGACGAGCAGATCCGGGTCGACCCGCTCGCCGCGCTCGCCGGGGCCGCCGGGTACGACGATCCCGAGCGCTGGTGGGAGGACGTCGTGGAGCACCGGGGAGCGGGGGAGCGGGATCCCTTCGCCCCGTTCGAGGCGCTGGCCGAGGCCATGGGCGCGCTGCGCGAGCGGTATGGCGCGGGCGGGCATCACCGCGACCTGGTCCGCGAGGCGCAGATGCGGCTCGGACTGCGCGCCGCGCGCAAGGAGTTCGGGGACGCGGTGGCCGTGGTGTGCGGGGCCTGGCATGTGCCCGCGCTGCGCGAGAAGACGACCGTCACTGCCGACCGGGCGCTGCTGAAGGGGCTGCCCAAGGTCAAGGCCGACCTGACCTGGGTGCCCTGGACGCACCGCAGGCTGGCCCGGTCGAGCGGCTACGGCGCGGGCATCGACTCGCCCGGCTGGTACGGCCATCTCTTCCACGCCCCCGACCGGCCGGTGGAACGGTGGCTGACCAAGGTGGCGGGGCTGCTGCGGGCGGAGGACCGGATCGTGTCCTCCGCGCATGTCATCGAGGCCGTACGGCTCGCCGGCACCCTCGCGGCCCTGCGCGGGCGCCCGCTGCCCGGCCTGGGCGAGACCACCGACGCGGTGCGCGCGGTGATGTGCGACGGCTCGGACGTGCCGCTGGCGCTGGTGCACGACCGGCTGGTGGTCGGGGACGCCCTGGGGGAGGTGCCGGAGTCGGCGCCCGCCGTGCCGTTGCAGCGGGACCTGGTGCGGCGGCAGCGCGCGCTGCGGCTCAAACCGGAGGCGCTGGAGCGCGAGCTGGAGCTGGATCTGCGGGGGGACACGGACGCGGGCCGCAGCAGACTGCTGCACCGGCTGCGGCTGCTCGGCATCGACTGGGGGCAGCCGGGCCCCTCGCGGGGGAGCACGGGCACCTTCCGGGAGACCTGGCGGCTGCGCTGGGAGCCGGAGCTGTCGGTGCGGGTCGCGGAGGCGGGGGTGTGGGGGACGACCGTGGCCGCGGCGGCGCGGGCCAGGGCGGAGGCGGACGCGGCCACCGCGGACACCCTCGCGGATGTCACGGCACTCGCCGAACGGTGCCTGCTCGCCGGTCTGTCCGACGCCCTGCCCGCGGTCATGCGGGCGCTCGCCGACCGCGCGGCCCTGGACACGGACGTCGGCCACCTCGCCCAGGCGCTGCCCGCCCTGGTCCGCTCCCTGCGCTACGGCGACGTGCGCGGCACCGACACCCGCGCACTGGCCGGCGTCGCGGCCGGCCTCGCCGAACGGATCTTCGTCGGCCTGCCCCCGGCCTGCACCTCCCTCGACGCCGACGCGGCGGAGCGGATGCGGGGCCATGTGGACGCGGTGCATACGGCGGTGGGGCTGCTGGGGGAGGCTCTGGGCGGTGCGGGGGTCGCGGCCGATGCGAGTGCCGGGGCGGTGAGCGATGCCGGCGGGGATGGGGCGGGCGGACGGGGCGGTGGCGGAACCCGCGCCGGTGGTGGCGCGGCGGGGTCCTCGGCGCCCGGCGCCGGTGCCGGTGTCCGGGGGCTCGATGGGCTGCGGGACCGGTGGCGGGGGGTGCTGCGTGGTCTCGCCGGGCGGGACACCGTTGCCGGGGTGGTCCGGGGGCGGGCGGCGCGGCTGCTGCTGGACGAGGGGGAGCTGGGGGCCGGCGAGGCGGCGCGGCTGATGGGGCTCGCGCTGTCGCCGGGAACGCCGCCCGGTGACGCGGCCGCGTGGATCGAGGGCTTCGCCGGCGGCGGGGGCGGCATGCTGCTGGTGCACGACGAGCGGCTGCTCGGCCTGGTCGACAACTGGCTGACCGGGGTGCCGGCGGAGGCGTTCACCGACGTACTGCCGCTGCTGCGGCGCACCTTCGCGGCGTACGAGCCGGGGGTGCGCAGAACCCTCGGTGAACTGGTGCGGCGCGGACCCGGAAAGCGGACCGGTACGGCGGCCCACGGGCCCGGCGCTCCCGGTTTCGCCGCCGAGCCGGACACCGGGCGCGCCGACGCCGTGCTGCCCGTGCTGCGGCTGCTGCTCGGGACGACGACCGACGACAAGAACCTCACGGGGGTGGGCGCATGACGACCGGGACGGCACCGACGCCATTCCAGGATCCGGCGCGCGAGCGGCTGCGGCGCTGGCGGCTCGTGCTCGGCGGCGAGCAGGCCGACGGCACCGGATGCACGCTGTCCGGGCGGGACACGGGGATGGACGGGGCCCTGGCCGCGCTCTACGGCAAGGGGGACAAGCCGCGGTCGGGCCGGGAGCGCGCCGCCGGGCTCGGGGCCTCGGCGCCGTCCGTGGCGCGCTGGCTCGGGGACATCCGCACCTACTTCCCCTCCTCCGTCGTCCAGGTCATGCAGCGCGACGCCATCGACCGGCTCGGACTCTCCGCCCTGCTCCTGGAACCGGAGATGCTGGAGGCGGTGGAGGCCGACGTGCACCTGGTCGGCACGCTGCTCTCGCTCAACAAGGCGATGCCGGAGACGACGAAGGAGACGGCGCGGGCGGTGGTGCGCAAGGTGGTGGACGACCTGGAGAAGCGGCTCGCCACCCGCACCCGCGCCACCCTGGCCGGCGCCCTGGACCGCAGCGCGCGCGTCAGCCGGCCGCGCCACCACGACATCGACTGGAACCGCACCATCGCGGCCAACCTCAAGCACTACCTGCCCGAGTACCGCACGGTCGTCCCGGAGCGGCTCATCGGCTACGGGCGGGCCGCGCAGACCGTGAAGAAGGAGGTGATCCTCTGCATCGACCAGTCCGGCTCGATGGCGGCGTCCGTCGTCTACGCGTCCGTCTTCGGCGCGGTCCTCGCCTCCATGCGGTCGATCAGCACCCGCCTGGTCGTCTTCGACACGGCGGTGGCCGACCTCACCGACCAGCTGGACGACCCGGTGGACGTCCTCTTCGGCACCCAGCTCGGCGGCGGCACGGACATCAACCGGGCGCTCGCCTACTGCCAGGGCCACATCACCCGGCCCGCCGAGACCGTCGTCGTGCTGATCAGCGACCTGTACGAGGGCGGCATACGGGACGAGATGCTCAAGCGGGTGGCGGCCATGAAGGCGTCCGGGGTGCAGTTCGTGACCCTGCTCGCGCTGTCGGACGAGGGTGCGCCGGCCTACGACCGGGAGCACGCGGCCGCGCTCGCCGCGCTCGGCGCCCCGGCCTTCGCCTGCACCCCCGACCTGTTCCCCGAGGTGATGGCGGCGGCACTGGAGAAGCGGCCGCTGCCGATACCGGAGGCGTAAGGGAGGGGCGGAACCGGGAACCCGTGTGGCGTAGGCGGCGTCGGAGGGGGCAGCGGGTAGCCGGCACCTCCGCCCGCCGCCCGGACACCTCGCTCCGCGGGGCGGCCGCACCCGGTCGGCCGAACGCCATCGGTCCGGCGGGGGCGAGCCCCGCGGGTGGGGCGGGTGGTCCCCATTGGGGTGGGGATCAACCGTTGCGGCCCCGGCGCCATCGGGGCCGTCCGGAGGCCTCACCGGGTCAACCCCAGCCCGGTGAGGCCTCGTACCCGCCGGTAGGACGAGGAGGGCGCGGCACGGCGTGCCAGAGAACCCGGCATCATGTGACAGGTATCACCGCTCGCGTGTGACCCTCGATTTAGGGAGCCCCCGCAAGCGGCGATAACCTGCGAGACGGACATGCCGCGCGCTCGGACACCGTGTGCGCCCCCCTAGTGACAAGCGGACGTCACGTTGCCCTTCGCGGCACGCCCACGCATCCAACGAACCGCGAGATCACTGATAGGGACGGAAGCGCGTGGACCTGTTCGAGTACCAGGCGAGGGACCTCTTCGCCAAGCACGATGTACCGGTGCTGGCCGGTGAAGTCATCGACACGCCTGAGGCGGCGCGCGAGATCACCGAGCGTCTGGGCGGCAAGTCCGTCGTCAAGGCGCAGGTGAAGGTCGGTGGTCGTGGCAAGGCCGGCGGCGTCAAGCTGGCCGCCACCCCGGACGAGGCCGTCGCCCGCGCGACGGACATCCTCGGCATGGACATCAAGGGCCACACGGTCCACAAGGTGATGATCGCCGAGACCGCTCCGGAGATCGTGGAGGAGTACTACGTCTCCTTCCTCCTCGACCGTGCGAACCGCACCTTCCTCTCCATCGCGTCCGTCGAGGGCGGCATGGAGATCGAGGAGGTGGCGGCCACCCGCCCCGAGGCCGTCGCCAAGACGCCGATCGACGCGATCGACGGTGTGACCCCCGAGAAGGCCCGCGAGATCGTCGCGGCCGCCAAGTTCCCGGCCGAGGTCGCCGACAAGGTCGCCGACGTCCTGGTCAAGCTGTGGGACACCTTCATCAAGGAGGACGCCCTCCTGGTCGAGGTCAACCCGCTGGCCAAGGTCGCCTCCGGCGACGTCATCGCCCTGGACGGCAAGGTCTCCCTGGACGACAACGCCGAGTTCCGTCACCCGGACTTCGAGGCGCTGCACGACAAGGCCGCGGCCAACCCGCTGGAGGCCGCCGCCAAGGAGAAGAACCTCAACTACGTCAAGCTCGACGGTGAGGTCGGCATCATCGGCAACGGCGCGGGTCTCGTCATGAGCACCCTGGACGTCGTCGCGTACGCCGGTGAGAACCACGGCGGCGTGAAGCCCGCCAACTTCCTGGACATCGGTGGCGGCGCCTCTGCCCAGGTGATGGCGAACGGCCTGGAGATCATCCTGGGCGACCCGGACGTCAAGTCCGTCTTCGTGAACGTCTTCGGTGGCATCACCGCCTGCGACGAGGTCGCCAACGGCATCGTGCAGGCCCTGAAGCTCCTGGAGGACCGCGGCGAGAAGGTCGAGAAGCCGCTCGTCGTCCGCCTCGACGGCAACAACGCCGAGCTGGGCCGGAAGATCCTCACGGACGCCAACCACCCGCTGGTGCAGCGCGTCGACACCATGGACGGCGCGGCCGCGAAGGCCGCCGAGCTGGCCGCCGCCAAGTAAGCACGAGGACGAGGACACCGACACACCATGGCTATCTGGCTCAACAAGGACAGCAAGGTCATCGTCCAGGGCATGACCGGCGCCACCGGCATGAAGCACACCAAGCTCATGCTCGGTGACGGCACGAACGTCGTGGGCGGCGTGAACCCGCGCAAGGCGGGTCAGACCGTGGACTTCGACGGCACCGAGGTACCCGTCTTCGGCACCGTCAAGGAGGCCATCGAGAAGACCGGCGCCAACGTCTCCGTCATCTTCGTGCCGGAGAAGTTCACGAAGGACGCGGTCGTCGAGGCCATCGACGCCGAGATCGAGCTGGCCGTCGTGATCACCGAGGGCATCGCCGTGCACGACTCGGCGTCGTTCTGGGCGTACGCCGGCAAGAAGGGCAACAAGACCCGGATCATCGGCCCGAACTGCCCCGGCATCATCACGCCGGGCCAGTCGAACGTCGGCATCATTCCGGGCGACATCACCAAGCCGGGCCGCATCGGTCTGGTCTCGAAGTCCGGCACGCTGACGTACCAGATGATGTACGAGCTGCGGGACATCGGCTTCTCGACCGCCGTCGGCATCGGTGGCGACCCGATCATCGGCACCACGCACATCGACGCGCTCGCGGCGTTCCAGGAGGACCCCGAGACCGAGCTCATCGTGATGATCGGTGAGATCGGTGGTGACGCGGAGGAGCGTGCCGCCGCGTTCATCAAGGAGAACGTGACGAAGCCGGTCGTCGGTTACGTCGCGGGCTTCACCGCGCCGGAGGGCAAGACCATGGGTCACGCCGGTGCGATCGTCTCCGGTTCCTCCGGTACCGCGCAGGCGAAGAAGGAGGCCCTGGAGGCGGCGGGCGTCAAGGTCGGCAAGACCCCGACCGAGACGGCGAAGCTCGCCCGCGAGATCCTGGGCGCATGAGACCTCCGGCAGAGCCGCGCTTTTCGATGAGCGTGAGCTTCTGACCTGAACGCCGGTAGGCCCGTCCCTTTCCTGGGGCGGGCCTACCGGCGTTTGCACTCCACGCTGGTGGGCGCCCCGTAAGGGGCGCGGGGAACTGCGCGAACGACCACCGACGACCCGGACGGGCCCGCAGTCGGCGGACGGGCCGCACGGGCGTTACGGCGGACGACCGGAGGTCACCGTGGCGTCGGTTCGATGCGTTCGCTGCCCGACGACGCCTCCCGGCGGAGCTTCGACCGCAGGGCCAGTTCCTCGGGGGACAGCGGGCCCATCGGGACCGCGCGGGGGACGCCCTCGACGGCTCGGGCGGGGGCGATCGGGGGCTCGTAGTGGGTCGGCGCCGTCCGCAGCGTGAGCGCCGTCGCGCCGATGATCGTCACCGTGAAGGCGATGGCCGCGCGGGTCCAGAAGACGTTGCGGCGTTCGCCGAGGGTGCGCACCGTCGGCGGGCGGGACGCGCGCAGGCGTTCGCGGGAGGACAGCTCCGTCAGCCGGCGGTGCAGCAGCGCCGTGTCCGCCAGCTCCGGGACCCGTGCCGCCATCGCCTCCCGCGCGTGCGTCAGCCGGTTCGCCGCCGCCGGTGTGCTGGCCTCCGTCTCCGCCGCCGTCTCCGGGAGGTCGAGCCCGACGCCGTCGTACAGCACGAGCGTGCGCCGGTACGACGGCGGCAGCGTGAGGAGCGCGTTCAGTAGATCCCGGTCGGCCGGATCCGCGGGCGGCGGCTCCGGCTGCCGGTAGCAGGGGCGGAACCGGTGCCAGGGCGAGAGCGCGCAGTCGTACGCCACCGCCCGCACCCACCCGGCCGGGTCCCGGTCCCTGGCCACCTCGGGCCAGCGCTGCCAGGCCAGCTGGAAGGCGCGCTCCACCGCCTCGCGGGCCAGTTCGCGGCGCCCGCACAGCAGATAGGTCTGGCGGACGAGGGCAGGGGCGCAGAAGGCGTAGAGCGCGTCGAAGGCCTGAGCGGGCGTCAGCGGCTCGGGTCCGCCGGGGTCCGGCTTCCCGGACGGTTCGTCAGGGGCCGCCGACCGGGTGATCGCGCCGAGGAACTCGGTGTACGCCCGCCCCTCGGCACCGGCCGGCGCCCGGCGCCCGGACTCCCACGCGCGCACCGTGGCGCGGGCCACGCCGAGGCGTCTGGCCAGCTGAGCCTGGGTCAGGGAGCGGGTCTGGCGCAGGCGTCGGCGTTCCCGCGGCGGTGGCAACGGCCCGGCGGGGATCTGCGTGCTCGTGCTCACCATGCACCCTTTCGTACGATAAGTGACATAAACATATATTGAGCGACACTACGGTGCTTCACCTGTTACGCCGGGAAAGCGCGTGTCGTTGGGACCATGGCCGGGTGACCCAGATGACCGCGCGCCGACCGTCGCTCACCCCCCTGTCCACCCGGCTGCGCGACCGTTCGCCCGGACTGTCCGCGAGCCTGCTGAACGGCGTGGTCGCGGCCGGACTCGGCCTCGGCGCGCTCACCGTGCTGGTCCTGGGCCTGTGGATCAGCTCGCCGTACCCCGACAGCGGGCCGGGCGGTGCGCTGCACATCGCCGCCGCGCTGTGGCTGCTCGCCCACGGCGTCGAACTGGTCCGCACCGACACCCTCTCGGGCGCGCCCCTCCCGGTGGGCGTCACCCCGTTGCTGCTGCTCGCGCTGCCCGCGTGGCTGCTGTACCGGGCGGGCCGGTACGCCACGGACGCCTCCGCCGAGCCCGACGGACCGCCACCCGTGCCCGTGCGCACGGCCTGGCTCGGCGTGGTCCTCGGCTACCTCGCCGTCGGCATCGCGGTCGCCCTGTACTGCTCCGGCGGTGAACTCCGGCCCTCCTGGGGCTGGTTGACGGTCTCCTTCCCGCTCGTCGCGGCGGCCGGGGCGGGCGCCGGGGTGTGGTCGGCACACGGCTGCCCGCCCGCGCCGCTGCTGGTCGTGCTGAAGGCGGTGCCGGGTCCGGTACGGCGGGTGGTGTTCGGCACCGACGCGCGGGTGCGGGTGGCCACGGCGGTACGGGCCGCCGGTGCCTCGACCGCGGTGCTGGCCGGGGGCGGGGCGCTGCTCGTCGCCGCCTCGACGGTGTGGCACGGGGACGCGGCGCGGGCGTCGTTCGTCCAGCTGACGGACGGGTGGACGGGCCGGTTCGCGGTGCTGCTGCTCGGTATGGCGCTGGTCCCCAACGCAGCGGTGTGGGCGGCCTCCTACGCCCTCGGCACCGGCTTCGTGCTCGGCGCCGGGCACCCGGTGCATCCGCTCGCCTCCGACCCGGCGCCGCTGCTGCCGCCGTTCCCGCTGCTCGCGGCGGTCCCGGACGCGGGCCCCGGCACCCGGCTGAACTGGGCGGCCGCGCTGGTGCCGGTGGCGGCGGGGGTGGTGGCCGGGTGGTTCGTGGCCCGCGGCGCGGTACGACGCCCAGGGCGGGGGGAGCCGCCCCGGATGCGCTGGTCGGCAGCCCGTACCGCCGGTGTCACCCTGCTGACGGCAGCGGTCTGCGCCCTTCTGCTGGCCCTCCTCGCCGGTCTCTCCGGTGGCGCCCTGGGCGTCGACGCGCTCTCCCGCTTCGGGCCCCTGTGGTGGCAGACGGGCCCGGCTGCGGGCGCCTGGACCGCGCTGCTCGGCATGCCGACGGCTCTCGTCGTACGGGCATGGCGGCTGCGGGGCGCCGGGATCCCGAAGGCGGCGCCGGGCGCACAGAAGCCGACGGGTTCGCGGAAGCCAACGGGCTCGCAGGACCCCAAGTCCCCGGAGAAAGCGAAGGATTCAGGGAAGGCGAAGGACTCCGGAAAGGTGAAGGACTCCGGGAAGGCCGGCGGCAGAGCCAAGCGCGAGGACGACCGCCGGGACGAGGACGCCTACGACATCCTCCCCGCCGAGCCTCCGGCGGAACTCCGCGTCGAACTGCCCGCCGGCTTCCGCCCCGAGCGGCCCGCAGCCGCGCCGCCCACCACGGAGATCCCGGAAACCCCGGCAACCCCGAAGACCGCCGGAACCACAGAACCCGCCGGAACCACAGAACCCCCCGAAACCCAGCCCACCGCCGAGCCCCAGCCCACCCCCGAGCCCCAACCCACCGCCGAGACCGAGGAACCCCCCGGAACCCCCGAGACTCCCGGAACCCCCGGAACCCACGAGACAACCCCCGAGACGCCCCCCGAAACCCCCTGACCCCGCCCCCGCGCTACTCGTTGCCCGCCCCCAGCACGCTCCGCAGCTGCTCCGGCAGCAGCGTCTGGCACGACTGCTTCGCCTCGTGCGTGAGCGCGTCGTTCACACAGGTGAAGTAGTCGCGGTAGACGAACTGGACCGTGAACGTGGAGGCGACCAGCACCAGGGCCAGGGACGCCGTGACCAGGCCGCCGACGGCCGCCGTCGTCTGGGGCCGGCCGGGGGCCGGGGCCGCCGGCTTGGCCGGATCGGGGGTACGGGGCTTGGCGCGCAGGGAGCTGATGCCCCAGTACAGCGCCAGCGCGCCCAGCAGCAGCGAGACGTACGGCCAGCTGAACAGGGCGAAGAAGATGGCCCACATCCCGGACAGCAGCGCGTACCGCGCCCGGCGCTGGACCGGGTCCGTGGGGTCCCAGCGCATGCCCGCGCCGGGTCCGCCCTGACCGCTGCGACCCCCCTGCCCGCTGGGGCCGCCGGGGCCGCCCTGGGGGCCCGCGCCGGGACGCTCGCCGAAGCCGCCGGGGGACCGTCCGGGCTGCCGGTCGCTCCACTGGCTGCCCCAGGGACCGCCGCCGTGACCGCCCTGGCCGCCACCCGCACCCGGCTGACCGGAGACACCGCCCGGATGCCGCGGCTGCCACGGCCGGTCCGGCGCGCCCTCCGGCGGCGGCGCGAACGGATTGTCCTGCTCGCCCTCACCGCCGCGGCCACCGCTCCCGGACTCGCCGCCCTGCCCCGCACCGGAGCCCTGCGTCCCGCCCCGCGGAGCGTCGGGCGGCGTCGAGGGCCGCTCGCGCAGCAGCACTCCGGCGCGCTCCCCTCCCCGGGCCGGAGCTGGCGGGAACGCGCGGAGTCGCAGGCTGCGGACGGGCATCAAAAGAGCGTCTTCCCCTAGATCAACACGGCTGGTCGTCGTGAGCTTCCACCTTGTCAACGCGTCGCACGACGACCGCGTTCCCGTGGCTGCTCCTGTCGATTCCCCCCGAACGCTACCTCCCGGCCACGCACCCGTCCCGTGGGGGCCGTCCGGGGTGCCGGTATCGTTGCTGGCGGTCGGCCGCTTCGTAGACTTCCCCGTATCGCGGGGCGCGAAGCATTCGTATGACCATACAAACCGCCGACGGCACAGACCGCTTCGTGAGAAAGGGCCCCACCGTGGCCGCCAACCCCGTGGCCAAGCGCCTCGTCGTGCTGGTCTCCGGATCCGGCACCAACCTCCAGGCGCTCCTGGACGAGATCGAGCGCACCGGAGCCGAGGCGTACGGCGCGCGGATCGTCGCCGTCGGGGCCGACCGCGACGGCATCGAGGGGCTCGCCCGCGCCGAGCGGGCCGGGCTGCCGACGTTCGTGTGCAAGGTGAAGGACCACGCGAGCCGCGCGGAGTGGGACGCCGCCCTGGCCGCGGTGGTCGCGGCGTACGAGCCCGATCTCGTGGTCTCCGCCGGGTTCATGAAGGTCGTGGGCAAGGAGTTCCTCGCGCGCTTCGGCGGGCGGTTCGTCAACACCCACCCGGCCCTGCTGCCCAGTTTTCCCGGCGCCCACGGCGTCCGCGACGCGCTCGCGTACGGCGTCCGGGTCACCGGCTGCACCGTCCACTTCGTCGACGACGGCGTCGACACCGGTCCGATCATCGCGCAGGGCGTGGTGGAGGTCCGGGACGAGGACGACGAGAGCGCGCTGCACGAGCGCATCAAGGAAGTCGAGCGAAGGCTGCTCGTCGAGGTCGTGGGCCGGCTCGCCCGGCACGGCTATCGCATCGAGGGACGAAAGGTAGTTATCCAGTGACCGCCGAGAGCAACAAGCGGCCCCTTCGCAGGGCGCTCGTCAGCGTCTACGACAAGACCGGCCTGGAAGAGCTGGCGCGCGGGCTGCACGAGGCCGGTGTCGAGCTGGTGTCGACCGGTTCCACGGCCTCCCGCATCGCCGCCGCCGGCGTCCCGGTCACCAAGGTCGAGGAGCTGACCGGCTTCCCCGAGTGCCTGGACGGCCGGGTCAAGACCCTGCACCCGAAGGTGCACGCCGGCATCCTCGCCGACCTGCGCCTGGAGAGCCACCGCGCGCAGCTCGCCGAGCTGGGTGTGGCCCCGTTCGACCTGGTCGTGGTGAACCTCTACCCGTTCCGCGAGACCGTCGCCTCCGGCGCCTCGGCCGACGAGTGCGTGGAGCAGATCGACATCGGCGGCCCCTCGATGGTCCGCGCCGCCGCCAAGAACCACCCCTCGGTCGCCGTCGTGACCAGCCCCGACCGGTACGCCGACGTCCTCGCGGCCGTCCGGGACGGCGGGTTCGACCTGGCTGCCCGCAAGCGGCTGGCCGCCGAGGCGTTCAAGCACACCGCCGCCTACGACGTGGCCGTCGCCTCCTGGTTCGCCGCCGACTACGCCCCCGCGGACGACTCGTCCTTCCCGGACTTCGCCGGTGCCACCTGGGAGCGCAAGAACACCCTGCGCTACGGCGAGAACCCGCACCAGGGCGCGGCGCTGTACGTGGACGGCACGGGCGGTCTGGCCGAGGCGGAGCAGCTGCACGGCAAGGAGATGTCGTACAACAACTACACGGACACGGACGCCGCGCGCCGTGCCGCGTACGACCACGACGAGCCCTGCGTCGCGATCATCAAGCACGCCAACCCCTGCGGCATCGCGGTCGGCGCGGACGTCGCCGAGGCGCACCGCAAGGCGCACGCCTGCGACCCGCTGTCCGCGTTCGGCGGCGTCATCGCCGTGAACCGGCCGGTCAGCAGGGAGATGGCCGAGCAGGTCGCGGAGATCTTCACCGAGGTCATCGTCGCCCCGGACTACGAGGAGGGGGCGCTCGAAGCCCTCACCAAGAAGAAGAACATCCGGGTGCTGAAGGCGGCGGGCGCGCCGGGCAACCAGGTCGAGGCCAAGCCGGTGGACGGCGGTCTGCTGCTCCAGGTCACCGACCGGCTCCAGGCCGAGGGCGACGACCCCGCCAACTGGACGCTGGCCAGCGGCGAGGCGCTGTCCGCCGAGGAGCTGAAGGACCTCGCCTTCGCCTGGAAGGCGTGCCGCGCGGTCAAGTCCAACGCGATCCTGCTCGCCAAGGACGGCGCCTCGGTCGGCGTCGGCATGGGCCAGGTCAACCGCGTCGACTCCTGCAAGCTCGCGGTCGAGCGGGCCGGCGAGGAGCGGGCCCGCGGTTCCTACGCGGCCTCCGACGCCTTCTTCCCCTTCCCCGACGGCCCGCAGATCCTGATCGACGCCGGTGTCCGCGCGATCGTCCAGCCCGGCGGCTCCGTCCGCGACGAACTGGCCGTCGAGGCGGCCCGGAAGGCGGGCGTGACCATGTACTTCACGGGCACGCGGCACTTCTTCCACTGAGCACGTCAAGCGGGCGTACGGCGGCCTCCGGCCCTCCCCCGAGGGGGCCGGAGGCCGCCGCGTCTCTCTCCGGTCAGCAGGGACGCAGGGAGTAGACCGGGTCCCAGGTGGCGGTGCCGGCCTGGTAGGCGGTCGAGGTCCAGCGGACGCTGCCGTCCTGGTTGAAGAACCGGGCGACCGTGCCGGGCGTCTGGTTGTTGGTGAACGGGCCGTCACCGGTCCAGTTGCTCACCGTCCACGTCTGGCACTTGTAGAAGTCGAACGTGGTGCCCCTGACGACCATGCAGAGGTGGCCGTACGCGCAGGCCAGGTCCTTGGCGGCGAGCCTGCCCGCGGGGGCCTTCGTGAGGGTGAGGCCGTCGTAGCGGACCCGGTCCTTCGTCACCTCCAGCGCGGCCGGGTGGCCCGGCAGCAGCTGGTCGGCGGTGCGCTCGACGGCGGTGACGCGGGTGCCGTCCGGGGCGGCGGAGGCGGTGGCCGCGGCCGTGGAGCCGGCGAGCAGGGCGGTGGCCGCGACGAGCAGCGCGGCGGGCTTGGCGATCTTCACTGTTCCCCCATGTGAACGATTCACTGTTCCCTCGTGTGAACGAGGGGGGTGGTCGCTCCGCCGTGGCGGAGTGGTTCCACCGTCCCAGCCGGGCCGCCGGGCCGGTACCTCGGAGGTCTCAGGGTGTGTACCGCGGTCTCAGGGTGTGTACTGCGCGAGGTAGCGGGCGACCTCGGCGCAGTAGGCGCGGTAACGCGCCGGGATACCGCCCGTGGCGTTGACCGTCTTGTACGACGTCCGGTACCCGGCCGCGTCCAGCACCCGCCGGTCACCGGGCAGCTCCGCCTTCAGATGGGCGTCGATGTAGCAGAGATAGCGCCCCATGGCCGGGATGGACACGGCCGGGGTCAGCGGGGGCGTGGGGGTCGCGGCGGCGGGGATGCCGTCGTCCCGCATCCACCAGCGCAGCACGGACGGGGTCCAGCGGGCGATGCCGTACTCCTGGGTGCCCGGATCGGCGAGGTCCGCGTCGAAGCCGCTCTCGGCCTTCAGCATGGCCGCGATCAGCGCGGGGCTGACGTCCGGGCGGGGGCAGCCCTGGGCGGCGTCCACGATCAGCCGCCGGTAGCGCACCGGAACGCCCCGGTCGGTGCGGAGTTCGGCGGCGCCGTAGCGGCCCAGGGCCTTGTCGTCACCGGCGTGCCGCTGGTCGAGGCCGTACCCGAGGAGGGCGGCGAGGACGGTGGCCGCGAGGGTCAGGGCGGCCGTACGGCGACGGCGGCCCGCGCGCGAGAGGCGGGGCAGCCGGGGTGCGCTTCCGGTGCCCGCGGCGGCCGTGACCCGGCGCAGCAGCACCTCGGTGCCGATCCGCCCCGCGTGCGTACGGGCCAGGCAGTTCCGCACGATCTCCCGCCAGGCGTCCGGGAGTTCGGTCGCGAGGCGCAGTTCCTCGGTGCCGCGCGCATAGGCGACGGCGGCGTCCCGGCGGGCCGACGGGGTGCCGCCGGGCAGCGGGAAGGAGCCGGTGAGCAGGAGGTGCGCGAGGACGCCGAAGGCCCAGATGTCGGCCGACGGGCGGATCGGCCGGCCGCGTTCGCCGATCTCCGCCCACAGCAGCTCGGGCGGGGTGTAGTCGGGGGTGGAGAAGGCGGGCGTGTAGCCGTGGGTGCCCTCCAGTTCGGCGGCCATGTTGAAGTCGGCGAGCCGCGCCGAACCGTCCGCCATCAGCAGCACGTTGGCCGGTTTGAGGTCTCCGTGCACCCAGCCCGCCCGGTGCAACTGGGCGAGTCCTTCGGCGATCTGGGCCAGCAGTGCGGGCCCGGCGGGCGGCCGGGGCGTGGCGGCGAGCAGCGCGGACAGGGAGCCCTCCGCGCGTTCCAGGACGAGGACGGTGGCGCCGTCGAGGGCGGGGCGTCCGGGGTCGTCGACGACGAGGGTCTCGTACATCCGGATCAGGCGCGGTCGCCGCAGCCGGCGTAACAACTCCACCTCCCTTTCCACGAGTTCGCGCAGATGGGCGAGGTGGCGGGGGGTGCCGGTGCCGGTGGGCAGGAACTTCAGGGCGGCGGTGCCGGGGAGCCGTTCGTCCGGCCCGCCGAGCCGGCGGGCCGCGTACACGCTGCCGAAGGCGCCCGTCGCGAGCGGTTCGCGGACCTCCCAGGTGCCGACCCGGTAGCCCCTGGGGACCGGCACGGCGTACGGCTCGGTCACCGCGCGGACCCGGTGGCGGTTCCGGATCCGGTGCCGGAGAGCACCACCAGGTCGTCCTCGCGCACCAGGTCGAAGCGGAGCGCCAGCGAGACCAGGGACTCCTTCTTGCCGTTCAGACGCGGGCCCGGATCCACCGTGTCCGGGCCGGGTTTGAGCCGCAGCTTCACCGCGAGGTAGTCGATGTTCCACTGCACCGAGGCGCGCGAGGCGGCCGGCCAGGCGGGGGCGAGCCGGGCCACGACCTGGTCGACGGTGGGCAGCGGGGCGTGCGGATCACCGCGCAGCCGGGGCTCGCACAGGGCGGCCAGCACCGCGAAGTAGCGCTTGGTGCGGTCCACGGAGAAGGCCGGGGCGGTGGTGTCGCCGTCCGCCCCGCAGCCGTCGCGCAGATAGTCGTGGCGCGGCGCCCACACCTCGACGGCGAGCAGGTCGCCGCCCGCGGGCAGCACGATCCGGGAGAACTCGAAGGGCACCGGCGCCTCCAGCCGGCCCGGCCCCACCTTGATGTGCTCGCCCGCGCCCTCCGGGTTCTCCACGACGTACGTCTGGTGCGCGGACAGGTTGCTCAGCGTCCAGAACGCGCCCTGGGCGGCGAGTTCCCCGGCACGGCGCGAGACGCCTTCGTGCGGGATCGGCAGATCGTTGCCGGGCGCCCGCCCGAAGCGGAGGCGCTCGCCGGGGGCGAGGCGGATCTGGCCGCGTCGCTGCCGGTCCTCCGTGGTCGGCGGAGGTACGACGATGATGCTGTACAAGGTGCGTCTCCCCGTGCCCGACGGCTTCTCCCAGACCCGACGGCTTCTCTCAGAGTAGGGCGACGCACCGGGGCCGTGTCTCCCCCCGGAAGGGTGAGACACGGCCCCGGATGATGAATGGCGCGAATCGCTCCGCGGCGCCCGCGGTGTCCGGGCGCCCGCGGACTCAGTAGCGCGGCCGGCCGAACCAGGCCTTGCCGTCGGCGCTGCCGACGAAGCAGGCGATCAGGATGCCGAGCACGATGTGGAAGATGCCCACGATAACGAGGAACGGGTAGACGCCGAGCACCGCGGTCAGGATGCCGAAGACCAGCGTGGTGACCCGCAGGTTGTTGCCGCCGGAGCCGAACTTCGCGGCCAGGACGGCCGCCCACACCAGCCAGGCGAGCGCGAGCACCGTGAACGCCCACAGCGCGCCCACCGGGTAGTCGGACAGCCCCGGTATCGAGTTGTCGTGCTTGGCCTTGTTGACGGCCACGGCGAAGAAGGCGAAGAGGGCCACGCCGATGACCTGGAGGCCGACGATCACCCACAGCATCACGCGGGCCGCGTTGACCTTGCCGGGCATGGTGGTCATCGGGGCGGCGGCGTACGACTGCTGGACCGGCGGCGCGGCCGGGTAGCCGTAGCCGGGCTGCTGCGGCTGCCCCTGCGGGGTGCCGTAGGGGTTGTTCGGGTCGCCGTAGCTCATGGCTGGTGTTTCCTCCGTCGTGTCGAGCGAGTGCGGGGACGAGGCGCGGCACTGCACGGAGGAGAGTTTCTACAGATGCGGTCCGTCCCCCCGATGAGCTGCCCGCTGCACTGTGCTGTTCATCGTTCTTGACCGGATAGTGACTTGTCCAGCCGGAATCCCCGACGTTGTGCAAGTGCAACATCGGTGATCACCCGGACCCGCCCGCGGACCCTGGCGGGAACCCCGGTGCGGCCCCGGTGCGGCCCCGGATTGGAACCTCGGGGCGGTCATCCTGGAGGATGGGGGTATGACCGCCCAGATTCTCGATGGCAAGGCCACCGCAGCCGCGATCAAGTCCGATCTGACCGCCCGCGTGGCGGCGCTGAAGGAGAAGGGCGTCACGCCCGGCCTCGGCACGATCCTGGTCGGGGAGGACCCCGGCAGCCGCAAGTACGTCGCGGGCAAGCACCGCGACTGCGCCGAGGTGGGCCTCGCCTCCATCCAGCGGGAGTTGCCGGCCACGGCCACCCAGGAGGAGATCGAGGCGGTCGTCCGCGAGCTGAACGAGGACCCGGCCTGCACCGGCTACATCGTCCAGCTGCCGCTGCCCAAGGGCATCGACGAGAACCGCATCCTGGAGCTGATGGACCCGGCCAAGGACGCGGACGGCCTGCACCCGATGAACCTGGGCCGCCTGGTCCTCAACGAGCCGGCTCCGCTGCCCTGCACCCCCAACGGCATCCTCACCCTGCTGCGCCGCTACGGCGTGGAGATCAAGGGCGCCGAGGTCGTGGTCGTCGGCCGGGGCGTCACCATCGGGCGCCCGATGCCGCTGCTGCTCACCCGCCGCAGCGAGAACGCCACCGTCACCCAGTGCCACACCGGCACCCGCGATCTGTCCGCCCACCTCAAGCGGGCCGACATCGTGATCGCGGCGGCCGGCTCCCCGCACCTGATCCGCGCCGAGGACATCAAGCCGGGCGCGGCCGTCCTCGACGTGGGCGTCTCGCGCAACGCCGAGGGCCGGATCGTCGGCGATGTCCACCCGGACGTGGCAGGCGTGGCCGGTTTCATCTCCCCCAACCCCGGCGGTGTCGGCCCGATGACGCGGGCCCAGCTGCTGGTCAACGTGGTCGAGGCGGCGGAGCGCAGTGCCGGCTGAGGACACGCGGGACGGCGAGGAGACCGTCCGCGACGCGATCAGCGCCCCCGACGCCGAGGGGCGCCCGCGGCGGGTCACCCGCCGCTTCCCGCTGTTCACCAGGGACACCGCGCGGCCCGAGGGCGGCGGCCGGGCCGCGTCCGGCGACGCCCCCGCGCCCGCTAGGCAGTGGCCCCTGCTGGTGGTGCTGGGCACGGTCGCGCTCGGCCTGCTGCTGACCGCGTTCGACGCGTTCCGCGTGGGCACCGTGCTGATCGGCGCCGCGCTGCTGGCCGGCGCGGTGCTGCGCTGGATGCTGCCCGGCGTCGGCATGCTCGCGGTCCGCTCCCGCTTCACCGACATCAGCACCTACGGCATCCTCGGCCTGGCGATCGTCCTGCTGGCCCTGATGGCCCAGCCGCATCCCCTGCTGGAGATCCCGTTCCTGAGCAACACACTGCACTTCACGATGACCAAATAGGGCCGGTGGTACGGCGGTTCGCCCCCACCCCCGTTGCGGGGCGAACCGCCGCCGGACACACCCTGGCTCCTGGTGAACGGCCTGATCAACGGCTGTCTTCGCGCTGTGGCACGGAAGTGACCGTTCCGCCGAACGGTGACCGTCCGGTACGAAAGTGGGGATGAGGGGGGAGACGATGCCTCGTTGGAAGACCTTGCCGAACGAACTCGACCCGGAGATCAAGGAGTTCGTCAGCCAACTGCGGTGGCTCGTGGACCTCGGCGGGCTCGGCACCGCGGCCCTGGCCGACCGCACGGGCTACGGCAGGGCGTCCTGGGAGGACTACCTCGCCGGCCGGCTCCTCGCCCCCAAGGGCGCGGCGGTCGCGCTCGCCGAGGCGGCGGGCACCAGCCCGGTGCCGATCATCACGATGTGGGAGCTGGCCGAACGGGCGTGGAGCCGGGCGGAGTTGGGGCACGAGCACGCGCTGGCCGGGCGCCGGTCCGCGAACGGGACCGAGGGCGGCACGCTCACCGTCCCGAAGATCCCCGCCCAGCCGAAAGCCGCGGAGGCGGTGGAGGCGGCGGAGCGCGGCAACGCCGGGAGTGCGGCGAAGGGCGCGTCCGGTGGCGGCTCGTGGGGGCTGGCCGGGTACCGGGGGCCGTCACGGGCGAGCGGACGGCCGGGGGCGTGGCCGGAGCCGGCACGGGTCCCCGGCGCGCCGGAACCGCAGTCCCCCCGGAGCCTGCGGGGCGCGCAGGGCACCCAGGGCACCCAGGACATCCAGGGCCCAGGTATTCAGGGCATCCAGCGCGCCCAGGAGATCCGGAGCGGCCAGGGCCCTCAGACCTCCGCCGGCCCTCAGACTTCCGCCGGCCCCCAGACCTCCGTTGGCTCCCAGACCTCTGTCGCCTCTCGGCCCCCTGTAGGCCCTCAGATTCCTCAGATCCCCCGTGACTCTCCTGGCCCGCAGGCCACTCAGGGTCTCGACGCGGCACGGCCCTCCGGACCCGACGGCGCGTCCGGGTACCGGCAGCCGGTGCTGATGTTCCTCGGCGGGTTCGTCACCGTGCTGGTGCTCATCCTCGGCGTCTTCTTCCTCACCGGGGGTCCCGGTGGCGGCAGGCACGAGGCCGCGTCCGAGCGGGCCGCCCGGAGCGCCGGTCCCAGGGCGAGCCTTCCGCCGGGAATCCGATGCTCAGGGGCGGACTGCGTGGGCAAGGACGCCGAGTCGATGGGGTGCAGCGGCGACCAGGTGGCCACCGCCCAGACCGTTTCCCTCGGCACCACCACCCTGGAAGTGCGCTACAGCAAGGTCTGCGGCACGGCGTGGGGCCGGATCACCGGTGCGGTGCCCGGCGACAAGGTCCAGGTCACCGGGGCGCGGGGCAGGGTCCGGGAGACCGGGGAGGCCACCGAGGCGGGCGACACCATCGCCTACACCCCGATGATCGCCGTAACGGATCCGGCCCGTGCGACGGCGTGCGCCACGCTCGCGTCGGGCCGCACGGGGTGCACGCGGTGAAGCCGAACGGATGAATTCCGGATCGGCAGGCATGCCCGGCCGGATTCCGGGCACGCGAGCTGATACCCCCCACGGGAGACCGGTCCGCCGGTACCCCCACCGGCGGCCGATCCGTCCACCCTCTCCGGACGGACGGCCGCCTTTCTCCGTCCCGCGCGATCTGCTGTGGGCTGAGCCACAGGGCCCCGCACGTCTCGCATGCCGGATGCGCGATAGCCTGACCGGTGGATCTCTCTTGATGCCAAGAGATCGATCATCCACCGGGGCAGGGACGCCCCACCGCCAGCTGTCATACGGAGAACGCCATGACCCGCACTCCCGTGAACGTCACCGTCACCGGCGCGGCCGGCCAGATCGGTTACGCCCTGCTCTTCCGCATCGCCTCCGGCCAGCTGCTCGGCGCGGACGTGCCGGTCCGCCTGCGCCTCCTGGAGATCACCCCGGCGCTCAAGGCCGCCGAGGGCACGGCCATGGAGCTGGACGACTGCGCCTTCCCGCTGCTCCAGGGCATCGACATCACCGACGACCCGAACGTCGCCTTCGACGGCGCCAACGTGGCCCTGCTGGTGGGCGCCCGCCCGCGCACCAAGGGCATGGAGCGCGGTGACCTGCTGGAGGCCAACGGCGGCATCTTCAAGCCGCAGGGCAAGGCCATCAACGACCACGCCGCGGACGACATCAAGGTCCTGGTCGTCGGCAACCCGGCCAACACGAACGCGCTGATCGCGCAGGCGGCGGCGCCGGACGTACCGGCCGAGCGGTTCACCGCGATGACCCGGCTGGACCACAACCGCGCGCTGACGCAGCTGGCGAAGAAGACGGGCTCCACCGTCGCCGACATCAAGCGGCTGACGATCTGGGGCAACCACTCCGCCACGCAGTACCCGGACATCTTCCACGCCACCGTCGGCGGCAAGAACGCGGCCGAGGTCGTCAGCGACGAGAAGTGGCTGGCCGAGGACTTCATCCCGACCGTCGCCAAGCGCGGTGCGGCGATCATCGATGCCCGTGGCGCGTCGTCGGCTGCGTCCGCCGCGAACGCCGCGATCGACCACGTGTACACGTGGGTGAACGGCACGGCCGAGGGTGACTGGACGTCCATGGGCATCCCGTCCGACGGTTCGTACGGGGTGCCGGAGGGCCTGATCTCCTCCTTCCCCGTCACCACGAAGGACGGCACGTACGAGATCGTGCAGGGCCTGGAGATCAACGAGTTCTCCCGCGCCCGCATCGACGCGTCGGTCAAGGAGCTGTCCGAGGAGCGCGAGGCGGTCCGCGCACTCGGCCTCATCTGACGGTAGCCCCGCACGCGGGCCCCGCTCCGGTTCCCCTCCGGAGCGGGGCCCGCGTGTCTGTGCCGTAGCGGCACCCACCCGGCGTGGCGGCGTCCCTCCCCGCTCCGTCAACGGGCCGCGCCCGTCGGTACCTTCTTCTGAGCCGGGGTCACCGTGCCGCGCTCGCCATACCCCTTCACCACCACCGCCGTGGCCACCAGCACCACCGCTCCCACCACCCGCAGTGCCGGGCCCATTCCCTGGGTCAGGTCGGTGTGGCCGGACAGCACCGTGCCGGTCACCGCGACGCCCAGGGCCGCGCCGGTCTCGCGGGCCGTGGTGCCCAGGCCCGAGCCCAGGCCCGCCTGGTGGGCGGGGAGGGAGGTGACGACGCCCATCGTCAGCGGCGGCATGGACAGGCCCGCGCCGGTGGAGATGACCAGGAGCCAGCAGACGAAGAGGGCGTACGGCGTGGCCGCGGTCGCCGTGGACGCGCCGAGCAGACCGGCGCCGATGAGCGCGAGCCCCGTACCGACGAGGGCGCGCGGCCGGTCGGACCAGCGCGCGGCCAGCTTCTGCGCGCCGGCCATCCCGATCACCAGCGGCATGATCGCCACCCCGGTGACGGCGGGACCGTACCCCTTGACGTCCTGCAAGTACTGCGAGTTGACGAAGAAGAGGGAGAAGAGGCCGAAGAACCCCGTCGCCGTGCCGAGGGACGCCGCCCGCAGCCGGGGCGAGGCGAACACCCGCGGATCGAACAGCGGGCCCCGCGCCCGCAGCGCGTGCACCGTGAACGCCGCCACCAGCACCGCCCCCGCGCCGAACGCGCCGGTGATCCGCGCCGACAGCCAGCCGTACGACGGCCCCTCGATGATCCCGAACAGCACGGCCACCAGCCCAGCGATCAGCAGGACCGCGCCGAGCGGGTCGGGGTGGCCGGAAGCCGGGCGTTCCGTGCGGGGAACGACGTGCGCCACCACCGCGATCAGCAGCGCCGCGAGCGGCACCATGGCCCAGAACAGCGCCCGCCAGCCGAGGAATTGACCCGCGAGCCCGCCGCCGAGATTGCCCGCCGCCCCGCCGAGGCCGATCGACAGGGTCCACGCGGCCATCGCGCCGAGCCGCCGCGCGGGTGCCGCGAGCTGCATCAGCAGGGACAGAGTGGCCGGGGTGATCAGCGCGGCGCCCGCGCCGGACAGCCCCCGGCCCGCGATCAGCACCAGCGGCGCCCCCGCCAGCGCACTGGTCGCGGCGCCCGCCGCGAACAGCGCGAGCCCGGCGAGCAGCGCGCCCTTGCGCCCGTACCGGTCGCCGAGCGCCCCGGCGGGGATCAGCAGACCGGCGAAGACGATGACATAGGCGTCGACCGTCCACAGGACCTCGGCGCCCGAGGGCCGCAGCGCGGACGAACTCAGCTGCGGTATCAGCAGGTTGATCGCCGCCACCATGCTCTGCGCGACCAGGACACAGGCGCACAGGGCCAGCAGGGCGGGGCGTTTCAGGGCGTGCGAGGGCACGGCTCCTCCCAAGGAGCTCGAACGGGTGAAAGGGTTGCCCGCTCACCGTAGGCTCACCCTTGACCGGCACTCCAGTGCAACTTATGCAAGGAATGAATGCGTATGGCGCAATCCACGGGCCTCGACCTGAATCTGCTGGTCGCGCTGGACGTGCTGCTCGACGAGCAGAGCGTGCGGGGCGCCGCGCGCCGGCTGCACCTGTCCGAGCCGGCCATGAGCCGCACCCTCGGCCGCATCCGCAAGGCGCTCGGCGACCCCGTCCTGGTGCGGGCCGGCCGGCAGCTGGTGCCGACCCCACACGCGCTGGCCGTACGCGCCGAGGTGAGCGCCGTGGTGGAGCGGGCCCGCGCCCTGTTCGCACCCGGCCGGGACACCGACCTGCGCACGGTGAGCCGTACCTTCACGATCCTCGGCCACGACGCCATCGTCGCCACCCACGGCGCCGCCCTGCTCGCCCGCGCCGCGCGCGAGGCCCCCGGCATCCGGCTGCGCTTCCTGTCCGAGAGCCACATCGACGCCCCCTTCCTGCGCCAGGGCACCGCCGACCTGGAGATCGGCATGATCGACACCACCGCACCCGAGGTGCACCGGGAGACGGTCTACGAGGACCGCATGCTCGGCGTCGTACGCTCCGGACACCCCTTGCTGGAGGGGGAGTTGACCCCCGAGCGGTTCGCCACCGCGGCCGGTCACCTCATCGTCTCCCGGCGCGGCCGGCTGCGCGGGCCGGTCGACGAGGCGCTGGCCGAGCTGGGGCTGAGCCGGCGGGTGGTGGCCAGCGTCGGCACCTACCCGGCGTCGCTGTTCGTGCTCCGCGAGACCGATCTCATCGGCCTGATCAGCCCCTGGACCCGCCCGCTCGCCGAGCCCCTCGGCCTGACCGTCTTCGAGATCCCGCTCCGGCTCCCGGCCCTCCCGGTCGGCCTCGCCTGGCACCCCCGCCACGACGCCGATCCGGCCCACGCCTGGCTGCGCGAGTGCGTCCGCGAGCTGATCGGGGAGGGCGCCGGGCCCGCCGCCACGCGCTGTGGCGGTCCCATGGACCGAACGCAGCGCCCCGGATAGCCATTTCTGTCCGTTTTGCACCGCCTTTTTAGTGACGCCGCGCACTTTCGGCCGCCGATTCCGCATGCAAACGGGGCTCTCGGGCAGGGGGCCACGGTCCCTGAGCCCGCCCTTCGCGTGACACGGGGGCGTCGAACAGTAACGGAAGGCAACACCGATCATGGCGGACAGTACGGCACGACCGACCCAGGCGACCATCCACGCGGGAGGAGAGTGGCTGACGGCGATCTCCGGGGCGACCCGCGAGATCCTCGACCCCGCGGACGCCCGGCCGTTCGCCGTGGTCGCGGAGGGTGACGAGAAGGACGCCGAGCGCGCCGTGGCCGCGGCCCGGCAGGCGTTCGACCACGGCCCCTGGCCGGGCACCCCCGTCGCCGAGCGCGCCGCGCTGCTGCGCCGCGTCGCCGACCTGCTCGTGCGCGATCGCGAAGCGCTCGGCCGGCTTGAGGCGCAGGACGCGGGCAAGACCGTGGAAGAGGGCCGGATCGACATCGACTGCGTCGCCGACGCCTTCCGCTACTTCGCCGACCTGGTGGCCGCCGAGGCCCCCGGCCGCGTGGTGGACGCGGGCTCGCCCGACATCCACAGCGTCGTCGTGCACGAGCCGGTCGGCGTCTGCGCGCTGATCACTCCCTGGAACTACCCGCTGCTCCAGGCCAGTTGGAAGATCGCCCCGGCGCTCGCGGCCGGCAACACCTTCGTGATCAAGCCCAGCGAGATCACCCCGATGACCACCGTCGCGCTGATCGGACTGCTGGTGGAGGCCGGACTGCCCGCGGGCGTCGCCAACATCGTCACCGGCCCCGGCCACACCGTCGGCGCCCGGTTCGCCGAGCACCCCGACGTCGACCTCGTCTCCTTCACCGGCGGACTGGCCAGCGGCACCAAGGTCGCCCAGGCCGCCGCCCCGAGCGTGAAGAAGGTCGCCCTCGAACTCGGCGGCAAGAACCCCAACGTGGTCTTCGCCGACGCCTGCGCCACCGAGGAGGGCTTCGACACCGCCGTCGACCAGGCCCTGAACGCCGCCTTCATCCACAGCGGCCAGGTCTGCTCGGCCGGCGGCCGGCTCATCGTCGAGGAGTCGGTGCGCGAGCGCTTCGTCGCCGAACTCGCCCGCCGCGCCCAGCAGATCAGGATCGGCCGGGGCACCGAGGACGGCGTCGAGGTCGGCCCGCTCGTTTCCGAGCGGCAGCGCGCCAAGACCGAGGCGTACGTCGCCTCCGCGCTCGCCGAGGGCGCGATCCTGCGCTGCGGCGGCAAGCGGCCCGAACCCGCCCCCGAGCGGCCCGAGTCCGGCTACTTCTACGAGCCGACCGTCCTCGACGGCTGCCACCGCGAGATGAAGGTCGTCCGCGAGGAGGTCTTCGGACCCGTCCTCACCGTCGAGACCTTCACCACCGAGGACGAGGCCGTCCGCCTCGCCAACGACACCGAGTACGGCCTTGCCGGCGCCGTGTGGACCGCCGACCCCGGCCGGGCCCGGCGCGTCGCGGCCCGGCTGCGCCACGGCACCGTCTGGATCAACGACTTCCACCCCTACCTGCCGCAGGCGGAGTGGGGCGGCTTCGGCAAGAGCGGCACCGGCCGCGAGCTGGGCCCCGCCGGACTCGCCGAGTACCGGGAGACCAAGCACGTCTACCAGAACCTCGCGCCGAAGCCGGTGCGCTGGTTCGCCGGCTGAGCCGACCCCACCCCTTCCCCACCTGGAGTAGCACCCCCATGTCCCACACCCCCCACGTCTACGACTACGTCGTCATCGGCGGCGGCACCGCGGGCTCGGTCATCGCCTCCCGCCTCACCGAGGACCCCGATGTCACCGTCGCCGTCATCGAGGGCGGCCCGAGCGACATCGACCGCGAGGACGTCCTCACCCTGCGCCGCTGGCTGGGCCTGCTCGGCGGCGACCTGGACTACGAGTACACCACCGTCGAGCAGCCGCACGGCAATTCGCACATCCTGCACAGCCGCGCCAGGGTCCTCGGCGGCTGCTCCTCGCACAACACCCTGATCTCCTTCAAGCCGCTGCCCACCGACTGGGACGAGTGGGAGCAGGCCGGCGCCAAGGGCTGGGGCGCGGTGCCGATGGAGGCGTACTACGCCCGGCTGCGCAACAACATCGTGCGCGTCGCCGACCAGGACCAGAACCCCATCGCCAAGGACTGGATCGACGCGACGAAGACCGCGATCGGCGTCCCCGAGGTGATCGGCTTCAACGACAAGCCGTTCTACGAGGGGGTCGGCTTCCTCGACCTCGCCTACCACCCGGAGGACAACAAGCGCTCCTCCGCCTCCGTCGCCTACCTCCACCCGCACATCGAGGCCGGCGACCGCCCCAACCTCACGCTGCTGCTGGAGACCTGGGCGTACAAGCTGGAGCTGGACGGCAAGCGCGCCACCGGTGTCCGCGTGCGCACCAAGGACGGCGCGGACGAACTGATCAGCGCCCGCCGGGAGGTCGTCGTCTGCGCCGGCGCCGTCGACTCGCCGCGGCTGCTGCTGCTGTCCGGCATCGGCCCGAAGCGTGACCTGGAGGAGCTGGGCATCCCGGTCGTGCACGACCTGCCGGGCGTCGGCGAGAACCTCCAGGACCACCCCGAGTCGGTGATCGTCTGGGAGACCGAACGGCCGCTGCCCGAGAACTCGGCGATGGACTCCGACGCCGCGCTGTTCGTGCGCCGGGACCCGTCGCTGGACATCCCCGACCTGATGTTCCACTTCTACCAGATCCCCTTCACCGACAACCCCGAGCGCCTCGGCTACGAACGCCCCGAGCACGGCGTGTCGATGACCCCGAACATCCCCAAGTCCCGCGCCCGTGGCCGCCTTTACCTCACCAGCGCCGACCCCGAGGTCAAGCCCGCCCTCGACTTCCGGTACTTCACCGACGAGGACGGCTACGACGCGCAGACCCTCGTCGACGGAGTGAAGATAGCCCGCGAGATCGCGCGGACCGAGCCGTTCGCCGGCTGGCTGAAGCGCGAGGTCTTCCCCGGCCCCGAGGTCACCGACGACGAACAGCTCAGCGAACTGCTGCGCAAGGCCCACCACACCGTCTACCACCCCGCCGGCACCTGCCGGATGGGCGCTGCCGACGACGAACTCGCCGTGGTCGACCCGGAGTTGCGCATCCGCGGTCTCGACGGCATTCGCATCGCGGACGCGTCCGTGTTCCCGACCCTTCCCGCCGTCAACCCGATGATCGGGGTGCTGATGGTCGGGGAGAAGGCCGTCGATCTGATCGGAGGCGATCGCCGATGAGTACCACCACCGTCCCGACCCGCAAGCCCCCCACCACCGACGACGCCCCCGTCTTCGCGGTCTCCGGCCTGTGGAAGGTCTTCGGCCCCAAGCCGGAGCGCGTCCCCGCCGACCCCGAGCTGGGCACCCTCGACGCGGCCGAGCTGCGCGCCCGCACCGGCTGCACCGCCGCCGTCCGCGACGTCTCCTTCGACGTCCGCAAGGGCGAGGTCTTCGTGGTGATGGGCCTGTCCGGCTCCGGCAAGTCCACCCTCGTGCGCTGCCTGACCCGGCTGATCGAGCCGACCGCGGGCACCATCGCCATCGACGGCGAGGACGTACGCGCCATGGACAAGTCCCGGCTGCGCGAACTGCGCCGCCACCGCGCCGCGATGGTCTTCCAGCACTTCGGTCTGCTCCCGCACCGCAGCGTGCTCGACAACGTCGCCTACGGCCTGGAGATCCAGGGCGTCGGCAAGGCCGAGCGCCGCGAGCGCGCCGCCCGGATCGTCGCCAAGGTCGGCCTCGAAGGCATGGAGCACCGCCGCCCCGGCCAGCTCTCCGGCGGCCAGCGCCAGCGCGTCGGCCTCGCCCGCGCGCTCGCCGTCGACCCCGAAGTGCTGCTGTTCGACGAGCCGTTCAGCGCCCTGGACCCGCTCATCCGCCGGGACATGCAGGACGAGGTCGCCCGCCTCCACGAGGAGGAGGGCCGCACGATGGTCTTCATCACCCACGACCTCAGCGAGGCCCTCAAGCTCGGCGACCGCATCGCCCTGATGCGCGACGGCCAGGTCGTCCAGCTCGGCACCCCCGAGGAGATCGTCGGCTCCCCGGCGGACGACTACGTCCGCGAGTTCGTCCGGGACGTGCCGCGCGAGCAGGTGCTGACCGCCCGTACGGCCATGCGCCCCGCCTCCTCCGCCGAGACCGGCGCCGGTCCCGCCGTGCGCCCGGACGCCACGGTCGCCGAAGCCATCGAGGCGGTGGCCCGCGCCGGCGAACCGGCGCGGGTGATGTCGGACGGCAAGTGCCTGGGCGTGGTCGACCACGAACACCTGCTCGGCGTGGTGGCCGGCGTACCCACCGCCCCGGCCGCGGGCGGTCGTGCCGCGGGGGCGGCGCGGGTGGCCGGGGCGCTCCGCAAGCGCGGGCAAGCGACCCGGCCCGGCCCCCGGATCACCCCGGAGGCCGTCTGATGGCCGCCCTCACCGTCCCCGCCCTGCGCACCAGGACCCCCGCCGTGCTGCGCAACAGAGCCGTCGGCAAGCTGCTGCTGCTCGCCCTGATCACCGCCGTCCTGCTGCCGGTGCTGCACGGCCACGCCTGGCCCCAGCACCTCACGGTCAGCCTCACCAAGCCGCTGACCAGCGCCAGCGACTGGATCATCGACAACCGCGACACCCACCCCCTGTTCCTCTACTTCTTCGGCTACATCAGCAACGCCGTCGTCATCTCGGTGCGCGCGGTCTACGTCGCCCTCCTCGCCCTCGGCTGGCCGGGCGTCACCGCGCTGGGCGCCCTCGTCGCCTGGCGCGTCGCGGGCCCCCGCCTCGCCGCCGGCACCGCCGTCGCGTTCCTCGCCTGCGGCGCCCTCGGCATGTGGGAACCGACGATGCAGACCCTCGCGCTGATGGTCGCCGCCGTGCTCGCCTCGGTGCTCGTCGGCATCGCCCTCGGCCTGGCCGGCGGCCTCTCCGCGCGCCTCGACCGCGCCCTGCGCCCGGTCCTGGACACGATGCAGGTCCTCCCGGCCTTCGCCTACCTCCTCCCCGTCGTCCTGGTCTTCGGCATCGGCGTCCCCGCGGCCGTCCTCGCCACCGTCGTCTACGCCGCCCCGCCGATGGCCCGCCTCACCGCGCTGGGCCTGCGCGGCGCCGACCCCGAGGTCCTGGAGGCCGTGGAGTCGCTCGGTGCCACCCGCCGCCAGCGGCTGCTGACCGCCCGCATCCCGCTGGCCCGCAAGGAACTCCTGCTGGGCCTCAACCAGACGATCATGATGGCGCTCTCCATGGCCGTCATCGCCTCCGTCATCGGCGCCGGCGGCCTCGGTGACCGCGTCTACCAGGCCCTGTCCACCGTCGACGTCGGCCAGGCCCTCGCCGCCGGCATCCCGATCGTGCTGCTCGCCGTGGTCCTGGACCGGGTGACCGGCGCGGCCGGCGCCGGCACGAAGGGGGCCCGGACGATCGGCTGGCCGTACGCCCTCGCCGTCACCGCCCTCGCCGCCCTCGCCGCCCGCCTGCTCGGCGCCCTCGACTGGCCGGACGGCTGGAGCGTGCAGATCGCCGCCCCGGTCAACCGCGCCGTCGACTGGATGACCAGCCACCTCTACACCGGCGTCCCGGTCATCGGCGGCACCGCCGACTGGGCGGGCCACTTCACCACCTGGGTGCTGGACCCGGTCCGCGACGGACTCCAGTGGCTGCCCTGGTGGTCGGTGCTGCTGATCGTCGCCGCCCTCGCCTGGCTGATCGGCACCTGGCGCACCGCGCTGACCGCCGTGCTCGCCATGGCCGCGATCGGCGTGCTCGGCGTGTGGGAGCCCTCCCTCGACACCCTCTCCCAGGTGCTGGCCGCCGTCGCCGTCACCCTGGTGCTCGGCTTCGCCACCGGCATCGCCGCCGCCCGCAGCGACCGGGTCGAGCGCGCCCTGCGCCCGGTCCTTGACGTCTTCCAGACGATGCCGCAGTTCGTGTACCTGATCCCGGTCGTCGCCCTGTTCGGCGTCGGCCGCGCCCCCGCGGTCGCCGCGGCCGTCGTCTACGCGCTGCCCGCCGTCGTCCGCATCACCACGCAGGGCCTGCGCCAGGTGGACCCGGCGGCGCTGGAGTCGGCGCGCTCGCTCGGCGCGACCGGAGGGCAGCAACTGTGGCAGGTCCAACTGCCGCTCGCCCGCCGCTCGTTGCTGCTGGCCGTCAACCAGGGCGTGGTCCTGGTCCTCGCGGTCGTCATCATCGGCGGTCTGGTCGGCGGGGGTGCCCTCGGCTACAACGTCGCCTTCGGCCTCGCCCAGGGCGACCTGGCGACCGGTCTGGTGGCCGGCGCCGCCATCGTCTGCCTGGGCCTGATGCTGGACCGGGTGACCCAGCCGACCGAGCGCCGCGCGAAGAAGGGAGCCTGACATGCGGATCCGACTGCGCACGACGATTCCGGTCGCGCTCGCCGTGCTGGGGCTGACCACCGGCTGCGGCGCCGCCGACATGACCAAGCAGGCCAGCCCGTTCGCGCACACCGGCGGCGGCAAGAGCGTCACGCTGTCCGTGCAGTCCTGGGTGGGCGCCGAGTCCAATGTGGCCGTCGCCCAGTACCTGCTGGAGCACAAGCTGGGCTACCGCGTCGACACCGTGCAGGTGGACGAGGTGCCCGCGTGGGACGCGCTGAGCCAGGGCCGGGTCGACGCCATCCTGGAGGACTGGGGCCACCCCGACCAGGAGAAGCGCTACGTCGACGACAAGAAGACGATCGCCCGCGCCGGTGATCTCGGGGTGACCGGGCACATCGGCTGGTTCGTGCCGACGTACCTCGCCAAACAGCACCCCGACATCACCGACTGGCACAACCTCAACAAGTACGCCTCCCTCTTCCGCACCGCGGAGAGCGGCGGCAAGGGCCAGCTGATGGACGGCTCCCCGTCCTACGTCACCAACGACAAGGCCCTGGTGAAGAACCTGAAGCTGGACTACCAGGTCGTCTTCGCCGGCTCCGAGGCCGCGCAGATCACCCAGATGAAACAGTTCGCCAAGGAGAAGAAGCCCTTCCTGACGTACTGGTACTCGCCGCAGTGGCTGTTCAAGAAGGTCCCGATGACCGAGGTGAAGCTGCCGCCGTACAAGGACGGCTGCGACGCGGACGCGGCGAAGATCACCTGCGCCTACCCGCGCACCCCGCTCCAGAAGTACCTGAACGCGGACTTCGCGAAGTCGGGCGGCAAGGCGGCCCAGTTCCTGAAGAAGTTCCGCTGGACCACCGACGACCAGAACGAGGTCTCGCTGCTGATCGCCCAGGACAAGATGTCCCCGGACGCGGCGGCCGAGAAGTGGGTGGACAGCCACCCTTCCGTCTGGAAGAAGTGGCTGTCCTGAACCCCGGCTAGCGCAGCCCGGCGGCGAGTTCGGCCGCCGCCGCCGTGGCCCGGCGCTGGAGCTGCGGTCCGAAGGTGATCCGGGTGGCCCCGAGCCCGCCGAGCGCGGCGGGCGCGGGGCCGTCCCCGTCCAGGACGGCCAGCGCGTTCAGCGGGCCCTCGATCCCGGACCGCAGCAGGGGCAGTACGGCCGCCGGGGCCAGGATCGGGTACACGCACTCGGCGCCCGCCGCGATGTACGACGCGGCCCGTTCGATGGCCTGCTCGACGGCCCGGTCGGGGTCCCCGTCGCCGTGCACGAAGGTGTCGACGCGGGCGTTGAGGAAGATCCGGCCCGCCGCGGCCGCGCAGAACCGGGCCAGGTAGTCGGCGTGCTCCCGCGGGTCCTTGAGCGCGCCCTGCGTGGAGTCCTCGATGTTGCAGCCGACGGCGCCCGCCTCCAGCAGCCGCTCCACCAGCTCCGCCGGCGCGAGCCCGTACCCGTCCTCGACGTCCGCCGTGACCGGCACGTCCACCGCGCGCGCGATCCGGGCGATCGCCGCGAACATCTCGTCCGCCGGGGTCTCGCCGTCCGGGTACCCGAGCGCGGCGGCGACCCCCGCGCTCGGCGTGGCCAGCGCCTCGAACCCCACCTGTGCGAAGGCCCGCGCGCCGGCCGCGTCCCAGGGGCCGGGCAGGATCAGAGGGTCACTTGGCGGGCGCCCCAGGTGCAGCGCGCGCAGCGCCTCGACGCCGTCGCTCACTGGTGCTGCCCCGGCTGGTAGTGGCCCGGCGTCATCCGGGCGGTGACGCCGAACCGGTTCCAGGCGTTGATCACCGTGATCGCGGCGATCAGCCGGGTCAGCTCGGCCTCCTCGAACTGCTTGGCGGCCCGCTCGTACACCTCGTCCGGCACGAAGCCGTCGGTCAGCACGGTGATCGTCTCGGTCAGCTCGATCGCCGCCAGCTCCTTCTCGGTGTAGAAGTGCCGCGACTCCTCCCACGCGGCGAGCTGGACGATCCGCTCCACGCTCTCCCCGGCCGCGAGCGCGTCCTTGGTGTGCATGTCCAGGCAGAACGCGCAGTGGTTCAGCTGCGAGGCGCGGATCTTCACCAGTTCCAGCAGCTTCGCGTCCAGCCCCTGACGTGCGGCGATGTCCAGCCGCACCATCGCCTTGTACACGTCCGGAGCGTGCTCGCTCCAGTTCAGACGGGGGGCGTGCTCGGTGGCGTACTCGGTCTTCTCATCCGTGTTCATGCCTCCAACCTAGAAGCCGGGCAGCCCAGGAGTATGGTCCATTTCCATGGCGGAATCCTGGGCCACTTCGGGCGTCGACCTGCACTTGGAACCGGCCGGCCCCGGCGGGCTGCGCCGGGGGCTGACCGACGCCCTGCGCGACGCGGTCCGCACCGGCCGGCTCGCCCCCGGCACCCGGCTGCCCTCCTCACGGGCCCTCGCCGCCGACCTGGGCATCGCCCGCAACACCGTCGCCGAGGCGTACGCCGACCTGGTCGCCGAGGGCTGGCTCACCGCCCGGCAGGGCTCCGGCACCCGCGTCGCCGGGCGCACCGTGGTCCCGCCGAGCGGCCCCGCCCGCCGGCCCCGTGCCCCGGCCCGGCCCACCCACGACCTCGTCCCCGGCACCCCCGACCTCGCCGCGTTCCCGCGCGCCGAGTGGGCCAGGGCCGCCCGCCGCGCCCTCGCCGCCGCCCCCAACGAAGCGCTCGGCTACGGCGATCCGCGCGGCCGCGTCGAACTGCGCACCGCCCTCGCCGGCTACCTCGCCCGCGTCCGGGGCGTCCGCGCCGACCCCGGCAACCTGGTCGTCACCGCCGGCTTCTCGCACGCCCTGCGCGTCCTCGGCCCGGTGCTGCGCGCCCGCGGGGTCCGCTCGGTGGCCGTCGAGTCGTACGGCCTCGACGCCTACTGGGGCCTCCTCCAGGCCGCCGGACTCGCCACCCCCGCCCTGCCCTGGGACGAACTCGGCACCGATCCGGGCCCGTTGAGCACCGAGGGCGCCGTACTCCTCACCCCCGCCCACCAGTTCCCCATGGGCATGCCCCTGCACCCCGACCGGCGCACCGCGGTGGTGGACTGGGCCCGCCGCACCGACTCCCTGGTCCTGGAGGACGACTACGACGGCGAGTTCCGCTACGACCGCCAGCCCGTCGGCGCCCTCCAGGGCCTCGATCCCGACCGGGTCGTCTACCTCGGCACCGCCAGCAAGTCCCTCGCGCCCGGCATCCGGCTGGGCTGGATGGTGCTGCCGCCGGCCCTCGTCGGGGAGGTGCTCGCGGCCAAGGGGCACGTCGACACCGTGGGCGTGCTCGAACAGCTCACCCTCGCGGAATTCCTCACCTCCGGGGCGTACGACCGCCAGGTCCGCGCCGCCCGGCTGCGCTACCGGCGCCGCCGTGACGCCCTCGCCGCGGCCGTCGCCGAACGCGCGCCCGGCGTCCGGGTCACCGGGGTCGCCGCCGGTCTGCACGCGCTGCTGCGGCTGCCGCCGGGCACCGAGTCCTCCGTCGTCCAGGCCGCCGCCTGGCAGGGCCTCGCCCTGCACGGCCTCTCCTTCCACCGCCATCCCCAGGCCGTCGCCGAGCAGGTGGACGCGCTGGTGGTCGGGTACGGGACGCCATCGGACAGCGCGTGGGCGGGCGCGCTGGAGGCGCTGTGCAGGGTGCTGCCCTAGGAGGCGGGAGGGCAGTGGGTGGCCGGGCGGAAGACCAGGGAGAAGAACCGGGCGCCCGGCGAGCCCAGCGGCTGCGCCGCGCACAGGGTCACCAGGCCCCGCGTGGACGGGGCGTGTTCGGCGCAGCACCGGTCGGCCCCGCCGGCGGCGAGCCCCGCGTGCCGTACCGGGCGGGTGTCACCGTCCTGCTGCACGTACGTGATGTCGTGCCGGCGGTAGACGGGCCCCACCACCGGGTCGTCGTTCACCTCCGCGTCGAGCTGCCGCAGATCGGGGTTGTCCGGGTGGGCCGCCACCGCCGCCCGCAGCTGGGCCGCCACCGGCGCCGCCCACCGCTGCTCCCAGTCCACCAGGTGGTGTTCGCGCGCCTCCTCGCGCAGCAGCAGCCAGCGCATCACGTTCCGCTCGGGCAACTCCGGCCGCGCGCCCTCCCGTCGGGGGAACATGCGCAGGAAGTCGTCGTTCCAGGCGAGCAGGTTCCACGCCACGTCGTTGACGTAGCAGGGCACGCCGGACATGCTCTGGACGGCCGTGAACCAGGCCGGGTCCACCCGTGTGCCGGCCTCCGGGTTCATGGGGACCGGCGGTTCGTGGCCCAGCGCGTAGACGTACAGCGCGGTCCGCTCCGGCTCCGCCATGCGCAGCACCCCGGCGACCGCGTCGAGGAACTCGGGCGCGGGGGAGGACATGTCACCCCGCTCCAGCTGGGCGTAGGTGCGCTCGGAGACGTACAGCGCGTGCGCCACCTGGGCCTGGGAGAGCCCGGCGGACCGCCGGCCGCGGCCGGTACGGCGGGGCCAGCCCAGCTCGACGGGATCGATCAGCGAGCGCTTGTGCCGCAGCAGCGACCGCAGGGCATCCCGGTCCATCCCCACTCCCTCTCGGCGCGGGCCGCCTCACCGACCCGGCAAATACCGGAAGTCTACGTTCCTGAAAATCCGGTTCCTGGCCACGGACGGCCGCAGACCGCAGGATGGTCCCCGGACCGGTTGCGCTGCGGGGGGCGCAGCCGGTCCGTCGTTCTCCAGCAGCCGTGCGCCACCGGTCCGTCACCCTTCCGCGTTCCGCTCGCCGGCCCTGCCACCGGCCCACTCGGCGGTCCCGCCACCGGTCTGCCGTCTTTCGCCGACCCCGGTTTGCCGGTCCCCGGTACCGGTCCGTCACCCTTCCGCGGTCCGCTCGCCGGCCCCGCCACCGGCCCGCTCGCCGGTCTCCGGTACCGGTCCGTCACCCTTCCGCGGCCCACTCGCCGCCCCCGCCACCGGCCCGCTCGCCGGTCTCCGGTACTGGTCCGTCACCCTTCCGCGGTCCGCTCGCCGGCCCCCGTCACCGGTCTCTCACCCGCCATCAGCTCGCTCGCCGCCCCCGCCACCGCCCGCTCGGCAATGTCCGCCGCGCTCGTCAGCCTTCGGCGGCCGGCTCCGCCGTATCCGTCGCCGGGGCCTCGCCGAAGCGGGCCAGGGCCAGGGCGCCCGCCACGGCCACCGCGAAGCCCAGCACGGCCAGCCAGGACATGCCCTCGCGGGTGCGGTCGCCGAGCCAGACGACGCCGATGGCCGCGGGGCCGAGCGTCTCGCCGATCACCATCCCGGCGGTCGCCGTGGTGACCGAGCCGCGCTGGAGGGCCGAGGTCAGCAGCATGAAGGCGGCACCGCCGCCGAACACCAGGGCGTACGCCGCCGGGTTGGTGAGCAGGGTGGCGGGCGCGAGGCTGTCGATCAGCCGGACCGACACCTCGACCACCCCGAACCCGAACCCGGCGCCGAGCCCGAGCACCAGCCCCCGCGCCCGCCCGGACAGCCGCCCGCCCGCGAGCCCGAGCAGCAGCAGCCCGACCCCCACCCCGAGCATCACCCACCGCAGCGTGTCCGAACCGGCCTTGCCGCCCTCCGGCCCGGAGGCGAGGCCCAGCATCGCGAGCCCGGCGCACACCACCCCCACCGCGCCCCACTCCATGCCGCGCAGCCGCACCCCCAGCAGCCGCGCCGCGACCACCGCCGTCACCGCGAGGCTGGCCGCGAGGGCGGCGCCGACCGCGTAGATCGGCAGCGAGCGCAGTGCCGCGATCTGGAACAGGAAGCCCAGCCCGTCCAGCCCGAGCCCGGCGATGTACCGCCACTGCCGCAACGCCCGCAGCAGCAGCGCCGCCTCACCGCCGCCACCGGGACCGGCCTGTCGCGCCGCCACCGCCTGCAACACCGTCGCGGTACCGAAACAGACCGCCGCGCCAAGGGCGCACACCATTCCAAAGAGCACAAAGGGACTCTAAGGGAGCCCCGCCACCGCCCTGTCATGCTCACCCCCCTTGGCCGGTTCTCTCACCCCTCTCTAGGCTTGCCGCACCGCACTTCGCACACGGGGGAGACACGAACATGGCCGAAACCAGGCGACGGCTGCGCTCCGGCACGGTGGTCCTCGGCAGCGTCGGCCTGCTGGCCGCCGCGCTCACCGCCTGCTCCTCGGAGCCGGACAAGCGCTGCGTGGACCGGGACAGCTACAGCTACGCCAAGGGCTACAAGGTCGTCGCCGACAAGAACTGCAAGGCGGTCAAGTCGGCGGTCGACGGCGCCTGGTACTACGGCGGCAAGAAGAAGGGCTCCTGGGTGGACGGCGGTTCCTTCACCAAGCCCCGCACCGGCTCCGGGCACTCGACGGGCCACTCCACGAACCACTCCTCGACGCACTACGGCTCCGGCTCCGGCGGCGTGCACCGCGGCGGCTTCGGCGGCGGCTCGCACAGCTCCGGCGGCTGACCGGGATTCGCCGTATGGAACGCCGTACCACCACCCCCCGCCCCGGCTGGCAGCGCACCGTCGAGGAGCAGGGCCTCGTCTACCCGCTCACCCGCCACCCCGACGGGAGCCTGCGCCCCTACTGGGACGAGAGCGCCTACTACGTCTTCTCGCTGCCCGAGGTCGAGGCGCTGGAGGAGACGGTCGCCGAACTGCACGCCATGTGCCTGGCGGCGGCGGAGCACATCGTGGCGCGAGGCCGCCTCGCCGAGCTCGGCATCACCGACCCCGCCGTCGCCGCCGCCGTCACCGAGTCCTGGCACCGCCGGGCCGAACTCCCCTCCTTCTACGGCCGGTTCGACCTGCGCTACGACGGCACGGGCCCGGCCAAGCTGCTGGAGTACAACGCCGACACCCCCACCTCCCTGGTGGAGGCCGCCTCCCCGCAGTGGTTCTGGATG
Source organism: Streptomyces sp. NPDC043952 (assembly GCF_056435325.1). Classification (NCBI taxonomy): domain Bacteria; kingdom Bacillati; phylum Actinomycetota; class Actinomycetes; order Kitasatosporales; family Streptomycetaceae; genus Streptomyces; species Streptomyces sp. NPDC043952. The sequence goes on from NZ_JBWKES010000007.1 coordinate 183,126, forward strand.
GAGGACCGCTTCCCCGGCGCCGACCAGTGGAACTCGCTGCACGAACGCCTGGTGGACTCCTGGCGCAGACAGTCCGCGCTGCTCCCGCCCGGAAGTCTCCTGCACTTCGCGCACTCCGCCGCCGACGAGCTGGGCGAGGACCTGATGACGGTCGCCTACCTGAAGGAGACCGCGGAGCAGGCGGGCCTCGCGACCGACTGGCTCGCCATGGAGGAGATCGGCTGGGACACCCTCTCCGGCCGCTTCGTGGACAAGCGGCTCCGGTTCATCCGCGCCCTGTTCAAGCTCTACCCCTGGGAATGGCTCACCACCGACGCCTTCGGCGGGCATGTCCTGGACACCCTGGACAACGGCGGCGGCACCGGCAGCACCCTGTGGATCGAGCCCGCCTGGAAGATGCTCCTGAGCAACAAGGCCCTGCTGGCGATCCTGTGGGAGCTGTACCCCGGCCACCCCAACCTGCTGCCCGCCCACCTCGACGGCCCCCGCGACCTCGCCGCCACCACCGGCTACGCCGCCAAACCGCTGCTGGGCCGCGAGGGGGCCGGCATCACCCTGCACCCGCCGGGCGGCCCGCCCGCCGTCCGCCCCGACCCCTGCTGCTACCAGCAGCTCGCGACCCTGCCCGCCTTCGACGGCAACCACGTCGTCCTCGGCGCCTGGGTCATCGACGACGAGCCCGCGGGCCTCGGCATCCGCGAGTCGGCGAGCCCCGTCACCGACGAGTACGCCCGCTTCCTGCCCCATGTGATCCTCTGAGCACCGCGGCCGGCGCCCCTCGCCCGCATGGTGGACGCCGGATCTCCCCGCCTCCACCCGGCCGGTACGCTGAGCCACGGGCCGTGACTGGCGCGCAGGGATGGGACGGACCATCGGGGAGCGGCCCCGCGGGAAACAGTGCCGTGCGCCTGGGCCGAACGTGAACGCCGAAACGCACCCCGTCCGGAGGTCCCCATGCCAGAGCAGCACCTGTCCACCGAGTCCACCGCCTTCCGCGCCGCCCTCGACGTGATCCGCGCGGTGGAGCCGCGTGTCGCCGACGCCATCGGCCAGGAGGTCACCGACCAGCGCGCGATGCTCAAGCTGATCGCCTCCGAGAACTACGCCTCCCCGGCGACCCTCCTCGCGATGGGCAACTGGTTCAGCGACAAGTACGCCGAGGGCACCGCCGGCCGCCGCTTCTACGCCGGCTGCCGCAACGTGGACACCGTGGAGTCCCTGGCCGCCGAGCACGCCCGCGAACTCTTCGGCGCCCGGCACGCCTACGTCCAGCCGCACTCCGGCATCGACGCCAACCTCGTCGCCTTCTGGGCCGTACTCGCCGACCGCGTCGAGGCCCCGTTCCTGGCGAAGACCGGCGCCCGCCAGGTCAACGACCTCACCGACGCCGACTGGGCCGAGCTGCGCCAGGCCTTCGGCAACCAGCGGATGCTCGGCATGTCCCTGGACGCCGGCGGCCACCTCACCCACGGCTTCCGCCCGAACATCTCCGGAAAGATGTTCGACCAGCGCTCCTACGGCACCGACCCCGCGACCGGCCTCATCGACTACGACGCGCTGCGCGCCCGGGCCCGCGAGTTCAAGCCGCTGATCATCGTGGCCGGCTACTCGGCGTACCCCCGGCTGGTGAACTTCCGGGTCATGCGCGAGATCGCGGACGAGGTCGGCGCGACCCTGATGGTGGACATGGCCCACTTCGCCGGCCTCGTCGCGGGCAAGGTCCTCACCGGCGACTTCGACCCGGTCCCGCACGCCCAGATCGTCACCACCACCACTCACAAGTCGCTGCGCGGCCCACGCGGCGGCATGGTGCTGTGCGACGACTCCCTCAAGGACCAGGTGGACCGGGGCTGCCCGATGGTCCTCGGCGGTCCGCTGCCGCACGTCATGGCGGCGAAGGCGGTCGCCCTGGCCGAGGCCCGGCAGCCCGCGTTCCGGGACTACGCGCAGCGCATCGTGGACAACTCCCGCGCCCTTGCCGAGGGCCTGATGCGCCGGGGCGCGACCCTGGTGACCGGCGGCACCGACAACCACCTCAACCTGATCGACGTGGCGACCTCCTACGGCCTCACCGGCCGCCAGGCCGAGGCCGCCCTGCTGGACTCCGGCATCGTCACCAACCGCAACGCCATCCCGGCCGACCCGAACGGCGCCTGGTACACCTCCGGCATCCGCATCGGCACCCCGGCCCTGACCACCCGCGGCCTGGGCACGGCGGAGATGGACGAGGTGGCCGGCCTGATCGACCGCGTGCTGACCACGACCGAGCCGGGCACCACCAAGTCCGGCGCGCCGAGCAAGGCCGCCCACGTCCTGGACGAGAAGATCTCCGCCGAGATCGCCCAGCGCGCGACGGACCTGGTCGCGGGCTTCCCGCTGTACCCGGAAGTCGACCTGGGCTGATCAACGCCGTCAGGGCAATGCCCTCAAAGCGGGGCCGTACCGGATACGCGGCCCCGCCGCCCAGGGGCCGACCCCACCCCCGGCCGATGAGAGAATGGGCCACATGGCCCCCGCTGAAAAGCCCCGCGTGCTCTCCGGTATCCAGCCCACCGCCGGCTCGTTCCACCTCGGGAACTACCTCGGCGCCGTCCGCCAGTGGGTATCCCTCCAGGAGACCCACGACGCCTTCTACATGGTCGTCGACCTGCACGCGATCACCGTCCCCCAGGACCCCAAGGAGCTGCGGGCCAACACCCGCCTCGCCGCCGCCCAGCTCCTCGCCGCCGGTCTGGACCCGGAGCGCTGCACCCTGTTCGTGCAGAGCCACGTCCCCGAGCACGCCGAGCTGGCCTGGGTGATGAACTGCCTGACCGGCTTCGGCGAGGCCAGCCGGATGACCCAGTTCAAGGACAAGTCCGCCAAGCAGGGCGCCGAGCGCGCCTCGGTCGGCCTGTTCACGTACCCGGTCCTCCAGGTCGCGGACATCCTGCTGTACCAGGCCCACCAGGTGCCGGTCGGCGAGGACCAGCGCCAGCACATCGAGCTGACCCGCGACCTGGCCGAGCGCTTCAACGGCCGCTTCGGGCAGACGTTCACGATCCCGTCGCCGTACATCCTCAAGGAGACGGCGAAGATCTACGACCTCCAGGACCCGGCGGTCAAGATGAGCAAGTCGGCGTCCACGCCGAAGGGCCTGATCAACCTCCTGGACGAGCCGAAGACCACCGCCAAGAAGGTCAAGAGCGCGGTCACCGACACCGACACCGTCATCCGCTACGACGCGGAGGCCAAGCCGGGCGTCTCCAACCTGCTCACCATCTACTCCGTCCTCACCGGAAAGCCGATCCCCGAGCTGGAGCGGGAGTACGAGGGCAAGATGTACGGCGCGCTCAAGACCGACCTCGCCGAGGTCATGGTCGAGTTCGTGACGCCGTTCCGGGAGCGCACCCGGCAGTACCTGGACGACGCCGAGACGCTCGACTCGATCCTCGCCAAGGGCGCCGAGAAGGCCCGCGCCGTCGCCGCCGAGACCCTCGCGCAGGCGTACGACCGGGTCGGCTTCCTCCCGGCGAAGCGCTGACCGGAGCACCCGCCGAGGCGCCGGCCGGAGCACCGGACGGCACGGTTCGCGCCGGGGAGCACGGAACCGGCGCGACGGCGCACGGCCGTTCGCACATCCACGTGGGCAGAGCGCTGCACATCACTTCCGTTGCGCCTGCCCACAGGACACCCATAGCCGTACAGTCGGAGCCGAAGGCCCGTACGAGTCGGCCGAGCAGACGACGGACGCGACGACAGGAGACGACGTGGGGACCGTAACGATCGGCGTGTCGATCGCGGTTCCGGAGCCTCACGGCAGCCTGCTCCAGGAGCGGCGCGCGGGCTTCGGCGACGCCGCGGCCTACGGCATCCCCACCCACGTCACCCTGCTGCCGCCGACCGAGGTGGACCGCGCCGCGCTGCCCGCCGTCGAGGCCCATCTCGGCAAGGTGGCCGCCGCCGGCCGCCCGTTCCCGATGCGGCTGCACGGCACCGGCACCTTCCGGCCCGTCTCCCCGGTGGTCTACGTCCGGGTCGTGCGGGGCGCCGAGGAGTGCGCCCTGCTCCAGCAGCGGGTCCGCGAGTCCACCGGGCCCTGCGCCCGCGAACTTCAGTTCCCGTACCACCCGCATGTCACCGTGGCGCACGGCATCGAGGACGCGGCGATGGACCGCGCCTTCGCGGAGCTGGCCGGTTTCGAGGCCGAGTGGCCGTGCACCGGGTTCGCGCTGTACGCGCAGGGCGCCGACGGAGCCTGGCGCAAGCTGCGCGAGTACGCCTTCGGCGGCCGGGTCGTGCCGTCCCAGGCGGGCCCCGCCGACATCGGCAGCGGGACCGTCGCCGGCCGCTGACGGGCCGTCACAGCGGCAGTCTGCGGAACAGCGCCCGCGGCGTGTGCCGCAGCGCGGCCGTCACCAGCCGCAGCACCCCCGGCACCCACACCGTCTCCGCGCCCCGGCGCAGGCCCAGTTCGATCGCGGTGGCGACCGCCTGAGGGGTCGTGGCGAACGGCTCGCGGGGCCGGCCCGCCGTCGCCCTCGTCCGCACGAATCCGGGTCGTACGACCATCACATGCACCCCCGTGCCGTACAGCGCGTCGCCGAGGCCCTGGGCGAAGGTGTCGAGGCCCGCCTTGCTGGAGCCGTAGATGAAGTCGGCGCGGCGGGCGCGTTCGGCGGCGGTGGCGGACAGGACGACGAGCGAGCCGTGGCCCTGGGCCTGGAGGGCGCTCGCGGCGACGAGACCCGCGGCGACCGCCCCGGTGTAGTTGGTCTGCGCGACCCGCACGGCCCGCAGCGGCACCCGCTCGTCGTGGGCCTGGTCGCCGAGGACACCGAAGGCGAGCAGCACCAGGTCGATGGCGTCCTCGGCGAACACCTTGCCGAGCACGGTCTCGTGGGAGGCGGGGTCGAGGGCGTCGAAGCCGACCGTACGGGTGTCCGCGCCGAGCGCGCGCAGGCTCTCGGCGGCCTGCTCCAGGGCGGGGGAGGGGCGGCCGGCCAGCCAGACGGTGCGCGCCCCGCGGGCGATCAGCCGGCGGGTGGTGGCGAGCGCGATCTCGGAGGTGCCGCCGAGGACGAGCAGGGACTGGGGCAGGGCGAGGGCGTCCTTCACAGACATGCCCGTGACCGTATCGTCCGCATGTGTGCCCTTCATCCCTGAACGTCACCTTGTCGGGGCGAAGACCACCCGAAAGTGGGATGGCGGGGCTTCCGCTGCGCGAAACGGTCGCGGGTACCCGCACATGGGAGACCGCACACCGGGCAGGGAAGGATCATGGACTGGCTGAAGAGACTGCCCGTCGTCGGGCCGCTGGTGACCTGGCTGACGGCCACGCACGCGTGGCGGGCGTACGAGCGGCTCGACCGGGTGAAGTGGTCCCGGCTGGCGGCGGCGATGACGTTCGTCAGCTTCGTGGCGCTGTTCCCGCTGCTCACCGTGGCCGCGGCGATCACCGCGGCCACGCTCAGCCCGGCCCGGCAGCAGACCGTCGAGCACAAGGTCGCCGAGCAGTTTCCGGGGGTCGTCTCCCAGCAGCTGGACATCACCACGCTGGTCCAGAACGCGGGCACCGTCGGCGTCATCGCGGGTGCCGTGCTGCTGCTCACCGGCGTCAACTGGGTCGGCCAGGTGCGGGACTGCCTGCGCGCGGTCTGGGAGCTGCCGGACCAGGACCAGAACCCGCTGGTCGCCAAGGCCAAGGACGCCGGCATCCTGATCGGCTTCGGCGGCGCCCTGCTCGTCACCCTCGCCGCGTCCACGCTCGCCACGGCGGCCGTCGGCCGGGTCTCCGACGGACTGGGGCTCGCCCAGCACGGCTGGGGCTCCGCGCTGCTGTGGGTCGCCGCCTTCGCCGTCGCCGTGCTCGCCGACTTCCTCGTCCTGCTCTACGTGCTGACCCTGCTGCCCGGCGTGGAGCCGCCGCGCCGCCGTCTGGTGCTCGCGGCACTGCTCGGCGCGGTCGGCTTCGAACTGCTGAAACTGCTGCTCAGCGGCTATATCCAGGGGGTCGCCGCCAAGAGCATGTACGGCGCGTTCGGGGTCCCCGTGGCGCTGCTGCTGTGGATCAACTTCACCGCGAAACTGGTCCTGTACTGCGCCGCCTGGACGGCCACGCCGGGCGGGATGCCGAAGCTCACGGCCGCGGCCGACGGCGCATCAGGTCCGGCAGCGGCCACCGGCGGTTGACCAGGAAGACGCCGCCCGCCAGCAGGACGAGCAGCCCGCCCGCGACGGCGAGCGCGGTGCCGATCCCGCGCGAGCCGCTCGCGGCGGCCGCCGCCGGCTTCGAACCGGCCTGCCCGGCGGGCGCCGACGCCGCCGGCGAGCCGCCCGGCGCCGTGCTCGCCGGCGCGGCGCTCCGCGGCGGCACCAGCTCGCCCACCGGCTTGACCTTGCCGGCCGCCTGGAAGCCCCAGTCGAACAGCTTCGCCGTCTCCTTGTAGACCTCGTTGTGCTCCTGCTTCTGCGGATTCATCACGGTGACCAGCAGCACCCGCTTGCCGCGCTGGGCGACCCCGGTGAAGGTGGCGCCCGCGTGGGTGGTGTTGCCGTTCTTCACCCCGGCGATGCCCTGGTAGACCGGCACATCGGTGTCCCCGCTGAGCAGCCGGTCGGTGTTGCGGATCTGCTTGCCGTCGAAGTCGGCGCTCACGGTGGAGCAGTAGTCCCGGAAGTCCTTCTTCTGGAGCCCGGAGCGGGCGACCAGGGTGAGGTCGTACGCCGAGGACACCTGGCCCGGCGCGTCGTAGCCGTCGGGGGAGACCACATGGGTGTCCAGGGCCTGGAGTTCGTCCGCGTGGTGCTGCATGTCCTGGACGGTCTGGGCGACGCCGCCGTTCATCGCGGACAGCACGTGCACGGCGTCGTTGCCCGAGCGCAGGAACACCCCCAGCCACAGGTCGTGGACGCTGTAGGTGCGGCCCGCTTTTACGCCGACCACGCTGGAACCCTCGCCCATGCCCGCGAGGTCCTTCGCGGCCACCTTGTGCTCCGCCGTGCGCGGGAAGCGGGGCAGCAGGGTGTCCGCGAACAGCATCTTCAGGGTGGACGCCGGGGGCAGTGCCCAGTGCGCGTTGTGCGCGGCCAGCACCTCGCCCGTCTGGGCGTCGGAGACGATCCAGGAGCGCGCGGTCAGGCCCTCGGGTAGTACGGGGACGCCGGGCGCGAGGTTCACCTGGGTGCCGGTCCGTCCGAGCCGGGCACCGCCGAGCGTCGACATGTGGGCCGGGGGCGTGGCCGCCGGGGCGGTGCCGGCGGCGGGGGCGGCGAGTGCGGCGGGCGCGGTGGCGGCCAGGGTCAGCAGGGTCGCGGCGCCGGCCGGCAGCGAGCGCCGGGCGGCCGTACGGAGTGCGGGCACGGCCCCGGACGTACCCGTGGCCCACCGGGCGGACCGGACCCAGCCCCTGCTCCCGGAACGCACCCCGGATACTGGAGGTATGAAACTCAGCCGCCCGGTCTCCTGGTTCCTGCTCGCCTTCGGGGTGTGGAGCTGGTTCATCTGGATCACTTTCGTAAAGAACCTGGTCAAGGACGGCAGTGGGCTCGCCTTCCATGACGGCCGGCCGACCGCCTACTTCTGGGTGCACCTGGTGCTGGCGATCGTCTCCTTCGTATTGGGGACGGTCATCGGGGGCATCGGGTTGCGCGGTCTGCGGGCCCTGCGCCGGGAGCCGTCGCCCATGTGACCGGAATCTCCTCCGCCACCTGTGGAGACGCTGTGAAGGCACGGCGGACGCCCGGCGGAGACAACGTCTTGGGCAAGTTCTTCCACAACTGGTCAGAAAGCCCTTCCCACGCCGAAACACGTGTGATTGGGTGAGCCGCGTCACTCAGGGGAGTGGCGGGATTTGTGCTGACCAGGGGTAGGGCCTCACAAGGGTCTGGGGAGGGCACCACCGTGCGATCTGTTCGCATGCGGATTGTCGTGACATTGCTCGTGCTGGCTGTCGTGGGCATCGGCGGCTGGAAGCTGCTGCCGTCACAGGAGAACAAGAACAGGACCATCACGGTCGGGACGACGGACGCGGTCACCTCGCTCGACCCGGCCGGGGCGTACGACGCGGGCTCCTGGGCCCTGTTCAGCAATGTGTTCCAGACGCTGCTGAGCTTCGAGCCGGACGGGGTGCAGCCGGTGCCGGACGCGGCCAGGAGCTGCGCCTTCGTCGGCAGCGATCTGAAGACGTACCGGTGCACGCTGCGCGACGGCATCAAGTTCCCCAGCGGGCGGGCGATGACGGCCCAGGACGTGAAGTTCTCCTTCGACCGGGTCAAGCGGATCAACTCCGACGTGGGCCCCTCCTCCCTGCTCGCCGTCCTGTCCTCGGTGACCGCCGACGACGCGCGCACCGTCACCTTCCACCTGTCGGCGCCGGACGCCACCTTCCCGCTGAAGGTCGCCACCGGCGCGGGCGCGATCGTGGACCGGGAGACCTACCCGGCGGACTCGCTGCGCAAGGACTCCTCGGTCGACGGCACCGGCCCCTACCGGCTCACCTCGTACACCAAGGGCCGACAGGCCCGGCTCGCGCCGAACCCGACCTACAAGGGCTACCTCTCCTCCACCGGCCGCCCGATCGACCTGCGCTACTACAGCGACTCCGCGCAGCTGAACGCGGCGTGGAAGGCGAAGGACATCGACGTGGCCTCGCGCACGCTGCCGCCCGACGTGCTCGCCGGGCTGAACACGAGCGACCCGAAGGAGCGGGTGTCCGAGTCCGACTCCTCCGAGACCCGCAACCTGTACCTCAACACCCGCGCCAGCTCCCCGCTGCACGACGTACGGGTGCGGCAGGCCATCGCCTGGCTGGTCGACCGGGAGCAGCTGGCGGCCACGGTCTACCAGGGCACGGTCGACCCGCTGTACTCCCTGATCCCGACCGGCATCACCGGCCACACCACGTCCTTCTTCGACACTTACCCGACGCAGAGCACGAAGAAGGCGCGCGCCCTGCTCACCGAGGCCGGGGTGAGCCTGCCGGTCCGCTTCACCTTCGCCTACGGCAAGGGCCAGGGCCCCGGCGAGCAGGAGGCCGCGGCGCTGAAGAAGCAGCTGGAGGCGGGCGGCCTGTTCCAGGTCGACGTCAAGGGTTACGAGTGGACCGACTTCCAGAAGCGGATGGCCGGGGGCAAGCTCGACGCGTGGGCCGTCGGCTGGGTCGCGGACTACCCCGACGCCGACACCTTCGGCCAGCCCCTCGTCGGCACCGGCTCCACCATGGCCACCGGCTACAGCAACAAGACGGTCGACCAGCTCATCCGCAACAGCCAGCAGTTCGCCGACCGCAGCCGCGCCGCCACCGACTTCCAGCAGATTCAGTCCACCATCGCCGACGACGTCCCGCTGATCCCCCTGTGGCAGCGCAAGGAATACACGGTCACCTCGGAGGACGTCGGCGGCGGCCAGTATCTGATGGACGCCACGGGCGTGTACCGCCTGTGGCGCCTGGACTGGATCTGACCCGCTGCCTCAGTTCTGCCCGGCCTCGATGATCTGCTCGACGTCGAGGGTGACCTTGGCGCCGAGCGAGTCGGGGAGCGCGACGGTCTCGCCGGGGGCGTGCACGCGGTGGTTCGCGTAGTCGCTCCCGGCCGGCTCGGTGAGCACGTGCAGACGCTGGTGCTCGCGGTCGACGATGACGTAGACCGGGACCTTGGCCTCCGCGTACGCGGCCACCTTGGTGCGCAGGTCGGTCCGGAAGTTGCTGGAGGTGACCTCCAGGACCATGCGGAAGCAGACGGGGTCGTAGCAGTTGTTCTCGATGTAATGGTCCTCGAAGTCCGCGTCGACCAGGGAGAGGTCGGGGATCGCGTAATCCTCGGGTCCTGTCGGCAGCCAGAGAGCGATGCCCTGGAGCACGCGCGACTCGGCGTCGTGGAGATCGGCGGAGAAGAAGGACCGCATCAGCCCGGTCAGGACCATGCCGTGCGGGCCGTCACGGAGCGGGGACACGAGAATCTGGCCCCCGATGATCTCGACGCGACAGCCCGGAAGGTGGTCCATGATCCGGTCGGCCGCCGCGGTCAGTGGTCGGTCATGACGTCGTCTGACAGCCGCTGCGGACATCAGGAAGCCTCCTCAAGGCCGGTGCCGGGAGCAGCGTGGCAGGCAGACCGACGGCCGGACGTCCCTTCCCCGCACCTTCACCCGAAAGTGATCACTCGGCCGGGTTTCGTCCCGGAGCCGGCAGCAGCCTCGTCATCCCCGGCAGGAAGTCCGTGAACAGTTCGTGGACTTCCAGGACCAGGGGACGCAGGACGCGGAAGCGGGAGAGGGTGACGCCGCGGGTGGTGAGGCGGGCGCCGCGGCGGGCGAGGCGGTAGCTGCGCTCGCGGTTCTCGGTGCGGTCGAAGATCCAGTACATGATGAGGCCCATCTGGGCCAGCCACATCAACTCCGGCAGGACGTCCCGGAGTTCGGCCGGCACCTTGGCCTTCGAACCGGCCAGCACCTCCCGGTGCACCTGGATCGCCTGCTCGCGTGCGTGCTCGCTCTCCTGCGAGAAGGGGCTCAGCGGGCTGTCCGGGTCGGCGGCGTTCTTGAAGAACTGCACCGCGAACTCGTGATACGGCCGCGCGATGTCCAGCCAGGTGGTGAGCACGCCCGCGAGCCGCGTCTCCAGGTCCGTCTCGTGCTCCAGGATCCCCCGGACCGCCTGCCGGTGCTCGGCCGCGATCCGGTCGTAGAAGCCCTGGATCAGGTGTTCCTTGCCCTCGAAGTAGTAGTAGGCGTTGCCGACGGAGACCCCCGCCTCCTGGGCGATCGCCCGCATGGTGGTCTTGTCGTACCCCCGCTCCCGGAACAGCCGCATGGCCGTCTCCAGGATCAGCGCACGGGTCTGCTCGGACTTGCTGCTGGGGGTACCGGCCGCCGCGGGACCGTCGTTCTTCACGGGCACGCCACAGAGCCTAACCAGTGCCGTCCGGGCGCCCGGCTCAGCCTCGGCGGCCCAGCTCCGGGCGCCGGGTGTAGTCCGTCAGGCCGAGCACGTTGCCCCAGGGGTCCGCGATCTCCACCGTCCAGCCGGTCGCCGTCTGGAACACCTCGTCCATCGGCTCGATGCCCGCCGCGACGAGCCGCCGCGCCGCCGCCCGCGCGTCCGGCACCTCCAGCCACAGGCGCGGCGAGGGCCACGGCGGACTGCGGTGGCCCAGTGCCTCCTCCACCCGCAGCAGGACGCCGGGCGTCTCCTTCCCCGCCGTGAGCAGGGCGATCCCGGCCTCGTCGAACCGGAACCCCACCCCGAACCCGGCGCGCTCGTAGAACCCGACGGCCTCCGCGAGATCCCCGACGGGGAGCAGTACGTTGTCGAACCCGAGCAGTTCGTACGACTCTTCGTCTGACATGTCGTCAGATTAGGACGCCGCTCCCCGGATCCCGTGATGACCGGGCCGTCGGCTCACATGCTGCTCAGCGAGCGGGCGTAGTTGACCTGGCCCATGATCGCGGCGAACGCGTCCGGGCCGTACGCCGGGATCATCGTCTGGTGGTGCCGCCCCGCGCTGGTCACGGTGACCTGGATGTAGCCCGTGGTCCGCTTCTCCTTCATCAGCAGGAAGAGCAGCCCGAGCAGGCAGAGCAGGGCGAACACGACCGCGAGGACGATCGCGTGCGTCGGTATCTTCTCCTCGGTGCGCGACATGTCCGTCGCGTTCCAGACCGCACCGCGCAGCGGCATCTGCCCGGCCGGCGTGATGATCTGATCGCCGATCACCGTGATGTCGCCGATGGCGAGCACGGGAGCGCCGCCCGGCGGCAGGGCGCCCGCCGCGGCCGGCTGCTGCGGAAAGCCGTACCCCGGCGCGGGCGCCTCCGCGGCGGGGTAGCCGTACCCCGGCGGCGGCGTGTCGGAGGGCGCGGGCGGATGGCCGGGGCCCCAGTCGCCGGCGCCGCTGTGGTACGGGTTCTGCTCGGTCACGCTGGTGCCCCCGGTAGGTCGTGAAAGGCGTGGACAAGATACGAGGGCCGTTCCCCCGAACGGGTGAACGGCCCTCGTATTGTGCCAGGTGTCGCGTCAGTAGCGGCGGGTGATCAGGGCCCGCTTGACTTCCTGGATCGCCTTCGTGACCTCGATGCCACGCGGGCACGCGTCGGTGCAGTTGAAGGTCGTACGGCAGCGCCACACGCCGTCCCGGTCGTTCAGCACCTCGAGACGCTGCTCCCCGGCCTCGTCACGCGAGTCGAAGATGAAGCGGTGGGCGTTGACGATCGCGGCCGGGCCGAAGTACTGGCCGTCGTTCCAGAACACCGGGCAGGACGACGTGCACGCGGCGCACAGGATGCACTTGGTGGTGTCGTCGAAGCGCGCCCGGTCCTCCGCGGACTGCAGACGCTCGCGCGTCGGCTCGTTCGTGTCCTTGGTGATCAGGAACGGCATCACGTCCCGGTACGCCTGGAAGAACGGCTCCATGTCCACGACCAGGTCCTTGAGGACCGTGAGGCCCTTTATGGGCTCGACCGTGATCGGCTTCTCGGGGTTGATGTCCTTGATCAGCGTCTTGCAGGCAAGACGGTTCTTGCCGTTGATCCGCATCGCGTCCGAGCCGCAGATGCCGTGCGCGCAGGAACGGCGGAACGTGAGGGTGCCGTCGATGTCCCACTTGATCTTGTGGAGACCGTCGAGGACACGCTCCTTCGGGTCGATCTCCAGCTGGAAGTCTTCCCAGACGGCCTCCGCCGAGACCTCCGGGTTGAACCGGCGGATCCGGAAGGTGACCGTGATGTAGGGGGAGTCGGCGAAACCGGGCTCGGGCCGGCCGGCCGCGTCCGCCTTGTCCAGAACAGGGGTAGCCATCAGTACTTACGCTCCATCGGCTGGTAGCGGGTCTGGACGACCGGCTTGTAGTCGAGACGGATGGACTCGGTGCCGTCGTCGCCCACCTCGCGGTACGCCATGGTGTGGCGCATGAAGTTGACGTCGTCGCGGTTCGGGTAGTCCTCGCGGTAGTGACCGCCGCGGGACTCCTTGCGGGCCAGCGCCGACGTGGCCATGACCTCGGCCAGGTCGAGCAGGTTGCCCAGCTCGATGGCCTCCAGCAGGTCCGTGTTGAACCGCTTGCCCTTGTCCTGGATGGACACGTTCTTGTAGCGCTCGCGCAGCTCGGCGATCTTCTCGACCGCCGTCTTGATCGTCTGCTCGGTGCGGAACACCATGACGTTGGCGTCCATGGTCTCCTGGAGCTCGCGGCGCAGCGTGGCCACCCGCTCGTTGCCGGTGGAGTTGCGCAGCCGCTCGATCTGCTCGACGACGAACGACTCCGGGTCCTCCGGCAGCTCGACGAAGTCGGCCGTGTGGGCGTACTCGGCGGCGGCGATGCCGGCGCGGCGGCCGAAGACGTTGATGTCCAGCAGCGAGTTGGTGCCCAGGCGGTTGGCGCCGTGCACCGACACGCAGGCGACCTCGCCGGCCGCGTACAGACCCGGCACGACGGTGGTGTTGTCCGCCAGGACCTCACCCTCGACGTTGGTCGGGATGCCGCCCATCGCGTAGTGCGCGGTGGGCTGGATCGGGATCGGGTCCGTGTACGGCTCGATGCCGAGGTAGGTGCGCGCGAACTCGGTGATGTCCGGGAGCTTGGCGTCCAGCTGCTCCGGCGGCAGGTGGGTGAGGTCCAGGTACACGTGGTCGCCCTCGGGACCGCAGCCGCGGCCCTCGCGGATCTCCGTGTAGATGGAGCGGGACACGACGTCACGGGACGCCAGGTCCTTCATGACGGGAGCGTACTTCTCCATGAAGCGCTCGCCGTCCTTGTTGCGCAGGATGCCGCCCTCACCGCGGGCACCCTCGGTGAGCAGGATGCCCATCCGCCAGATGCCGGTCGGGTGGAACTGGAAGAACTCCATGTCCTCCAGCGGCAGACCCCGGCGGTAGCACGCGGCCTGGCCGTCACCGGTCAGGGTGTGCGCGTTGGAGGTCACCTTGAAGAACTTGCCGGTGCCGCCGGAGGCGTAGATGACCGACTTCGCCTGGAAGATGTGGATCTCGCCGGTCGCCAGCTCGTAGGCGACGACACCGGCGGACTTCTTGACGCCGTCGACCTCGCTGATCAGCTGGTCCAGGACGTAGAACTCGTTGAAGAACTCCACGCCCTCCTTGACGCAGTTCTGGTACAGCGTCTGGAGGATCATGTGACCGGTGCGGTCGGCCGCGTAGCACGCGCGGCGGACCGGGGCCTCGCCGTGGTTGCGGGAGTGACCGCCGAAGCGGCGCTGGTCGATGGTGCCGTTGGGCGTCCGGTTGAACGGCAGGCCCATCTTCTCCAGGTCGAGGACCGCGTCGATGGCCTCCTTCGCCAGGATCTCGGCGGCGTCCTGGTCGACCAGGTAGTCACCGCCCTTGATCGTGTCGAAGGTGTGCCACTCCCAGTTGTCCTCCTCCACGTTGGCGAGCGCGGCGGCCATGCCGCCCTGCGCGGCGCCCGTGTGGGACCGGGTGGGGTAGAGCTTGGTCAGGACCGCGGTGCGGCTGCGCTTCGTCGCCTCGATGGCGGCACGCATGCCCGCGCCGCCGGCGCCGACGATGACGGTGTCGTACTTGTGGATCTTCATGATTCTCGCAGCCCCGTGCCTAGCGGATGTTCGGGTCGAAGGTGAAGATCACCAGCGTGCCCAGCAGGATGGTCCACACCGTGGCGGTGTACAGCAGGGCCTTCAGCCACATGCGGGACGCAGGCCGCTCGGCGTAGTCGTTGATGACCGTGCGCAGGCCGTTGGCGCCGTGCAGCATCGCGAGCCACAGCATGGCCAGGTCCCAGACCTGCCACCACGGGGAGGCCCAGCGGCCGGCGACGAAGGCGAAGCCGACCTTGGAGACGCCGCCGTCCAGGACCAGCTGGATCACCAGGTGGCCGATGACGAGGACGACCAGCACGATGCCGGACAGGCGCATGAACAGCCACGCCGCCAGCTCGAAGTTGCCGCGGGTGGACTTCGGGGTCTTCTTGGTCCGCTTGCGCGGGGCCTCGATCAGCGGGGCCGGGTTGTCCACGTTGTAGACGGCGGCACCCTCGACGGGGCCGACCCCGGAGGCGGTGGTCTCAGTGGTAGACATCGGCGTCAGCTCCCGAACAGAACACGAGCGGCGTGGCCGAGCACGGGGTAGATCGCGCCGAGCATGAGCACGATCCAGACACCCATCACGGTCCAGAACATCTGCTTCTGGTAGCGCGGGCCCTTCGACCAGAAATCGACGGCGATGACGCGCAGACCGTTGAGCGCGTGGAAGAGGATTGCGGCGACGAGGCCGTACTCCAGCAGCGCGACGATCGGCGTCTTGTACGTGGCCACGACCTTGTCGTAGGCCTCGGGGGAGACACGCACGAGAGCGGTGTCCAGCACGTGAACGAACAGGAAGAAGAAAATGAGGACGCCGGTGACTCGGTGAGCCACCCAGGACCACATTCCTTCCCGGCCGCGGTACAGCGTTCCAGCCGGCACGGAAGAACCCTCCGGGAGCGGGGATTAGGGCCGCGCCGGCTTCACTGTCGGTCGGGCCCGGCCGGGTACGGTCCACCGGCCCCCAGCATGGTATCCGTGCGGCGGGGTGAGGCTTACGGGGGGCCTACCGGTGTGATCAAACTGGCACCGGATGGGGTATCGGCCTGGGCGGATACGGGGGTGGTCTGCCCTGTTATCGGCCGGGTGCGGGTGCGGGTGCGTTGTGGCTGGTAGCGCAGTTCCCCACGCCCCTTAGGCAGGTGCCCAACCGGCCCCTTGCGAGCCGGCGGAGTTCGTCCGCGGCTATCGCGCGTTCCTCGTCGGGATCGTTTGCGGATCGTGACCGGATGGCTTCCAGGATGCGATCGGCGGTCTCGCTCGGCGCCGTGTCGCCGAGATAGATAACGAACACGTGTCCGAATCGTGCCTCGTATGCCGCATGTGCCGCGGCCAGTGCCATATGCGCGGCCGAGTACGCGTCCTCCGGCAGCACCGGCAGGGCCTCGTGGGACAGCGCCTCCGCGAGGTCCGCCGGGGACAGGTCGTACGCCGCCTCGTCCGCCGCGGCCAGGAGGGCGTCCAGGTCGGGGTAGGGGCGGTGAGCCGCGACGCGGTGGGCCCAGCGCGGGCTGTGCAGGCAGCGCAGCAGAAGGGCCCGCGCCTCGGCGGCGGACGCCGCGTTGAAGGCGTCGAGGGGCCGGGGCAGATGCGGGGCGCGGTGGGCGGGCAGCGTGGGTCCTCGCGTCACAGGTCGTGTGTGGCAGGGGAGTGCTGTGAAAGGTGTGTCGTCAGGTTATCGAGAGTGGTGACGCTGTGTCCGCGTCCTGTCTGAAATTCACTCGGACGGGAGAGTTTGCGAACGCTCGAGTGACCGTTCGAGCGGCGGGTGGCCGTACGTTGGGCGAGTGAGCCAGCACAGGCGCCGGGCGTCGGCGCGACAGGTGAAGCGGAAGCGGACGGCGGTGGCCGCGGCGGTGGCCGGGGCCGTCGCGCTCGGGACGGGCATCGGTGTGTGGGCCTCGTCGGGCGGTGGCGGCGACCAGGGCTCGGCCGGCCAGGCGACCGTCGCCGAGACGAGTCCCTCGCCCACCCGGTCGTATCCGCTGTCCCGAGCACCGCGGACGATCCCGGCGGTGCGCTCCCACACCCCGGCGCGCGGTCCCGGCTGGCGCCCGCGGCCCGGTGACCGCGTGGTGATCAGCGACGCGGGCCTCGCCGACGAGGGCAGGCTGATAGCCGGCGAGCTGGGGATGAGCTACGCGGGCCGGAGGAACGACACCAGGGCGGGCGACCTGCGGCTGTCCCTGGGCGGCGGGGGCGGAGACCAGGAGTCGTACACCATGACCGTCCGGGGCGGCCGGGTGGACATCAGCGGGCCGGGCCGGGCGGGCGTCTTCTACGGCACCCGGACCCTGAAGCAGGAGGTCCACGGCGGCGGTACGGCACCGGAGGGCGTCGTCCACGACGAACCGGCCAAGCCGGTGCGCGGGTTCATGCTGGACATCGCGCGCAAGCCGTACACCGAGGCCTGGATAGAGGACCGGATACGGGAGCTGGGGGACCTGAAGTACAACGAGCTGGGGCTGCACTTCTCCGACGACCAGGCCTTCCGGATCGAGTCCAGCACCCACCCGGAGATCGTCTCCCCGGACCACCTCACCAAGGCGCAGGTCAAGCGGATCGTGGACCTGGCGGACAGCCGGCACATCACCGTCGTACCGGAACTCGACTCGCCCGGACACCTGGGCGCGGTCCTCGCCGCCCATCCCGACCTCAGACTGCGCAACGGCAACGGCGTGGTGACCAAGGGCGCGATCGACATCTCCAAGCCCGCCTCGGCCAGGCTGATCGACGACCTGCTGAACGAGTACGCGGGGCTGTTCACCGGCAAGCAGTGGAACCTCGGCGGGGACGAGTACCAGGCGCTGATGGCGGGCAACCCGCAGACCGCCTACCCCCAGCTGGCCGCGGCCGCCCGGCGGAAGTTCGGCGCGCACGGCAGCGTCGCCGACCTCACCACCCAGTGGCTGAACGACCGCGCCGCCACCGTCCGCGCCCACGGCAAGACCCTGCGCGCCTGGAACGACGGCTTCTACCGCAGCGCCACCGCCGTACGCCCCGCGGGCGATCTCCAGGTCGGCTACTGGACCGGCAAGGAGATCGGCGCCCGGCTGCCGCAGGACTATCTGAGCGCCGGCCGCGAGCTGATCAACTACAACGACGAGTTCCTCTACTACGTCCTCGGCCAGCCGCAGACCTTCGTCTACCCGACCGGGCAGCGGATCTACGAGCAGTGGAACCCGCGGGTGGTGCGCGGCACCACCGCCGTCCCGGCGAAGTACGACGATCAGATCCTCGGCGGCACCTTCGCCGTGTGGGGCGACTTCCCGCGCGCGCAGACGCCGGAGCAGGTCGCGGCCGGCATCCGGATGCCGCTGCGGGCCACCGTCCAGAAGCTCTGGGATCCGGGCACGCCCGCCTTGTCCTGGGCGGACTTCAAGTCCCTGGCGGACCGGCTGGGTTGAGGGTGCGGTGACGCCGGGGGCGGGTGGCGCTGTGTGAACCCTGTGGACGCGGGGTGATCTTCAGTCGTATCTTCCGTTGTTCACATCTCCGGCGGATCGCACGCGGTCCGCCGGCCGCCGTCTTCATCTCGGGGGAACCTGACCATGGCCACACCCACGCCCGTACCGCCCGTACCGCCCGTCCCGCCCGCAGCGCCCTTCGCGCCCGAGCCCGGCTTCGGGCTGCGCTCGCCCGCCGGACTCGGCCTGGCCACGGCCGTCCTGCTGGGGCTGGTCGCCGCCGCCGACCTGTTCGCCTGCGTCGCGGACCAGCTGGAGGCGAGCGTCGCCCAGGACCTCCTCGGCGGCGGCGTCGGCGAGGACCTGGTCCGCCGGGCCCACCGCGCCGACACGCTCTACAGCGCGGCGAGCATCACGCAGGGGACCACCCTGGTGGCCGCGGCCGTGGTCTACCTGTGCTGGCTGTGGCTGGTGCGGCGGAACGCCGGTGTCTTCGCGCCGCACGGGCACCGCATGAAGCGCGGCTGGGCCATCGGGGGCTGGTTCGTGCCGATCGTGAACCTGTGGTTCCCGCGCCGGGTCGTGCTGGACACCTGGACGGCCAGCGTCCCGCCGGGCACCCGCGGCCGGACCACCCCGGTCAACGCCTGGTGGACGCTGTGGATCCTCAGCCTCCTCGTGAGCCGGGCCGCCGGCCGGCAGTGGGCCGACGCCCACGACCCCGGTGAACTCGCCAGTGCCGCACGGCTGATGCTGTTCTCCGACGCGCTGGACGCCGCGGCCGCGATCCTCGCCGTGCTGGTCGTCGTCCACCTGACCCGGATGCAGCAGCGCCGGATCCTCGCGGGCCCCGGCGCCCTGCCCGCCTTTGGCTGAAACTCGACCGCTGTGACACTTCCGTCCGGTGGCACGCAGTAAGGGGAAGTGCGGGCTCCGTACCGGTCGGCGCCCAGATCAGGGAGGCTTTCATGAGCCTTGGGGAATGGATCGCGCGGGCCGACGAACGGGGGCTGGCCGCCAGCGGGTTGGCCTGTTTGGATCGGTGCCTGCCGCTGCTCGACGGCGACGGGGAACTGCTGCGCCCGCTGTGGGGGAGCCTCGCCGACGGGTCGGACTGGGGCGGCCCGCTGGCGAAGGCGCGGGACGCGCTCCTCGGGCTCGGGGAGGAAAGGGAGGAAGGGGCGGCGGGGGACGGCGGGGGCGCGCACGCGGAGGCGGTGCGGCTCGTCACCCACATGCTCGACACGGCCCCGGCGGAGCGCACCGCCGAGGCCGTACGTCCCTGGGCCGAGTCCTGCTCCGCCGTCTCCCTGCGCGTCCACCGGCTGCTCGACCCGGCGGCCGAGGGCGCCCCGGACACCGCCGGGGCGGAGGAGCTGCCGCCGCTCGTCGCCGCCGAGCTGCGCCGCCAGATCACCGTCCTCGAACTCCTCGAAGGGCACGGCAAGCAGGGCCTGCGCCGCGCCCTGGACGTGTCGGGCGAGGGGCGCCGGGTGCTGCGCGCGGTGGTGTCGCGGCGGGCGCGGGGGAGCGCGGAGAGAGGCGAGGCGTGAGGCGAGGCGTGAGGGCCGGGGCATGAGGGCCGGGGGGCAAACCTGCCGGGTGGGCGAGTCCTGTGCCGGTCGTGCGGGGGCGGTGGGGTGGTCCTGCGACGGTTGGTGAAACGCTTCCTCAGAGGGTGACGAAAGCTCCGCCCCGCTCGCTTTCCCTTATGTGAACGCCCATCTGAACGCTCATGCGTACACCCATCTGAACGCCGGTACGACGACCTGTGCGCCGACCTCCGCGACGGCCGCCGCTGCCGCCGTTGCGAGCGCCCCGCAGGAGACCAGGCCCCACGCCGCCGCGAAGCCCGTGCGCTGGGCGGCGGACGCGGTGGCCACGATGCGCGAGGGCGCGCGGGTCCGGCTCGACTACTCGGCGCGGAGCCTGTGGCGCGTGGACCGGGTGATCGAGGAGATACGGCGTGAGGGGGCGCCCATCGAGGCGGTCGCGAGCGTGCTGCGCGGCTTCGGTGCCTACGCCGGTGAGGTGGTCGTCCGCCGCACCGGCGCCGAGTGGTGGGCGACCGGCGGCGAGCACTGGGTGCGCACCCCCGACGGCCGGCTCTGGGACCCCGTCGAGGAGGCCCGGCGCTGCTTCCTGGGCCATGGCTCGCTGCGCCTGTTGTGCCGGGACGCGACGGCGGGTGCCTGAACGGGCCGGGGCCTCTGACGGACCGTCCGCTGTGACACTTCCGTCGGCGCGGACGCTGATGACCGTGGAGGCGACCGACACGGCCGGAGCGTGTCGCACCGTGCGGGACGCGCCATGCGGTGGCCATGAACGCGGCACGACGAGGACGGTCTTGGGCCAGGGAGGGCAGCCCGCGGCCGGCGGCCGCGGGACGCGGAGCTGGGCGCCGCCGTCGCGCGCGCCCAGGACGGCGACGAGGGCGCCTTCGCGCTGGCCTACCGGATCGTGCAGCCCGGTCTTCTCGGCTATCTGCGCGCTCTGGTCGGCGAGGACGCGGAGGACGTGGCCGCCGACGCCTGGCTGGAGATAGCGCGGGACCTCGGCCGGTTCACCGGTGACGGCGCGGGCTTTCGCGGCTGGACGGCGGCCATCGCCCGCCATCGCGCCCTGGACCAGCTGCGCCGCCGCCGCGTCCGGCCCCGTACCACCGCGCTCGACCAGGAGGCGCTGGACCGTGCGGCTCCGCACAGCACCCACGAGCAGGCCCTGGAGTCGCTGTCCACGGCGCACGCCCTCGAACTGGTGCGTTCCCTGCCGCGGGACCAGGCGGAGGCCGTGCTGCTGCGGGTGATCGTCGGCCTCGACGCCCCGGCCGCCGCCCGCGTCCTCGGCAAACGCCCCGGCGCCGTCCGCACCGCCACCCACCGCGGCCTGCGACGCCTGGCCCGCACCCTGACAGGGGACTGAGACGCCGGACGTGACGGACGCCGCGGTCCGCGAGCCGCACGGCCGAGGGCGAGCCGTCAGAGGAAGTAGGACAGGTTCACGAAGAAGGCGATGTAGGCGATGGCGAGGAGCACCACGAGGATGGTGAACCACCAGAAGTGCACCTGGCGCCACGGCACCCTGGCGCCGGGGAAGCGGGCGCGGAACTGGGACCAGGTCAGCATTCCCTGTTGCCTGACGGGTGCCTGCGCCGGTGAGGCGGTCAGCCGGCCCAACAGGCGCTGCAAAGGCTCCTTCTCCCACAAGCGGGTGTCGAGCACCAAGGGCGTGTCCTCCAGCGAGGTGATCACCAGGCGGTGCTTGTGGCCGTCCACCGGTATCCGCACGTAGTGGAGGCCGGTGACGTCGGACTCCAGGGTGAGCAGTACGACCCGTCCCCACAGGTTGCGGACGCTCAGCACACCGTCTTCCAGGGTGATGGCGGCTTTCACCCGACGCAGCGCCAGCCCTCCAGCGAACCACACCAGGGGGACGACCACCGCGAGTATGGCGACGATCAGACCCGGCCAGCCCGCCCCCGGCGAGCTGCCGCGGCCGTTGGCCAACCGGAGCGCGATGCGTACCGTCCCCAGGCCGATGGGCAAGGCTCCGCCGAGCAGCGGAGCCTTGTAGACCCTGTTGTCGGCTCTGACCTTGATCGGAACATCCGAAGAATCCGTCTTCTCTGACATCGGCCGATCGTGGTACCGCGACCAGCCGCTCCCCTCGGATTTGACCCGAGCTATAGCAACCGTCGCCCCGACGACGAGCGCAGGAAGCCCGGATGGACGCCGTGAGGTCGTCCCCGTGCGCAGACAGGGCCGCCGAGCCCGCCAGTCGGTACAGAATGAGCGGGTGGATTACGATCTGACGCGCCTCGGACCTCGCGATTTCGAGCACCTGACCCAGGCGCTCGCCGTCAAAATACTCGGCACCGTGTGTTCGGGGACGGGCGGGATGGTGGCCGCGAGGCGACATTCGATGGTCGGACGAGTTTCCCCACCCCCGACCCTGGTGGCCCGTGGAACGGCTACGGCGTTTTGCAGGCGAAGTTCCGGACTCGCCCGCTCGGTACGTCCGCCGATACCAAGTGGTTCCTCAAGGAAGTTGCTCGGGAGTTGGGAACCTGGGGAGACCCGAACTCGTCTCGGGCCAAAGACGGACCGCTACCCGATTACATGATCCTTGCGACGAATGTGGTCCTGTCGTCGGTTGCGGGATCCGGAGGGATCGATCGCGTCGACAAGAAGATCAGGGAACTCGTGGCCGAGCATCGCCTTCCCCTCAAGGGCTGGAAAGTCTGGCACTTCGATCAGATCCGCACCTTCCTGGACCTCAACCCGGAAATCCGTCAGACCTACGACGCCCTGGTCACGCCGGCGGACGTCCTCGCCGACCTGCGCCGTAGAGCCGAGGCCCAGGAGACCCTGAAGGCAAACGTGCGGTTCAGCCCTGGACATGGACGCGGTGTCGTCACCGAGGACGTCTCCAGGAAAGTCGCCAACCGGCTTCGCCTGCATCACAGTCTCCACTCGATGCCGTTCGGCCGGTCGCTCATCGACGGAGATTCCGGCTGGCTCATCACGGTGCAGCGAGTGCGTTCCGATTCCACGCCCCTTGTCATCAACAAGCTGCTGGAAGCCCGCTGGCTGCGGGCTTTGGCAACCGCAGACGACTGCGTCGGGGTCGCAGGTCGGATTGTGGGCGAGATCTGCGGTTTCCGGCGCATCCTCGTCCTTCGCGTCACAGAGGCTTCGCCTGTCATCACGTACCGGCTTTATGAGATACCCATAGGCCTCGTGATCGACGGGATTCAGGCGGCAAACGGCGGAATATTCAGAACGGTCGGCTCTGGCTTCTACGGCGACTTCAGCCATGGAAACAATGGCCGACTTCTGGGCCTGCGACTGGACAATTCGATCGAAAAGATAAGCATGAAACTCGCGCTCGAATGCGGGATCGATCACGGAACGTGGACCGTCGAGCTGCCGTAGGGGGTGCCGGCGTGGGCAAGGAGGGGAGCGGCAGGACGCGTTGGTCATGCGGAAGCCCCGTGCGGCGGGCGTTGCCCGGCCGGGGTGTGGGGGCCGAACGACGGCCGGGGCCGCCACCCCCCACAGGAGAGGCCCCGGCCGTCGCTCTGAGGGCCGTTGGGCGACCCGTACTCTCTACAGCGCCGTAGGTGCGTTTTCTGTCACACCTCGGGCGTGTTCCGTCCTCACCCTGCGCATACCCGCACCCGGTCACGAGTTAGTTGCATCTTCTACAGACGTGGACGGAGCGAGGTTTCAGGCCGTAACGTGCCATTCGCGCCGACCAGAAGACAGGCGTAAAGGGAGTGCGGTGCTGGGGGACGACGCGGAGCTGACCGCCGCGGTGCGTGCGGCACAGGACGGAGACGAGAGCGCGTTCCGTGCGGTGTACCGTGCCGTGCATCCACGGCTGCTCGGATACGTGCGCACGCTCGTCGGCGACCCCGATGCCGAGGACGTGGCCTCCGAGGCCTGGCTGCAGATCGCCCGCGACCTCGACCGGTTCAGCGGCGACGCCGACCGGTTCCGCGGCTGGGCCGCCCGGATCGCCCGCAACCGTGCCCTGGACCACATCCGGATGCGCGGCCGCCGCCCCGCGATAGGCGGCGACGAGACCGAGCTGACCGGCCGCGCCGCCGAGTCCGACACCGCCGGCGAGGCCATCGAGGCGCTCACCACCGGCCGCACCCTCTCCCTGATCGCCCGGCTCCCGCAGGACCAGGCCGAGGCGGTCGTCCTGCGCGTGGTCGTCGGCCTCGACGCCAAGACCGCCGCCGAGACCCTCGGCAAACGCGCCGGCGCCGTCCGCACCGCCGCGCACCGCGGCCTGAAACGGCTCGCCGAACTGCTCGGCGACGACCCGGAGACGGCCGGCGTCCTGGACGCGCTGCCACCCCAGCGGGACCCCGAGCAGACACCCCGGCCGGCATCGAAGCGAGCGACCCGGCAGGACCCCGAGCGAGAACCGCGTGCACGCGCGGTGACGTCCGCAACTGTGACGCATACGCGCGCGCGGACGCAGAAGGACATGTGATGGCCGACGAGCAGGACAAGTGGCTCAACCCGAGGACGGCGGAACGCCTGTTGCACGGGGAGCCCCTGGAATCCGTCGACCCCTCCGCCCGTGACCAGGCAGAACGCCTGGTCCGGGTGCTCGGCGCGCTGGCCGCGGAGGCGGCCCCGGCCACCGGTGAACTCCCCGGCGAACAGGCCGCCCTGGCCGCGTTCCGCAAGGCCCGCGAGGCCGCCGCGGACGAGCGCACCGCCGCGCTCGCCGCGAGCGGCCCCGGCCGCCGTACCCGTACGGACGCGCGCGCGGGCGCCGCGGGCACCCGCGGCCATGACGCGGGCCTCGTCCGCATCGGCGCCCCGACCCGGACCGCAGCCGCTGCCCGCCGCCCCCGCTGGGGCCGTCCGGTGCGGCTCGCGCTGGCCGCCGTGGTGGCCGCCGGGACGCTCGGCGGGGTCGCCGTGGCCGCCGGCAGCGGGGTGCTGCCCACGCCGTTCGACGTGGAGAAGCCCGGCCCCGCGGTCACCGCCACCGCGGACGCCTCCAGCCGGCCGTCCGCCCCGGCCACCCCGCGGGCGTCCGGCGGCATCGGCGTCACCGGCGGCGGCGCCGACTCCGGCCCGTCCGACGGCTCCGGCGCTTCCGGCGGCTCCGGCGGTTCGGACCGCGCCGGTACGACGGACGGCCGTACGGGTACGGATTCCGGCTCCGGCACCTCTTCCCCGCAGGGCGGCGGCCGCTCGGACGGTGCCGTCGGCGCCTGCCGCGATCTGCGCTCCGGCACCGGGCTGAACGCCGACCGCAGACGCGCCCTGGAGAACCTCGCGGGCGGCTCCGCCCGGCTCGCCCAGTACTGCAAGCTCATCCTGGCCGCCGGCGACCAGATCGCCGGCAACCCCGCCCAGGGCAAGGGCCGCGACCCCGGCGGCCGGGGCTCGGAACAGGGCCAAGGCCAGGGGCAGGGCCGCGGCCGGGGCTCGGGCCAGGGCGGCAAGGGGCAGGGCGGCGGCGGCCAGGGCGGTGACGACGAAAGCCACCCCGGCAGGGGCCACGGCACGGGCCCGCGGCACGGCCAGGGCGGCGGGGACGGAAAGGGCGGCGGGAAGGCGGGCGGCGGCCGTGGGCACGGCGGCGGCAGCCCCGTCGGCAAGGTGCGCATCCGGCACCGCGGTCCCACCGCGCCCGCGCCGGAGCACAACCCCGCGCACAACCCGAAACACCACTCGGCGCACAACCCGGCGCCCGCCCCGCGCGGTCACGGCGGCTCCGCGACCTCCGGCAACCCGCGGCCGGGTCGCACCGCGCCCGTCCCCGCTCCCGCCCGTTGACCAATTTTGATCGCCCATACCCCTCTGACCAGCCACTTTCAGACCTCGCGAAAGTTTTTCCGCGCAGGGTGTGACACTTTTGGCTCCCCCGACGCAGTACTGAGTGAGCCGACTGGTCATCGGCCGTAGCACTGAGCCGGGGTTCCCCCCGTACCCGCGGCTCGTGCACATGGCGCGGGCGGGACATGTTCCCCCGGTCCCGCCCGCGCCCCAAAAGCCCGGCCGCTCGGCCACCCGCCGGAATCGCCGGACCCACCCGCCTCACCGGTACACGACGACCCTGTCGCCCACCCGCACCTCCGCGAACACCCGCGCGATCGCCGCCTCGTCCCGTACGTTCACGCACCCGTGCGAGCCCCCGGCATAACCGCGCGCGGCGAAGTCGTACGAGTAGTGCACCGCCTGGCCGCCGCTGAAGAACATCGCGTACGGCATCGGCGAGTCGTACAGGGTCGACACATGGCGCCGGGACTTCCAGTAGACGCGGAAGACGCCCTCGCGGGTCGGGCTGCGGCGGGAGCCGAAGCGCACGGCCATCTCGGACACGGTCCGCCCGTCGACCATCCAGCGCAGCGTCCGGCCCGGCTTGCTGATACACAGCACCCGCCCGGTCAGACAGCGCGGATCGGGCGCGGCGGCGGGCTGGCCGCCCATCAGATACAGCTCCCATCTGCCCGGCGCACGGGTCATCGCCAGCAGCCGCCGCCAGGTCACGCCGTCCGTGACGCCGGTGACCGGCAGCCCGCGCTTGCCCTGGAAGCCCCGTACGGCCCGTTCGGTGAGATCGTCGTACGACCCCGTGGGCCCGTCGAACAGCCAGCCCAGTTGCCGCAGCCGCGCCTGGAGTTCCCGTACGCCCGGCCCGCTGTCACCCGGCCGCCACAGCACCCCCGGCATCGCCCCCGGCGCCCCGGCGGACAGCGGGTCCCCGCCCCATGGCCGGCCGTCGGCGCCCAGCGGCCGGACGGTGCACCCGCAGAGCGCGGCGAGGGCGGCGAGCACGGTGAGTGCGGCGAGGGTCCTGCCCCTGGTCCTCATCCCCGGATGCTTCCCCACGTGACCGCCGCCGAACGACGAGGCATGGTGAGGAGGTACCAGAGGTGCGTACCGCGGAGGCGTCATGGCGCGTGAGTCGGAGTCGGGCCTGCCGATCGAGCCGGTCTACGGGCCGGACGCGCTGACCGGCTGGGACCCGGCCGAGCGGCTCGGGGAACCGGGGTCGTACCCCTTCACCCGCGGGGTCTACCCGAGCATGTACACCGGCCGCCCCTGGACGATGCGCCAGTACGCCGGTTTCGGCACGGCGGCGGAGTCCAACGCCCGCTACCGGGAACTGATCGCCCACGGCACCACCGGTCTGTCCGTCGCCTTCGACCTGCCCACTCAGATGGGCCACGACTCCGACGCGCCCCTCGCGCACGGCGAGGTCGGCAAGGTCGGTGTGGCGGTCGACTCGGTCGAGGACATGCGGGTGCTGTTCGACGGCATCCCGCTGGACCAGGTCTCCACGTCCATGACGATCAACGCTCCCGCCGCCCTGCTGCTGCTCCTGTACCAGCTCGTGGCCGAGGAACAGGGCGTCCCGGCCGACCGGCTGACCGGGACCATCCAGAACGACGTGCTCAAGGAGTACATCGCCCGCGGCACCTACATCTTCCCGCCGAAGCCCTCGCTGCGGCTGACGGCGGACATCTTCCGGTACTGCACCGCGGAGATCCCCAGGTGGAACACGATCTCGATCTCCGGCTACCACATGGCCGAGGCGGGCGCGTCGCCCGTGCAGGAGATCGCCTTCACGCTCGCCGACGGCATCGAGTACGTGCGCACGGCGGTCGCGGCCGGGATGGACGTGGACGACTTCGCGCCGCGCCTGTCCTTCTTCTTCGTGGCCCGTACGACGCTCCTGGAGGAAGTCGCCAAGTTCCGGGCCGCGCGCCGGATCTGGGCGCGGGTGATGCGGGAGGAGTTCGGCGCGAAGAACCCCAAGTCGCTGATGCTGCGCTTCCACACGCAGACCGCCGGGGTCCAGCTCACCGCGCAGCAGCCACAGGTGAACCTGGTCCGGGTCGCCGTCCAGGCCCTCGGCGCGGTCCTCGGCGGCACCCAGTCCCTGCACACCAACTCCTTCGACGAGGCGATCGCGCTGCCCACCGCCACCTCCGCGCGGCTCGCCCTGCGCACCCAGCAGGTGCTGGCCCACGAGACGGACGTGACCGCGACCGTGGACCCCTTCGCCGGGTCGTACGCGGTGGAGCGGATGACCGACGACGTGGAGGCGGCGGCCGTCGCGCTGATGGACCGGGTCGAGGAGCTGGGCGGCGCGGAGGCGGCGATCGAACAGAGCTTCCAGAAGGCCGAGATCGAGCGCAACGCCTACCGCATCGCCCAGGAGACCGACTCCGGGGAGCGTGTGGTCGTCGGCGTCAACCGCTTCCGGCTGGACGAGGAGGAGCCGTACGAGCCGCTGCGGGTGGACCCCGCCATCGAGGCCCGCCAGTGCGAGCGGCTCGCCGCGCTGCGCGCCGGACGCGACCGGCGCGCGGTCGACACCGCCCTGACCGCCCTGAAGAAGGCCGCGGAGGGCGACGACAACGTCCTCTACCCCATGAAGGAGGCGCTGCGGGCGCGGGCCACGGTGGGCGAGGTGTGCGGGGCGCTGCGGGAGGTGTGGGGGAAGTACGTCCCGGCGGACACCTTCTGAGCAACCGTCCACCGACCCCGGCCAAGCGTCCGTCGGGCGGCTGTTCACCCCGGTCGGGGCCCGTTGTCGTACCCCCGTGCGACACTCCTTTCCATGTTCGGTGTCGTCCATCTCCCCACGTATCTCGCGGGCGTGGCCCTGATCGTGCTGCTCCCCGGTCCCAACTCGCTCTACGTGCTGTCCGTCGCCGCCCGCCGCGGGGTGCGGGCCGGGTACACCGCGGCCGCCGGGGTGTTCTGCGGGGACACCGTGCTCATGACCCTGTCCGCCGCCGGCGTCGCCTCGCTGCTCCAGGCCAACGCGCTGCTGTTCGGGATCGTGAAGTACGCCGGTGCCGGTTATCTGACCTGGCTGGCGCTCGGCATGCTGCGCTCCGCCCGGCGGTTGTGGCGGACCCGGCGGGAGCAGGCGCCCGCTCAGACGGCGGCGGAGCAGGCGGGCGCCGCCGCCGGGGAACGCCCGTACCGGCGCGCCCTCGTCGTCAGCCTCTTCAACCCGAAGGCGATCCTGTTCTTCGTCGCCTTCTTCGTGCAGTTCGTCGATCCCGGTTACGCGTACCCGGCCCTGTCCTTCGTCGTCCTCGGCGCCTTCGCCCAGCTCGCCAGCGTGCTGTACCTGAGCGCCCTCATATTCGGCGGCACCCGCCTCGCCGCCGCCTTCCGCCGCCGCAAGCGCCTGTCGGCGACGGCCACGACGGCGGCCGGTGCGCTGTTCCTCGGGTTCGCGGTGAAGCTGTCGCTGGCCTCGTGAACCGGTCCCGGCGAGCCGGGGTTCAGCGGATGCCGACGCCGTCGAGGTAGGCCGCCAGGTCCTCCGTCGCCGTCTCGCCGGCCCAGCCGACGTAGCCGTCCGGGCGGATCAGGAAGACGCCGGGGCCGTAGGACGCGGGGGCCGACGGCAGGGTCCGGATGCCCGCGCGCGGGGCGGTGGCGGCGCCCAGCAGGGTCCAGTGCGGGCCCCGGAGGAGGTCGAAGAGGCGTCCGCCGGGCAGTTCGGCGTCCGGTGCGCGGTCGCCCGCGCGTACCGGTCCCGGCCCGGTCCGCGTCTCGGCGCTGAGCGACGACTCCCGGTAGCCGACGCCGAGTTGGACGGTGGCCCGGCCCCGCCGGACCTCGCCGCGGTGCACGCCGGTGGACAGCTCCAGCATGGCCGCGGCGTTCGCCTGCCGCTCCTCCTCGTACGTCTCCAGCAGCGACTCGGGGGCGCCCCGCAGCACCGCGTCCAGCTTCCAGCCGAGGTTGTAGGCGTCCTGCACGCTGGTGTTCAGGCCCTGTCCGCCGGCTGGCGAGTGCACATGCGCGGCGTCGCCCGCGAGGAACACCCGGCCCACCCGGAACCGGTCCGCGAGCGCCGCCCGCGGCCGGAACTCCGAGGCCCAGCGCACCTCGGTCACGTCCTGGGCGGCCAGGTGGGTGTACCGGGCGACCAGTTCGCGCACGCCGTCCGCGCTCACGTCCGGCTCCGAGCCCTCCGGCAGCCGCGCGGCCAGCTGGAACTCCTCGGTGCCGGCCAGCGGGCAGAGCCCGAGGACGCTGCCGTCCGCCGCCGGGAAGGCGTGCCAGTACTCCCGGTCCAGGCCCCGCACCCGCAGGTCCGCCACCACGAACGGCGCCGGGTCGACGCTCTCTCCGGTCATCCCGACGCCGAGCGCCCGCCGGATCCCCGAGCGTCCGCCGTCGGCCGCCACCACATAGCGCGCGCGGACCGCCGTACCGTCGGCGAAGGCCACGTCCACGCCCTCCGCGTCCTGCGTCAGGCCCGTGACCTCGCGCCCGAAGGCGACCTTGCCGCCCAGTTCCGCGAGCCGCGCGTACAGGATCTCCTGGGTGCGCCACTGCGGGATCATCCGCGGCGCCGGGTACGGCGTGCCCGCGTCCGGCTCGAACCGCTCGAACATCGACTCCTCGCCGACCCGCTCGCCGTCCCGCCACACCATCCGGTCCGGGTAGGGCCCGCTCGCCGCGAGGACCGCGCCGATGACGCCCAGGTCGTCGAAGACCTCCTGGGTGCGGGGCTGGATCCCCTTGCCGCGCGAGCCCGGAAACAGGGCGTCGGCGCGCTCCACGAGCCGGGCCGCGACCCCGCGCCGGGCGAGGTCGATGCCGAGGGCGAGTCCGGTGGGGCCCGCGCCCACGATCAGGACATCCGTCGTATCCATGGCCACATCTCCTTAACGTCGTTAAGTGCCGTCGGGCATGAGCGTGCCCTTAACGCTGTTAAGCTGTCAAGTGTGAGTGCGGAACGACGATCGCCCCTGGACCGTGCGCGGGTCGCCGACACGGCGCTGCGGCTGCTGAACGAGGTGGGCCTCGACGGGCTGACCCTGCGCGCCATCGCGAAGGAGCTGGACGTCAAGGCGCCCGCCCTGTACTGGCACTTCAAGGACAAGCAGGCGCTGCTGGACGAGATGGCGACGCAGATGTACCGGCGGATGGTCGCCGGCACCGCGCTCGACCCCGCCGACACCTGGTCCGAACGCCTGCTGAAGGTCAACCGCGGCCTGCGCGCCGCGCTGCTCGGCTACCGCGACGGCGCCAAGGTCTTCAGCGGCTCGCGCTTCACCGGCACCGACCACGCCCCCGCCCTGGAGGCGAACCTCCGCCTGCTGACCGGCGCCGGGCTGACCCTCGCCCAGGCCGTCGACGCGGGCCGCACGGCCACCGCCTACACCATCGGCTTCGTCACCGAGGAACAGGGCATGCGCCCCGGACCGGGCGACGGGCAGGTCCGCACCGACATCGCCGACCGCGCCCGCCGCCTGTCCGACTACCCCCTCGCCGCGGCGGCCGGCGAACTCCTCTTCGACGACTACGACCGCCAGTTCGAGGAAGGACTGGCGGTCGTGATCGCGGGAATCGGGGCGCGGTACGGGCTGGCCCCCTGAGCGCGGGGCGGCGCCCTGAGCGTAAGCGGCCTCTAAGCCCCGGCGGGGTTCCGTGTCTTCAGTGCCCGTCTCAGCCGCGGGCCGAACGGTTTCTCCACGAAGCGGTGCATGAGCCAGGCCAGGGCCAGCATGATCAGGACGGTCGCCCCCAGGGTCGCCGCCGAGGGCAGCCCGAGCAGCCGGTGCAGGACCCGGATGACGAACCAGCCCAGGTGCTCGTGGACCAGGTAGAAGGGGTACGTCAGCGCGCCGGCCGTGGTCAGCCAGCGCCAGGAGGCCCAGCGGGTCCAGCCCAGCGCCACCGCCGCGACGACGGCGAAGGAGAGGGTGACGACCAGGACCACCACGTAGGGGTCGCGGTGCAGGCCGGAGTGGCCGGTCGGGTGCCACAGGCCGCGGGTCGCCTCGCTCTGGCCGAGCAGCCAGGACACCGCGACGATGCCCCACAGCAGCAGGTCGCTGCCGAAGCGGTGGATCAGGTAGAGGGCGAGACCGCCGATGAAGTAGGGCGCGTACTCGGGCATGAGGACCTGGTCGGTCAGCGCGTTGCCGGTGGTGCGGCAGAGCACCAGGGCCAGGGTCCACACGGAGCAGAAGAGGACCACGCGCCGGTAGGTGACCCCGCGCACCACGACGAACAGCGCGAACAGCGCGTAGAAGCGGACCTCGGCCCACAGCGTCCAGCACACGCCGAGCACCCGTGTCGCGCCCATCGGCTGCTGGAGCATCGTCAGGTTGACCAGGAACTCGTCCAGCCGGACCGGCTTGACGACGGCGGGCAGGACCAGGGACGCCGCGGTGACCAGGACCAGCGCGACCCAGTAGGCGGGGTAGAGGCGGGAGACGCGGGAGCGGAAGAAGTCGCCCAGGGTGCGGCCCCAGCTGCTCATGCAGATCACGAAGCCGCTGATCACGAAGAACAGCTGCACGCCCAGACAGCCGTAGACGGCCGCCCGGCTCAGGGTCGGGAAGACCACGGACGGGCTCTGGTGCCAGGACTCGGAGATCGTGCCGCCGCGCCCGGTGTAGTGGTAGAGGCAGACCATCAGCGCGGCCACCAGCCGCAGCCCGTCGAGGGCGAGGAGACGGCCGCGGCGCCCGGTGGGCGCGGGCGCCGAGGTCCCCTCCGGGGCGGGTATCGGGACGTCGTCGAGGGCGGGGGAGGGCGAGGTCATCGGCTCAGCTCCGTACGGTCCTGCGCAGGCTGCGCGCCTTCTTCGCCACCCTGCGCACGGTCGCGTTGCGCGGGATGAACGCCAGCTGTGCGGGGATCCCGCCGGGCAGGGCCAGCGAGGTGAGCCGGCGGCGCTTGAAGTAACGGGACGTGCGCGGGCCGAAGTTGGCCGCGAGCCATGCCTCCGCCTCCGCGCGCAGCCCCGGCAGGATCTTCGGCTGCATCGCGAAGCCCACCGCCCGCACCAGCGCGCCCAGCCGCTCCACGTCCATGCCCGGCCGCCGCCCGGTGACCGCGTCCGCGTCCGCCAGGTCGGGCAGCAGGGCGTCCACCACGGTGACCGGGATCCGGTTGCTGTTCTCGTACGGCGTCAGCCGCGCCAGCAGCAGTTCGGTGCCCACGCGGGCGACCGGCAGGCCGTAGAGCGCGGAGGCCGTCAGCAGGGCCGTGGAGAAGCAGCCCACGACCAGCGCGGGGCGCATCCGCTGGTACAGCACCTCGGCGAGGACCGGCGTGTCCACGACGGTCAGCGCCACGCCGAACCGCTCCGCCGCCTGCTCCAGCGAGCGGGTGTAGCGGGCCGGGGCGGTGGGGTGCGGCTTGAACACGACCGTGGTGTGGCCCAGTCCGGCCACGCCCTCCAGCATCCGCACATGCAGGTCCTCCTCCTGCTCGGCGGTGAGGATGTCCAGCGCCGACAGGTACTGCCCGAGCAGCAGCGCGGGCTCCTCGGCCTCGGGCAACTCCTCGGCGAGCGGCGCGAGTTCCGCGAGTACCTTGGTGAAGGCGGAGGTCGGCACCAGCTCGCCGGGCACCCCGAACTCGGTCAGCAGCAGCGGGGTGAGGCCCGGCACCAGGTCCAGGTGGAGCAGCCGGTCGACACGGGTGCCGACCAGCGGGTCGATCTTGTTGCGCGTGGGGCCGTACGACATCAGGCCGTCGGCGTAGACCGTGACCGGCGCGCCGTTGAAGATCTGCCCGAGCGCCAGCGCCGGGTTGACCTGGATCGACTCGACGGCCAACGCCACGTCGTCGGAGCCGAGTTCCCACTCGTGGCGCAGGAAGCGCTCCCACAGCGGCATGTCGTCCACGCGGGGGGCCCAGCCGCCCGGATGGAAGGGGAAGATCGTCTCGTTGTACGAGATCACCTCGTCGAACCGGTCGCGCAGCCGCTCGAAACCGGGCATCCCGTCCGGCCCCGGCGTGGTCTCGGGCGTCACCGCGTTGTTGCAGACCAGCAGGATCCGCCGGTCGGCGGGGTCGAAGCAGCCGGAGTCCAGGGCGGCGGCGAGGGTGGCGATGCCGTACAGGGTCGACGCCTGGAAGATCTGGGTGGTCACGCGGCGGCCCCCGCGGCGACGGGGCGGCGGCGCAGCCGGCGCAGCTTGGTGGCGCGCAGGAGGTCCATGGAGTCCAGCGCGTCGTCCAGCACGTCCTGCGGCATGCGGCGCAGCGCGGCGGCACTCAGGGATTTCAGTTTCTTCGCCACCGCGGGCTCAAACCTTTCGATGGATCCCAGATGATGGGAAATGATGGCGCAATAGGTGCGCACCGCCTTCGGCAGCAGCGCGTCCGCGTCCCGGTCCTTCGCGGTTTCCGCGATCACCTGGTCGAATGCGCGGATGAAATCGAGCTGACGCACATCACCGATCTGCGTGAGCGAGGAGGCGACCCCGCGCCGGTAGAACACGCCGAGCAGGCTCACCGCGGCGAAGGATTCCGCCTCCCGGTGCAGTTTCCAGATCCACGGCCGGTCCTCGGCCGTGCGCAGCCCGTCGGTGAAGTGCAGCAGGCCCTTGTCGACCAGCCTGCGGTGGTAGGCGCCCGCCCAGGCGAACGCGTAGTCCACCGAGGTGGAGCGGTCCGCGGGCAGGATCGCCTCCCGCGGGCTGAGCACCCGACCGCGCCTGCCGACCGGCACGCGCTGCACCTGGCGGGCCCGCGCGGTGCACTGCACATGGTCGGTGCGGATGAAGTCGACGCCCAACTCCTCGATAGCACCGACAAGTTGGGAGTAGTAGCCGGGAGCGAGCCAGTCGTCGCCGTCCAGGAACGTCAGATACTCGCCGCGCGCCCGGTCGATGCCGGTGTTGCGCGCGGTCGCCAGACCTCCGTTCTGCTCGTGCCGGACCAGGACCGCTCCGGGCAGCTCGCGCTCCGCGCGCGCGAGAATTTCGGGCGTCCCGTCGCGGGAACAATCGTCGACGAGAATGAATTCGAAGTCCTCACGCGTGTTCGCCTTCAGGCTCCTGAGCGTGTCGGGCGCGTATGACTGCACGTTGTAGAACGGCACGATGACGGAGAGCTTGACCACGTCAGGGACGTTAGGGGGGATGCCCGTCATTCGTCTTGACGCCTTGCTTGATACTGGGTGAATGGCACGTGGCGAAGCTGTGAACCGGGCTGTTTCCGGGGCCGGTCGCGAGCCGATTCGTCATTCGGCGATGTGCTGTTAACCGTTTGTTGCATTCCGGTTGGGCGGAACGGCGGAATCGCTTCCTAGCGTCTTGGACGTGCCAGCAAGTGCCAAGAAGTCCCTGCGGGTCGCCGTCCTCGCGGACTCCGACACCCGGTGGAAGTGGGGCGCGCTCACCGCGCGGCGACTCACTCCGGCGGCTGCCGAGGTCCGGCTCGACGGCTACCTCCTGCGCGGACGAGCCACCCCGACCGCCCGCCAGCTCCAGGAGATCGGCGTCCGCGCCGACTCCCTCAGCGAGGTCACCGGCGTCGAGTTCCTGCACGCCATGAGCCAGGAGCCGTACGACATCCTGGTGTTGGCGCTCGTCGGCGGCGGGGTGCAGGCCATGCTGCACGGCCTGCGCAACACGTGGGGCACCGGCCCCCGGCCCGTCGTCGTCACCGGCTACGTCGGCGTCGTCTACGAGAAGCTCGCCGACGGCCTGCTGCTGCGGCACGGCGCGGACCTGGTCCTCGCCAACTCCCGCCACGACGCGGACCGGTTCCGCGCCGTGTACGAGGGGGTCGGCGCGGACGCCTCCGCGGTCACCGAGGTCGCGCTGCCCTTCCTCGGCGGGGCGCCCTACACCGGTGAACACGAGCCCTACACCGTGGTGTTCGCGGCCCAGCCGTCCGTCCCGGACAACCGCCGCGACCGCACCTACCTCCTCGACCGCCTCATCCGGCACGCCCGCGCCCACCCCGAGCGGGAGGTGCTGCTCAAGCTGCGCTCCAAGCCCGGCGAACACACCACCCACATCGAGGAGCTGCCCTATCAGAAGCTGGTCCAGGGCAAGGACGTACCCGCCAACTTCCGCCTGGTGTACGGCCACATGGGCGAGGTCCTCGACCGCACCGACCTGCTGGTCACCATCAGCTCCACGGCCGCCCTGGAGGCCCTGCACCGCCGGATCCCCACGGTCGTACTGACCGACCTCGGGGTGCGCGAGGCGCTGGGCAACCACCACTTCACCGGCTCCGGCTGCCTCGCCTCCTGGGACCAGCTCGACGCCGGCCACCGGCCCGCCCCCGACGCGGAGTGGGTGGCCCGGCAGGGGGTCGCGGCCGACGGAGGGTACGAGACCGCCTTCGACACGGCCCGCGAGCGCATCGCCAAGCTGCTCGACCGCCCCGGCGGCCTGCCGCCCCTGACCCCCTACTACACCCCCGAGACCGCGCCCGGCTATCTGCCCGGCATCCTCGCCCGCCACCACCTCGGCCCCGACGGCGCCCCGCTGCCCGGCGCGCCCACCGCCGGCAAGGCCCCCGGACCCGTGCGTCAGATCGTGCGCCGGGCCGCGCGCGGCGCCTACCGGCACGGCGTCCAGCGGGTCGCCCCGGTGATCCGGCGGATGGGGGAGCTGTGACCTCTCAAGGAGATCGGATGTCCCACCCGGAAGCGAGCCAGGGCGCGACGGTGCGCCGGGTGCTCGCGGTGATCCCCGCCCGCGGCGGCTCCAAGGGCGTGCCCGCGAAGAACCTCGCCCCGGTCGGCGGCGTCCCGCTGGTGGCCCGCGCGGTGCGCGAGTGCCGCGCCGCCCGCCTGGTGACCGATGTCGTGGTCTCCACCGACGACCAGGCCATCGCCGCCGCCGCCCGCGAGGCCGGCGCCGAGGTGGTGCTCCGCCCGGCCGCCATCGCCGGGGACACCGCCACCTCCGAGGCCGCCGTGCTGCACGCCATGGACGCGCACGAGGCGCTGCACGGCGCGGCCGTGGACGTGGTCCTGCTCGTGCAGTGCACCAGCCCCTTCATCGCCCGCGAGGACGTGGACGGGGTGGCCGGCGCGGTGGCGGAGAACGGCGCGGACACCGCGGTGACCGTGGCGCCCTTCCACGGCTTCGTCTGGCGCGAGGCCGGGGGCGACACCGGGAGCGACGCCGCGGGCGGGGACGGCGCCGGGGCCGGGGGCGGGGGCGGCGTCGGGGTGAACCACGACGCGTCGTACCGCCCGCGCCGCCAGG
Organism: Streptomyces sp. NPDC043952; assembly: GCF_056435325.1. Lineage (NCBI taxonomy): Bacteria > Bacillati > Actinomycetota > Actinomycetes > Kitasatosporales > Streptomycetaceae > Streptomyces > Streptomyces sp. NPDC043952. The sequence continues at coordinate 219,559 of NZ_JBWKES010000007.1, forward strand.
ACCGCCCGCAGGACTTCCTGGAGACCGGCACCGCCTACGCCATGGACGCGGCCGGCTTCCGCGAGCACGGGCACCGCTTCTTCGGCCGCACCGAACTCGTGCGCACCGACCCCGCGCGGGTCCTGGAGATCGACGACCCGCACGACCTCGCGCGGGCCCGCGCCCTCGCCCCCCTCTTCGACGCCGACCGCCCCGGCGCGCTCCCCACGGCCGACGACATCGACGCGGTCGTACTCGACTTCGACGGCACCCAGACCGACGACCGGGTGCTGATCGACTCCGAAGGACGGGAACTCGTCTCCGTGCACCGCGGGGACGGACTCGGCATCGCCGCGCTGCGCAGGAGCGGCCTGCGGATGCTGATCCTGTCCACGGAACAGAACCCTGTGGTCGCCGCCCGCGCCCGGAAGCTGAAACTCCCCGTGCTGCACGGCATCGACCGCAAGGACCTCGCCCTCAAGCAGTGGTGCGAGGAGCAGGGCATCGCGCCGGAGCGCGTGCTCTACGTCGGCAACGACGTCAACGACCTCCCGTGCTTCGCCCTCGTGGGCTGGCCGGTGGCGGTCGCGAGCGCTCACGACGTCGTACGCGGCGCCGCACGCGCGGTCACCACGCTCCCCGGCGGTGACGGCGCGATCCGAGAGATCGCCAGCTGGATCCTCGGCCCCTCTCTCGATTCCCTCCCCAAGTAAGGAACCCCTGATGAGCACCAACTCCCGTCTGCGTACGTTCGGTTCGCGCGAGGTCGGCCCCGGTCGGCCCGTCTACATCTGCGGCGAGATCGGCATCAACCACAACGGTGAGCTGGAGAACGCGTTCAAGCTGATCGACGTCGCCGCCGAGGCCGGCTGCGACGCCGTCAAGTTCCAGAAGCGCACCCCCGAGATCTGCACCCCGCGCGACCAGTGGGACATCGAGCGCGACACCCCCTGGGGCCGGATGACCTACATCGACTACCGCCACCGCGTGGAGTTCGGCGAGGACGAGTACCGCCGGATCGACGAGTACTGCAAGGAGAAGGGGATCGACTGGTTCGCCTCCCCGTGGGACACCGAGGCCGTCGCCTTCCTGGAGAAGTTCGACGTGCCCGCCCACAAGGTGGCGAGCGCATCCCTGACCGACGACGAGCTGCTGCGCGCCCTGCGCGCCACCGGCCGCTCCGTCATCCTCTCCACCGGCATGTCCACCCCGAAGCAGATCCGCCACGCGGTCGAGGTCCTCGGCTCGGACAACATCCTGATGTGCCACGCCACCTCGACCTACCCGGCGAAGGCCGAGGAGCTGAACCTCCGTGTGATCAACACGCTGGAGAAGGAGTTCCCGAACGTCCCGATCGGTTACTCCGGCCACGAGACGGGCCTGCAGACCACGCTGGCCGCCGTCGCCCTCGGCGCCACCTTCGTCGAGCGCCACATCACCCTCGACCGCGCCATGTGGGGCTCCGACCAGGCCGCCTCCGTCGAGCCCCAGGGCCTCACCCGCCTGGTGCGCGACATCCGCACCATCGAGGCATCCCTCGGCGACGGCGTCAAGAAGGTCTACGACTCCGAGCTGGGCCCGATGAAGAAGCTGCGCCGCGTCGCCGGTGTCGTCGCCGAGGCGGAGATCGCGGCCGCGGCCGGCGAGCCGGTCACGGTGTGAATCCAGGTCACTGACGACGGGACGGTCGCACCCCGATGAGCCCCCGCACCGGCCGCACCGGCCACCCCACCCGCACGCTCGCCTTCGTGGAGAGCCCGGTCCAGCTGCTCAACGTCCTGGAGTGGGCACATCTGCACGGGCTGCGCGGCACGGACCCCGATCCGGGACCGGGGGGCAGCTCCCGGCCGGGTGGCGGCTCGCGGTCGGGGGGCGGGGGACCGGGGGGTACGACTGGGGGTACGACTGCTCCGGCGGACGGGACGCCGGGGGGCGCGACCGTCTCGCCGGACGAGGCACTGGGGGGTACGACCGTTACGCCGGACAGTGCGCCGGGGGGTGTGGCCGCTCCGCCGGACGGGACCCCGGAGCCGGGCCCGGTGCCGGTGCCGGGCGCGCTCTCCTGCGTACCCGCGCAGGTACGGCGGACGGTGGCCGGCCAGGCGCCGTCCCCGGCGGGCGCGGACCTCACGCTCGTCGTCCTCGCCCCGACCGACCCCATGACCCGAGGGCAGCTGCGCCGGATGGCCGACCTGGCGCGGGACGAGGGCCACCGGGTGCGCTGGGAGGAGGCCCGCGGCGGCCCGGCCGCGCCGTTCGCCACCATCGGCGGCCTCACGGGACTGCTGCGCCGCGCCGACCGCGTGGTGATGGGCGACCCCTTCTCCCGCTACGTCCAGCTGCTGCTGACCATCACGCGGGCACGGGACCTGGTGGTGGTGGACGACGGCACCGCCACGATGGAGTTCGTCGCCCAACTCGCCCGCGGGGAACGCCTGGTGCGCTGGCACCGCAAGGGCGGCCGCCCCGGCCCCCGCGACCTGATCTTCGCGCCGGTCTCCTCCTCCGCGCGCCGCCGGCTGACCCCCAGCGCGCGCCGCCGGGTGGAGGTCTTCTCCTCCATGCCGGTGCACGAGACCCCCGAGGGCGTCACGGTCACGGCCAACGACTTCTCCTGGACCCGGACCCGCTTCGGCCCGCCGCGCATCACCAAGGGCGCCGACATGGTGGGCACGTCCCTGGTGGAGACGGGCGTGGTCGACGGCGACTCCTACCTGGACGCCGTCCGCACCCTGGCCAAGGCCCACGGCACCACCCGCTACTTCGCCCACCGCCGCGAGAGCACCGACAAACTCCACCGGCTGGCCAAGGAGACGGGGCTGGAGATCGTCCGCCCCGACCTCCCGCTGGAACTGATCGCCCGCCGCGGCCCCATCGGCCGTACGATCCTCAGCTTCCCCTCCACCGTCGTCCACACCCTCCCGCTGGCCCTGGCCGGCACCGGCGTCCGCGTCGCGGTGTGCGACATCGACCCGACCTGGCTCACCGAAACCGCCTCCCCCCGCGCCCAGGGCTTCCTGTCAGGCGTGACAGGAACCGCCCGCGACATCCACCGCCTGCCCTCGGTGAGCCTGGCGTAGAACCGCGGGCCTGCCGCGGGGATGGCCCGGTTGTCGGTGAGGGCGTTTCAGGATTCGGGACGAGCCAGGCGGCCGAGCAGCAAGACGGCCTCGTCGAGGGGCACCGGCTGGAAGAATCGCGCGTCGGCGCGCTCGACGGCGGCAATCGCGCGTGGGGCCAGGTCGGCGCCGGCCTCGGTGACGCGCAGTCGTTTGGCGCGGGTGTCGGCCGGGTCGACTTCACGCTCGATGAGTCCTTTGTGTTCCAGGGTGCGTAGTACCTGGGAGGTCATCTTGACGTCGGTGCCGGCTTGGCGGGCGAGAGCCAGCTGGTTGGGATGCTCGCCCTGGGCGTTGAGCCACCAGGCGCAGGCGAGCAGCACGAACTGCACATGGGTGAGATCGAGTGGGGCCAGAGCCGTGGAGATGTCACGCTGCCAGCGCAGGGTGGCGTGCCACAGCAGGAATCCGGGGCTGTCGCCGGGACTGAGGGGCATCAGCTCTGAGCCAGCTTGACCAGCGCGGCCATCGTGTCGGGCCAGTCGGCGGTGATGTCCGGGCCGATCCGCGGGCCGGCCTCGTCGGCGCCGGTACCGGTGATCTCCATCCGGTACACCACCCGGATCCGGTCTTGGCCGATCCGGTCGATCCGGTGGGTGGTGCGCAGCAGCAGGCCGTCGAAGTCGGCCTCGTCGACGAACAGTTCGCCTTCGACCGCCTCGGCGATGCGCAGCAGTACCGGGTCGTCCCCGGGCGGTGTCATCGTGATCCGCGTGCCCGCCGCGAACGGGCCGCTTATTTGGATCTTCTCGATCTCGGCGTTCCAGGTGCCCCAGTTCTCGACGTCGGCCCAGAGCCGCCAGATCGCCTCGGGGGTGGCGCTGGTCTCGATGCTGTGCTCGTACTCCCACATGAGTGATCTCCTCGGCTAGATGATTTCAGATGATCTATAAGCAGATTATCTGCGCGGAGACTATCTGTCCAGTGGTGCGCTGCGTGAGCTGAACGAGGAGCTGAAGGGGAGTGCCGGGAAGGGCGACTTGGGGGTGGGCGGCGCGGGGGGCGACCCTGGTGGCTGTGGGCCGAGTGGAGGTCCGGTTCGTGGACATGGCGAGCGTGACTCGGCCGAGGCGTGGTATGCGTGGAAGAAGAGAAAAGTGGTTTTACCCATCACAGTCCACAGTCATGCGTCCAGCGGTCAGATTTTCTTCCCCTAACGGGCTGAACTTTTGTTGATCCAGGGGCAGTTGGCCAGCCGGGCGTCCTACCCTTCAGAGGGTGAAGCAATTGATGTCCCTAGAGTCCGAGTCCGGCCTCGCGGGGGATGCGCTCCCCGGCGTGCTGAGCAAGTCCCTGCACGCCGAACTGGTCGCGTTCCGGCGCGACTTGCACATGCACCCCGAGCTGGGCAACCAGGAGTTCCGTACCACCGCCGCGATCAAGGAGCGGCTGGAGAAGGCCGGGCTGCGCCCCCGCGTCCTTGCCACCGGAACCGGACTCGTGTGCGACATCGGCCTGAAAGAGGGGGAGCGGCCCGGCGTACCGCTGCTCGCGCTGCGCGCCGACATCGACGCCCTGCCGATCCCGGACACGAAGAGTGACTGCCCGTACCGCTCCACCGTGCCCGACCGCGCGCACGCCTGCGGACACGACATGCACACCACCGTCGTGCTCGGCACCGGCCTGGTCCTCGCCGACCTGTACGCGAAGGGGCTGCTCAGCCGCCCCGTACGGCTGATCTTCCAGCCCGCGGAGGAGGTGCTGCCCGGCGGTGCCCTCAGCGCCATCAAGGACGGCGTCCTCAACGGGGTCGGGCGGATCCTCGCCTTGCACTGCGACCCGCGCGTCGACGCCGGCCGCATCGGACTGCGGCACGGTCCCATCACCAGCGCCTGCGACCGGCTGGAAGTCCTCCTGGACGGACCCGGCGGGCACACCGCGCGTCCGCACCTGACCACCGACCTGGTCACCGCCGCCGCCCGCGTCGCCGTCGACGTCCCCGCGCTGATCGCCCGCCGCGTCGACACCCGCGTCGGCCTCGCCCTCACCTGGGGCCGTATCGAGTCGGGCCACGCCCCGAACGTCGTACCGCAGCACGCCGAGCTGGCCGGCACCGTGCGCTGCCTGGACCTGGAGGCCTGGCGGCAGGCGCCCGACATCGTGCACGCGGCCATCGACGAGGTCGCCACCATGCACCGGGCCAAGTCCGAGATCAACTACGTGCGAGGGGTGCCCCCCGTCGTCAACGACAAGGGCTCCGCCGATCTGCTGCGCCGCGCGATGGCCGCCCGCCGAGGCCGGGACGCCGTGGAGAGCACCGAGCAGAGCCTCGGCGGCGAGGACTTCTCCTGGTACCTGGAGCACGTGCCCGGTGCCATGGCCCGGCTCGGCGTGCGCCGCCCCGGCGAGCGCACCGTGCGCGACCTGCACCAGGGCGACTTCGACGCCGACGAGGACGCCATCACGGTCGGCGTGGAGATGTTCACGGCCGCGGCGTTCCTGGAGGAGAACGACGGCTGACGACGCCCAAGGGCCGGCGGCGCGGTGGGTGCGCCCAAGGCGCGGGGCGTGGTGGCGTGCGCCCAAGGCGCGGGGCGTGGTGGCGCGCGGCCAAGGGGCGACGGCGTGGTGGCGCGGAGGTCCGGGGGCGCGGGGCGTGGTGGCGCGGAGGTCCGGGGACGCGGCGGCGTGGTGGCGCGGAGGTTCGGGGGCTCTGGGCGTTCGGGGCTTCTCCAGTGGCGCCCGCCCGCCACCCTGCCGCACCGACGCCGCCCAGCCGCACCGCCGTTGCCCTGCCGCACCGTCGCCGCCCTGCCGCACCCGCCCGCCGCTCCGCCGCCGCACCCGCAGGCAGCGGGCCGCCGTACCCCGCTCACCCCTTCCCGCAGACGCCGGGCGCCGCATCAGCCGCCGCCGTGCCGCACCCGCGGACGCCCGGCCCCGCCCCGCCGCCGCCCTGCCGCACCCGCCGCCGGCCTGCCGCACCTGCGGGCGTCGTCTCCGCCCAGCCTCCCCCGCGGGCGTCGCGCCCGCTCAGCTTCTCCCGTGCGCGCCGTCCGTGCTCAGGCCCTCCCGTGGGCGCCGTCTCCGCTCAGCCCCCGTGGGCGCCGTCCCTGCTCAGGCCCTCCCGCGGGCCCCATCTCCGCTCAGCCTCTCCCACGAGCGCCATCTCCGCTCAGCCCCTCCCACGGGCCCCATCCCCGCCCAGCCCCACCCGCGGGCGCGTCGTCCCCATCCCCGCCCCCGTCGGCGCCGTACTCGCCCCGTCCCTCCCGTCGGCGCCGTACTCGCCCCGCCCCTCCCCCCGGCGCCTTCCCCGCGAGCGCCACCCCCACCCCGCCCCTCCCTCCCGCGCCACCCCTAGCCCCTCCCCCTCCTCCGCGCAACACGCTCGCAAGCCAATCGTTCGCTGTGTGCGACAGCCCTGTGAGAGGACTCGGAGAACGTGTTCAGACGCTGTTTGCCTCGAATCGATAACGGCTTCGAGAGAGGGTTTTTTGCGACATCTACGCGCGTTACGATGCCGCGAAGCCGTCGCCGCCGGGGTGTTCGGCTCAAGCGCCGACATGGCGCTCAGGTCAGGTGAAGGAGCCTTCCCGTGCGCCGGGTAGCCAAGCTTTCCGCTGCGTGTCTCGCCACCGCAGCCCTCGCCCTTTCCGCCACCGCGTGTGGCAAGACGTCCTCCGAAGACGCCGGCTCGTCCCCCTCGGGCGGCGCCAAGGGCGGTATCAAGATCGGTCTCGCCTACGACGTCGGCGGCCGTGGTGACCGGTCCTTCAACGACTCCGCCGCGCGCGGTGCCGACAAGGCCGAGAAGCAGTTCGGCGGCTCCATCAAGGAGCTGACCGCGAAGACCTCGGACACCCCCGCCGACCGGGTGCAGCGCCTCACCGACCTGGCCCAGGCCGGCTACAGCCCGATCATCGCCGTCGGTTACACCTACGCGCCCGCCGTGCAGCAGGTCGCCAAGCAGTTCCCGAAGACCTCCTTCGGCATCGTCGACTCGGTCGTGGACGGCAAGAACGTCAACAGCATCACGTTCACCGAGGAGCAGGGCTCCTACCTCGCCGGTGTCGCCGCCGCGCTGAAGACCAAGAAGAACCACGTCGGCTTCATCGGCGGTGTCGACACCCCGCTGATCAAGAAGTTCGAGGCCGGTTACGTGCAGGGCGTGCACGACACCAACCCCAAGGTGAAGGTCGACGTCCAGTACCTGACCCACGGCCAGGACACCTCCGGCTTCTCCAGCCCGGACAAGGGCCAGCAGGCCGCGCAGGGCATGCTCGACAACGGCACCGACGTCATCTACACCGCGGCCGGCTCCTCCGGCACCGGCGCGATCGAGGCCGTGAACGGCGTCAAGGGCGCCTGGGCGATCGGCGTGGACTCGGACCAGTACAACATTCCGGGCATGGCGAAGTACAAGAGCTCGATCCTGACCTCCATGGTCAAGAACGTCGACGTCGGTGTCTTCGACTTCATCCAGTCCGTCAAGAACGGCAAGCCGCTGGCGGGCAACAACGTGTACTCCCTCGCCAAGGGCGGTGTCTCCCTGGCCACCAGCGGTGGCTACCTGAAGGACATCCAGCCCAAGCTGGACGCCGCGAAGCAGAAGATCGTCGACGGCAAGATCAAGGTCAAGACCACCCCTTGATCCCACCTGAGTGACAGGTAAGGGTCCGGCCCGTCCGGACCCCGGCTCGGCGCGGGGGGCCGTTCGCGCTCCCTCCGCCGGGCCATAACAATGTGTCAACTCTACGCGTGTAGCTACGAGTTGCCGCGCTAGCGTCGCCGACGCCTGCCCTCCCTCCCCTTACGCAGCCCCTTTCCCCGAGGAGAGTGCGCCATCAACGCGTCCAGCCCTCCCGCTGCCGTCGAACTGCGCGGCATCACCAAGCGCTTCCCCGGCGTCGTCGCCAACCGCGACATCGACATCACCGTCGCCAAGGGCACCGTCCACGCCCTGTGCGGTGAGAACGGCGCCGGCAAGTCCACCCTGATGAAGATCCTCTACGGCATGCAGCAGCCGGACGAGGGCACCATCACGATCGACGGCGAGCAGGTCGTCCTGCACAACCCCGCCGACGCGATCGCCCGCGGCATCGGCATGGTGCACCAGCACTTCATGCTCGCCGACAACCTCACCGTCCTGGAAAACGTCGTCCTCGGCGCGGAGAAGCTCCACGGCATCGGCGGCAAGGCCCGCGCGAAGATCAAGGAGATCTCCGACGCGTACGGCCTGAACGTGCGCCCCGACGTCCTCGTCGAGGAGCTGGGCGTCGCCGACCGCCAGCGCGTGGAGATCCTCAAGGTCCTCTACCGCGGCGCCAGGACGCTCATCCTGGACGAGCCGACCGCCGTGCTCGTGCCCCAGGAGGTCGACGCCCTCTTCGACAACCTGCGCGAGCTGAAGGCCGAGGGCCTCACCGTCATCTTCATCTCCCACAAGCTGGGCGAGGTGCTGTCCGTCGCCGACGAGATCACCGTCATCCGGCGCGGTACGACGGTCGGCACCGCCGAGCCGGCCTCCACCACCCCCCGCCAGCTCGCCGAGATGATGGTCGGCAGCGAACTGCCCACCCCGGTGACCGAGGAGTCCACGGTCACCGACATCCCGATGCTCACCATCGAGGGGCTGCACCTCAGCCAGACCGACCTCGACGGCGTCGAGCGCGTCATCCTCGACCAGATCTCCCTGACCATCCACAAGGGGGAGATCCTCGGCATCGCCGGCGTGGAGGGCAACGGCCAGTCCGAGCTGGTCGAGGCCATCATGGGGATGCGCGACCCGGACGCCGGGACCATCACCCTCGACGGCACCGACATCTCGGGGCGCGCCACCCGGCAGCGCCGCGAGGCCGGCATCGGCTACATCCCCGAGGACCGCCACCGCCACGGCCTCCTGCTGGAAGCCCCGCTGTGGGAGAACCGCATCCTCGGCCACGTCACGGAGAAGCCCAACTCCCGCGGCGGCCTGCTGGACACCAAGGGCGCCCGCGCCGACACCGAGCGGATCGTGGCGTCGTACGACGTCCGCACCCCCGGCATCGACGTCACCGCGGCCTCGCTGTCCGGCGGCAACCAGCAGAAGCTGATCGTCGGCCGCGAGATGAGCCACGCCCCCAAGCTGCTGATCGCCGCCCACCCCACGCGCGGTGTGGACGTCGGCGCGCAGGCGGCCATCTGGGACCACATCCGCGAGGCCCGCCGCGAGGGCCTGGCCGTGCTGCTGATCTCCGCCGACCTGGACGAGCTGATCGGCCTGTCCGACACCCTGCGGGTGATGTACCGCGGCCGCCTGGTCGCCGACGCCGACCCCGCCACCATCACCCCCGAGGAGCTGGGCTCCGCCATGACGGGTGCGGCCACCGGCCACCTGGAGCACGCAGAGGACGACGCCCGATGAACAAGCTGACCTCACGGATCGACAAGGAGCGGCTGCTCCTCGGGATCGCGGCGCCGCTGCTCGCGATCGTCGCCGCGCTCGTCATCACCGCCCTGGTGATCCTCGCGACCGGCAAGAACCCCGGCCCCGCCTTCAGCGACATGATGACCTACGGCTTCGCCAGCGACAGCCAGGTCTACATCCTCAACAAGGCGTCCACGTACTACCTCGCGGGCATCTCGGTCGCCATCGGCTTCCGGATGAACCTGTTCAACATCGGCGTCGACGGCCAGTACCGGCTCGCCGCGTTCTTCGCCGCCGTCCTCGGCGGGGCGCTGACCCTGCCGGGCTGGCTCTCCATGCTGCTCATCCTCGTCTGCGCGATGGCGACCGGCGCGGTGTGGGCGGCCATCGCCGGTGTGCTCAAGGTGACCCGCGGCGTCAGCGAGGTCATCTCCACGATCATGCTGAACTCGATCGCCACCGCGATCATCGGCTACCTGCTCCAGCCCGGAAAGCTGGCGCAGCTCTACCAGGGCGGCACCGTCGTCGCCACCAAGCCGCTCCCGGCGGCCTCGCACTTCTTCCTGATCAACACCGGTCCGGGCGGCGATCTGGACGGCTTCATCGTCATCGCCGCGATCGTCGGCGTCGCCTACTGGTTCGTCCTCGGCCGCACCCGCTTCGGCTACGACCTGCGCACCGTCGGCCAGTCCGAGAGCGCGGCCACCGCGAGCGGTGTCTCGGTGAAGAAGATGGTCGTCACCAGCATGATCATCTCGGGTGCGGCGGCCGGTCTGATCGGCATGCCGACCCTGCTCAACGAGAGCTACCAGTACAGCAGCGACTTCCCGACCGGCATCGCCTTCACCGGCATCGCCATCGCGCTGCTCGGCCGCAACAACCCGATCGGCATCGCGCTCGGCGCCCTGCTGTGGGGCTTCCTGGAGCGCACCACCAACCACCTGGAGTTCCAGGGCTACGACAAGGAGATCCTCGGCGTGATCCAGGGCGTCATCGTCCTGTGCGTCGTGATCGCCTACGAGGTCGTACGCCGCTACGGCCTCAAGCGCCAGCAGCAGAAGGTCGGCGCCGAACTCGCCGCCCAGGCCGCCGCCGCCCCGAAGAAGAAGCTGGAGGTGGCGTGATGACTGCCACGATGACCGACGCGCCGCCGCCGGCGGCCCCCAAGGCTCCGGGCGCCGCCGCGCCCAAGGGTTCGAGCCGCTCGCTCGGCCAGATCCTGGTGCTCGTCGCGGGCGCGCTGCTGCTCCTGGCCGCGGTCCGGATGATCACCGGCTCGCAGGACCTGGATTCCGCGGGCCAGGTCAGCGCCGCCCTCGGGCTCGCCGTGCCGATCGGCCTGGCCGGTCTCGCCGGTCTGTGGTCGGAGCGGGCCGGCGTGGTCAACATCGGGCTTGAGGGCATGATGATCCTCGGCACCTTCGGCGCCGGCTGGGCCGGCTGGCAGACCAGCCCCTGGCTCGGCCTGCTGTGCGGCATCGGCTTCGGTGTCCTCGGCGGCCTGGTGCACGCGGTCGCCACCATCACCTTCGGCGTCGACCACATCGTCTCCGGTGTCGCGCTCAACCTGCTCGCGCTCGGTGCCACCCAGTACCTCGCCAAGCTGAGCTTCACCAGCGGCGCCGCCTCCAACGCCGGCGGCAACCCCAAGCAGTCCCCGCCCGTGGACGCCCTGCCGGACGTCACCGTTCCGGGTCTGTCCGACGGCCTCCAGTCGCTGGAGCAGCACCACTGGTTCCTGGTCTCCGACCTGGCCGGCATCCTCGGCGGCCTGGTCACCCACCTGTCCGTGGTGACCGTGCTGGCCGCGGTGCTGTTCGCGGGCAGCTGGTGGCTGCTGTGGCGCACCCCCTTCGGGCTGCGGCTGCGCTCCTGCGGCGAGAACCCGGTCGCGGCGGAGTCGCTCGGCGTCAACGTCTACACGTACAAGTACGCGGCCGTGGCCGTCTCCGGCGGTCTGGCCGGCCTCGGCGGCGCCTTCCTCGCGCTGGTCACCTCGCACACCTACCTGGAGGACCAGACCGGCGGCCGCGGCTACATCGGCCTCGCCGCGATGATCTTCGGCAACTGGCGTCCCGGCGGCCTCGCCATGGGCGCGGGCCTGTTCGGCTACTCCGACGCCCTCCAGCTGCGCAACGGCGGTACGACCGTGCACGCGCTGCTGCTCCTGCTGGTCGTGCTGCTCGTCGCCCTGGCCGCCTGGAAGGTGTACCGCAAGGCCGCGTGGCACGGCGCGATCAGCCTGGTCGTGGCGGCGGTCGTCATGGTCTGGTACCTGTTCACCGACGAGGTGCCGAGCGACTTCGTGGGCGCCACGCCGTACGTCGTCACGCTGCTGGTGCTGTCGCTGTCCGCGCAGCGCCTGCGGATGCCGAAGGCGGACGGCATGCGGTACCGGAAGGGCCAGGGCAAGTGACCGAGAACGCGGCCGGTTTCGACTGGGAGGCGCTGCGCGCCGAGGCACGGGAGGCGATGGCGCACGCCTACGCTCCCTACTCCGGCTACCCGGTCGGCGTGGCGGCCCTGGTCGACGACGGCCGCACCGTCACCGGCTGCAATGTCGAGAACGCCTCGTACGGCCTGGGCCTGTGCGCCGAGTGCGGCCTGGTGTCGCAGCTCCAGCGCACCGGCGGCGGTCGCCTGACGCACTTCACCTGCGTGGACGGCGAGGGCGCGCTGCTCGTGCCGTGCGGGCGCTGCCGTCAGCTGCTGTACGAGTTCGGCGGCCCGGAACTCCTCCTGGACACCCCCGCGGGCGTCCTGCCGCTGTCCGAGATGCTGCCCCAGGCCTTCGGCCCGGACCATCTCACCAAGTAACTCCCGTACGGCCCTCCTGCCGCGCCCGCGCGCAGGGGGGCCGTACTCCTTGCACCTCCCGGAAGGAAGCCACCAGCCATGGCCATGGACGCCATCTCCGTCATCCGCACCAAGCGGGACCGCGGCGAGCTGACCGACGCGCAGATCGACTGGGTCATCGACGCGTACACCCGTGGCGAGGTCGCCGACGAGCAGATGTCCGCGCTCGCCATGGCGATCCTGCTCAACGGCATGAACCGGCGCGAGATCGCCCGCTGGACGGCGGCCATGATCGCCTCCGGCGAGCGCATGGACTTCTCCACGCTGTCCCGCCCGACCGCCGACAAGCACTCCACCGGCGGCGTCGGCGACAAGATCACCCTGCCGCTGGCCCCGCTGGTCGCGGCCTGCGGCGCGGCCGTGCCGCAGCTGTCCGGCCGGGGTCTCGGCCACACCGGCGGCACCCTGGACAAGCTGGAGTCCATCCCCGGCTGGCGCGCGCTGCTCTCCAACGAGGAGATGCTGAGCGTGCTCGACGGCGTCGGCGCGGTGATCTGCGCGGCGGGCGACGGCCTCGCCCCCGCGGACAAGAAGCTGTACGCCCTGCGCGACGTCACCGGCACGGTCGAGGCGATCCCGCTGATCGCCTCCTCGATCATGTCCAAGAAGATCGCCGAGGGCACGGGCTCGCTGGTGCTGGACGTGAAGGTCGGCACCGGCGCGTTCATGAAGAACCTGGCCGACGCCCGCGAACTGGCCTCCACCATGGTCGGCCTGGGCACGGACCACGGTGTGCGTACGGTCGCCCTGCTCACCGACATGTCCACCCCGCTCGGCCGCACCGCGGGCAACGCGCTGGAGGTCCGCGAGTCGGTGGAGGTCCTCGCGGGCGGCGGCCCGGCGGACGTGGTCGAGCTGACCCTCGCGCTGGCGCGGGAGATGCTGGACGCGGCGGGCCTGAAGGACGCGGACCCGGCGAAGGCGCTGGCCGACGGCTCTGCGATGGACGCCTGGCGCCGGATGATCGCGGCCCAGGGCGGCGACCCGGACGCGCCGCTGCCCACCTCCCGCGAGCAGCACGTGATCACCGCCCCGTCCTCGGGTGTCCTGACCCGTCTGGACGCCTACGACATCGGCATCGGCGCCTGGCGCCTCGGCGCCGGCCGCGCCCGCAAGGAGGACCCGGTGCAGGCCGCCGCGGGCATCGAACTGCACGCCAAGCCGGGCGACACCGTCACCGCGGGCCAGCCCCTGCTGACCCTCCACACGGACACTCCCGAGCGCTTCGACTACGCCCTGGAGGCGGTGTCCGGCTCCTACGACATCGCGCCCGAGAACACGTCCTTCTCGGCGACGCCGGTCGTGCTGGAGCGTATCGCCTGACCTGCGGTTTCCTGGTACGGGTGAACGGGATCGGCTGAAGTCAGCCGGTCCCGTTCGGCGTCTGTGACGGTCTCAGGGACGGATGCATGGTCTGGCTCATGGACGGGTCCGGGGGTGCCCGCCCGCTTTTCGCTCCCACGCGCCGTGTCCGCCGGCCGGGCGGGTCACCCCAGGAGCGCGGCCACCCCCACCAGCACCGGCACCGACACCACCGTCGACAGGAGGATCGACTCGCGGGCCAGGGACTGGGCGACGTGGTAGCGGCTGGCGTAGGTGAAGAGGTTCTGGGCGGCGGGGAGGGCGGAGATGACGACGACGTCGAGGAGGGGGGCGCCGTGCAGGCCGAATACGCAGGTGGCGAGGGCCCAGGCGATCAGCGGCTGGCCCAGGGACTTCAACGCCACGGAGAGCAGGACGAGTTGACGTAGCAGTACCCGGTCAGTTCGGTCCGGTGTTCCTCCAGCGCGGCGTCGATCCCCGCCGCCCTCGCGTCACCCATCGCCCACCCACCCCTGTGGCCGTCCTGTACGCGCCTTCGCGCCCCGGCACTTGGGAAGCTACCGCAGCCCACTGACAACGACCGCCGGAGCAAGAAAGCGACCGGATCAGACCAGTTGCTTCACGGACATGAGTAGATGCCGATGATCCGCCGCCCCGACACCACTCAGCAGCACCCGCTGCCCCGCCCCGAGCATCTCGAACCGCAGCCGGGAACAGCCGAAGGAGGCCACCGCGTCCAGCAGATACGCCGGATTGAACGCCACCGTCAGCTCCGGCGCACCCCGCAGCACGGCCGGCAGCCGCTGCGCCGCCACATCGTCCCCGTACCCGGCCCGCACCAGCAGCGCGCCCTGCGCCGCCGCGAACTCCAGCCGCACCGGACTGTTCGCCTCCGCCACCACCGCGACCCGCCGCACCGCCTCCGCCAGCGCCGCGGTGTCCACCTCGGCGACCGAGGCATCCGCCAGCGCGAACAGCGTGCCGTACCCCGGCAGCCGCCCCTCCAGCCGGCGCAGCAGCGTCCGCGCGCCCCCGCCCTCGAACCCGACGGCCTCCGCGCCCGCCGCCCCCGGATCCAGCAGGATCCGCACCGAGCCGCAGCGGGCGAGCCCCCGCGCCGTCTCCAGCAGCCGCCGCGCGGGCACCAGCACCACCACCGGCTCCCCGGCCACCCCCGCCCCCGGCTTCCACTCCAGCCGCCGTACGGCATAGCGGTACCGGTCCGACGCCGACAAGGTCAGCTCCCCGCCGGCCAGCCGGAGCTGGACCCCGGTGAGCACCGGCAGCGTGTCATCGCGCCCCGCCGCCACCGCCACCTGCCCGACGGCCGCCGCGAACGCCTCCGCGTCCACCGCGCCGTACTCCGCCGGTGCCGGGGGCAGCGCCGGGTACTCCCCGTACGGCAGCGTCGACAGCCCGAACCGGGTGCCGTCCGCCGTCACGGTGAACTGCGACTCCTCCAGCGCGCAGCTCACCGGCCCCTCCGGCACCACCCGGCAGATGTCCAGCAGCCGCCGCCCGAGCACCAGCACCCGGCCCGGCGCGGCCACCTCCGCCCCGGTCTCCACCCGGACCGCGGTCTCGAAGTCGTATCCCGCCACCGTCAGCCGCCCGGCCCCGGCGGTCAGCAGCAGCCCGCCCAGCACCGGCACCGGCGTCCGCGCGGGCAGCGCCCGCGCCGCCCGGCCCACGGCCTCCGCCAGCTCCCCGCGCGCGATCCGGAACTCCATACGGCAAACCCCCTGCTCGACGGCCCAGTCGTCCCCGGACGCTATCCGCGCCCACTGACAACCGGCCCCGACCAGGGGGAACGCGCTGATCCGCGGTGAGGTGCTAGGCCGTGACCGGCTCCCGGCGGGCCGCGCGGGAGCCCAGGAGGGTGATGGTGACGACGCCCAGGACGGCGAGGAGGCCGACGGTCACCGTGCCCGGCCAGCCGTTCGCGTGGAAGGCGAGGGCGCCGACCGTGGAGCCGACGCTGGAGCCGATGTAGTAGGCGGACTGGTAGAGCGCGGAGGCCTGGGCACGGCCGTGGGTGGCGGTCTTGCTGACCGCCGAGGAGGCGACCGCGTGGCCCGCGAAGAAGCCCGCGGTGATCAGCACCAGGCCGAGCAGGACGAGGGGGAGAAAGGAGGCGAGGGAGAGGAGCAGGCCCGCCGTCGTCGTGCCGCCCGCCAGGTACAGCGCGCCGCGGCGGCCGAGCCGGCCCACCAGGCGGCCCGCCGTGGACGCCGAGACCGTGCCCACCAGGTAGACCAGGAAGATCGAGCCCACGATGCCCTGCGGCAGCCCGAACGGCGCGCCCGTCAGCCGGTAGCCGATCACCGTGTACACGCTGCCGAACACCGTCATGAACAGCGCGCCGATCGCGTACAGGCGGCGCAGCAGCGGGTCGGAGAGGTGGCTGCGGACCGTGCCCAGCAGCACGCGCGGGCGCAGCGAGCCCGCCGTGAAGTGCCGGGGTGCGGGCAGCAGCAGCCGGAACGCCACCGCGCACCCGACCGCGATCACCCCGATCACACCGACCGACACCCGCCAGCCCCACAGCTGCGCCACCCAGCCGGTGATCACCCGGCCGCTCATCCCGCCGACGCTGTTGCCCGCGACGAACAGGCCGATCGCCGTGACCAGCGCCCGCGGGCGCACCTCCTCGGCCAGGTACGCCTGCGCCGAGGCGGGCAGCCCGGCGAGGGCCGCGCCCTGCACCGCGCGCAGCGCGACCAGCGCGCCGATCGACGGCGCGAAGGGCACCAGCAGGCCGACGGCCACCGCGACCGCGAGCGAGGCCGTCATCACCGTACGCCGCCCGAAGCGCTCCGACAGGGCGCTCATCGGCAGCACGAACAGCGCGAGCCCGCCGGTCGCGGCCGCCACCGTCCAGCTCGCCTCGCTCGCCGCGACCCCGAAGTCGTCGGAGATCAGCGGCAGCAGGGCCTGGGTGGAGTAGAGAAGGGCGAAGGTCGCGACCCCGGCGAGGAAGAGGGCGAAGCTCATCCGGCGGTAGCCGGGGCCGCCGGGGGTCAGCCGGGAGTCGGAGGAAGAGGAGGTGCTGACAGGGGACGTGGCGTCCAGGGTGGTGGACGCCCCGGTACTGGCGGGAGACATGCTTCGACCGTAAGGACGTCCCTCTCATCCGTCCAATGCATGGAATCGCCATAATCGTTCTCATGGAGCATCAGCAGAGGTCACGGAAGCGGCTGTCACCGTCCAGTGACAGAGAAGACATGGCGCTGTTGCTCGCGCCCCGCCTCGCCTACTTCGCCGGGGTGGCCCGCAACGAGCACGTCACCCGCGCCGCCGGGGAGCTGAACGTCCCGCAGTCCACCCTCTCCCGCGCGATGGCCCGCCTTGAGCAGGACCTCGGTGTGGAACTGTTCGCCCGCCGCGGCCGCACCCTCGTCCTCACCACCGCCGGCCGCACCTTCCTCGCCTCCGTCGAGCGCGCCCTCGCCGAGGTGGAACGCGCCGCCGAGGAGGTCCGCGCCGACGCCGACCCCGCCACCGGCAAGGTCGCCTTCGGCTTCCTGCACACCATGGGCGCCGAGACCGTGCCCGGACTGCTGGGGGCCTTCCGCGCCGAGCACCCGCGCATCCGTTTCAGCCTGGTCCAGAACTACGGCGAGGCCATGCTGGAGGGCATGCGCGCCGGCCGCCTCGACCTCTGTCTGACCTCGCCCGTCCCGGACGCCCCCGATCTCGTCGCCCGCCGCCTGGACGAGCAGAAGCTCCGTCTCGTCGTCCCCGCCGACCACCGGCTCGCGGCCCGCCGCCGGATCCGGCTGGCCGAGGCGGCCGAGGAGAACTTCGTGACGCTGGAGCCCGGTTACGGACTGCGGCGCATCACCGACGCCCTGTGCCGCGAGGCCGGGTTCGCGCCCCGGATCGCCTTCGAGGGGGAGGAGGCCGAGACGCTGCGGGGCCTGGTCGCGGCCGGTCTCGGGGTCGCGCTGCTGCCGCCGCCGACGGTGCCGCGGCCGGGGGTGGTGGAACTGACCGTCACCGCGCCGCGCGCCGTCCGCGAGATCGGCGTCGCCTGGCCGGCCGACCGCCCGGACACCCCGCCGGTCGCCGCCTTCAAGAAGTTCCTGCTGTCGAGGCGGGGAAACCTGCTTCCTTCCTGAACGCCCTTGCCAGGCGCGGTGGTTCAGCGCCGCCGCAGCGACTTGCCGAACCCCACCGCCAGCGGCATCCGCAGCCCGATCGGCGGCGGCGCCGCCAGCGCGTCTTCGACCGGCCGGGAGAACGGGTGCCCGAACAGCGCGCCCCGCACGAAGTCGGCGGCCAGGCACTCCACTTCGTCCCGGTGGCCGCCCAGCCGGTGCCCGTCCGAGTGCACCTCGAACCGGCACACCTCCCGGTTCACCTTCTTCGCCCGCGCCACGAGCCGGAACGACAGCTCCGGATCACTGCGCTCGTCGTTCGTGCCGTGCACGATCAGCACCCGCCGCCCCACCAGCTGCTTCACCGGCTCGGCGGGCGCGGCCACATCCTCCTCGGGCAGCCAAGGCGCCAGCGCCACCACCGAGTTGACGGCTTCGTGCCCGCCCGCCCGCAGCGCCGCCCGGCCGCCCATCCCGACGCCGACCAGGCACACCGGCACATCTCCGTACCGCCGCCCGATCTCGTCGGCCGCCCACTCGGCGTCGGCGGCCGGATGCGCCTCGCTGCCGTTCCACCCGCGGTAGCGGTAGCGGACGGCGTGTACGGCCAGCCCCTCGCCCTTCGCCGCACGGACGAACCGCCGGCCCAGCGAGCGCACGAACACCGCCGGCCCCACCGGGGACGGCCTGCGCGCGGAGACCTCCTCCCCGCCGGGGAGCAACAGCACCGCCCCGCACACCGATTCCGGCCCCGGCCCGACCACCCTGCCCAGCCCGGCCGTCCGGACCGGCGTCGCTTGCTGTCCCATGACAGAACAGTGTCAGAAGCGGCGGTGTACGAAACCCGTACTGGCGGTCACCGTTGGGTCTCGGCGCAAAGGAGACGGAAAGCGGACGGAAAACGTCCCGCCATGTCCGGGTACGGACCCGGAGATTTCTACGCGCGTAGGCGTTACAGTGCGGAAATGACGAGCCAGACTGCACCGAAGGGGGCCGTCCCGGCGAACGTGCCGGGGCAGGTACCGACGCCGGACCAGATCCGCCGGGCGCCCAAGGTTCTGCTGCACGATCACCTCGACGGCGGGCTCCGGCCCGGCACCGTCGTCGAACTCGCCCGTGAGTCCGGATACGCGGAGCTTCCCGAGACCGATCCCGGCAAGCTCGGGATCTGGTTCCGCGAAGCCGCCGACTCCGGGTCGCTGGAGCGCTATCTGGAGACCTTCCGGCACACCGTCGGCGTGATGCAGACCCGCGACGCGCTGGTCCGGGTCGCCCGCGAGTGCGCCGAGGACCTCGCCGGGGACGGGGTGGTCTACGCCGAGGTGCGGTACGCCCCCGAGCAGCACCTGGAGCAGGGGCTGACCCTGGAGGAGGTCGTCGAGGCCGTCAACGAGGGCTTCCGGCAAGGCGAGCGGCTCGCTCGGGAGAACGGCCACCGGATCCGGGTCGGCGCCCTGCTCACCGCGATGCGGCACGCGGCCCGCTCCCTGGAGATCGCCGAACTCGCCAACCGCTACCGGGACTCCGGCGTCGTCGGCTTCGACATCGCCGGCGCCGAGGCCGGGCACCCGCCCACCCGGCACCTGGACGCCTTCGAGTACCTCAAGCGCGAGAACAACCACTTCACCATCCACGCCGGAGAAGCCTTCGGACTGCCCTCCATCTGGCAGGCGTTGCAGTGGTGCGGCGCCGACCGGCTCGGGCACGGGGTGCGGATCATCGACGACATCGAGGTACGCCCCGATGGGTCGGTGCGGCTCGGGCGGCTCGCGTCGTACGTCCGGGACAAGCGGATCCCGCTGGAGCTGTGCCCCAGCTCCAACCTCCAGACGGGGGCCGCGCCCTCCTACGCCGAGCATCCGATCGGCCTGCTGCGCAAGCTTCTGTTCCGGGCCACGGTTAATACCGACAATCGGCTTATGTCGCATACCAGCATGAGCCAGGAGTTCGAGCATCTTGTCGACGCGTTCGGGTACACGCTCGACGACCTCCAATGGTTCTCTGTCAATGGGATGAAATCAGCGTTCATTCCTTTCGATGAACGTCTCGCGATGATCAATGACGTCATCAAGCCCGGATACGCCGAACTGAAATCCGAATGGCTGTTTAGGTCCACCGCTCCCACCAGCGGTTCTGCGGAAACCGAGGGGTAAGTCGCCGTCGCTCTCGGTGCGGAATGCGGACGCGCTTTCACGAGGTGTCCGCATTTCGGTGTTTGCGGGCCGGGGTGCGGCGCGTTTACGGTCATGGACCGCTCCTGAAGTTTTCCGTCTCCGCATTCAAGGACGCATTCACCATGAAGCAGTCTGCCGTCAAGACCCTCGGTGTCGCCGCCCTCGGTGCCGCCTTCGCCGCCGTCGGCGCCGGCGCCGCCAACGCGGCCCCCGCCGCGCCCGACGCCACGCAGGTCACCAAGGCACTGCCGGGGGCCGTCGGGGCGCTCACCCAGGGGCAGGGCGCCGTCGCCTCCGGAGTGAGCGCCGCGAAGCCCGCCGTACAGCGGGTGCTCGCGCAGGGGCCGACCGGGCTGCTCGGCGGACTGCCGCTCGGCAGCACGGGCCTGCCCACGCACGGCATGGGCGTCAACGGGATCCCGCTCGGCTGACGCGGCCCTCCGGCCGGCGCCGTCCTTCGACACGGCCCCGCCGGGGCGTTCCGGGTCCGACCGGGGCGCCCCGGCGGTGTGCTGCGTCGCCGGGGCCACCGGGGTCACCAGCTGGTGGCGCGGGCCTTGTCCTCGGACGGCAGCAGGATCCACAGGGCTATGTAGAGCAGGAACTGGGGGCCCGGCAGCAGGCAGGACAGCACGAAGATCACGCGCATCGTGGTCGTGGAGGTACCGAAGCGGCGGGCCAGCCCCGCGCACACTCCGCCGATCATGCGGCCGTGGGTGGGTCGGGCAAGGGCGGTCATGACGCATCCTCCGTGGTCGTCGTGGTCGTCGGTCGACGCGATCAGCTGTCTACGACGATACGGACACGAAGGGGACGAAGCGTCACTCTAAGGAGCGATTCCGACCCTGGGAATCGTCGGGGTACGCCCCTGAGGAAGCCCCTCCTGGAAGGGGGCCGGCTCCGCCTCCAGCCGCTCGCGCAACCGCTCCCACCTGCGCAGACGCGCACGGGCCGCGGGCACGACGAGCAGATGGGCCAGGATCACCCCGGCCGTGTTCAGCAGCAGCGAGTCGACGTCCACCACCCGGCCGGGCACCCCGGTCTGGAGCAGGGCGATGCCGAGCGAGATCAGGCTGGCCGCGGCGGCGGTGCGCAGCAGCGAGGCGAGCGGGGAGACGGTCAGCCGCCCGTGGGCCATCGGCAGCAGCACCCCGAGCGGCGCGAGCAGCGCGAGCCCCTCACCGAGCGGCTTCACCGCGCCCGGCCACCCCAGCGCCAGGTCGGCGCGGATACCGGCCAGCGGGCGCAGGTTCGGTGGCGTCACCCAGGGGACGTCCAGCGGCCGCAGCATCAGCCAGGCGACGAAGATGAGGTGGGCGAGGAGGAGGATGCCTCCTGCCGTCCGGACGCGGATGGCGGCGATGCCGCCGAAGTCCCCTTGACCCTGCACGCCCCCCAAGACGCGCGGGCGCGCACGATCGGTTCCGCGTCGTGCACGAGCCGGCCCTCGAACGGTTTCGCATCGGGCGCGAGCTGGCCCTCGAACGTCCGGACGACCGGCCCGAAGAAGCGGGCAGCACCCCCGGTTCACCGGGCAGCGCCCCCGTTCACCGGGTGGGAAGACCGGCGCGGCACGGCCCCCTCGGACCGGCAGACGTGTCCCGGACCGGCAGGCGCGTCTCGGGTGCCGCAGGGCGGAGACCGGGGGGGCGTCGGGCCGGAGGAGCCTGAGCGCCGGGTGCCCGGTCCCGGACCCGGTCCCGCACGCACTGCTGGACACCGGCACCGCGATCGCCCGGGCGCTCACCGGCGGCGCGACCACCGAGCCCATGGCAGGGGCGTACGGCTCCTCGGGGGCGGTACGGCTCCCCGGCGCTTCGCTACTCCGTCCCTACTCCGTCTCCTCCGGTACCTCGCTCGCCGGTGGTGCCGTCGTGACCGGGTGGTTGCGGACGTCGTCCGTGCAGGCGTAGCGGCGCAGGGGCGAGGGGGCGGGGCCGCCCAGGGTGACCGAGCCGTCGCCCTCCGTCGCGGCGGAGTCGGAGAGGGTGCAGACCACCTGGGCCAGCCCGGCGGCGGGAAGGCGGGAGGGGGCGGTGCTCAGCCGGAGCGTGTCCTCGGGATCGTGCGGTGCGGGCCCGGAGACGCTCAGGCCGCCCGGCACGTACGTGGTGTAGCCCGCGGACCGCTCCGCCGACGAGGGGGCCGCGGCCAGCTGGTCCAGCAGGCCCTGGGCCACCATCACCCGGCGGCGGGCGTCGGGCGTGCCCTCGGGGACCCGTACCGTGCGGTCCACGGTCACCAGGGACGCTCCGCACAGCAGGAAGACCTGCACGGGCACGCCCTGCGCCGCCAGGTCCGGGCCCGCCAGCGAACAGGGCACCCGCGAAGGCGCCGGCCCGAAGTCGGTCGGTACCTGCGTGGCGCGGATCCCGCAGCCGGTGAGCAGGGCGCCCAGGAGGGGCAGGGCCAGCCAGCGGCGCCCGTGCCGTGATCGTCGTACCGTCGTCGTCATCGCCCCTCCTTCCCCTGCGCCGTGCCGCCGGCCTTCTTCTCTGCGTTCTGGCCGTTCTGGCCGTTCTGGCCGTTCCCGCCGTTCTCGTCCGGTTCCTCCGTCAGTTCGGACGCGTCCCGTGGCAATCGGAGGGTGAACACCGCGCCGCCCTCGGGGGAGTTGGCCGCGGTGATCTCGCCGCCGTGGATGTGCGCGTTCTCCATCGCGATGGAGAGGCCGAGGCCGCTGCCCTCCGAGCGGGGGCGGGAGGCGCTGGCCTTGTAGAAGCGGTCGAAGACGTGCGGGAGGACGTCCTCGGGGATGCCGGGGCCGTGGTCGCGGACCTGGATGACCACCGAGTCGGCCGCCTCGCGCACCGAGACCCGTACCGGCGAGCCGCCGTGCTTGAGGGCGTTGCCGATCAGGTTGGCGAGGATCACGTCGAGGCGGCGCGGATCGAGGCGGGCGTGGATGCCGCGCTCGGCGTCCAGCTCCACCGCGTCCAGCCAGGCGCGCGCGTCGATGCAGGCGGTGATCTGGTCGGCGACGTCGACGTCGTCCAGGACCAGCCGGGCGGTGCCCGCGTCGAAGCGGGTGACCTCCATGAGGTTCTCCACCAGGTTGTTCAGCCGGCGCGTCTCGCTGACGACCAGCCGGACCGCGGGCTCGATCATCGGGTCCATGCTGCCCGCGTCCGAGTCCAGCTCCTCCTCCAGCACCTCCGTGACGGCGGTGATGGCGGTCAGCGGCGTACGCAGCTCATGGCTCATGTCCGCGACGAAGCGCCGGGAGGCGTCGTCCCGCGCGGCCATCTCCGCGACACGCTTCTCCAGCGCCTCCGCCGCGTTGTTGAACGTCCGGGACAGATCGGCGAGTTCGTCCGTCCCCGACACCCGCAGCCGGGTGTCCAGCCTGCCCTCGCCGAGCCGCCGGGCGGCGACGCCGAGGCGGTGCACCGGCTTCAGTACGGTCGTGGCGGCGGCCTGCGCCAGCAGCGCGGCGCCGATCAGCGCGAGACCGGTGGCGATGCCCAGCGACCAGGCCAGCGAGTCGAGATCCTTCGCCTCCGGCTCAAGGGACTTCTCCATGTAGCCGGTCGGACCACCGCCGATCACCCGCGTACCGGCGACCAGATACGGCGTGCCGTGGTCCACCACCCGCTGCCAGTACAGGTGGTACGGCTGCTTGTTGGTGTCACTGATCTCCTGCTTCCGGCCCACCGCCGTCCGCAGCGACGCGGGCACGTCCTCCAGGGAGAACCCGTTGATGCCGCCCGAGTTGCCGTACACCGTCTTGCCGCGCGCGTCCTGGCCGACCAGGAGCACGCTGAAGCTCTCGCTGCTGGCCGCCATCTGCCCGGCGGTGCGCTGGAGTTCGTCCTGGGTGGGATGGGCCGGCAGCGCGCCCGCGCGGTTCTGCATCTCCTGGCGGAAGTCGCGCAGCACCGCGTCCTGGGCGCGGGTGAGCACCGCCTCGCGGTTGAGCCAGTAGGCGATGCCCGACGCCGACACCGCGGCGGTGAGGGCGACCAGCCCGAAGACGACGACGAGCCGCAGCCTGAGACTGGTGAGTTTGAGCCGGGACAGACCTCCCCTGCGGCCCGCGGACCAGCCGCGCAGCCCGCCTCGCGTATCGCTCACTGAGGAGTGTCCAGGCGGTAGCCGACACCACGGACGGTACGGATCAGGGTCGGGGACGAGGGGACGTCCTCCACCTTGGCGCGCAGCCGCTGCACGCACGCGTCGACCAGGCGGGAGTCGCCCAGGTAGTCGTGCTCCCACACCAGCCGCAGCAACTGCTGGCGGGACAGCGCCTGGCCGGGCCGCCGGCTCAGCTCCAGGAGCAGCCGCAGCTCGGTCGGGGTGAGCTGGAGGTCCTCGCCGTTCTTCGTCACGGTCATCGCCGAGCGGTCGATGACCAGGCTGCCGAAGGTCGCCGAGTCGTTGGACTCACGCTCGCCGCGGCGCAGCACGGCACGGATCCGGGCGTCCAGGACCCGGCCCTGGACCGGCTTGACCACATAGTCGTCGGCGCCGGACTCCAGCCCGACCACCACGTCGATGTCGTCACTGCGCGCGGTCAGCAGGATGATCGGCAACTGGTCCGTGCGCCGGATGCGCCGGCACACCTCGAACCCGTCGATACCGGGCAGCATCACGTCCAGCACGATCAGGTCCGGCCGCTGCTCGCGCAGCAGCTTCAGACCGTCCTCGCCGCTGGCAGCGGTGGCCACACGGTGTCCCTGGCGCGTCAGGGAGAGCTCCAGGGCCGTACGGATGGCGTCGTCGTCCTCGATCAGCAACAGGGAAGGCACCCGCTCATTCTGGCCCATGGACGGGGTGTCGTACGACCGGTCCGGCAGAGCCCCGCAGTATCCCCACGAGCCGTTCCGCGCTAGCGGCACCGGCTGTGTACTCGCTGTGACGGCGCCGAAGGGCGGGGGCCCTGTGACAGGTCTGTGACAGTCGGCGGACACGGCGATGAAGTGATCCCGGCAGGCTTTTGGTCACGGGCACGGCGCGCAGCCGGATCCGGCCGAACTGGCCGGAAAGGCCCGGAGTGCGACCGGGCCAGGCCCGGAGCAGGACAGAAGCACCGGAAGTCCACGACGGGGAGCGCGAGATGAACACGCTGCACAGCATCAGCACCAGCGCAGTGGTCACGCGTCTGCACGACGTGCACCGGGGTTCGGAGAAGTCCGGCGGTGACGGCGGTACCTCCCGCACGAGCGTGTTCGAGCGCGGGGGCGTGCGGGGGTGCGCTCGCGGTGCCGGGCGTCAGCACGGCGGGTACGGGCAGCAGCCCTACATGTCGGTCGTCGACGCGCGTACGGGGGACACGGGGGATACGCACGGGGGGAGCGCGTACAAGGAGGACACGGGGGAGCGACGCTCGCTGACGGAGGCGGAGTTCACCGCCTACGTCCAGGAGCGCCGCGCCTCCCTGTACGCCACCGCCTACCACCTGACCGGCGACCGTTTCGAGGCCGAGGACCTGCTCCAGAGCGCGCTGTTCTCGACCTACCGGGCGTGGGACCGGATCAGCGACAAGGCGGCCGTCGGCGGCTACCTCCGCCGCACGATGACGAACCTGCACATCAGCGCCTGGCGGCGCCGCAAGCTCAACGAGTACCCGACCGAGGAACTGCCCGAGACGCCCGGCGAGACGGACGCGATGCGCGGCACCGAGCTGCGCGCGGTCCTGTGGCAGGCGCTGGCCCGGCTGCCCGAACTGCAGCGCACCATGCTGGTCCTGCGCTACTACGAGGGCCGTACGGACCCGGAGATCGCGGACATACTCAACATCAGTGTCGGCACGGTGAAGTCCAGCATCTGGCGCTCGCTGCGCCGGCTGCGCGAGGACGAGGTCCTCAGCTTCGGCCGTGACGAGGAGAACGCCTTCGGCGAACTGGTCGCCTGAGGTACGGGGGACGGGGGCCGGACCGCTGGGGGGGGTCCGGTGAGCACGGGGGACGACGGGGGGCCCGACGGGGGCACGGGGTAACCGCTGTGGGGGTGGTGGCCCGTGAGAGGAGCAACGGGGGATACGGGGGGACGGGGGAATCACGGGGGAGGTACCGGAGAGGGGCCGGTCGGACTGGGGGGTCCGGCCGGCCCCTCTTCGCTGTCCCTTCCCCCGCTCCGCTTCACTACGCCGTGGTGTACCTGCCGGCCCACTGTGCCACCGCGAGCCGGCGCAGGGCCTCGTCCCGGTCGCACGGGTGCGCGCCCAGGGACACCTGGCGGGCGACGATCGTGCGCTCCGCGCGCATCAGCCGCCAGCCGCGGCGCAGCAGGAACGGCACGGACTTACGGCCCTCCTTCAGATCGCGCACGAAGCGCCGCCGGAAGGTGGTGACCGCCCCGCGGTTCAGGCAGAGCGCGTCGGCGAGGACGCCGAGTTCCCGGCAGCGTCCGACGATCTCCGCGGCGAAGATGCCCTCCGCGATGAACACGGGCGTACGGTCCAGCCGCAGCGTCTCCTCGCCGGTACGGGCGCTGAGCGCGATGTCGTACACCGGAACCGGCGTCGAACCCGTGGCACACAACCGGGTGATGGCGTCGAGCGCGACCTGGGCGTCCCAGGAGTCGGGGTGGTCCCAGTCGATGTCCGAACTCCCCTCCACCAGGGGCAGAGTCGGGTCGTCGGCCTCCTTGTAGAAGTCGTCCAGGCGCAGGACGGGCAGCCCGGAACGGGCGGCGACCAGGGACTTGCCCGAACCCGAGGGGCCGCACAGCAGCACGACTCGGGCGGGGGACGGGGGATGAATGCTCACGGAACACCAGTTTGACGCATGGCGTGGCGCCTGCCGACCCCGCGGTTCGCTTTTGAAGCACGGACCGCCTCTCAACTACCCTGTGTGCCGACATCATTACCCTGCGCACCAGAAGGTGGCACCAGCGATGGCCCGACACAGCAAGCCCCAGCCCCGCACCGCGCGCCGTGCCCTGTTCGCCCTCGTGACCGCCGGTGCGGCGCTGGGCGCGGGGGCGGCGACGGCCCACGCCGACACGGACGCCCCGCTCGTGGACGTGCCGTGGCGGCCGACGTCCCTGGGCAAGATCGACCCCCAGGCCGGGCTCACGGTCCTCACCGGCACGGTCGGCTACGTCACCGGTCCGATCGCCGGCCTCAAGCCCAACCCTCTGGCCGGCACCGGCGTCGACCCCCTCGACAACGGAGTGGGCACCCAGGTCGCCGACTTCAAGCCGGTGGGCTCCCAGATGCTGACCACCCCGATCGCGGAGGCACAATCCCTGGGCTCGGTACCGGTGGTGGGCCAGGTGCTGACGGCCTTGACTCACTGAGGAGCCCCACTCCTTGGGCGGCCCGTCCGCCAACCAGTCCCGCTGTCAGCTCCGACCCGTGTCGAGGTCAGCTCCGACCCGTGTCGCGCGGAGAGCCGCGCCTCCCCGGTGCGGGGAAGCGCGGCTCTCGGGCCGGGGCGGGTCGGTCAGTAGGACGAACCCGTGGCGCCCAGGGCGCCCGTCGTGTGCCAGACCGTCTTGGTTTCCAGGAAGGCCGTCAGGCGCTCGGTGCCGGGCGGCTGCGTGAAGTCGGTGTCCCGGCGGCGCAGCACACGCTTCAGGTTGTCGGCCGCCGCGATCTCCAGCTCCTTCGCCAACTCCGCGTCCGCGCCCGCGAGATCGATCGCGTTGACGTCCTGGTGCGCGGCCAGTGACGGGGCGATCTCGGCCGCGCGGCCGGAGAGGATGTTCACCACGCCGCCCGGCACGTCGGACGTGGCCAGCACCTCGGCGAGGGAGAGAGCCGGGAGCGGGGCCTTCTCGGAGGCGATGACGACCGCCGTGTTGCCGGTGGCGATCACCGGGGCGAGGACCGAGACCAGGCCCAGGAAGGAGGAGTCCTGGGGGGCCAGTACGGCGACCACGCCCGTCGGCTCCGGCGTGGACAGGTTGAAGAACGGACCCGCGACCGGGTTCGCGCCACCGACCACCTGGGCGATCTTGTCGGTCCACCCGGCGTACCAGACCCAGCGGTCGATCGCCGCGTCCACGACGGCCGCGGCCTTGGACTTGGACAGGCCCTCCGCCTCGGCCACCTCGCGCACGAACTGCTCGCGGCGGCCCTCCAGCATCTCCGCGACCCGGTACAGGACCTGACCGCGGTTGTAGGCGGTCGCGCCGGACCAGCCGCCGAACGCCTTGCGGGCCGCGACCACCGCGTCCCGCGCGTCCTTGCGGGAGGACAGGGGAGCGTTGGCCAGCCAGTTGTTCTTCGGGTCCGTCACCTCGTACACCCGGCCGCTCTCGGAACGCGGGAACTTGCCGCCCACGTACAGCTTGTAGGTCTTGAAGACGGAAAGTCGTGCGTCAGACATCGAGGTACGCCTCCAGGCCGTGGCGGCCGCCCTCGCGGCCGAAGCCCGACTCCTTGTAACCGCCGAACGGCGAGGTGGGGTCGAACTTGTTGAACGTGTTGGACCAGACGACACCGGCGCGCAGCTTGCCCGCGACGGCCAGGATGCGGGAGCCCTTCTCGGACCAGATGCCCGCCGACAGGCCGTACTGCGTGTTGTTCGCCTTGGCGACCGCCTCGTCCGGGGTGCGGAAGGAGAGGACCGACAGCACCGGGCCGAAGATCTCCTCGCGGGCGATGGTGTGGGCCTGGGTGACGTTGGTGAACAGCGTCGGCGCGAACCAGTAGCCGGCGCCCGGCAGTTCACAGGCGGGGGACCAGCGCTCGGCGCCCTCCGCCTCGCCCGCCTCGGCCAGCGCCGTGATCCGGGCCAGCTGCTCCGCGGAGTTGATCGCGCCGATGTCGGTGTTCTTGTCCAGCGGATCGCCCAGACGCAGCGTGGACAGACGGCGCTTCAGCGCGTCCAGCAGCTCGTCCTGGATCGACTCCTGGACCAGCAGCCGCGAACCGGCGCAGCAGACCTGGCCCTGGTTGAAGAAGATGCCGTTCACGATGCCCTCGACGGCCTGGTCGATCGGGGCGTCGTCGAAGACGATGTTCGCGCCCTTGCCGCCGAGTTCGAGGGTGAGCTTCTTGCGCGTGCCGGCCATGGTCCGCGCGATCGCCTTGCCGACCGCCGTCGAGCCGGTGAACGCGACCTTGTTCACGTCCGGGTGCGCGACCAGCGCGGCCCCGGTCCGGCCGTCACCGGTCACGATGTTGACGACGCCCTTGGGCAGACCCGCCTGGCGGCAGATGTCCGCGAAGAACAGGGCCGAGAGGGGGGTGGTCTCCGCCGGCTTCAGGACGACCGTGTTGCCGGTCGCCAGCGCCGGGGCGATCTTCCAGGCCAGCATCAGCAGCGGGAAGTTCCACGGGATGACCTGGCCGGCCACGCCCAGCGGCCGCGGGTTCGCGCCGAAGCCGGCGTGGTCGAGCTTGTCGGCCCAGCCCGCGTAGTAGAAGAAGTGGGCGGCGACCAGGGGGAGGTCCGCGTCGCGGGTCTCCTTGATCGGCTTGCCGTTGTCCAGCGTCTCCAGGACGGCCAGTTCCCGGCTGCGCTCCTGGATGATCCGGGCGATGCGGAACAGGTACTTGGCGCGCTCGGCGCCGGGCAGCGCGGACCACTTCTCGAAGGCCTTGCGGGCGGCCTTCACCGCGCGGTCGACGTCCTCCTCGGAGGCTTCGGCGACCTCCGACAGCACCTCTTCGGTGGACGGCGAGACGGTCTTGAAGACCTTGCCGCCGGTCGCCTCGGTGAACTCGCCGTCGATGAACAGGCCGTAGGACGGCGCGATGTCGACGACGGAGCGGGACTCGGGCGCCGGTGCGTACTCGAATGCGGATGCGGGTGCCATGGTGATCAGTCCACCGTCACGTAGTCGGGGCCGGAGTAACGGCCGGTGGCCAGCTTCTGACGCTGCATCAGCAGGTCGTTGAGCAGCGAGGAGGCGCCGAAGCGGAACCAGTGGTTGTCCAGCCAGTCCTGGCCCGCCGTCTCGTTGACCAGGACGAGGAACTTGACGGCGTCCTTGCTGGTGCGGATGCCGCCGGCCGGCTTCACGCCGACCTGGATGCCGGTCTGGGCGCGGAAGTCGCGCACCGCCTCCAGCATCAGCAGGGTGTTGGCGGGCGTCGCGTTGACGGCGACCTTGCCCGTCGAGGTCTTGATGAAGTCGGCACCCGCGAGCATGCCGAGCCAGGAGGCGCGGCGGATGTTGTCGTACGTCGACAGCTCGCCGGTCTCGAAGATGACCTTCAGCCGGGCGCTCGTCCCGCAGGCCTCCCTGACGGCGACGATCTCGTCGTACACCTTCAGGTACTTGCCCGCGAGGAACGCGCCGCGGTCGATGACCATGTCGATCTCGTCGGCGCCCGCGGCGACGGCGTCGCGCACGTCGGCCAGCTTCACGTCGAGCGCGGCACGGCCGGCCGGGAAGGCGGTGGCGACCGAGGCGACCTTGACGCCGGAACCGGCGACGGCCTCCTTGGCGACGGCCACCATGTCCGGGTAGACGCAGACCGCGGCCGTGGTCGGTGCGGTGCGGTCGGTCGGGTCCGGGTGGACGGCCTTGGCGCCGAGCGCCCGGACCTTGCCCGGAGTGTCCGCGCCTTCCAGCGTCGTCAGGTCGACCATCGAGATGGCGAGGTCGATGGCGTACGCCTTCGCGGTGGTCTTGATGGAACGGGTGCCGAGCGACGCGGCGCGCGCCTCCAGGCCGACCGCGTCGACGCCGGGCAGCCCGTGCAGGAAGCGGCGCAGTGTGCTGTCGGACGCGGCGACGTCGGCGAGCGCATGTGCGGGGGGTGCAGTGGTGGGCATGGTCACCAGACGAGCATATCTACGCGCGTAGCGGCTGTACACCCCCGGTTCGGATTCCGGTCCTTCCGCCGTGCGCGGGCCGCCGGGGATCACGGATGGATACGGGTCTCGGGGTACATGGCGGCGCCCGATCCGGCGTCGTGCACAATCGGGCCATGACGACCCCGGACAACAAGCCACCCGCGTCGGAGCCTCCGGTGCCCGCCGTGAAGGACCGGATCTACCGCTCGCCCATGGGGCTCGCCGGCGGCGTGCTGCTGCTCGCGGTCGTCGCCTGGCTGGGCTTCGACGCGCTGGTCAACGGCCACGGCCGCACCCCCTGGCTCGCGCTGGCCACGATGATCCTGGGCGTTCCGCTGGTGATCGCCTTCACGCTGCGTCCGGCGGTGTTCGCCAGCGAGGAACGGCTGCGGATCCGCAACCCGTTCCGGGTGATCACCGTGCCGTGGGGCGAGGTCGAGGCCCTGCGCTCCAGCCTCACCAACGAGGTGCGCACCACGTCGGGCGCCACGTACCAGCTGTGGGCGGTGCCCGTGTCGCTGCGCGCCCGCAAGAAGGCCGAGCGGCGGACGGCGAGCGCGGCACGGCGGGCGGCGGGCGGCGGGCTCGGCTCCGGGCTCGGCGCCAGGGGCCTCGGCTACGGCGGGGTCACCGCGCGCAGCGCCGACACCGGGCCGACGCGGGCGGAGGGCGACAAGGCCATGGACGACCTGCGCGATCTGCTCGACCGGTGCGGCAAGGAAGAGTCCGCCCAGGGCGCTACGACGATCCGCTGGGCCTACGAGGTGGCGGCACCGGTGCTGGCGGGAGCCGTCCTGCTGGCGGTCCTGCTGGCGACCGGCGGCTGAACCGCGGCGGACCGGGGGCAGACCGGCGGCCGAGTCGGGGTGGGCCGGGGGCAGGCCGGCGGCCAAGCTGGGGCGGGCCGGGGGCAGGCCGGCGCCTGAGCCGGGGCGGGCAGGGAAGCAGACCGGCGGCTGAGCCGGGGTGGGCCGGGGCAGGCCGGCGGCTGAGTTGGGGTGGGCCGGGGGCAGGCCGGCGCCTGAGCCGGGGCGGGCAGGGAAGCAGACCGGCGGCTGAGTCGGGGCGGGGCGGGGGCAGGCCGGCGGCTGAGTCGGGGTGGGCCGGGGGCGCGGCGGGACGCAGCCGTAGGCGGCAGTACGCAGCCGCGGTCGGCGCGGCGCGCAGCCTTGGACGGCGCGACACGCAGTCGTGAAGGCGCGGCACGCGGTCTTGGACGGCGCGGCACGCGGTCGTGGACGGTGCGGCGCGCAATGGTGGTCGGCGTGGCGCGCAGCCTTGGACGGCGCGACACACAGTCGTGAATGGCGCGGCACGCGGTCGTGGACGGCGCGGCACGCGGTCGTGGACGGTGCGGCGCGCAACGGTGGTCGGCGTGGCGCGCGGTCGTGGGCGAGGCGACTCGCAGTGGTAGGCGGGCCGCGGTACGCAGCGGTGGTCGGCGCGGCACGCCGCCAGGGCGAGGTGACGCGCAGCGGTCGGGGGCGGTGGTCGGCGCGGCACGCCGCCATGGGCGAGGTGACGCGCAGCGCTCGGCGGCGCGGTACGCGGTCGTGGACGGCGCCGCCTACCGCAGCCGTACGGCCCGCACCGCACCGGGACGGACCAGGGGCACCCCTGGGGTCGGGATCCGGGGGTGCCCCTGGTTTTTCCGGTGTGTTCCGGTGGCTCCGGTGGTTTCAGATGCCGGCGGCCGCGGAGAGGTCGCGCTTGATGGCCGCCAGGAGCTCCTTCGCGCGGGCGTGGGCGGCCGGAAGGCCGTCGCGTGCCGGAACCGGCACGACGACCTCCAGGTAGCACTTCAGCTTCGGCTCGGTGCCGCTGGGCCGGACGATGACGCGGGCGCCGTCGAGGGTGTAGCGCAGGCCGTCCGTCGGCGGCAGCGTCTCCGTGCCCTTGGTCAGGTCCTCCGCGCGGGTGATGGCCAGGCCCGCGAGCCGCGTCGGGGGCTGCTCGCGCAGCCGGCGCATCGCGTCGGCGATCAGGGAGAGGTCCTGGACGCGCACGGACAGCTGGTCGGTGGCGTGCAGACCGTGCTCGACGGCGAGGTCGTCCAGCAGGTCGAGAAGGGTACGGCCCTCCTCCTTCAGCCCGGACGCCAGCTCGGTGATCAGGAGGGCAGCGGTGATGCCGTCCTTGTCGCGCACGCCCTCGGGGTCCACGCAGTAGCCGAGGGCCTCCTCGTAGCCGTAGCGCAGGCCCTCGACGCGGGCGATCCACTTGAAGCCGGTGAGCGTCTCCTCGTACGGCAGCCCCGCCTTGCCGGCGATCCGGCCGAGCAGGGAGGAGGAGACGATCGACTCCGCGAAGGTGCCCCGCGCGCCGCGGCGCACCAGGTGGGCGGCGAGCAGCGCGCCGACCTCGTCACCGCGCAGCATCCGCCAGTCGGCGCCGTCCTTGACGGCCACGGCGCAGCGGTCGGCGTCCGGGTCGTTGGCGATCACCAGGTCGGGGTCGGTCGCGCGGGCCCGGCCGAACGCCAGGTCCATCGCGCCCGGCTCCTCGGGGTTGGGGAAGGCGACGGTGGGGAAGTCCGGATCCGGCTCGGCCTGTTCGGCGACCAGCACCGGCTCCGGGAAGCCGGCGCGGGCGAAGGCGGCGAGGAGAACGTCCTTGCCGACGCCGTGCATGGCGGTGTAGACGGTGCGGGCGGTGCGCGGGGAGCCGGCGGCCAGCACGGCGTCGGTACGGGCCAGATAGGCGTCCAGGACCGCGTCGTCCAGGGTCTCCCAGCCGGACTCCGGGCGGGGCACGTCGGCCAGCGAGGCGATCGCGTCGATCTCGGCGGCGATGCCCGCGTCGGCCGGGGGCACGATCTGGGAGCCGTCGCCCAGGTACACCTTGTAGCCGTTGTCGCGCGGCGGGTTGTGGCTGGCGGTGACCTCCACGCCCGCGACCGCGCCCAGGTGCCGGATCGCGAAGGCGAGCACGGGGGTGGGCAGCGGACGGGGGAGTACGGCGGCACGCAGCCCGGCGCCGGTCATCACGGCGGCGGTGTCGCGGGCGAAGTCGGCGGACTTGTGGCGGGCGTCGTAGCCGATGACGACGAGGCCGGCGCCGGGACCCCCGTGGGGGGTGCCGTTCTTCTTCAGGTACGCGGCGAGACCGGCGGCGGCGCGGATGACGACGCTCCGGTTCATGCGCATCGGGCCGGCACCGAGTTCGCCGCGCAGGCCGGCGGTGCCGAACTGGAGGGTGCCGGCGAAACGCGCCGCCAGCTCCTTCTCGTCACCGGCCTCGATCAGCTCGGCGAGTTCGGCGCGGGTGTCCGGGTCGGGGTCCTCGGCGAGCCAGGCGCTGGCCCGCGCGATCAGATCGTGCACCTTGGGATCAACCTCTCCTGTGTTTGCCGATGCCCTGCCCTTCCGGCCTCCCGGCTCGGTCGGTCGGCCGGGAGGTGAACGGGCGGGACGGGGCGGGTGGGGGTGGCTCTGGTCGGCTGGGCTGGGGGGCGGCTTGGGCCGCAATTGTTTCGCGTGGCGGTGGGGGGGTGGGTGCTGTGCGGGCGTGGCCGTGGCGGGGTGGGTGCCGCCCGGTCCCCCCGCGGACGCGGTAGCGGGTCGGCGTATCCGCGTACCCCTTGCCGTGGCGGGCGGCTCGCTCGGCCTGCTCGTACCGGCTCGGGGAGCGCGGCGCCGCCGGGTGCTCCCGGTCGTACGCCGGGGCGCGCGCCGGTCGAGCGCCAGGCCCCGGTGGTGTCCGGTCGGTCGTCGTCGCAGTGCGGCCCGCCGGGCTGTCTTCGCCGCCCGGTACCGAACCGGACCGCTCACGCGTGTCCCGCCCAGCGCCCGGTCGGACGGCCCGCACCCCCTGGCCCCCTGGTGCCCGCCCGCATCACGCACACCGCCCACCACCGGCAGTGGCGTACCCGCGACCCGGCGCCGGTCAGGACCCGTGCGGCACCCGGCACCGCCAGGGACGCGCATCCCGCACCGCCGGAGGCCCACACGCCTCACCGTCAGGGACATCCACGCCCCGCCTCCGCCGCAGCCCTTGAGGCCCCCGCGCCCCGGTGCGTCAGCCGGATCCCCCGGCGTCCAAGGTCACCCGATGCCGATGCCGATGCCGATGCCCCGGCCCCCGCCGAGGGCTACAGCTTCCGCAGCACCTGCGCGAGCAGCGTCCCCATGCGGGCGGCCGAGTCGCGGCCGGCCTGGAGGACTTCCTCGTGGTTGAGGGGCTCGCCGGTCATGCCCGCGGCGAGGTTGGTGACCAGCGAGATGCCCAGGACCTCGGCACCGGCCTCGCGCGCGGCGATGGCCTCCAGGACCGTGGACATGCCGACGAGGTCCGCGCCGATGACGCGGGCCATGCGGATCTCGGCCGGGGTCTCGTAGTGCGGGCCGGGGAACTGCGCGTAGACACCCTCCTCAAGGGTGGGGTCGACCTCCTTGCACAGGGCGCGCAGCCGCGGCGAGTACAGGTCGGTCAGGTCCACGAAGTTCGCGCCCACGATCGGCGAGGTGGCCGTGAGGTTGATGTGGTCGCTGATCAGCACCGGCTGGCCAGGCCGCATGCCCTCGCGCAGACCGCCGCACCCGTTGGTGAGCACGATGGTCTTGCAGCCGGCGGCGACGGCCGTGCGGACGCCGTGCGAGACGGCGGCGACGCCACGGCCCTCGTAGTAGTGGGTGCGGCCCAGGAAGACGAGCGCGCGCTTGTCGCCGAAGGAGTACGAGCGGACCTTGCCGCCGTGCCCCTCGACGGCCGGCGGCGGGAAGCCGGGCAGCTCCGTGACCTGGAACTCCGCGTCGGGGGCACCGAGGGCGTCGACGGCCGGAGCCCAGCCGGAGCCCATCACGAGGGCAACGTCGTGGGTCTCGGCGCCGGTCAGTTCGCGCAGGCGCGCGGCGGCGGCGTCGGCGGCGGCGTACGGGTCGCCCTGGATGTCGTCCGGAAGAAGAGATGCGTTCACGTGGACGAGGGTAGCCGCTTCTCGCCTACGCGCGTAGATGACAGACCTCACGGGATTGCGATCGTTGTCTTGTCGTTTCCGACGATGGCTTCGGCGATGGCTTACCGCGGGTACGCCGCGGCCGCCGCGTGCGCGCCCGGCTCAGCAGGGGCGCTTGCGCAGCTCCATCACGTAGTCGTGGGGCGCGCCGGCGGACTCCGCGGCGTCGGCGATCTCGCCCAGGTAGCGGGCCGAGGGAAGGCCGCCCTCGTAGTCGTCCAGGACGTACGTCCAGGCCGATTTCTCGCCGTCCAGGGTGTGCACGCGCACACGCATGCGGCGGTACGTGCCGAGGTCCACGCCCTCCCAGCGGTCCAGCGACTCCTCGTCCATGGGCGCGATGTCGTACAGGCCGACGAACACCTGGGCCAGCGGCTCCTCGACGATCGTCGCGAGGGCGCCCTCCCAGCCGAGCTGCTCCCCGCCGAAGGTCAGCCGCCAGTCGTTCAGCCAGCCCGTGGCGCGCAACGGGGAGTGCGGGGCGCGGCGGGACATCAGCCGGGCGTCGAGGTTGCCGGCGTAGGCGGCATAGAGCGACATGGGGGAGAGGGTACGGCAGCGCCCCCGACCGGCTCGCGCGCCCCGGAAGCGAGCCTGAGGGCGCCCCTGGCGTACGGCACCTCGGGGAACGCGTGTCGGGAAGGCGCGTCGGCGCACATAGATGCACGTCGGCGCGTGTCGGCGTGGTGCCGGAAAGGGACCGGCGCCCCCTGGGCAGTGGCATCTTGAAGCGTGCGGGACAATGGGGTACGTGACTCGGATCGTGATCATCGGTGGCGGACCTGGCGGATATGAAGCGGCGCTGGTGGCCGCGCAGCTCGGCGCGGAGGTGACCGTCGTCGACTGCGACGGTCTGGGCGGCGCGTCGGTGCTCACCGACTGCGTGCCGTCCAAGACCCTCATCGCGACGGCCGAGGTCATGACGACCTTCGACTCGTCGTACGAGGAACTCGGCATCATCGTCGCCGACGACACCCCGCCGCTGGAGCGGGCCGCGCGCGTCGTCGGCGTGGACCTGGGCAAGGTCAACCGACGGGTCAAGCGGCTCGCGCTGGCGCAGTCGCACGACATCACCGCCTCCGTGACGCGCGCCGGCGCGCGGGTCATGCGCGGGCGCGGACGCCTGGAGGGCATGCAGGCGCTCGACGGGTCGAGGAAGGTCGTCGTCACCGCCGCCGACGGCACCGAGGAGACCCTCACCGCGGACGCCGTCCTGATCGCGACCGGCGGTCACCCGCGCGAGCTGGCCGACGCCCAGCCCGACGGCGAGCGCATCCTCAACTGGACCCAGGTCTACGACCTGGACGAGCTGCCGGAAGAACTGATCGTGGTCGGCTCCGGTGTGACCGGCGCCGAGTTCGCCGGTGCCTACCAGGCCCTCGGTTCCAAGGTCACCCTCGTCTCCTCCCGCGACCGGGTGCTGCCCGGCGAGGACCCGGACGCCGCCGCCGTCCTGGAGGACGTCTTCCGCCGCCGCGGCATGAACGTGATGGCCCGTTCCCGCGCGCAGTCCGCCAAGCGCGTCGGCGACCGGGTCGAGGTCACGCTCGCCGACGGCCGCGTCATCACCGGCACCCACTGCCTCATGGCCGTCGGCGCCATCCCGAACAGCGCGGGCCTCGGCCTGGAGGAGGCCGGCGTCAAGCTGCGCGACTCCGGGCACATCTGGACCGACAGGGTCTCCCGCACCACCGCGCCCGGCGTCTACGCGGCCGGTGACGTGACCGGTGTCTTCGCGCTCGCGTCCGTCGCCGCCATGCAGGGCCGCATCGCGATGTACCACTTCCTGGGCGACGCGGTGGCCCCGCTGAACCTGAAGACGGTCTCCTCCAACGTCTTCACCGACCCCGAGATCGCCACCGTCGGCTACACGCAGGCGGACGTGGACGCGGGCAAGATCGACGCGAAGGTCGTCAAGCTGCCGCTGCTGCGCAACCCGCGCGCCAAGATGCAGGGCATCCGGGACGGCTTCGTGAAGATCTTCTCCCGGCCGGGCACGGGGATCGTCGTCGGCGGTGTGGTCGTCGCGCCGCGCGCCTCGGAACTCATCCACCCCATCTCGATCGCCGTCGACAACAATCTGACAGTCGAACAGATCGCGAACGCCTTCACGGTGTACCCGTCTCTTTCGGGGTCGATCGCGGAGGTCGCGCGGCAGCTGCACACCCGCAAGGCGAGCGCCGAGGGCTGATGACCTGCGGCAACTCCCCGCTGGTCGCGGAGAGTTGCCGTACGTGCGGCTGGCATAGTCGGAAGGGATAGGTCGCGGGAAGGTCCTATACCACTTCCGGTTCTGCCATGCGAACAACTTCTGTTAATCGGCGCAAACTGCTGAAACCAGACGGTCGCTGGGGTTACTGTCAGTTTCGTGTTCGCTGCTGAACGTCGCCAATTGATCCTCGAAATGGTGCGAGCGAACGGTGCCGTGTCGCTCCGTGAGCTCGCCCGCGTCGTCCAGACCTCCGAAGTGACCGTACGGCGGGACGTGCGGGCACTGGAGGCGGAAGGACTCCTCGACCGCCGGCACGGCGGTGCCGTACTGCCGGGTGGGTTCACCCGTGAGTCCGGTTTCCCGCAGAAGTCGCATCTCGCGACCGCCGAGAAGACGGCGATCGCCGATCTCGCGGCCGGCCTCGTCGAAGAGGGCGAGGCGATCGTGGTCGGTGCGGGTACGACCACGCAGGAGCTGGCCCGCCGGCTCGCCCGCGTGCCGGGTCTCACGGTGGTCACCAACTCCCTCCTGGTCGCACAGGCGTTGGCCCATGCGAACCGGGTGGAGGTCGTGATGACCGGTGGCACCCTGCGCGGCTCCAACTACGCGCTCGTCGGCTCCGGCGCCGAGCAGTCCCTTCAGGGGCTGCGGGTGTCGAAGGCGTTCCTGTCCGGGAGCGGCCTTACGGCCGAACGCGGGCTGTCCACCTCCAACATGCTCTCGGCATCGGTGGACCGGGCGCTCGTGCAGGCCGCCGCCGAGGTGGTGATCCTCGCCGATCACACCAAGCTGGGCACGGACACGATGTTCCAGACCGTGCCGACGGAGCTCATCACCCGTCTCGTCACCGACGAACCGCCCGCGCACGACGACCGCGCCGCCACCGAGTTGCAGGCCCTCGCCGACCAGGGGGTGCAGATCGCCGTGACCGGGGCGAACGGAAGCTCGGGGGGTGACCAGGTCCCGCCGGCCCGCCGCCCCCAGCTGCCGGGACCACGCCGGGGCAACCCCCTCCGCTCCACCTCGGTCCTCTCCGACCAGCCCCCACCGGAACGCTCCCGCGTCGCCGACCTCCGCCGCAGGTGAGCTGCGCTCGCTTGGCCGGGGGGGTTGGGGGAGCTTGACGAGGCGGCTTGGTGGGGCTGGGTCGCCGGGCTCCGCCGTAGGTGAGTTGCGCTCGCTTGGCCGGGGGTTGGTTCGGTGGCTCAGGGTGAGTGGGGACGGCTCGGCCCTGGGCCGCACGGACGGGCTGAGCCGTGGGGCCAACTTGTTGTGGGAGGGGGCTGGGGGACGGCATCCGAGTGGTTAGGCCGCCGACTCCATCGCGAGTGAGCTGCGCTCGCTTGGCCGGGGAGTGGGGGAGCTTGACGAGGCGGCTTGGTGGGGTGGGTCGCCGGCCTCCGCCGTAGGTGAGCTGCGCTCGCTTGGCCGGGGGCGGCTGGAGGGGGCGGCCCTGATGGTGGTGGCTTTGTGGGGGCGGGTAATTGACAGCCCATCAGATGAGCTGCGCTCGCTCGTGGGCGGGGCGGGGCGGGGCGGTGGTTCGTACGGGCGGGCTGAGCCGAGGGGTCGAAGCGACTGCGGGAGGGTGGGTCGGGCGCTCCATCGGCGGTTTACGGCGCCGGGAGCCGCACAGGCGTGGCCGGTAGGGCTGCGGATGGCAGACCGCCGGGGCCGCTCGGGGGAGCCGACTGGAAGCCGGGGCCCGCTGTTCCGCGCTGGAGGCGAGAGTCGACCGTCGTCAGGACGCCCGTGGGCTTTCGGCTTCGTACATCCTCGCCGGGCCGGTGCCGTCCGCCCCGCCCGGCCCCGACGTCCGCGCCGTCCTGCCGCCGAGTTTTCTCCCCCACGCTGTCGGCAGCTCCCCACCCTGAGCCCCACCCCTCAACGTGCCCACCCACAGCCCACCGCCGAGCCGCTCCCCCAGCGCGCCCGCCCGCTCCTCACGCCCTTGGGCCGTCCGCAGCCCCCGTCGAGCCGCCTTCCAGCGCACCAGCACGTCCCCGAACCACCGCACCTCACCCCCTGAGACGCCATAGCCCACCGCCGAGCCGCCCCCTCCAACGCACCCGCCCTCAGCACACCTCCCCCCGACAACAAACCGGCCCCCGGTGCACAAAGCGCCAGGAGCCGGTTCGGTGTCGTACAGGTGGGCGTCAGTCCTTGATCTCGCAGATCGCGGCGCCCGAAGTGATGGACGCGCCGATCTCCGCGACCAGGCCCTTGATCGTGCCAGCCTTGTGGGCGTTCAGGGGCTGCTCCATCTTCATGGCCTCCAGGACGACGACCAGGTCGCCCTCCTTGACCTCCTGGCCCTCCTCGACGGCCACCTTGACGATGGTGCCCTGCATCGGGGAGGCGAGGGTGTCGCCGGAGGCCACGGGGCCGGACTTCTTCGCGGCGCGGCGCTTGGGCTTGGCACCCGCCGCGAGGCCGGTACGGGCCAGCGACATGCCCAGTGAGGACGGCAGGGAGACCTCAAGGCGCTTGCCGCCGACCTCGACCACCACGGTCTCGCGGCCCGCGTCCTCCTCCGCCTCGGCGTCGGCCGGCGCCGCGAACGGCTTGATCTCGTTGACGAATTCCGTCTCGATCCAGCGGGTGTGGACCTTGAACGGGTCCGTGGAACCGGTGAGTTCGGGGGCGAAGGCGGGGTCCCGGACCACCACGCGGTGGAAGGGGATCGCCGTCGCCATGCCCTCGACCTGGAACTCGTCCAGCGCCCGCGCGGCCCGCTCCAGGGCCTCCTTGCGGGTGCGGCCGGTCACGACCAGCTTGGCGAGGAGCGAGTCCCACGCCGGGCCGATGACCGAGCCCGACTCCACACCGGCGTCCAGCCGGACACCGGGACCGGACGGCGGGTCGAACGTGGTGACCGTACCGGGCGCGGGCAGGAAGTTGCGGCCCGGATCCTCGCCGTTGATGCGGAACTCGAAGGAGTGACCGCGCAGCTCCGGGTCGCCGTACCCGAGCTCCTCGCCGTCGGCGATGCGGAACATCTCGCGGACCAGGTCGATGCCGGCGACCTCCTCGGTCACCGGGTGCTCCACCTGGAGGCGGGTGTTGACCTCCAGGAAAGAGATCGTGCCGTCCTGGCCGACCAGGAACTCACAGGTGCCCGCGCCCTCGTAGCGGGCCTCCTTGAGGATGGCCTTGGAGGCGCGGTACAGCTCGGCGACCTGCTCCTCGGAGAGGAACGGCGCCGGGGCCTCCTCCACGAGCTTCTGGTGGCGGCGCTGGAGCGAGCAGTCACGGGTGGACACGACGACCACATTGCCGTGCTTGTCCGCCAGGCACTGGGTCTCCACGTGCCGCGGACGGTCCAGGTAGCGCTCCACGAAGCACTCGCCGCGCCCGAAGGCGGCGACCGCCTCGCGCACCGCCGAGTCGTACAGCTCCGGCACCTCTTCGAGGGTGCGGGCGACCTTCAGGCCGCGGCCGCCGCCGCCGAACGCCGCCTTGATGGCGATCGGCAGACCATGCTCCTCGGCGAAGGCGACGACCTCGTCGGCGCCCGAGACCGGGTCGGGCGTGCCGGCCACCAGGGGCGCGCCGGCGCGCTGGGCGATGTGCCGGGCGGCCACCTTGTCGCCCAGGTCGCGGATGGCCTGCGGCGGCGGGCCGATCCAGTTCAGACCGGCGTCGATGACGGCCTGCGCGAACTCGGCGTTCTCCGAGAGGAAGCCGTAGCCCGGATGGATGGCGTCCGCGCCGGACTCACGAGCCGCGTTCAGGACCTTCTCGATGTCCAGGTAGCTGGTTGCCGGTGTGTCACCGCCCAGGGCGAACGCCTCATCCGCAGCGCGGACATGCAGAGCGTCCCGGTCCGGGTCCGCGTAGACGGCAACGCTCGCGATCCCCGCGTCCCGGCAGGCCCGAGCCACCCGGACAGCGATTTCGCCACGGTTGGCGATGAGCACCTTGCGCACGATTGAGGCTCCCTCCTTGAAACAAGCCGAGTTTAGGGACTGCCGACACGCCTCTTCGACCCGTCCCCAATGGTGAGCTTGCCCACACGGAGCGTGATGCGGGGCTCGCCCGACCCGCGAAAGTCCTCGTGGCACCTTGCTACGCAGGACTCCTCCGGAAAACCCTAGCCCTGCCATGTGGCCAAGGTCTCTGTAAGGGCGTGCTGCGGCCCACTCGGTTTCTTTGTCGAGTCCCTACGAATGGCCCAATGATTCTTTGCTGGCGCACGAACCCTTGTCCCCTGGTTTACCCGTTAGTAGCGTTCGCCCTGTCCGGACGTACTGCGGGTAACCGAGGGGTCGGTGGGGCGGGTGGTGCGCAGAATCGTGGCGTGGGTGGTGACCGTCGTCCTCCTCGTGGAGGCGCTCGGCATCGGGGCGCTGAACTGGTTCCTCGGCGTCGTCGTGGAGCGGCAGAAGATGTCGATGGCCGGCCTGGACCCGCAGCTGATGTCCACGTCCTCGAAGATCGGCGGCGTCGTCTTCGGCCTCTACTTCCTGCTGTGCGCCCTGGTCGCCCTGCTGGTGGCGGTCCGCGACCGCGCCCCGGCCGGCTTCGGGCGCGTCGTGCTGATCAGCGCGGCGGTCGTGCACGGCCTGCTGGGCGCCTTCGCCTGGGGCCTGGTGAACGCCACGGCCTTCCTGGTGATGGTCGTGGTGCTGGCGCTCCTGGTGCTGCTCCTGGTGTCGTACGACCGCGACGGCGGCCCCGTCCGGGCCGCGTCCGGCGGGGGCGGCGGGACGGGCGGCGATCCGAGGGCCGCGGACGAGCCGGTGGACGCGCCCGCCGCCGCGCCGGGCGGGCCGGCCGCCGGGCACCCGGCGCGACCGGGGGAGGGGGACGACGAGCCGCAAGACGCCGTCCCCGAGCGGGTCAGCCGGCCGGTGCCCACAACTCCGTGATGCCGACGCCCAGTTCGGCCAGCAGCTTGCGCACCAGGGGCAGGCTGATGCCGATCACATTGCCGTGGTCGCCGTCGATGCCCTCGATGAAGGGGGCGGAACGGCCGTCCAGGGTGAACGCCCCGGCGACGTACAGGGGCTCCCCGGAGGCCACGTAGGCGGCGATCTCCTCGTCGCTGGGCTCGCCGAAGCGTACGACGGTGGAGGCGGTCGCCGAGACATAGCGCTTGGCCGCCGTGTCCCAGACGCAATGCCCCGTCTGGAGGACACCGGCCCGGCCGCGCATCGACTTCCAGCGGGCGGTGGCCTCCTCGGCGTCCGCGGGCTTGCCGAGCGCCTGCCCGTCCAGCTCCAGCACCGAGTCGCAGCCGATCACCAGGGCGCCCTGCACGTCCGGCAGCGCCGCCACGACGGACGCCTTGGCCTCGGCGAGGGCGAGCGCCAGTTCGGCCGGGGTGGGGGCGGTGACGGCGTCCTCGTCGACCCCGCTCACGATGACCTCGGGCGTGAGGCCCGCCTGCCGCAGCAGGCCGAGGCGGGCGGGGGACTGGGAGGCGAGCACGAGTCGCCTGCGGTGTGTTGCGGTCATGCGGTCAGGTTAGTCACCCGGTTGCGGGCCCGCGCGAATCGCCGGCGGCCGGCTCAGCGCAGGCCCATCAGCGCGGCCACGACCATGGCCGCGGTCACCGCCACGGCCATGAGGACGCCGAGCCGCCGCAGCATGTCCTGCGCGTCGCGCAGCTCTTTCGGCGGTTCGTCTTCCGGGTCTGACCACAGCACTCGTCCAGCGTGCGGGTGGCGGGCCGCCGGGCGCCTGAGTAGCCGTACTCAAATAGGCGCCCGGACTCCCGCCACCGTGCGCGGTTTCCGCACCCCTGGGGAGCCCGGCCTAGCTCGGCCAGTAGGTGCGGGTCCAGGCCGCCGCGCCCGCGCGGGGGAGGCGGGCGGCGGCGATGCGGGCCGGGTCGGACCACGCGTCCTTCGGGCCCCGCGCGCCGGACGGCGCGGCAGCGACCGCCGCGGCGCGGGCGCGGACCACCGCCAGGGCGGCGGCCAGCTCCTCGGGGGTCGGGTTGCCTCGTACGACCTTGATCGTCATGTCGGCTCCTGTCGGTCGGCCGGGCCTAGAGGGGGATGTTGCCGTGCTTCTTCGGAGGCAGTGATTCCCGCTTGGTGCGCAGCTGACGCAGGCCCCGGACGATGTGGGCGCGGGTGTCGGACGGCATGATCACCGCGTCGACGTAGCCGCGCTCGGCCGCCACGTAGGGGTTGAGGAGGGCGTCCTCGTACTCCTGGATCAGCCGGGCCCGTACGGCCTCCACGTCCTCGCCGCTCGCGGCCGCCTCGGCGAGGGTGCGCCGGTGCAGGATGTTGACCGCGCCCTGGGCGCCCATGACGGCGATCTGGGCGGTCGGCCAGGCGAGGTTGAGGTCGGCGCCCAGGTGCTTGGAACCCATCACGTCGTAGGCGCCGCCGAAGGCCTTGCGGGTGATCACGGTGATCAGCGGGACGGTGGCCTCGGCGTAGGCGTAGATCAGCTTGGCGCCGCGCCGGATGATGCCCTCGTGCTCCTGGCCGACGCCCGGCAGGAAGCCGGGCACGTCCACGAAGGTGAGCACCGGCAGGTTGAACGCGTCGCAGGTGCGCACGAAGCGGGCGGCCTTCTCGGAGGCGTCGATGTCCAGGCAGCCCGCGAACTGCATCGGCTGGTTGGCGACGACGCCCACCGGGTGCCCCTCGACCCGGCCGAACCCGGTGACGATGTTCGGCGCGAACAGGGCCTGC
Organism: Streptomyces sp. NPDC043952; assembly: GCF_056435325.1. Lineage (NCBI taxonomy): Bacteria > Bacillati > Actinomycetota > Actinomycetes > Kitasatosporales > Streptomycetaceae > Streptomyces > Streptomyces sp. NPDC043952. The sequence continues at coordinate 263,978 of NZ_JBWKES010000007.1, forward strand.
GTCTCGAAGAACTCGCCGTCGTCCACCACGTGTTCGACCACCGTGCGGATGTCGTACGGCTGGTTGGCGCTGTCCGGGACCAGGGTGTCCAGCTCGCGGTCCTCGTCGCTGACGGCGAGGTCCGCCTCCTCCGGGAAGACCGGGGGCTCGGAGAGGTTGTTGGACGGCAGGTACGACAGCAGCTGCTTGATGTACTCGATGGCGTCCTTCTCGTCCCCGGCCATGTGGTGGGCCACGCCGGAGACGGCGTTGTGGGTACGGGCGCCGCCCAGCTCCTCGAAGCCCACGTCCTCACCGGTGACGGTCTTGATCACGTCGGGTCCGGTGATGAACATGTGCGAGGTCTGGTCGACCATGACCGTGAAGTCGGTGATGGCCGGGGAGTACACCGCGCCGCCCGCGCAGGGGCCGACGACCAGGGAGATCTGCGGGATGACACCGGAGGCGTGGGTGTTTCGGCGGAAGATCTCGCCATAGGCGCCGAGCGAGGCGACACCCTCCTGGATGCGGGCACCGCCCGAGTCGTTGATCCCGATGACCGGGCAGCCGGTCTTCAGGGCGAAGTCCATGACTTTGACGATCTTCTGGCCGTACACCTCGCCGAGGGCGCCGCCGAAGACGGTGAAGTCCTGGGAGAACACGGCGACCGGCCGGCCGTCGACCGTTCCGTAGCCGGTGACGACACCGTCGCCGTAGGGCCGGTTCCGCTCCAGGCCGAAGTTGGTGGAGCGGTGCTGGGCGAACTCGTCCAGCTCGACGAACGACCCCTCGTCCAGGAGCAGTTCGATCCGCTCACGGGCGGTCAGCTTGCCCTTGGCGTGCTGCTTCTCGACGGCGCGCTCCGAGCCGGCGTGCGTCGCCTCGTGGATGCGCCGCTTGAGATCCGCGAGCTTGCCCGCGGTCGTGTGAATGTCGATCCCTTGGATCTCTTGACGCTCTTCCGGCTCGGACATCGGGATGCGGCTCCCTGCCTGCTCAAAAGGGGGGACGGTTACTCGTTCGTAGAGTAGTGCTGGGGCTACCGATCAGCACTGCGTCGTTTGCCACACCTAGGGTGGCTTGCATGACGCCCCGAGATGCAGCAGACGACAACCCCGGCCGCTGGTCCGATCTGGACCGCCCGCCGCTGAACGAGACCGCCCTGCGCCGCGCGCTGGTGCGCGAGGGCGGGCTGTGGTCCGCGCTGGAGGTGGTGCAGCGCACCGGCTCCACCAACGACGACCTCGTGGCCCGCGCCGCGGCCGGCCCGGTGGCCGAGGGCACGGTGCTGGTCGCGGAGGAGCAGATTGCCGGGAAGGGCCGCCTGGACCGCCGCTGGACGGCGCCGCCGCGCTCCGGTCTCTTCGTCTCGGTGCTGCTGCGGCCCGCGGAGGTGCCGGTGGACCGCTGGGGGTGGCTGCCGCTGCTCACCGGCGTCGCGGTGGCGACCGGGCTGGCGCGGGCGGCGGGCGTGGACACGGCGCTGAAGTGGCCGAACGACCTGCTGGTGACGGTCGACGGGGAGGAGCGCAAGGCGGGCGGCATCCTGCTGGAGCGGGCCGGCGAGGACGGTGTCGTCATCGGCTTCGGCCTCAATGTCTCGCTGCGCGCCGAGGAGCTGCCGGTGGCGCGGGCGGGTTCGCTGCTGCTGGCCGGCGCGGTGAGCACGGACCGCGACACGCTGCTGCGGGCGGTACTGCGCTCCCTGGAGGACTGGTACGGCCGCTGGCGCGCGGCGGGCGGCGACCCCTCGGCCTCCGGCCTCCAGGAGGCCTACGCGGCCGGCTGCGCGACGCTCGGGCGCACGGTACGGGCGCAGCTGCCGGGCGACCGCGACCTGGTCGGCGAGGCGGTGGCCGTGGACGGCGACGGCCGCCTGATCATCGCCACGGCGGAGGGCGTCCAGGCACCGGTGGGCGCGGGCGACATCGTGCACCTGCGCCTGGCGTGAGGGGTGCGGGGGCGCGATCGACCACGACGGCCCCGCGGATGCGCACGTCGCACGAGCCCCCCATGCTGAGTGCGGGGACCTGGAGGCCGCAGGCCACCAGGAAAGGCGTCGGCTCGAACCCCGCCACACGACCCGGCACCGGACAAGCAGACCTCGGCCGAACCCGACGGAGTGAGCTGGCGCACACCTGCCGTAGAGTTGAGGCCGGTCGTACCTGACCGCGGCAGATCGGAAGGGCAGCAGGCGTGACCGTCGACGACACGGGCCCCGGCGAGCAGGACCGGACGGACCCCAGCGCCGCCGACTCCGGCGAGGACCCGCTCGCGCTCCGTCTCGAACAGCTCATCCTGGGCGCCGAGCGCCGCTACACCCCTTTCCAGGCCGCCCGCAGCGCCGGTGTCTCCATGGAACTGGCATCCCGTTTCTGGCGGGCGATGGGCTTCGCGGACATAGGCCAGGCCAAGGCCCTCACCGAGGCCGACGTCCTCGCGCTGCGCCGGCTCGCCGGTCTCGTGGAGGCGGGGCTGCTCAGCGAGGCCATGGCCGTGCAGGTGGCCCGCTCCACCGGGCAGACCACCGCCCGGCTGGCCGAGTGGCAGATCGATTCCTTCCTGGAGGGCCTGACCGAGCCCCCCGAGCCCGGCATGACCCGCACCGAGGTGACGTACCCCCTGGTCGAGCTGCTGCTGCCGGAGCTTGAGGAGTTCCTGGTCTACGTGTGGCGGCGGCAGCTCGCCGCCGCGACCGGGCGCGTCGTCCAGGCCGCGGACGACGAGGAGATGGTGGACCGGCGCCTCGCCGTCGGCTTCGCCGACCTCGTCGGGTTCACCCGCCTGACCCGCCGTATGGAGGAGGAGGAACTCGGCGAACTCGTCGAGGCCTTCGAGACCACTGCCGCCGACCTGGTGGCCGCGCGCGGCGGCCGGCTCATCAAGACCCTCGGCGACGAGGTCCTGTTCGCCGCGGACGACGCGGGCACGGCCGCGGACATCGCGCTGCGCCTGGTGGAGACGCTGGCGAACGACGAGACGATGCCGGAACTGCGCGTCGGCATGGCGTTCGGCACCGTGACCACCCGGATGGGCGATGTGTTCGGCACCACGGTGAACCTGGCCTCCCGGCTGACCTCCATAGCCCCGCGCGACGCCGTCCTGATGGACAGCGCGTTCGCCCGGGAACTGATCCGCACCGGCGAGGCGCCCGCCTCGGAGGCGGCGGCGGCCGAGGCCGCGGCGACCGCCGAGAAGGAGGGCGAGGAGCCGCCGTCGTACCGCTTCGCGCTCCAGCCGATGTGGCAGCGTCCGGTGCGCGGCCTCGGCGTGGTCGAGCCGTGGCTGCTCACCCGCAGGGACGAGCAGCAGCAGTAGCCACCTGGCCGCCCGTCAGCCTCCGTGGCCGCTCAGCAGGTTCACGTCCACGCAGAGGGCGATGATCGGCAGGCACAGCCCGCCCGGAGCGGGCGCGGGGGTGACGTGGGTCGGCGTGGGCGCCGGTGTCGTCGGCGGGGCCGGGCGCGAGGTCGGCGCGGGCGGTGCCGGTGCGGTGGCCGTGGGCCGGGGCGGGGCGCTCGGCGCGGTGCTCGTTCCGGGCGCCGATGGCATCCCGCGACCCGAACCGCCCGAGCTCCCCGAGCCTTCTGGTCCGTCCGAGGAGCCCTTCGCGACAGTTCCGGTGGGTGTCGGCGCGGGGGTCCGGCCGTCCGGGCCGGTGGCCGCCGGGGACGGCGCGTGCGGGCCGGTGGCCAGGGTGCCGGTGGTGGTCGTCGCCGCAGGGCCGCCGCTCGGGGACGTGCCGGTCCTCGGGCCGCCGCTTGCGATGCCGCCGGAACCGAGCCGGGGTTCGGCCGCCGCGGTGCCGGGGGCGCCGACGCCGGACTGCGGGGTCATGCGGACCAGGCTGAGCGCCCCGGCCGCGAGGACGAGCCCGCCCGCGGCGAGCAGGGCCCTGCGCGGACGGGGTTTACGGTGCCGTCCGCGACGAAGGCCGCGGAACCGGCCGCCCGGCTCCTCCACCGCCCCTGCCAGGTCTATCCGAGTACGTGTCTGCGCCATGCCCGTTCTCCCCCCACAGCTCCCCACGAGTGCCCGCGGCTCCCCGCGCTCCCCTCGCGCCCCCACCGCGCAGCGCACGCTATGCGCTCGTGTGGGTGATGTGGGGCGAGACGGCCGGGATGTCACTCGAACGGGCGTAGCGGTACGGGGTTTCCTGTGATCGGGTGCGGCTGCGATGATCGGGCCGTCAGGGGTTAACCCGCGTTAACACGTGTACCGGAGGAAGCGATGAGCGAGGCGCGGTTCGGGGAGTTCGTGCTGGTACGGCGGCACGGGTACGTCGCGGAGCTGGTCCTGGACCGGCCCAAGGCCATGAACGCCGTCTCCACGGAGATGGCCCGCTCGATCGCGGCCGCCTGTACGGCGCTGGGGGCGGACCGGGACGCACGGGTGGTCGTCCTCACCTCGTCGCACGAGCGGGCGTTCTGCGTCGGCGCGGACCTCAAGGAGCGCAACTCCTTCAGCGACGCGGACCTGGTCCGGCAGCGGCCGGTGGCGCGGGGGGCGTACACCGGCGTACTGGAACTGCCGATGCCGACGATCGCGGCGGTGCACGGGTTCGCGCTGGGCGGCGGGTTCGAGCTGGCGCTGTCCTGCGACCTGATCGTGGCCGACCTTACGGCCGTGGTGGGGCTGCCCGAGGTGTCCGTGGGCGTGATTCCGGGCGGCGGTGGCACGCAGCTGCTGCCCCGGCGGGTCGGCGCGGCGCGGGCGGCCGAGCTGATCTTCTCGGCGCGGCGCCTGGAGGCCGCGGAAGCCGGCGAGATGGGGCTCGTGGACCACGTGGTCGAGGAGGGCCGGGACCGGGAGGAGGCGCTGGAGCTGGCGGCGCGCATCGCCGCGAACTCCCCGGTGGGCCTGCGCGCGGCGAAGCGGGCACTGCGGCTGGGGCAGGGCCTCGACCTGCGGGCCGGTCTGGAGGTCGAGGACGCGGCATGGCGGTCGGTGGCCTTCTCCGGCGACCGCGCGGAGGGTGTCGCCGCCTTCAACGAGAAGCGGAAGCCGCAGTGGCCGGGGGAGTAGGGGCTCCCTGGGGTACGGGGGCGCACGTACACCGCCCCTCGCCACGCGGCGGCGCTCGCGGCCGGGCCCGGGGTGCTTCCCTGCCGTGTGGCGAAAACTGCGGCCATTCCGGGCATGTCGCCTAATAACATCCCGTTGTGATCATGGTCACGATAGGGATTCTTGGATCTTGCTTTAGGAATGGCTTAACGTCTGTTCAGTTCGCCCGGCCTGACCAGCCGGACGGCTGAGAATAACCAGGGGGAGAAGGAACGGGGGCCGTTCAGTTTCCACGCCAAGCGGCGCATCCGTATGCCCTCTCCCCCCGATCGCAGGGAAAGTGTACGTGAAGCACAACTACATCCGCATAGTCGCCGCTACCGCCATGGCCGGTGTCGCCTTCGGCATTGCCGCTCCCGCTGCCAACGCCCACTGCCGAGGGTGAGGGGCAGACGGGCCTGGCCTCGGTGAAGGGCAAGGCGGGCGCCGTCATCGCGCTGCTGAAGAAGTCGCCGGGGCTGTTCAAGGCGGCTGTGAAGGCGGCGAAGAAGGGTGCTCGCGCTTTCGAGAGCTGGGTCAACAGCCTGTCCAACTGGAACCCGGTCAAGTGGGCCATCAAGTCCGCTCCGAGACCATCATCTGGGAACTCGTCAAGTATCTCGCCAACCAGTGACCTGCGGGATGTTCCGGAACTCCCGGATTTCCCTTTCGGGATACCGCTACTGATGGGCTGCTCGCTCCACAAGCGAAAACTCTATTTTGGATAGCAGTCCAAAGACGGCTCCTCCCGGAAACTCCGGGAGGAGCTCACTGATGTGGAGGTGAAGATGAAGAAGACTCCCGAGCAGATGGTCTCTGACAATATGTGGGGCTCGTCGGCGCTTTTCTGTGTGGCCGCCTTTGTCGCTTTCGTCATCGTCGGCGGCGAGTCCGCGACGCGCGTCGGGTGGATCCTGTACTTCGTCGGCTGGGTGCCCCCGGTCTGCATGGCGGTGTGGTGCGCGGTGCGGCGCAGGTCGCCCGGTGTCGGAGGGGCCTTCGCTTTCACCCTCCTTCCGCTGTTCGGGTTGCTGTTCCGGCTTGTCCATGGATGAGCGGAGCACCCTCGGAAATCGGGCAGGCGAGGAATGAGGTGCCGGTGACGGACGTGGCGGTCCAGGTGCGCGAGCTACGGCGTGCTTTCGGAAGGAATTAGGTACTCGACGGCATATCGATGGATCTGCGTGCCGGATGCGTGACCGGCTTCGTCGGCTCCAACGGCTCCGGCAAGACGACGACGCTGCGCGCCATGCTCGGCCTTCTCCCGGCCGAGGGGCGCACGCTGTTCTTCGGCCGTCCCCTCGCCGCCTGGCGGTCCCCCTCCCGCATCGTCGGGGCGGCGTTCACCGGGGTGGCGGGACACCCGAAACACCGGGTACGCCATCATCTGCGCATGGTCGCGGCCGGGGCCGGGGTGCCCGCCCGGCGCGCGGACGAACTGCTGGAACAGGTCGGCATGCGGGAAGCCGCCGGCACCCGGCTGTCGGCCCTGTCGCCGGGCATGTCACAGCGCATCGGCATCGCCCAGGCACTCATCGCCGAGCCCCGCGTGCTCATCCTGGACGAGCCCGCGAACGGTCTCGACCCCCACGCCATCCGCTGGCTCCGCGACTTCCTGCGGACGATCGCCGACACGGGAACCGCGGTTCTCCTCTCCAGCCACCTCCTGGCCGAGATGCAGCAGATGGCCGACCGGGTCGCCGTGCTCTCACGGGGGAGGGTCGTCGCCGAGGCCGCCATGAGCGACCTTCTCGCGTACGCCGACCGGCAGTCCGTGGTGCGGATCCAGTTCGCGCCCGACGACGCCCCCGCGCTCACCGGCCTGGCCCGCCGGGAGGGGTTCGAGCTGAGCCGCACCGGCCCGGACACCGCCGACGTCACCGGCATCGACCGGGAGAAGCTGGCCCGTCTCTGCCTCGAACTCCGTGTCCCTTTGTTCCAGTTGTCGGAAGACCGGTCCAGCCTCGAAGACTTCCACCTGACCATCGCGCACGAGGAATTCAAGATCGCATGAGCGGCACGGCGCACACGGGCCACACCATCGACACCGCGCGCTCCGGAGCGGCAGAGTGGTGGCGCGCCTGCCACTACGAACTGCGCCACCTGGCCGCGCTGCGCTCCACCTGGGTCCTTGCCTCCATCGTCGTTCTCCTGGCGCTGTGGGTGCCCCTGGCGGCGCCCTTCCTCATCGAGTCCTCCAAGGACATGACCGACCCGGAGCTGGCGCATTCCGTGCAGTGGTCGCCGGCCCTCTTGCAGATCCCCGGCCTTGCCGTCTACCTCCTCGTACTGGGGGCCGGCCCGGTGTCGACGGAACTGCTGCGCGGCGCGAGCCGGACCACCTGGCTCACGGCGGCGTCCCGCGGTCACGCCTTCTGGGCCAAGTGCGCGGTCGGCGCCACGATCGGTGTGACGGTGTCCGCGGTGACCGGCCTGCTGGAGAGCGCCGGCCTCGCGGTGGTGGCCGCGGCCAAAGGCATCCACCCTCCGCTCTGGGCAGAGCTGATCGGCGCCACCGCGCGACTCGCGCTCTGGATGGCCTGCTGGATGCTGCTGTGCCCGTCGGTGGCGGCGCTGCTGCGCAACCGGGTCGGCCCGGTCCTGGTGCTGCTGCTGGTGCCGCCGCTGGGAGAACGGGTCCTGAGCGCCCTGTCCGGGCAGATCCCCGGCATCCGTCTCGACAGGGCGGCCGAGTGGCTGCCCTTTGCCGCCGGTCAGCGGATGCTGTCCGCCGACACCGCGCATGACGCCCTCCTGGGCGGGGCCGTCTTCGTGGCCTTCACCGCGGCGGTCGCGGCGGCCGGCCACGCGGTCTACACGCGCCGGACCGGCTGACATGCCGCAGGAGTCCGGACCGGCGCACCGCGCGACCGTCCCCGCACGGCGAACGCGAGGCCGGAGCGCCCCGAACAAACCCCCTATTCGCCGCATCCATGTACCTATCTGACAAAATCCTCCCTAGCCTGGAGTAATGGGCGACGACAAGCGGCTTGCCGCAGTGGTGGCGTTGGCGCAGGGGATGGCCGCGGCACGCACCCCTGAGGACTCGTGGCACGCCGCCGCGCTCGGCGCCTGTCACGCGCTGGACGGCAGCTTCGCCGCGCTGTCGGTGTGGGAGCGCGAGCTGGGCCGGCTGCGGGTCCTGGTGAACGTGGGGGACCGGTGCCCGGACGAGGAGGAGTTCCCCGAGGCCGAGTCGTACCCGGTGCACCAGTTCCCGGAGATCACCGAGTTCCTGCACGAACGCTGGGCCGGCGGCGGTGGTCCCAACGCCTGGGTGGAGACCGCCGAGGGCACCGCCGCCGGCGTCCCCGGTTACTTCCACCAGCGCGTCGCCGCCCTGCGCCGCCGCGGCCGTGGCTGCTGTGTCGTCGCCCCCGTCGTGCTGCACGGCAGGGCCTGGGGCGAGGTCTACGTCGCCCGTGCCGTCGGAGCTCCGGTGTTCGGCCGCCCGGACGCCGACTTCGCGACCGTGCTCGCCGCCGTCGTCGCCGCGGGGCTCGCGCAGACCGAGCGCCTGGAGGAGGCCCGCCGGCTCGCCTACACCGACGCCCTGACCGGCCTCGCCAACCGCCGCGCCGTCGATGTGCACCTCGACGAGGCGCTCGAACGGCACCGCGCGGACGGCGCCGTCGTCAGCCTCGTGGTGTGCGACCTGAACGGGCTCAAGCGGGTCAACGACACCCAGGGCCACTCCGTAGGCGACCGGCTCCTCGAACGCTTCGGCTCGGTGCTGTCGCTGTGCGGTGCGATGGTGCCGGGCGCGCTGGTCGCGCGGCTCGGCGGGGACGAGTTCTGCCTCCTCGCGGTCGGCCCGCCCGCCGACGCCGTGGTCAAGGCGGCGGACGAACTGTGCCGCCGCGCGGGCGAGTTGGAGCTGGGGGAGGGGGTGGCCTGCGGGGTCGCCTCGACCGAGGACCCGATCGGCCCGGTGGCCGACGGGCGGCGGCTGTTCCGCCTCGCGGACGCCGCGCAGTACCGTGCCAAGGCGATGCGCGCCGACCGCCCCGTGGTCGCCGGGCGTGAAGGCCCCGACGATCCCGTCGTCCGCCTCGCCGACGCGCCGCCGCCGCCCCGCGAGCGCCGCCGCTTCCGCGGCCGCAACCCCTGAGGGCTGCGACGAAGCCCACATCGCCGGGTAAGGGGCGCACCCCGTCCCCACTAGTGACAGCGCCGCATTCAATGCGTACGCTCCTGAATATGGATATGCACACTGTGGTGGTGGGGACGACTGGTGTCTCGGCGTCCGACGTTCTCGCCGTGGCGCGCGGCGCTGCCCGCATCGAGCTGTCGGAGGAGGCCGTGGCCGCGCTGGCCGCGGCCCGCGAGATCGTGGACGCGCTGGCGGCCAAGCCGGATCCGGTCTACGGCGTCTCCACCGGTTTCGGCGCCCTGGCGACCCGGCACATCAGCCCGGAACTCCGCGCCCAGCTACAGCGCAACATCGTCCGCTCGCACGCCGCCGGCATGGGCCCGCGGGTGGAGCGGGAAGTCGTACGGGCCCTGATGTTCCTGCGCCTGAAGACCGTCTGCTCCGGACACACCGGCGTGCGCCCCGAGGTCGCGCAGACCATGGCCGACGTGCTCAACGCCGGGATCACCCCGGTCGTGCACGAGTACGGCTCTCTCGGCTGCTCCGGCGACCTCGCCCCGCTGTCCCACTGTGCCCTGACCCTGATGGGCGAGGGCGACGCCGAGGGCCCCGACGGCGTCGTACGGCCCGCCGGCGAACTCCTCGCCGAGCACGGCATCCAGCCCGTCGAGCTGCGCGAGAAGGAGGGCCTGGCCCTGCTCAACGGCACCGACGGCATGCTCGGCATGCTGATCATGGCCCTCGCCGACCTCGACACCCTCTACAAGTCCGCCGACATCACCGCCGCCCTCAGCCTGGAGGCGCTGCTCGGCACCGACAAGGTGCTCGCGCCCGAGCTGCACGCCATCCGCCCGCACCCCGGTCAGGGCGCCGCGGCCGCCAACATGCTGGCGGTGCTGGAGGGTTCCCAGCTCACCGGGCACCACCAGGACGACGCCCCGCGCGTCCAGGACGCCTACTCGGTGCGCTGCGCCCCGCAGGTCGCGGGCGCCGGCCGGGACACGATGGCGCACGCCCGCCTGGTCGCCGAGCGCGAGCTGGCCGCCGCCGTGGACAACCCGGTGGTGCTGCCTGGGGGCACCTCCCAGGCTTTCGGCTCTGGGGGAGGGCGGGTGGAGTCCAACGGCAACTTCCACGGCGCGCCCGTGGCCTATGTGCTGGACTTCCTCGCCGTCGCCGCCGCCGACCTCGGCTCCATCGCCGAGCGCCGCACCGACCGGCTGCTCGACAAGAACCGCAGCCACGGCCTGCCGCCGTTCCTCGCCGACGACGCCGGCGTGGACTCCGGTCTGATGATCGCCCAGTACACGCAGGCCGCCCTGGTCAGCGAGATGAAGCGGCTCGCCGTACCGGCCTCCGCGGACTCCATCCCGTCCTCCGCGATGCAGGAGGACCACGTCTCCATGGGCTGGTCGGCCGCGCGCAAGCTGCGCACCGCCGTGGACAACCTCACCCGGATCATCGCCGTCGAGCTGTACGCGGCCACCCGCGCCCTCGAACTGCGCGAGGGCCTGAGCCCGGCGCCCGCCTCCCGTGCCGTGATCGAGGCCGTCCGCGCCGCCGGTGTCCAGGGCCCTGGACCGGACCGTTTCCTGGCCCCCGACCTGGCCGCGGCCGACGCCTTCGTGCGCGGCGGCCACCTTGTCGAGGCCGTGGAGAAGGTCACCGGACCGCTCCAGTAGGCCGGACCGCTTCAGTAGCCGGTCCGCTTCAGTAGCCGGATCGCTCCAGTAAGCGGCCCGTTCCAGTAGCCGGATCGCTCCAGTAGGCGGCCCGTTCCAGTAGCCGGTCCGCTCCAGCAGGCGGCCCGTTCCGGCAACCGGCAAGCACAGGGGCCCTGGTGATGCCCAGGGCCCCTTCGCCGTCACGTCAGCCTGGTCTCCTGCGCCCGCACGACCGCCGGCGTCACCGTGTACGCCTTCCTGGCCATCATCGCGCCCAGGTTCGACGTGAAGTAGACGGACAGGGTGGAGCCGTGCCGGTCCACCTCGGCGTGCACGGGTGCCGTGCCCCCGCCGTCCCCGCCGCCCTCTTCCATCGTCGCGGCGAACGCCACCGACGCGTCCCCGCCGCCCGCGGGCTTCTCCCCGGCCACCCTGGTGAACTTCACCGAGGTGCCCGCCTGCCGGCCGGTGAAGCCGCCCGCGCACGCCTTCAGGGCGGCGGACAGCGACGTCAGGGCCCGCTCGGCGCCGTCCCCCTCGTACGAGGCGAGCGTCACCGTGGTGACGTCCCGGTCGAGGGACTTCTGCATCGTCTCCTCGAACTCGCCCTCGTCCATGTCGTCCAGGGACGTCGGCTTGGCCGAGGGCCGCTTCTTCGCGTTCTCGGTGACCATGCGGTCGGTGCTCGCCGGCGCGGCGGTGGGCGGGAGCCCGCTCATCACCCGTGTCAACGGGTCGCAGGCCGTCTTGTCGGTGGTGATCCGCTTGGCGCGGCTCTCGGGCACCGCCCCGACCTGGTAGCCGGGCAGCGCGTCCTGAGTGACGATCAGCTTCCGCAACTCGGCGGCGCTCAGCGCCTTCCCCGCCGTCTTCGGATCCGGGGCGTCCTTCGACCCTCCGTCAGAACAGCCCGTGACAAGGGCGAACGACAGCGCGCTCACGGCGACGGCGGCGCACAGCCGGGCGCCCGATGATCTCTTCATAGGGCGAACTATGTAATCCCTGTGAAAGATCAGTCAAGGGAGATTAAAAACCCAGGCGTTCGCGGCGCACCGAATACACCACGAATCCGGCGCCCAGCGCGAGGAAGAGGCTCCCGCCGACGACGTACGGCGTGGTGTCCGGGCTTCCGGTGTCGGCGAGCCGGTCGCCGTCCGCCGTCGCCGAATCGGTTCTGGCCGCCGTCGTCACCGCGCTCGCCTGCTCGGCGGCGGGCCGGGAGAAGGTCGTGACGGAGCCGGCCGCCATGTTGCGCGCCGGTTCCTCCTGGGACGCGTGCGCGGACGGGACGAACCACAGGGCGCACAGCAGAGTGCCCGCGGCGGTGGCGGTCAGCAGCGGACGGCGAGCGGATGACACGGAATATCGATCCCCTTGTGACGCTGGCGAATTGGCCGGGTGAACCGATGTTAGTGAAAGTCGCGGGTCACGGGAAAGTCACGGGAGGTTTCGGCCGTACGCTCCCGCCATGAGCGATGAAGAGACATCACGGTATGTACGGCTTCGGGTGGAGCTGGTGGTCGAGGTCCAGGACGACGACGAGGTAACCAGGGCCGCGCTGCGCCGGCTCGCCGCCGACCCGGAACTGCCGGAAGCCGAGCGGGACCAGGCCGAGGGTGCTGTGACGGAGGACACCGCGGAGGCCCTCGCCTATCTCGTGGATCCGTTCGACCTGGTCAGCGCGGTGCCCGGCGTGGAGCTCCAGCAGGCTTCCTGGTCGAGTGAGCGGATCGACTACGACCCGGACTCGCCCGAATGGGACATCGACGGCGATGATGAGGAGGACGACGAAGAAGACGCCGTCGGCTGAGCGCTCAGGGGCGGGTCAAACCCCGGACGGCGAGGGCCGTCCGGGGTTTTGTCGTGCGGGGGGGCGCACGGACCGATCGCACACCACCACCCGCCCGGCGACGTACCGCGGCACGGCCACCCGCCCGGCGACGCACCGCGGCACAAGTCGGCGGACGTGGCGTGCCCCACAGATCCACTGGTTCCGGAACGGGACGAACCGGCCGTAGCGTTGAAGGTTCTTGCGGGGGACTCTCGGGGTTATCTGCGACTCGGCAACGATGGAGAAGCTTGTGATGACGGACGGTAAGCGGCGCAAGGGCCTGGTGGCCGCGTCCGCGCTGCTCGGCGGTGTGCTGATGCTCTCGGCCTGTTCCGGAGGAGACAAGGCCGCGGCCCACGGCGGCGGTGAATCATCGCAGGCCCAGGCCGACGCGGCGGCCGCCAAGAAGTCGTCCGAGGCGCAGATCGCGGTCACCCCGAAGGACGGCTCGGACAACGCGTCGATCAACAACTCCGGCACCGTCACCGTCAGCAAGGGCACGCTCACCGGTGTCACCATGACCACCGAGGACGGCAAGGCCGTCGCCGGCCAGCTGTCCGCGGACAAGCTGAGCTGGAAGCCGACCGTCCAGCTGGAGCGCTCCACCACCTACAAGATCGCCGCGACGGCCAAGGACTCCCAGGGCCGCATAGCCCACGAGAACGCGTCCTTCACCACCGTTTCCCCGGCGAACAGCTTCATCGGCACCTACACCCCCGACAACGGCTCGACCGTCGGCGTGGGCATGCCGGTGTCGATCAACTTCGACAAGGCGATCACCAACAAGGCGGCCGTGCAGAAGGGCATCACGGTCAGCTCCAGCAGCGGCCAGGAGGTCGCCTGCCACTGGTTCAACGCCAACCGCATGGACTGCCGCCCCCAGGACTACTGGAAGGAAGGCTCCACCGTCACCCTGAAGCTCGCCCTCGACGGCGTCCAGGGCGCGAACGGCGTCTACGGCGTCCAGCAGAAGACGGTCACCTTCCACATCGGCCGCAACCAGGTCTCCTACGTCGACGCGCAGACCCACCAGATGAAGGTCACGCAGGACGGCAAGGTCGTCAAGACCATCCCGATCTCCGCCGGCGCCCCCGAGCACACCACGTACGAGGGCCAGATGGTGATCTCCGAGAAGTTCAAGCAGACCCGTATGAACGGCGCGACCGTCGGCTTCACCGACGACGACGGCAAGGGCGAGTACGACATCAAGGACGTGCCGCACGCCATGCGCCTGACCACCTCCGGCACCTTCATCCACGGCAACTACTGGGGCGCCCCCTCGGTGTTCGGCAGCGTCAACACCAGCCACGGCTGCGTCGGCCTCCAGGACGTCAAGGGCGCGGGCGACCCGAACACCCCGGCCGCCTGGTTCTACAACCACTCGCTGATCGGTGACGTCGTGGTGATCCAGCACACCGGCGACAAGACCGTCGCCCCGGACAACGGTCTCAACGGCTGGAACATGGACTGGGCCCAGTGGAAGGCCGGTTCGGCCGTCTGAGCCGCGCCCCCGACAGCCCCTCCAGTGCCGCCCCTCCGGGGGCGGCACCGCTGTTTCCGGGGTTTCTTATCCAGCTCTCACAGTGGACTCAGCATGCCGTCACGGTGTGTTCCTAACGTGCGGCGCATGTTCTTCACCTACCTGAGGCGCGAGCTGCGCCGCCGTCGGAAGGCGGCGCTCGTCGTCGCCTCCGGCCTCGCGCTGGGCATCGCGCTGGTCATCGTGGTCAACTCCGTTGCCAGCGGCATGGGCAAGGCCCAGGACAAGGTCCTCCAGTCGCTCTACGGCCTCGGTACGGACATGACGGTCACCAAGGCGGCCACGCCCACCGCCGCGGGCTCCCAGCAGCCCCGCTTCCAGTTCGGCGCGCACGGCGAGGGCGACAAGACGACGCAGAGCAGCGACCGGGTCCGGGTACAGGGCTTCAGCACCCTCGCCTCCTCCACCGTCTCCAAGGTCTCCGGCCAGCAGGGCGTGGCGGCGGCCGCCGGCGGCCTCAACCTCTCCGTGGTCAAGGTCAGCGGCACCTTCACCCGCGGCCAGTACCAGCAGAGCGGCGGCGGTAGCGGCTACGGCTTCCGGCGCGGCAGCAGCGGCCAGCCGCAGGGCGAGGTCAAGGGCGGCGGCGCCGACTTCAACATCAACCAGTACACGGTCTACGGCACCGACGTCACCCAGACCGGACTGGGCCCGCTGACCTCCTCCAAGATCACCAGCGGGCGCGGCTTCAAGTCCACCGAGACGAACGCCAAGGTGGCCGTGGCCGACTCGGCGTACGCCAAGGAGAAGAAGTACAAGGTCGGCTCCACCGTCACCATCAAGGGCACCACGTACAAGGTGATCGGCATCGCCACCGCGGACAGCGGCGACTCGGCGGCCAACCTGTACATCCCGCTGGAGCAGGCGCAGACCCTCGCGGGCGAGAAGGACAAGGTCACCACGATCTACGTGCGGGCGACCGACTCCCAGAAGATCGACGCCGTCAAGAGCACCATCCAGAAGAACGTCTCCGGTACGACGGTCACCACCTCCTCCGACCTCGCCAAGACGGTCTCGGGCTCCCTGTCCACCGCCTCCTCGCTCGCCACCAACGTCGGCAAGTGGCTGTCGATCGCGGTGCTCGTGGCCGCGTTCCTGGTCGCCGGCCTGCTCACCTCCTCCGCGGTCTCCCGCCGGGTGCGCGAGTTCGGCACCCTGAAGGCGCTGGGCTGGAAGTCGGGCCGGGTCACCCGGCAGGTGGTCGGCGAGGCCATCGTCAACGGCCTGGTGGGCGGCGTCCTCGGCATCGCCCTGGGCCTCGCGGGCGCCTACGTCGTCACCGCGATCAGCCCGACCCTCCAGGCCCAACTGGGCGCGAGCGGGAGCGGCTTCGGCGAGCGCCCCGGTGGCGGCAGCTTCGGCGGGGGCGGCGGCGCCGGGTTCGGCGGTGCCGGCCGGCAGGCCGCGAAGTCCCTGGAGGTGGCCCTGACGGCCCCGGTGAGCCTGACGACCATCCTGCTGGCGGTCGGCCTCGCGGTGGCGGGCGGCCTCATCGCGGGAGCCTTCGGCGGCTGGCGCGCCTCCCGGCTGCGCCCGGCGGACGCGCTGCGGCGGGTGGAGTAGCCGCCCCGCGCGCGACCGCCCTCCCCGAAATCCCTCCCAGGAGCCACCATGTATGAACTCAAGAACGTCACCAAGCGCTACACCCGCGGCAAGGAGAGCATCCACGCCCTCGACGGCGTCGACCTGACCATCGGCGACGGCGACCGCCTCGTCATCCAGGGCCCCACCGGCGGCGGCAAGTCCACCCTGCTCCAGATGCTCGGCGGCCTCGACCGGCCCACCTCCGGCGAGGTGGTCCTGGACGGCACCGACCTGGCCAAGCTGAGCGAGGCCCGGCTGACGCGGGTGCGCAGCGAGAACATCGGCTTCGTCTTCCAGTCCTTCAACCTCATCCCCACGCTCACCGCCCAGGAGAACGTGGAGACCGCCCTCGTACCGCTCGGCATCAAGACGAAGCAGCGGCGCGAACTCGCCGCCGAGGCGCTGGAATCCGTCGGCCTCGGCGAACGCCTGGGGCATCTGCCCGGCGAGATGTCCGGCGGCCAGCAGCAGCGCGTCGCCATCGCCCGCGCGCTGGTGAAGAAGCCCAAGGTGCTGCTCGCCGACGAGCCGACCGGCAACCTCGACGAGAGCACCCGCGACGAGATCATGGACGTACTCGAACGGCTGTGGAAGGAGCACGGGCTGACCTTCATCATGGTCACCCATGACTCCTCGCTCGCCAAGAAGGCACCGCGTCTCGTCACCATCCGCAAGGGCAAGATCACGGTGAAGGAGAACGCGGGCACCTGACGCCCGGCCGCGCGGGGGCTATGCGGAGGTCCCCGCGCGGGTCGCGTCGGTTCCCCAACTGGCCAGCAGCCGCAGGGACTCGGCGGACGGCGAGCCCGCTTCCGCGTGGTAGGTGAGCAGGCACTGGTCGGTGCCGTCCGACATGCGGAACGACTCGTAGTTCAGGGCGAGGTCGCCCACCAGCGGATGGTGCAGCCGCTTGACGCCGTAACTCTTCTCCTTGACGTCGTGCGTGGCCCACAGCCGGCGGAACTCCTCGCTCTTGACGGAGAGTTCCCCCACCAGCGCGGACAGCCGGGGGTCGTCCGGATAGCAGCCCGCGTCCATGCGCAGCGCGCAGACGATGTCGATCGCCTTCTGCTCCCAGTCGACGAACAGGTCCCGGTACTCGGGCCTGAGGAACACCAGGCGCGCCCAGTTCCGCTCGGCCACCGGCAGCTCCGCCCAGTCGCCGAAGACCGCCGCCGCCATCCGGTTCCAGGCCAGGATCTCCGAGCGCCGGCCCACGATGTACGCGGGCACGCCCTCCAGCGTGTCCAGCAGCTGCCGCAGCGCCGGCCGCACCTGCTGCTGCCGGGCGGCCGGCTTCTTCTTGTGCGCCTTCGGCCTGGCCAGATGGGTCAGATGCGCGTGCTCGGCGTCCGTGAGGCGCAGGGCGCGGGCGATCGAGTCCAGGACCTCCGCCGACACATTGCGGCCGTTGCCCTGCTCCAGGCGCGTGTAGTACGCCACCGACACCCCGGCCAGCTGCGCCAGCTCCTCCCGGCGCAGCCCCGGCACCCGGCGGTGCCGGCCGAAGTCGGGCAGCCCCACGTCCTCGGGCTTGAGCCGGGCCCGCCGGCTGCGCAGAAACTCGCTGAGCTCGGCCCGCCGGTCCAGGGGCGGGCCGGTCACCGCGGTGTCCTGCTGTTCTTCCATACCGCAAGTATCCGCCGCCCCCGCTGGTCGTAGGCCTGCCAGCCTGACCCCGCCAGTGGTAGGCACAGCGGTCGTACGCAAAGGCGTGGCCTGGGTGCTTCGCGGGACAGGGGGCACCCTTGAGGTGTGCTCGGCGGACACGCAGCCGGGCACACGTCAGACCTTGTGAGGGAGAACCCCGCCATGACCACAGTTGCCGCGTACGCCGCACCCGCCGCGAAGGCCCCGCTGGAGCGGACCGAGATCGAGCGACGGGCGGTGGGCGAGTTCGACGTCCTGATCGACATCAAGTTCGCCGGTATCTGCCACTCCGACATCCACCAGGTCCGCGAGGGCTGGGGCAAGGCGTCCTTCCCGATGGTGCCGGGCCACGAGATCGCGGGCGTCGTCACGGAGGTCGGCTCCGGCGTGACGAAGTACGCCGTCGGCGACCGGGTGGGCGTCGGCTGCATGGTCGACTCCTGCCGGGAGTGCGACAACTGCAAGGCCGGCCTCCAGCAGTACTGCGAGCAGGGCCCCACCTGGACGTACAACGACACCGGCCGGGACGGCACGCCGACGTACGGCGGCTACTCCCAGAAGGTCGTCGTGGACGAGAACTACGTCGTCCGCATCCCCGAGGGCCTGTCCCTCGACGTGGCCGCGCCGCTGCTGTGCGCCGGCATCACCACGTACTCCCCGCTGAAGCACTGGAACGCCGGCCCCGGCAAGAAGGTCGCCGTCGTCGGCCTCGGCGGCCTCGGCCACATGGGCGTCAAGATCGCGCACGCGCTGGGCGCGGAGGTCACCGTCCTCTCCCAGTCCCTGCGCAAGAAGGACGACGGCCTGAAGCTGGGCGCCGACCACTACTACGCCACCAGCGACCCGAAGACCTTCGAGGACCTCAAGGGCACCTTCGACCTCATCCTCAACACGGTCTCGGCCCCGCTGGACTTCGGCGCCTACCTCTCGCTGCTGCGCACGGACGGCGCCATGGTCAACGTGGGCCTGCCCGAGGAGCCGGTGCAGATCGTCCTCCAGTCCCTCTTCGGCAACCGCCGCAGCCTCAGCAGCTCCGGCATCGGCGGCATCCCGGAGACCCAGGAGATGCTGGACTTCTGCGCGGAGCACGGCCTGGGCGCGGAGATCGAGCTGATCACCGCGTCGGAGATCAACGACGCGTACGAGCGGGTGCTCGCCAGCGATGTGCGGTACCGCTTCGTGATCGACACCGCGACGATCTGACGTCCGGAGTCCGGCGTCCGGCCACTCGCCGCCGGGGACGCGGTGGGTGGCCGGTGTGCTCGGGTCACAGCCGGCTGTACGTGTCGATGTCCTCGCCGAACTCCTTGATCGCCTTGGTGGTCAGGGTCGGGCGGGTGTCGGAGATGGCGGCCAGGTAGTCCTCGGTGCCCGCCGGGCGGCCCTCGCGGTGGGCGACCTCGCGTTCGAACGCGGCCTGGGCCCCCTTGCGGGCGGCGTACTCGATGTCCGCCGGGGTGAACAGCTCGCTCGCGGCGACCAGCCGGCCGAGGTCCACCGACTCGCCCGCGCCCCGGAGATAGCGGGCCCAGATCGCGGCGCGGGCGGTCGGGTCGGGCGGCCCGATGGGGATGACGTAGTCGAACCGGCCCGGCCGCAGGAAGGCCGCGTCGAGGGACCGTACGGAATTGGTGGCGCACACCAGCAGCCGTGCGTCGTGCTCGCGGAAGACCGGGATCAGCTTCAGCAGTTCGTTGGTCACCCCGTGTCCGGGGTCCACCGCCTTGCCGGAGCGCGCGGCGGCGATCTCCTCCACCTCGTCGATGAAAAGCACCACCGAGTCCAGCTCCGCGAGGTCCGCGAAGGCGTCCCGCAGGGCCGTGGCCAGCCCCTCGCTGGTGTCGGCGGCGAGCCGGGAGGGGAACAGCTCCACGAACGGCCAGCCCAGCCGGGAGGCCACCGCCTTGGCGAAGCTCGTCTTGCCGGTGCCGGGCGGCCCGAACAGGATGACCGACTTCGGCGGCACGACGCCGTAGCGGTCGGCCAGCGCCGGTTCCGTCAGCGGCAGCACCACCCGCCGCTCCACGACCTGCTTCTCCCGCTCCATCCCGGCCATCGCGTCCCACAGCCCCTCGGGCAGCATGCGCCCGCCGAGCGCGGCGAGGACATCGGCGTTGGCGGCGCCGAGCGGTTCGAGCTTCTCGTAGTAGGTGAGGTCCGCGCGCGACCGGTAGCCGCTGTTGGCCAGCGCCTTGGACCCGGCCGCGCCGACGGGCAGCAGCGCGCTGATGTGCCGCACGCCGAGCGCCCGCAGCCGCCGCTCCAGCTCGGCGAGGAGCGCGCTGCCGATCCCGCGCTCACGCCAGCGCGCGGCGAGCGCCATCAGCAGGATCCAGCCCCGCTTGCCCGTGGCCTGGGCCACGGCCATCCCCACCAGCTCCTCCCCGACCACCGCGACCACCGCCGTCTGTCCGGCCTTCGCCGCGGCCATCACCTCCGAGACCGGGAACACCGGGTCCTCGTCGGCCTGCCGGCACTGGTCCCAGATCTGGATGGCCTGATCGAGATCGTCGTCGTGATAGTCGCGCAGGTGCCATGCGGGCATGGGGGCACCACCTCACCACCCTGGGGTCTCCCATTGTCTCCGCGGGGGCGGGGTACGACATCTCCGGCCGCTCGCGGGACCCCGCCGCCAGGGCCCGGCTTCAGACCGCCTCCGCCGCCCTCCCCACCGTCTCGTCGCGCATCCGGCAGCAGCGTGTGGGCGCCCTGCGGGAGGGCTCGGCCGACTCAGCCGGGCAGGCTCGCCGGGCTGCCCCCGTTGGCCTCGAACCCCCCTACCGCCAGGGCGCGGTAGACCGCGAACTCGGCCGCCGGGTCGGCCGCCAGCGTCCACGGCAGGGCGCCGACATGGCCGTCGACGTGTATCAGCTCGTGCATCGCCTCCGCCCAGCGCTCGGCGCGGACCAGGAAGAAGACCAGCAGATGGCGGACGTGCGGCAGCGTCGGCTCGGTGGCGTCGGCTTCGTGCGCCGCGTGCTGTGCGCCCTGGATCGCCTTGGCGACGACCTCGCTGCGGTACAGGCTCAGCACCAGGTTCACCTCGGGGAGGTGTTCGAACACCGCGAACAGCGGCAGCGCGGCCAGCAGCGAGCCCCGCGGCGCGCGGGCCGCGGCCGCCTCGGCGAAGGCGTACGCCTGCTCGCGCGAGCCGTGCCACTTCTCGCACCAGTAGGGGAGCGCGGCCAGATGCGCGCCCATGTGGTGCGGGGCGCGGTCGAGGACCTTCAGCCACAGCCGCTCGAACTCCTCGCGGGATGCGCCCAGTCCACGGGCGACGGCCAGCTCGATGATGTGCGGCACCGGGTCGGCGGGGGCGAGCCCGGCCGCCTGCGCGCACACCTCGCGGGCCTCCTCCAGCAGCAGCCGGAAGTCCTCCGTACCGGCCGCCGACGCCCGCCAGGCCCGCTGCACCAGGAACTCCGCGTGCACGGCGGCACCGCCCGCGTCCTCGGGCCGCTCCGCCCGCCACACCCGCAGCCACTGGCCGCCCGGCGTCTCGTGCACCCCGCCGGGACGCTGCTCCAGCTCCAGCGCGGCCGCGCCGCCGAGGGCCTGCACCCGCTGCCAGCGCAACTCGCCCGATGTCTCGGTGCCGGCCAGCAGCTGAGCCGCCGCCGTGTAGTCCCCGGTGCGCTGCACCAGCTCCAGCGCGTCCAGCAGATCCTGGTCCGGTCCGGGCAGCCGTATGTCCAGCTCCTCCTCGCGCAGGAAGCCGTAGGCCGCGGGGTCGGCGGCGTCCGGGTGGTCCGGGTGCACCCGCTCGATCAGCCCGCGCCTGCGCCGTACGAGCGGGAGCAGCACGAAGCTCACCATGAGCAGTGCCAGGAGCAGCCAGAGAATCACCATGCCCCCAAGGGTTCCAGACCCCGCCGACAAATGACCAACCCCGCCGCGGGCCTGTGGACAACCTCGCCGTCCACCCTGTGGACAACTTCCGTCCGGGGCATGACACCGGACGCGCCGGAACCCCGCCGGGCACACTACGCTCGGTGCCCATGAGCGACAGGCACATCAGTCAGCACTTCGAGACCCTCGCGATCCACGCGGGCAACACCGCGGATCCCCTCACCGGCGCGGTCGTCCCGCCGATCTACCAGGTCTCGACCTACAAGCAGGACGGCGTCGGCGGGCTGCGCGGCGGCTACGAGTACAGCCGCAGCGCCAACCCGACCCGTACCGCCCTCGAGGAGAACCTCGCCGCGCTGGAGGGCGGCAGCCGCGGCCTCGCGTTCGCCTCCGGCCTCGCGGCCGAGGACACCCTGCTGCGCACGCTGCTCACCCCCGGTGACCACGTGGTGATCCCGAACGACGCCTACGGCGGCACCTTCCGCCTCTTCTCCAAGGTGGCCACCCGCTGGGGCGTGGAGTGGTCCGTCGCCGACACCAGCGACCCGGCCGCCGTACGGGCCGCGATCACCCCGCGGACCAAGGCCGTCTGGGTGGAGACCCCCTCCAACCCGCTGCTCGGCATCACCGACATCGCCGCCGTCGCCCAGGTCGCCCACGACGCGGGCGCGCGCCTCGTCGTCGACAACACCTTCGCCACCCCGTACCTCCAGCAGCCGCTGTCGCTCGGTGCGGACGTCGTCGTGCACTCCCTGACCAAGTACATGGGCGGCCACTCCGACGTGGTCGGCGGCGCCCTGATCGTCTCCGACCAGGCGCTCGGCGAGGAACTGGCCTACCACCAGAACGCGATGGGCGCCGTCGCCGGCCCCTTCGACTCCTGGCTGGTGCTGCGCGGCACCAAGACCCTCGCGGTGCGCATGGACCGGCACAGCGAGAACGCCACCAAGGTCGCCGACATGCTCAGCCGGCACGCCCGCGTCACCAGCGTGCTCTATCCGGGCCTGCCCGAGCACCCCGGTCACGAGGTCGCCGCCAAGCAGATGCGGGCCTTCGGCGGCATGATCTCCTTCCGCGTCGAGGGCGGCGAGGAGGCGGCCGTCGAGGTGTGCAACCGCGCCAAGGTGTTCACCCTCGGTGAGTCGCTCGGCGGCGTCGAGTCCCTGATCGAGCACCCCGGCCGGATGACCCACGCCTCCGCGGCCGGCTCGGCCCTGGAGGTCCCCGCCGACCTCGTCCGCCTCTCCGTCGGCATCGAGAACGCCGACGACCTGCTGGAGGACCTGCGCCAGGCCCTGGGCTAGCCCTCGCAGCGCTGATCCGGGCCGGTCACGGCCCGGATCCCCGGCCGCCCACCGGCGGTTCGGATCCCCGGCCATCCACCGGTGGCCCGGATCACCCGCTGTCCCACCGGCGGCCCGGACCCCTGGCCGTCCACCGGCGGCCCGTATCGCCCGTCGTCCACCGGCGGACGGGTCACCAGCCGCCCACCGGCGGAGTCGTCCGCGAGGGCGGCTCCGCCCATGGGTGGGCGTACGCCGCCCACATCCCGAACACAACCGCCGCCACGCACACCAGCACCCACATCACCCGGCGCACCAGCCGCCCGCGCCGCAGCAGCCGCTCGCCGCGCCGTACCGCCTCCTGGTACAGCTCCGGCGGCACGGGTAGCGGCCGTTCGCCCATCAGCCGTCGTACGGCGACCTCCCGCTCGGCCCGGATCACCCCGGCCTCCCCGTGCCGCCCGCCCGGCTGCTCATGACGGTGCCGCCTTCGCGCCCACCCCGCGCGCCCCGGCCGCCCCGACCGGGTGCAGCACCAGGGACGCCGCCCCGTCGCAGACGGTGTGCACGCGTTCCACGGTCAGCCCGAGCAGCGCCGCCGTCTGCTCCTCCGCGATCCCCTCGTACAACCGCAGCACCAGGATCAGCCGCTCCCGCGGGCCCAGCCCGGCCAGCGGGCCGCGCGGCCCCGGGGGGGGGGGGGGGGGGGGGGGGGGGGGGGGAGGAGGGGGGAGGGGGGGGGGGGAGGAAAGTGACTCGGCGGATTCCGAGTCCCCG
>NZ_JBWKES010000007.1:287280-296885 GCF_056435325.1 Streptomyces sp. NPDC043952
CCCCTCCCCCCCCCTCTCCCACCCCCACCACCAGACCCACCCCCCCCCCCCCCCCCCCCCCCCCCAGCGGCCCCCCCCCCCCCGCCCCCCCGCGGCCGGGTAGGCGGGGCCGGAGCGAGTGGGCGAAGCGGACGGCGAGGTACCGGCGCGCGCAGTCGTACGGATCCCCGCCGCGCAGCCGGTGCCAGCGGGCGTAGGTGTGGCCGAGCGCCAGCGTCAGCAGGCGCCGCGCACGGGGGTTGGCGTCCGGTGCCTCCGCGGTGAGCAGCGTGGCGGCGTGCAGCAGCCGCCCGCCCGCGCCCGCGACGAACGCCTCGAACTCCGAAGCCCGGCCCGCCTCCTGGGACACCCGCCGATCACGCAAGTCGCCTCCCCCTCGCGGGTCCCTGTCCGGTACGGGACAGGGAAGTCGCGTACGACGCAGGAACCTGGGGTCTCATATGAGGCCCGCCGGGGTCGCGGGTCAAGACTCGGGATGCTTCCCCTGGGTGCGGGCCGACAGGCCGTGGTTGAAGCGGGTCAGCAGGGCGCAGAACTGCTCGCGCTCCTGCGGGGACCAGTCCTCGGTCAGCTCCGCCATCAGCCGGCGCCGCGAGGAACGCACCTCCGCGAGCCGGGCCGCGCCGCGCGGGGACAGCTGGAGCACCACCGCACGGCCGTCCTCCGGGTGTGAGGTGCGCTTGACCAGGCCGGTGTCGACCAGCGGCGCCACCTGCCGGGTGACCGTGGAGGAGTCGATGCCCATGCCCGCGGCGAGCGCCTTGACGCCCATCGGGCCCTCCTTGTCGAGGCGGTTGAGCAGCAGATAGGCGGCGCGGTCCATGGAGTTGCGCGCCTGCCCGACACCGCCGAGCCGCGTCTGTTCGGCGCGGCGGGCGAACACCGCCACCTCGTGCTGGAGGGAGTCGAGAAGACCGGGATCACCGACGGTCGTCATGTCCATCGACATTTCAGGTGTTGTGGGCATGGCCGGAGGCTCGCTTCATGAAGGGCTGCAAGGTTGGGGGACAGGGTACGCGGCCCGGCGCCGGGCCGTACCGGCGCTGCGCAAACCCGTCTTGGAGCTTGGTCACCCCCGTCACGCCCCACCGCGAGCTGCGATGCTGGAGTCATGAACTACCGCACCGCCCACCCCTTGCGTTCCGTCACCCTGGACGACGTACGCGGAGCCCAGAAGATGCTCTCGGGCGTGGCAC
This sequence comes from Streptomyces sp. NPDC043952, assembly GCF_056435325.1. Taxonomy (NCBI): domain Bacteria; kingdom Bacillati; phylum Actinomycetota; class Actinomycetes; order Kitasatosporales; family Streptomycetaceae; genus Streptomyces; species Streptomyces sp. NPDC043952. Next base: position 288,477 of record NZ_JBWKES010000007.1, read on the forward strand.
GGGCGACCGCGATGGAGGGCAGCCGGCACCTGTCCCAGCTGGTCGGCGCGCCGGTGCAGCTGAAGTGCGAGAACCTCCAGCGCACCGGCTCCTTCAAGCTGCGCGGCGCCTATGTGCGCATCGCCGGGCTGCTGCCGGAGGAACGGGCCGCCGGGGTGGTGGCCGCGAGCGCCGGCAACCACGCGCAGGGCGTCGCCCTGGCCTCCTCGCTGCTGGGCGTGCACGCCACCGTGTTCATGCCGCAGGGCGCCCCGCTGCCCAAGGTGGCGGCGACCAGGGAGTACGGCGCCGAGGTGCGCCTGACCGGCCAGGTGGTGGACGAGACGCTGGCCGCCGCCCAGGACTACGCGGCCCGCACCGGCGCCGTGTTCATCCACCCCTTCGACCACCCCGACATCATCGCCGGCCAGGGCACGGTCGGCCTGGAGATCCTGGAGCAGTGCCCGGAGGTGCGCACCATCCTCGTCGGGGTCGGCGGCGGGGGACTGGCGGCCGGGATCGCGGTCGCGGTGAAGGCGATCCGGCCGGACGTGCGGATCATCGGCGTCCAGGCAGAGGGCGCCGCGGCCTACCCGCCCTCGCTGGCCGTCGGGCACCCGGTGGCGGTGGCGAACCCGGCCACGATGGCCGACGGCATCAAGGTGGGCAAGCCGGGCGTGGTGCCGTTCACGATCGTCCGCGAGCTGGTGGACGAGATGCGCACGGTCACCGAGGACCAGCTCTCCGCCGCGCTGCTGCTGTGCCTGGAGCGGGCCAAGCTGGTCGTGGAACCGGCCGGGGCGAGCCCGGTCGCGGCCCTGCTCGCGTCCCCGGACACCTTCGAGGGCCCGGTCGTCTGCGTGCTGTCCGGTGGCAATGTCGATCCGGTGCTGCTCCAGCGGGTGCTGCGGCACGGCATGTCCGCGCAGGGCCGCTATCTGGCCGTACGCCTGCGGCTCACCGACCGCCCCGGTGCCCTCGCCACCCTGCTCGGGGTGCTGTCGGGGGCGGACGCCAACGTCCTCGACGTCAGCCATGTCCGCACCGACCCCCGGCTCGGCCTCAGCGAGGTGGAGGTCGAAGTCCACCTGGAGACCAAGGGGCCGGCCCACTGCGCCGAGGTCGGCCAGTGCCTGCGCGACGCGGGCTACACGGTCATCTCCTGAGCCGGCTGCACGAAGACCCCGTACGAGCCCGCTTACCGACGACCGCCGTAGGACTGCGAAGACCGCCGTACGACTCGTACGGCCCGGCGGGTACGACGAGACCCCCGGCGTCCACTCGGGATGCCGGGGGCCTCGGGATGGACAGCTCGGGGGCTCAGCCGTTGTAGGGCTCGGCCTTGAGGATGCGGACGGAGGCCTTCTTGCCGTTCGGCAGCTCGTACTCCGCGTCCTCGCCGACCTTGTGGCCGATGACACCGGAGCCCAGCGGCGACTGCGGCGAGTACGTCTCCACGTCCGAGCTCGCGTACTCGCGGGAGGCGAGCAGGAACGTCATCGTGTCGTCCTCGTCACCGTCGAAGGCGATCGTGACGACCATGCCCGGCGCGACGGCACCGTCGGCGGAGGCCGGGGCCTCGCCCACCTTGGCGCTCTCGAGAAGCTGGGTCAGCTGCCGCACGCGCAGCTCCTGCTTGCCCTGCTCCTCCTTGGCCGCGTGGTACCCGCCGTTCTCGCGCAGGTCTCCCTCCTCGCGCGCGGCCGCGATCTTGGCGGCGATCTCCGTGCGCGCAGGACCAGTAAGGTACTCAAGCTCGTCCTTGAGCTTGTTGTACGCCTCCTGGGTCAGCCAGGTGACGTTCTCGCTGGTCTGGGTCACAGGGTGCTCCTCGTCGGTACTGGGAAATACAAAGCATCGCCCTACCCAGAAGAATGTTCCCTCTTGGATGGGCGAAACCACGAGCCTAACAATTCATCCGCGGAAGGGGGAGGACATAAAGCCATCAGAATCGCATCAACGCAGGTCGGACCGCCCGCATTCCGGGTGAACGAGCGGCGGGGCGGCCCGTCCGGGGCGGTGAACCACTGGCCAAGGCAGGGCCCGGACGGGGCGCCCGGCGTGTCAGCCGTTGTGGCAGCCCAGCAGCTCGGCGGTGGTGCCACGGGCCGTCGTACGGAGCGTGACGACCTTGTCGATGCGCGTGGCCGGACCGGTGAAGTGGAAGTCGGCGCGGCCGACCTCCGTACCGTCCGCCGACTGGGAACGCAGGGTGCAGTAGCCGTCGCTCCCGGCGTCCTTGTGGACCTCCAGGTGCGCCTTGACCGTGTTGTCCGTGGCGTCGAAGGTGATCACCTGGGCGCTGATCTTCGTCTGCACGAGGTAGTGGTACGCGAAGTAGCCGACCAGGGCCAGCAGGGCGGCGCCGAGGACCACGGCGGCGACCTTGAGTTTGCGGTCGGCGCGCTCGTCAGAGGAGCGGCCGTAGCGGCCCGCGGGCAGCCCCGTGCTCGCCGTACTCATGATCGTCCTCTCCGCGGAATTATTCGCCCCCCGATTCGGTCACTATAGAAGCCTTCGATTGCGCCCTGAGCCTTGGGGGCGCCGACCTACCGAGGATTGAGTCTTGACTGACCAGCTGCGACTGATGGCCGTTCACGCGCACCCCGACGACGAGTCGAGCAAGGGCGCGGCCACCATGGCGAAGTACGTGTCCGAGGGGGTGGAGGTGCTGGTGGTGACCTGCACCGGCGGTGAACGCGGCTCCATCCTCAACCCCAAGCTCCAGGGCGACCCCTACATCGAGGCGAACATCCACGAGGTGCGCCGCAAGGAGATGGACGAGGCCCGCGAGATCCTGGGCGTCAAGCAGGAGTGGCTGGGCTTCGTGGACTCCGGGCTGCCCGAGGGCGACCCGCTGCCGCCGCTGCCCGAGGGCTGCTTCGCCCTGGAGGACGTCGACAAGGCGGCCGGCGAACTGGTGCGCCGGATCCGCTCCTTCCGCCCGCAGGTGATCACCACCTACGACGAGAACGGCGGCTACCCGCACCCCGACCACATCATGACCCACAAGATCTCCATGGTGGCCTTCGAGGGCGCGGCGGACACCGAGAAGTACGCCGAGGACGAGTTCGGCCCGGCCTACCAGCCGCTGAAGCTCTACTACAACCAGGGCTTCAACCGCCCCCGCACCGAGGCCCTGCACCAGGCGATGCTGGACCGCGGCCTGGAGTCGCCGTACGGGGAGTGGCTCAAGCGCTGGAACGAGATCGAGCGGGTCGAACGCACCCTGACCACGCATGTTCCGTGCGCGGACTTCTTCGAGATCCGCGACAAGGCGCTGATTGCGCACGCCACGCAGATCGATCCGGACGGCGGCTGGTTCCGCGTGCCGATGGAGCTCCAGAAGGAGGTCTGGCCGACGGAGGAGTACGAGCTGGCGAAGTCGCTCGTGGACACCTCCCTCCCCGAGGACGACCTCTTCGCGGGCATCCGGGACAATGCCTGACATGAGCGCAAGCGTGAGCCTGGCAGCGACGGACCTCGTCTCCCTCGCCGATCTCGACCAGAACAAGGTCACCCCCGGTGTCCTCGGCTTCATCGTGTTCGCGGTGATGGCGGTGGCGGTGTGGGGCCTCATGAAGTCGATGAACAAGCACATGCGGAAGGTCGACTTCAAGGAGCCCGCCGACCCCGGCACGGAAGCCCACCCGGCCGACACCCCGGCCCAGCGGAGCTGAACCCAGGGGGCCGACCCCGGCAACCTGGCCCCAGGCCGCGTCGCGGCGGGCGAGCCCGGTCTCCGGGGACCTCGGCGACGGTCGTGGTCCCTGCGGGCGGGCGTCGGTCCCTGCGGGCGGCAGCCTCCCTGCGGGCGGGCGTCGGTCCCTGCGGGCCGCAGTCCCCATGGGCCCGGTGTCCGGAGGCCCCGGTCTCCGTGACTCCGGCCGCCGGGGACCCGGTGCCCTGGAAGTCAGCCGTCCGCCGAAACCGTCGCCTCCGTCTTCCCGCCGGGCGCGGCGGTCCTTAGTCGTACGCGGTTGCCGGGGCCGCCGGCCGGCCTTTGAGCGCGCCCCTCGCTGCGAGCGGCGGGCGTGCGCAGGGCGGCCGGTGAGTTCCGCGTATCCGTATCGCGACCGCGGCGAGTCCCCGGCGGAGCATCAGGGCGGACTCCTCCTGAGCTTCCTCCTGAGCGGACGCGCCGGCCGCTGACCGCACCGCGTGCCGCCGTCCAGCCATGTGGCACTGCCGCCGTCCAGACACCTGGCACCGCTACCGTCCAGACACCTGGCACCGCCGCCGTACGGACCGGCCCGCCTACGACGACCGCACCCGCGCCCCGCACCGCCCCTTCCCCAGCGCCAGATACACGCACGCCCCCGCCAGCGCGCACTCCGCCACCGCGCAGCCCGCCGCCTGGAGCAGTGGTGTGCCCGTGCCCGCCGTGGTTATGTCGAACCAGGCGTCGAGGACCGCCGTGGACGCCGTGGCGGAGGCGGTGAGGCGGGCGCGGGGGTCGGCGCGGAGGCCGAGCAGGGCCGTGACCGCGCAGCCCGCCGCCATCAGGACGTCCAGGCCGATCCAGGCCACCGGCCAGTGGTCCACCGTGGTGCGGCCGGGCAGTGTCACCGCGAGCACCGCCATCCACGGCACCAGCAGGACCGCCGCCGCGCCCAGCCCGATCAGCGTCCACCTCTTCTTCGCCGTCACGTCCGTCCCCCTCCCAGCCCCTCCCGGAGCCGCAGTCGTCCTCGATCCGGCTCCTCCACCGTAGACCGCAGAGAAAATTCTGCAAAGGGAATTCGGCAATCTTGGGCAAACCTCAGGGACGTCTCAGGGTTCTCAGGGTTACGGTTTCCGCATGACCGACGGCCTGCCCGAGATGACCAGCCTGGAGCGCACCGCGCTCTACAAATCCCTGGGCAACCCCCTGCGCCGGCGGATCCTCGAGTACCTCGGCCGGCACGGCGAGGCGAACTCCACGGTGCTGGCCCGCGAACTCGGCGAAAGCTCCGGCACCACCAGCTACCACCTGCGCAAACTCGCCGAGCAGCGGCTCATCGAGGAGATCCCGGAGAAGTCCGGCGGCCGTGAGCGCTGGTGGCGGGCGCTGCCGTTCCGGCACACCACGCCGGACCCGGCCACGATGACCGACGAGGAGTACGCGGCCGCCTCCCGGCTCGCCCACCTCAAGATCGAGATCGACACCGCGCTCTACCACCGCGCCCACCAGGAGTACCGCGGCCCCGAGGGATGGGCCCAGGTCCAGCGGCACGGCACCTGGATGACCCGCGAGGAACTGCTCGCCTTCATGCGCGACTACCACGCCCTGCTCGACCGCTACGGCCATCCCCGCGAGGAGGCCCCGGAGGGCGCGCGCCACATCCAGATGCGCTACTACGCGATCCCGGAACCCACGGAGACCCGCGACCCCGAGCCGACCAACTCCTGAGCCAGCTCGCCCCCGCCCCCGCGACCAGGGCACGCCCGGCCCCCGTCCGTCACCCCGCCACCCCTTCCCCCATGGGAGAGTGGAACGGTGAACCGACTGGCCCATGAGACGTCGCCGTACCTGCTCCAGCACGCCGCCAACCCCGTCGACTGGTGGCCCTGGTCGGCGGCGGCGTTCGAGGAGGCGCGCAGGAGCGGCAGACCGGTGCTGCTGAGCGTGGGGTACAGCAGTTGCCACTGGTGCCAGTGAACTCGCGAACCCAGTAGTCGGCGGTGTTAGACGTCCCTGATGACCACGCGCTTCCCGCAGAGCTTCGACCAGTCGTCCCGGTCGGAGGTCAGAACGATCACGGGCGCCGGGACGCGGAGCGCGAGTGCGGCGACGAGGGCGTCGATTGCGTACTTGTGCCCGTGCAGCCCGCCTGCGTCCTGAAGAAGCTCCACGGCAGTCAGGGAGTCCTCCTGGCTGACCGGTTCCACTCGCAGTCGGGAGAGCACCCACTTCAAGCGCGCTAGATCGGTCTTCCCGTGCACGGCTTCAACAATGGTCAGCGCGGACACGAGGACGGGAACCCCAGCCTGCCGGGATGCCTCGACGCGAGCGGCCATACCGCGGTCGTTGCGCAGGAGCAGAGAGAGCGCCTCGGAGTCGAGCACCAGCGAGCGGACTGGCTGCTCCTTCACGCGGCGCCCCGCTCGACACCCTCGGCGTTCACGCCTCCGAACAACTCGCGACGAGCCGCTTCGATCTCCTGCTCCGTGAGCGCGCCGTGCTCTGCCTCGTGGGCCGCGACGATCTCGGCGAGCCCGTCCATGGCGAGCTGGTGCCTGACAGCCTCGGTGATGTAGCTGGACAGACCCCGGCGGCCGGTTCGAGAGCGGAGCTCGCTGACCAGCTCGGTGGGCATGGACACCGAGATGTTCTCGGTGTTCCCGGCTCGGGTCGGCTTCATGGTCGCAGTGTAAGACACTTTTTAATACAGAAGGGAGGCTTTCTGTGCCCCATGCCCGTCCGCATCATGGAGGCGCCTTCTGCCGAGAAGCCTCTTCGGTTCGGGGTGGGCGCAGTGTCTCGGTCTCCGTGCTCGCACAGTAGCTCGTTGTCGCTGCCCCGCCCGCTCGATGCGCCGGTTGAGGCCGACCTCCGCTTTCGCGTGCTACTGACCTCCACCGCTCGGTCGGTGCCCTCCGTCATCGGGCACTTACTGTCTCGACCGCCAGCGGCACATGCTCCGGTCCAGTCGGGGTCCTCCCGGCACCGTTGACTCTCACTACTTGGCCGCCTTCCTGCGTAGCCCCGGAGCTCGGGAGTGGCTCGACACCCATTCGACCGGGAGCCTGGCGCTGCGGACCATCTCACTTGAGGTGCTCGGGATGCGGCCCGTCACCCTTCCCGATCTCGACACCCAGCGGTCCATCGGCGAAGCCATGACGAGCTTCGACGCCCATGAGCGGCGGTTGCTGGAGCAACTGGCAACGACGCGGGACATCCGCAGCAAGGCGCTAAACAGCCTCCTGAGGAGATGAAGGCGGCCGGAGCCCCGACCACCGCAGTGGCGCTCCAGGCGATATTTCTCCTGAATCGCTGAGCCGTAGAGTTGACTTAAGTTGCTTCTAGTGCTTAAGATCGAAGGAGAGCCAAGGCGTCCCGTCGGGGGAGGCCGTCTACGCCAGGAGCGCGCATGGCCACGCTGAGCATCCACTTCGATCCCGCTGTCATCGCCCGACTCGTCAGTGCGAGCGGTGACGACACCATCCATGTCACCCTGTCCCTCGGTGAAGAGGCCGTCTCCGCGCAAGCCGCTCCGGTGGTCCCCCAGGGGCCCCTGGCCGGGCTGATGCGCGCCGACCTGCTCGAACCGGGGACGGTCCTCACGTTTCGTCAGCGCCGCGCCAACAGGTCGGGCCGCGCCGTCGTCACCGCCGACGGTCAGCTCATCGTCGACGGGCACTCCTCCCCCTTTCCTTCGCCGTCGAAGGCCGCAGAGGCCGTGACCGGCAACATCATCAACGGCTGGACCCTGTGGCGGACGCCCGACGGTTCCACGTTGGATCAGCTGCGACAGAAGCTGGACGCCGAGTAGCCGACCCAGGCAGCCCCGACCGAGGGGTGTCGCATCCATCCGTGGAGCAGGCCGTTTGCCTGTGCCCGCCGCCAAGGCGTCCTGTTTCGGCGGCGAGCTCCGAACTCGAGGGGCTTCGTGTACATAACCTTGGACCTGATCACCGCCTTTGTTGTTTCCGGGGCCTTCGCGACCGGGGTGCTCGTCTACCGCTGGGCCGCACCGTCGGCGGGCGCGACTGCTCTGTCGAGAGGCGAACGACTGGCGCTCGCCCTTGGCGCGGCGGCGACTGCCATCGTGATCGGCGGCTACCTCGGGAACGGGTTCCGGGGCATCGAGCACACTGCGAACGCACGGCCGGCGGGAGCCGTGGAAGCCGTGAAGCCCGGAATCGGCCGGTAGGCGGTGTCCTGGCCGGCGGTAGGGGAAAGCCTGCCGGTGGCACCGCCGACACTCGGACCATCGGGCCGTCGTCTCGACAGCCGTGCCGTTGCCCGCCCTGCAGCCGTCCTGCTATCTGTTGGCTGCTCAGCGTGCCGCTGTTGCCGGTTTCCGCATGGGGATGATGTGCGGTCCGGCCGGGCTCTTAGAACTCCTAACGCAATGACTTCAGGCGTCGCCAGCAGATGAGTGCGCATCCCAGGGTGAGGAAGGCTTCGTGGATGTCGTCGCGTACCTCCCAGCGGATCCGCAGGCGGCGGAACCAGTGCAGGTGGGCGAATGCTCGCTCTACGACCCATCGTTGGGTGCCCAGTCCGGAGCCGTGCTCGGTGCCCCGGCGAGCGATCACCGGCCTCACTCCGAGATTCCAGACCAGGCGGCGGTACTTGTCGTGGTCGTAGCCGCGATCACCGAGCACGAGGTCCGGACGGCTCCTTGGCCGGCCGCGTTTGCCGCGCACCGGCGGCACGGCCTGGAGGAGTGGGATCAGCTGGGTGACGTCGTTGCGGTTGCCGCCGGTCAAGGTGGCGGCGAG
>NZ_JBWKES010000008.1:0-277415 GCF_056435325.1 Streptomyces sp. NPDC043952
GGGACGGAGAGGGTGGGGGCGGTGGTGGGGTTCTGCTTGGAGTCGCGGATGTGGATGGTGGTGGGGCAGGTGGCGATCTCGACGCACTCGCCGCCGTCGCCGCTGCTGTAGCTCGACTTGTGCCACGAGAGGGCGGCTTCGAGGCATTCCCCGCCACCGCCACTGCTGTAGCTGCTCTTGAACCACATCAGGTTCGACAGCTTTTCGACGTTCATGTCTCTCCCAGCAACTTGTCCACGAATGCCAGCGATTCGCGTGGGGGCAGGGCCTGGGCACGCAGGATCCCGTTGCACGGTATCCATCGCGGTTTCACCGTCCAGTTCTCCGGAACGAGTGGTGCGGGCATCAGGTACGCGGCGAAGGCGATCTGGCACAGGACCTGCAACACCAGCGGCTGGGGATAATTCGCCGGCTCAGCCCTGAACCAAGCCCAGGAACGCCTGCCACGCGGTGGTCGGGACGGAGAGGGTGGGGGCGGTGGTGGGGGTCTGCTTGGAGTCGCGGATGTGGATGGTGGTGGGGCAGGTGGCGATCTCGACGCACTCGCCGCCCTGGCCAGTGCTGTAGCTCGACTTGTGCCAAGAGAGGGCGACTTCGAGGCATTCCCCGCCACCGCCACTGCTGTAGCTGCTCTTGAACCACGCCAGGTCTGACGGCTTTTCGACCTTCATGCCTCTCCCAACAACTTCTCTACGAGTGCCAGCGAATCTCGTGGCGCGAGGGCCTGGGCACGCAGGAGGCTGTACTGCTCCTCCGCCTTCCTGACTGCCGCGCGGTCGGTGAAGAGACGGCTGGCCCTGTCTGCCGGTACGTAAGCGATCCTGCGCCCTTTCGTCGTCTCGATCAAGTTGAACTGACCGTCGAGCGCGGCATGTTCCTCCCGGTCGTACGGCATGATCTGGATTTCCACGTTACGCCGCTGACTGACAAGCAGAATGTGCTCCAACTGGCCCCGCCAGACGGCCAGTCCACCCAGTTTTCTGCGCACCACAGCCTCCTCCATCACGAAGGTCAACGTGGGCGCTGGCTTGCGCGCGAAGATCTCCTGCCGAGCCATTCGCGCCGCCACCCGCTGTTCGATGGTGTCCTCGTCCAGCATCGGCCGCCACATCCTGAACACGGCCCGCGCGTACTCTTCCGTCTGTAACAGACCCGGCACCGCCTGGACGGCGAAGACGTGCAGCGCGACAGCCTGCCTCTCCAGCGCCGCCGCATCCTGGAAGAACGCTGGATACTGCGCCCTCTCCATGTCCTCGATGAAGTCGGTCAGCATCCCGTCCGCGCTCAACACCTCGTCCGCCTGCCGGATGAACTTCGCGTTCGGGATGCGCCTTCCCACCTCGTACGACGTGATCGTCGCGGCCGAGTAACCGGTGCGGCCTCCCAACTCCCCGCGGTCCATGCCCGCTCGGAGCCGCACCCGCTTCAGCACCCGTCCGAAGACGAGCGGAATGCCCGAGCCCGGTGCTTCCTGGCCATCCAGGTCTTCCTGTGCTTCCTCGCTCATGTACACCCCCAATGCCCTCGCGCCGCCCCCGGTCACGGTTGCGCGCGTGTACAGCGGCACCCCGCCCGTGTACAACGCCTGGTGGTCGGGGTGCGGCCGCTGTTCAACGCTACTGAGCGTGCGGGACCGTAACGGCGTGAAATCAGAAATCTCCACCCACGAATTCGCCATGCGCTTCACCTCGACCCCGCGCGGCGCGCGGCTCGCCCGGCGGCTGGTCTCGCTGCGGCTGGACGAGTGGGGGCATCCGTACGACGGCCGGGTCAACGAGGCCGTCACGCTGATCGCGGCGGAGTTCGCCGCCAACGCCGTACGGCACGGGCACGTACCCGGCCGGGACTTCCAGCTGCGGCTCGCGGCGCAGGACGGGGTCGTACGGCTGGAGGTCTCCGACACCCGGAGCGAGCGGCTGCCCGAGCCCCGGCAGCCGTGCGGGGAGTCCGGGCGGGGGCTGGTCCTGGTGGAGGCGCTCGCGGACAAGTGGGGGGGGCGCCGCGGCAGCCCGGCAAGACGGTCTGGGCGGAGGTACGGCCGAGTCCCGCCACCGGGCGGTGACGGGACTCGTGAGGTCGTACGGTCAGCCCGCGACCGAGACGGAGGGCTCGCCGGACTCGACGCCGTCGTCCTGCATCTTCTCGGCCAGCTTCATGGCCTCCTCGATCAGGGTCTCGACGATCTTGGACTCGGGGACGGTCTTGATGACCTCGCCCTTGACGAAGATCTGGCCCTTGCCGTTGCCGGAGGCGACACCGAGGTCGGCCTCGCGGGCCTCGCCGGGGCCGTTGACGACGCAGCCCATGACGGCGACGCGGAGCGGGACGTCCATACCGGTGAGGCCCGCGGTGACCTCTTCGGCGAGCTTGTAGACGTCGACCTGGGCGCGGCCGCAGGAGGGGCAGGAGACGATCTCCAGGCCGCGCCGGCGCAGGTTCAGGGACTCCAGGATCTGGATGCCGACCTTGATCTCCTCGACCGGCGGGGCCGAGAGGGAGACGCGGATCGTGTCGCCGATGCCCTCGGAGAGCAGCGCGCCGAAGGCGACGGCCGACTTGATGGTGCCCTGGAAGGCGGGACCGGCCTCGGTGACGCCGAGGTGGAGGGGGTAGTCGCACTGGGCGGCGAGCTGGCGGTACGCCTCGATCATCACGACCGGGTCGTTGTGCTTGACCGAGATCTTGATGTCGCGGAAGTCGTGCTCCTCGAAGAGGGAGGCTTCCCACAGGGCGCTCTCGACCAGCGCCTCCGGGGTGGCCTTGCCGTACTTCTGGAGCAGGCGGCGGTCCAGGGAGCCCGCGTTCACGCCGATGCGGATCGGGGTGCCGTGCTCCTTGGCGGCCTGGGCGATCTCCTTGACCTGGTCGTCGAACTTCTTGATGTTGCCGGGGTTCACCCGGACCGCGGCGCAGCCCGCCTCGATGGCGGCGAAGACGTACTTGGGCTGGAAGTGGATGTCCGCGATGACGGGGATCTGCGACTTCTTGGCGATGGTGGCCAGCGCGTCGGCGTCGTCCTGGGTGGGGCAGGCCACGCGGACGATCTGGCAGCCGGACGCGGTCAGCTCGGCGATCTGCTGGAGGGTGGCGCCGATGTCGGACGTGCGGGTGGTGGTCATGGACTGGACCGAGACGGGCGCGTCTCCGCCGACCGGCACGCTACCGACCTGGATCTGCCGGCTCTTGCGGCGCTCGGCGAGCTTGGTCGGAACGGACGGCATGCCGAGAGAAATCGCAGTCATCTGCTGTGCAACCCCAAGTCGTGGATCAAGATCCGGCCCCGTGCTACGGCGGGCTCCGGCATCCGAGATTACGGCACCGGCGTCTGCGCGGGCACATCCCACCCTGAGAAACCCCCTCTTTGGGGGGGGCGGCCGGGCGCGGCACGCAAGCGGCCCGGAACCCCAGGGTTCCGGGCCGCGGTGAACGCCGTACGGCTAGGAGATTTTGACCGGGTTGACGACGTCCGCGATGAGCACCAGGACGGTGAAGCAGACGAAGATCCCGGCCACCACGTAGGCCACCGGCATCAGCTTGGCCACGTCGAACGGGCCGGGGTCCGGGCGGCGCAGCACGCGGGCCAGGTTGCGCCGCAGCGCCTCCCACAGGGCGCCGGCGATGTGGCCGCCGTCGAGCGGGAGCAGCGGGAGCATGTTGAACAGGAAGAGCGAGAGGTTGAACCCGGCGAGCAGCATCACGAACATCGCCACCTGCTGGGAGGCGGGGATGTCCAGGGTGGCGATGTCGCCGGTGATGCGGGCCGCGCCGACGATGCCCATCGGGGAGTCCGGCTGGCGCGGGGCGTTGTCGAACGCGGCGTCCCACAGGGCCGGGATCTTGCCGGGCAGGGCGGCGAGGGAGTCGACGGCGTCGCCGACCCGGTCGGTCATCCAGGTCACGGAGTCGCCGAAGCCCTGCTTCTGGACGCCGGTGGCGGAGCTGAAGCCGAGGAAGCCGGCCTTCACGTACTTGCCCTGCTCGTAGGTGCCGCTGGAGTCCTTCTTGGCGACCAGGTTGGTGGCGATCTTCGCGTGCAGGGTGAGCTGCCGGCCGTCGCGCTCGACGACGATCGGCACCTGTTTGCCCGCGCTGTCGCGGATCAGGTCGGAGAGGGTGTTCCAGTCCTTGGTGGGCTTGCCGGCGAAGGAGACGATCTTGTCGCGCTTCTGGATGCCGGCGGCCGCGGCCGGGGAGGCGGGGTCGGACTTCTTGCAGGTGTCGCGGTTCTCGCTCTGCGCGATGACGCAGGGCGAGACGGAGGCGACGGTGGTGGTCTGCTGCTGGATGCCGAAGCCCATGAGCACCGTGAAGAACAGGGCGATCGCGAGGATCAGGTTCATGAACGGGCCCGCGAACATGACGATGACGCGCTTCCACGGCTTGCGCGTGTAGAACATCCGCGTCTCGTCGCCGGGCTGGAGCTCCTCGTAGGCCGCCGAGCGGGCGTCCTCGATCATGCCGCGCCAGGGCGAGGTGGAACGGGCGGAGATCCGGCCCGCGTTGTCCGGCGGGAACATGCCGATCATGCGGATGTAGCCGCCGAGCGGGATCGCCTTGATGCCGTACTCGGTGTCGCCCTTCTTGCGCGACCAGACGGTGGGGCCGAAGCCGACCATGTACTGCGGGACGCGGATGCCGAAGAGTTTGGCCGTCGACAGATGTCCCAGCTCGTGCCACGCGATCGAGACGAGCAGACCGAACGCGAAGACCAGTATGCCGAGGATGAACATCAAGGTCGTCATGCACGCGCCTCCGCGGTCGCCGTCTTGGCTGTGATCTCACGGGCCCGGGTCCGCGCCCAGGTCTCCGCTTCGAGGACGTCCGACACGGTGAGTGAAGTTCCCGTTCCCGGTGTGCCGTGTTCCTCGACCACGCGGGTGACGGTCTCCATGATCCCGTTGAAGGGCAGCACGCCGTCCAGGAAGGCCGCGACGCACTCCTCGTTGGCGGCATTGAACACCGCCGGAGCCGTCCCCGCGAGCCGTCCGACGTGCCGGGCGAGATCCACCGAGGGGAAGGCCTCGTTGTCCAGCGGGAAGAACTCCCAGGTGGAAGCCTTGCTCCAGTCGAAGGCGGGGGCGGCGTCCGGAACCCGTTCGGGCCAGCCGAGGCCGATGGCGATCGGGCCCCGCATGTCGGGTGGCGTGGCCTGGGCGAGGGTCGAGCCGTCGGTGAACTCGACCATCGAGTGGACGTACGACTGCGGGTGCACGACCACCTCGATGCGGTCGAACGGGATGTCGTACAGCAGGTGCGCCTCGATGACCTCCAGGCCCTTGTTGACCAGGGTCGCGGAGTTGACCGTGATCACCGGGCCCATCGCCCAGGTGGGGTGGGCGAGGGCGTCCTGGACGGTGACGTGTGCGAGGTCCGCCTTCGTACGGCCGCGGAAGGGGCCGCCGGAGGCGGTGACGACCAGCTTGCGCACATCGGCGCGGGTGCCGGCGGCGAGCGCCTGGAAGAGGGCGGCGTGCTCGGAGTCGACCGGGATGATCTGGCCGGGCTTGGCCAGCGCGGAGACCAGCGGGCCGCCGACGATCAGCGACTCCTTGTTGGCGAGCGCGAGGGTACGGCCCGCCTCCAGGGCGGCGAGGGTAGGCGCGAGGCCGATGGACCCGGTGATGCCGTTCAGCACGGTGTGGCAGTCGGAGGCGGCCACCTCGGTGGCCGCCCGCGGTCCGGCGAGGATCTCGGGCAGCGGCTCACCGGGTCCGTACGCGGCGGCCAGCGCCTCGCGCAGGGCCGGTACGGCGTCCTCGCGGGCGACCGCGACGGTGCGCACCCGCAGCCGGTGCGCCTGCTCGGCGAGAAGCGCGACCCGGCCGCCGTTGGCGGACAGCGCGGTGACGCGGAAGCGGCCGGGGTTGCGCAGCACGAGGTCGATGGCCTGGGTGCCGATGGATCCGGTGGAGCCGAGGACCACCACGTCCTTGGGGCCGTCGCCCGCGAGGGGGTCGTAGACGAGGTGGGGGTCGGCAAGGGGTGCCGGACGGGCAGGGCTGTCGGTCATCCCCCCATTGTGGCCGCACGCGGTGACGGTCTGGACAGGGTGTCCCCTCAGGGAGTACGTCCGAACGCGGGGCGAGGGTGAAGATCCTGTGATTATCTTCATCCCTGCGCTTCGGCGCTCACGCATTTCACGGACGACGTCCTTGGGGGGATCTCTCGATGCGGACCATACGGCTGCGCGCCGCCCTGCCCGCCCTCGCCGGTGCGGCCCTGCTCACCGGCACCCTGCTGAACACTCCGGCCCAGGCCGCCGGGGGCGTGAAGATCTACCACGTCTGGTTCGACAGCCCCGGCTCGGACAACCGCTCGAACACGAGCCTGAACGGCGAGTGGGTGCAGCTCAAGAACACCGGCGGCTCGGCGGTCTCGCTCAAGGGGTGGGTGCTCAAGGACGCCTCGAACCACCGGTACGTCTTCCCGAACGTCACGATCGGCGCCGGGAAGTACATGAAGATCCACACCGGGTCCGGCCGGGACACCACGACGGACAAGTACCAGAACCGCCGCGCCTACGTCTGGAACAACGACAAGGACACGGCCACGCTCACCAAGGCGAGCGGCGCCAAGGTCTGGTCGTGCTCCTGGACGACGCGGGACCCGAGCGACAAGTACTGCTGAGCGTGCTGCTGGTCGGGGGCGGTCGCCGCTAACCGCCGTACGGGCGGCGGGCGTTGGCCTGAGTGGAGGGTCCGGGGGTCGCGTCGGCGATCCACGGGCCGTCCTCCGAGGGGTCCACGATCCCCTCCTCCAGCCAGGTGTAGGCGCCGCCGAGGACGCCCTTGACGACCGTGCGGTCGAGGTCGTCGGTGTTGGTCCACAGCCGGCCGAACAGCTCCTCGACGCGGACGCGGGCCTGGCGGCAGAAGGCGTCGGCGAGCTGGTACGCCTCCCGGCCGTGCTCGTCGCGGGTGCGCAGCCGCTCGGCCCGTACGCAGGCCGCGCTCATCGCGAACAGCTCGGCGCCGATGTCCACGATCCGGCCGAGGAAGCCCTGCTTGGTCTCCATCCGGCCCTGCCAGCGGGACATGCCGTAGAAGGTGGCGCGGGCCAGCCTGCGGGCCGTGCGCTCGATGTAGCGCAGGTGGCAGGACAGGTCGACGCCGTGCCGGAACTCGCTGTACGAGGTGGGCAGTTGGCCGGGTCCCGCGACCAGCTTCGGCAGCCACCTGGCGTAGAAGACACCGGCCTGCGCGCCCGCTTTCGCCTTCTCCGGCAGGGACTTGGCCGGATCGATGAGGTCGCCGGCGACGGAGAGGTGCGCGTCCACGGCCTCGCGGGCGATCAGCAGGTGCATGATCTCCGTGGAGCCCTCGAAGATCCGGTTGATGCGCAGATCGCGCAGCATCTGCTCGGCCGGGACGGCCCGTTCGCCGCGCGCCTTGAGGGACTCGGCCGTCTCGTAGCCGCGCCCGCCGCGGATCTGGACCAGCTCGTCGGCCATCTTCCAGGCCATCTCGGAGCCGTAGAGCTTGGCGAGGGCGGCCTCGATGCGGATGTCGTTGCGGTCCTCGTCGGCCATCTGGGAGGAGAGGTCGAGCACCGCCTCCAGGGCGAAGGTGGTCGCCGCGATGAAGCTGATCTTGGCGCCGACGGCTTCGTGCAGCGCGACGGGCTTGCCCCACTGCTCGCGCTCCGCCGACCATTCACGGGCGATTTTCAGACACCATTTGCCAGCGCCCGCGCACATCGCGGGCAGCGAGAGACGGCCGGTGTTGAGGGTGGTGAGCGCGATCTTCAGACCGGCGCCCTCGGGGCCGATGCGGTGCGCGGCCGGCACCCGCACCCGGTGGAAGCGGGTCACGCCGTTCTCGATGCCGCGCAGCCCCATGAAGGCGTTGCGGTGCTCGACGGTGACGCCCTCGGAGGCGGCCTCCACGACGAACGCGGTGATGCCGCCCTTGTGCCCCTCGGACTTCGGCACCCGCGCCATGACGACGAGGAGATCGGCGACGACGCCGTTGGTGGTCCACAGCTTGACTCCGTCGAGGACGTACTCGTCCCCGTCCGGCACGGCGGTGGTCGCGAGCCGCGCCGGGTCCGAGCCGACGTCGGGCTCGGTGAGCAGGAAGGCGGAGATGTCGGTACGGGCGCAGCGCGGCAGGAAGGTCTGCTTCTGCTCCCGCGTGCCGAACATCTTCAGCGGCTGGGGCACGCCGATCGACTGGTGCGCGGAGAGCAGGGCACCGACGGCGGGGCTCACGGAGCCGACCAGGGCGAGGGCCTTGTTGTAGTAGAGCTGGGTGAGGCCGAGACCGCCGTACTCCGGGTCGATCTTCATCCCGAGGGCGCCGAGTTCCTTCAGGCCCGCGACGACCTCGTCGGGGATACGGGCCTCGCGCTCGATCCGTGCCGGGTCGATCTCCGTCTCGCAGAAGGCGCGCAGCTTGGCCAGGAACTCCTCACCGCGCCGCACGGACTCCTCCGCGGGCATCGGGTGCGGGTGCACGAGGTCGAGCCGGAAGCGCCCGAGGAACAGCTCCTTGGCGAAGCTGGGCTTGTGCCAGTCCCGCTCCCGCGCGGCCTCCGCGACCTCGCGGGCCTCGCGCTCGGTGACGGTGCTGCGGTGCTCGGTGGGGGCGGACATGGGATCACCTCGCCGCGAGGAGGAACCGACCGGGGCGGTGCGCCGCCGGGCGGTGCTACTGGCTCGTTGGTACCCAAAACGGGACGGCCCCGCCACCCCTGTGGAGGACTGGCGGGGCCGTTCGGGTCGTCTTTGCCGGGGCGGGTCGTCCAGCGGGGGGGCGGCAGCAGGTCAGACTCCCGCGACCAACGCGAAGCCACTGACCAGGACGAAGATCAGAACTATGACCGCAACGATGAACAAGACCTCTACGGATTGCCTGGGCTTTGACTTCGAGAGCGCTTTGGCGAACTTTCCGGCACCCCAGGTGATCCAGATCGGCGACGAAAGGAGGAGACCGAAGGAGAGCACCAATACGAGATCGAGCACGCGAGACCCTTTCACCCTGCATATTCGACGGCTGCACGCATCATACCGGGATCAAGTCATACGCCTGCCTCACCCGACGGAACGGGAAGTGAGGCAGGCGCATGACGTACGGGTCAGCTATCCGCGACAGGTTACTGGAACTGATCCCAGTTGCCTCCGATCAAGTCCATCCAGGTATTCGGCGACGTCCAGTCGGTCGATTGGATCGGATGACTCGGCCGGACCCCCAGGGCGCCACGCAGGTTATGGGCCATCAAATTCCAGGTCATCTTCGTGTAACCGGCTTTTGTGCCCAGATAAGCCATAGTGCCCGAATCGTGTGCGATTGCGTGTTGACTCAGATACAGCTCTCCCTTGCGGGACTTGAGACTGAATTCAATGGTGGACTGCGGCGCATCGAAGTATTCGTCCGACACAACCGTGAATTTGAAACTCGTCGCCGCGGTCGCGACTCTCACCTTTCCGATGCCATGCGCGAATTTAGGGCCGGCATGCAGTGTGCAATAGCCCCCGTCAGTGAAGTGCTGACAGCCGGTGACCGGGAACGGGAAGATCGCTTGCGGAGTCTCCTGGAACCCCTCCATCACCTTCTCCGGAGATCCTGTACTGGAGACCGGGCCGATGTCTTCCGTGAACGTGTACCCGTAACCGTTCTCCGTGCCGTAGTGGGGGGCCATGGGGACGACGACCAGCGGCTTGGTCGAGAGCGGCGAGGTCGGGGATTTGGAGACGTGGTCGTACAACGTGTCACTGGGCACGGAACACCTGTGCGTGTCGCAGTAGTTGCTGGACCCTCCGTACTTCGGCGACTGGGGGTCGTTCTCCTCGTGGTAGGTGCCGTACGTGCCGTTGCTGCCGGAGCAGTAGGCGTACGGGTAGCACGATTCGAGACCGGTCGGATCACTGTCGGTGATGGGGTTGTCGGCAGCGTAGGTGTACCCGCCGAGCTCCTGGGGGTTGGTGGCTTCGAACATGGGGTCGACGCTGATGAAGCGGCCGAGGGCGGGGTCGTACTTGCGGGCTCCGACGTCCGTGTAGCCGGTGGTGGCGTCTTGCGGTTTACCCAGGTAGGAGTGGGTGGGGTCGGGCCAGGCGGTGGTGTCCGAGGAGGAGCGAGGCTGTCCGTAGGGGGTGTACTGCTGGCGCGCGACCTGCTGGGTGGTGACGTCCATCGAGAGGGTCGCGGTGCCGTGGGGGTCGCTGAAGAGGTACTTGCGGCCCCCGCCCGTGAGGCTGGACCAAACCGCGACCGGCGTTCCGGTGCCTCCGTGTGTGTAGGTACGGACGGCGCCGAGGAGGACGTTGGGGGTGACGCCGGTGTTGACGACGATCTCGGTGTCGCCGGCGAAGAGGGTGGTCTGGCCGGGGTCGCGGCGGATGAGCTGGTTGCCGTCGGCGTCGTAGAGGTACTTGGTCGCCGTAGGACTGGACCCGGCGGTGTCCACCTCGGCGAGGTGGCCCTCGTGGTCCCAGGTGAGGGTCTGGCCCGGACCGGTGGCGGGTGTGCGGGTGTGCAGGTTGCCGTCTTCGTCGTAGCCGAAGGTGGTCGGGTTGGTGCCGCCGGTGGTGGAGGCCAGGGTGTGGGGCTGTGTGCCGGTGGAGTTGCAGTCTTTGGCGCAGCTGTCGTTGTAGGTGGTGGTGGTCGTTGTGCCCGTGCTGCCGATGGCGTGGTCGATGCTCTGGTGGCGGTTGCCGATGGCGTCGTAGTCGAAGGTCTGCCAGTACGAGCCGGGTGTGGTGCTGAGGGTGCCGGTGGTGGGCGGGTTGGCGGCGCAGTTGTCGTTCGCGGTCCACGCGTCGGCGAGCCGGTCCAGCGCGTCGTAGCTGTAGCACTGCTGGTCGGCGACGGTGTTGCCGGTCTCCGACTGCTGATCGGTCGTGGACGTGGGGTTGCCGGAGGCGTCGTAGGTGTACTTGGTGTCGTCGACCGTGGGGCCGGGGGCCTGGGTGCGGCTGATCACTCGCTCGGTGGGCCGCAGGGTCTGGTCGTCGTAGCCGTAGGTGGCCGTGGCCGGGTTGGTGGAAGCGCCGTAGGTGACCTGCGACGGCGTTGCCCAGTCCGTGTACGTGGTGCCGGTGACGTAGGCGAAGCCGCTGCTGCCCGAGGTGGTGGGATTGCCGAGCGTGTCGTGGCCGTAGTTGATGGTCTCGCTCGTCAGGCCCTGAGTGCGTGGGTCGGACTGGGAGCGCAGCAGCTGGTCGTTGATCGAGTAGGTGAAGGTCGTCGTGTAGGTCGTGGGCAGCGGTTTCTCGGAGTCCGGCAGGGTGATCGTCGTGCCGGTGGGTTTGCCGAGAGTGGTGTAGCCGGTCGTGGCGACCGTGTAACCGCCGCTGGTGCCCTGGACGTAGCGGGTCGAGGAGGTGGGCAGCCCGATGCGCAGGGTGTCGTAGGTCCAGGAGGCGAACTCGAAGTCGGAGGCGGTCTTGTCGCTCGCGGTGAGCTTGCGGCCCAGGAGGTCGTAGGTGTAGTCGAGTTCGGCCTGCTTGGCGTCCGTGGTGGAGGTCAGGTTGCCGGCGTCGTCGTAGTGGTAGTCGGTCTTGCCGGCGTCCGGGTCGTGCTGGGACTTCTTGCGGCCGAGCAGGTCGTAGTCGGTCGTCCACTGGGTCTTGTCAGGACCGGTGACCTGGTTCTGCTGCCCGGCGGCGTTGTAGGCGTAGGCGGTGGGTGAGGTGGTTCCGCCACTCGCGGAGTACCCGTTGGCCGCGGTGCCGGAGAGGGTCGGGGCGGCGGTGTACTGGTCGAGTTCGGTGGTCTGGCCGCGGGCGTTGACGACGGTGGTGGTGGCCACGCCGCCCTTGGGGGGCAGGACAGTGGTCCTGTCACCGCTGTAGGCCGTGGTCGTGACCCACGTCTTGGCGTAGTTGTGCTCCTCGGTGACCAGGTCGGCGCGGCCCATGCCGTCGTGGTCGGTGACGGTGGTGTCGGACATGGTCACCTTGGAGGGGCTGGCCAGGACGGTGCTGGGACTGGCCGGGATGCTGTAGGCGTTGTTGGTGAGGACCGTCCAGCCGTGCGAGTCGTACTGGGTGTCACTGACGGTGGTGGTCGAGTTCTCGGCGGTCTCCTGCGTCTGGAGCGGGCGCAGCATGGCGTCGTACAGCGTTTCGCTGGTCTTGTAGCTGCCGTCGTCGAGCAGCGTGTTGGTGGCGACGACCGGAGGCTGCTGGGCCACCTTGTAGGTGTAGGTCATGTTGGCCGGCGCGCCGGCGGCTTTGTTCTCGTTGGGCAGCCACACCGCTGTGCTGCGGCCGAGCGCGTCGTAGGTGAGCGAGGTGAGCAGGCCGGCCGCGTCGGTCTTGGCGGTGGGTACGGCTCGGGCCGGATCCTGGGTGGTGCTGGTGAGCTGGCAGCTCTTGGACGAGGTGGTGACCGTCGAGCAGTCCACGCCGGGGGTGACCTGAGTGACGACGGTGGTGCCGGTGGGCAGGGCGCCGCCGGCCGGGGTGTACGTGGTGTACACGCTCTGGGCGAGGCTTTTGCCGTCCGGAGACGTGGAGTCGGGGGTGCGGACCGCCTTGGTCACGCGGCCGTAGGAGTCGTAGGTGGTGGCGGCCTCATCGACGAACGAGGTGGCGGTCGCCCCGCTGGCGGCGGACGCCTGCTGGACGAGGGTGGCATCGCCGGTCTTGGGGAGGGCCGGGTTCTGCTGGCCGTCTCCGTCGTAGACGAAGCCGTTGTGGTCGTAGGAGGTGCGGTTGTCGGAAAGCAGCGTGCCGCCGGGTGTCGCCCCCGCGCCGGAGCAGTCCTGCGCTGTGGTGATGGTTTCGGCGGGCAGGACCAGGGTGTCCGCGCTGCCGGTGACGTAGCGGGTGTAGGTGCACTTGGCGACGTTGTCGCTGTCACCGGTCTCGCCGCGGTCGTCGGCCTGGACGGGCATGCCCGTCGTCGGCTTGCCCTTGGTCGTGTTGTAGAAGGTGTCGGTCTCGGTCTTGCGCCAGCCGTAGGAGACCGCCTGGCGCGTGAGGTTCTTGGCCGTGCGGACCATCTGGGCCGTCAGCGCCGGCAGTCCGGAGCGGGAGCGGCTGGCGGTCGGACCGATGATCGTGGGGACGGTGACGTTCGCCTTGTCGATCGTGCCGCCCGCCGCGGTGTACGTGTCGGTCTCGAACGTCTGGCCCGCCAGGGCGTCGTCGTCGGCGACCGTGGTGGCTCCGTCCTGGCTGGTGAGCGCCGGTGCGGAGCGGGTCTTGCCGCCAGGGAGCGTGTCGCCGTTCATGCCCAGGAAGTAGTAGGTCTTCGTCAGCGTCTTCTGGTCGTGGACCTGGGCGCCGTTCGTCATGTGGAAGACATCGGGATCGCCGGTGGTGACGTCGACTTCCGGGTAGCCGCGGAACTGTCCCCAGGTGCGGTTCTTCGCCTTGACGACCTCGTTGTCGTCGTAGTGCCAGCCCGGATTGCCCTTGTAGGCGTAGTCCGTCTCCAGTTCAGGCTCGGTGCCGTCCTGGTAGGAGTTGTGCGTGTCCGCGGTGACGACCTCGGAGACCTTGTACTTGTAGAACCAGTCCATCCACGGTGACGGCTGCCCGTCGGGTGTCCAGTACACCGGGAAGCAGGACAGCGTGTTGGTCGAGGCGAACGACTTGGCGGCGGCATCGGCCGGGTCGTCAGGGTCGCTGGCGGGGGCTTTGGAGCAGTCGGGGCGGTCGTAGGTGACGGTGGTCTGGGCGCCGGTCTCGCTGGTGACCGTCTGGATGCGGTCGTGGTACATCAGCGGCATCTGCGGGATCGTCCCCACCCGGTTGGGCAGTTGGAGCGGGGGGTCGAAACTCACGGCCGGAGTGGAGGTGCTGCCGGAGGCCCCGCCGAGAGTGTCGAGGCCGGTGTGCTGAATGGAGTCCAGCCACAGCGTCGGGGCGTGGTCGCCGCCGTCGGGGAAGGACTGGGCGAAGGTGTACTTGTCGACCTGCTGGGTCGCGCCGCCCGTCTGGATCTGCGTGGTGATGGAGGTCAGGCGCTTGCGTGACCAGAAGCTCGGGCCATGGTCGGTGCAGCTCGACCCTGAGGTGCAGTTGAGATCGACCGGCACGTCCGGCCAGTAGGAGGCGTTCGCCGGCGTGAACTGGCTGTCGGCACAGGTGTTCCCCGACGGAGTGCCCGAGATGCAGCGCTCGGCGGTGTGGAAGAAGACTTGGTCCGGCGCGGTGCCGGAGTAGACGGCCGAGGAGGTCATGCCGTAGTCGATGCGCGCGAGGGTGCCGCCGCGGGTGTAGGCGACGGCGGTGTCCTTCATGTCCGCGCCGTAGTAGCCGGTCTCAGGGCTGTAGTACCAGGCGGTGGCGTTGCTGTGGGTGTCGACCGCGTAGTCCAGGTTGAAGCGGTAGCCCAGGGTGCAGGACGTGTCGGCGAAGGTCGTGCTGTCCGTGCACGCAGAGACGCCGCTGTGCGCGTGGTAGACAGGCACGGTCCAGGCGGACTTCGTCTCGTCCTTGCCACTGGACCAGCCCGGAAGGCGGTTGAGGCCGAAGAAGTACTGCGTACCGCCCTTGGTCACCTTGAAGTACTCGCCGTTCGCGGTGCCGTTCGTGGCGCCGGTCAGGTCCTCGATCTTGGTGGTGGAGTCGTCGGTGGCGGGGCGGAAGCTCTTGGTGGCGTCGTCGTACACGACGGCGGTGGACGTACCGTTCAGCGACAGGGTCAGGATCTGTCCCGCCCAGCACTCGTCGCCATCGCCCTTGGGAGCACCGGAGGAGGAGTCGTCGTCGCACGACTTGTACGTACGCTCGATGTAGTTGTCCGCCATGGTCCAGCCGTCCCCCAGCCAGGAGGACTGGTTGTTCGTCCCCTCGGTGCGCGCGTCCTGGCTCGAGGAGTCGTACGACAGATTCACGTTCGGCGGTGCTCCGCCGATCGGCGGTGGCACGGTGACCGGATAGCTGTAGGTGAACGCCCCGGTGTTCCCCGAGGCCGACCAGGAGCCGGCCGGCGACAAGCTGGTCGCCGAGTAGTCACCGGCGGAACCCGAGGTACCGGAAGTCGCGGCCATGACAACCGTTGCATCGGACGCGGCCGCCGCGGGGTGTGCCGGCGAAGCGTCGGCCTTCGAAGGGGCCGCGCCCGGAACGGACACCTGGCCGGAGAGCGGCGTACCTGGCGCCGTGCGCACAGGGGTCTGTACCTGGCAGCGTGCCTGCTGCGGCGTGGTCAGCGCACACGCGGGGAGCTGGACCAGGTGCAGGCGAGAGGCGAAGTCGCCGCCGAAGGCGTAGCGGAACGACGAGTCGTCCACCCGCAGGGCGACTTTGCCGCCTCCCGGACTCGTGCGCTGCAATGTGAACATCACACCGTGGACACCGGCGGTACGCGCCGCCTTCTGGTCCAGGATCTTCACTCGCACGCGCTGCGCCCCGGTGACAGCGGTCGGCCGGCGCCGCATGGTCGTCGCGGCGCCGAGCAGCACGGGCGTCTTCCCAGCCCGCACCTGAGTAGACGCGGCGTTCAGGCTCGCCGAAGCCGTGGTGACGGGCAGGGTGACGGTGGCACTGTCCGGGCCGGGCAGCTTCGCGTGCCCGCTGGAGTCGAAATGCTTGAACGGCTTGGAAGACGGTCCTCGTTTGGGCTTTGCCCAGGTGAATGGAATTCGTTTGTTGTGGGGTACGGCAGGGGCGGCGATCCCGGACTTTGCCGACGGGGAAGCCATGGCCGCGTCCAGGGGAAATAGCCCCACGACCAAGGCGCCGACGGCGACCAATGCCGTACGCCGACCACTTTCACCGGTCCAGACCGACCGGCGGCCGCGTCTCCACCAAGTTTCCTGACCCATGCTGCGCGTTCCCCTCCCCTGCGCCTCGCACGCCCGAGCACTGTCAGCTCGAACGGTCCGAGGGCACGCCAAAGCAGGGGCACAGATAGAACACACCCCCCGCAGGGCTCACGCTAAGCGCTCAGACAGAGGCGGAAAGTAAAGGTTATTCCTCGAAGGAGTAAAGGAACCGCGCGGCATAGAACGGAATTGCCCATTCCATGGTCAGGAATAGGTCACACAATGCACCGGCGACGGACGGCCGGGCAGGCAATTGGAAATGGGACCTAAAGCCACAAGCTCATTCCGAACCCTCTGACCCGTTCTGTCCCCTGATTCCTTGCCGCCCGCCCGGAAATTTCCGCGCAATCCCCACCCGAGGCCCCCCGCCCCCGCGCCCTGAGCCGACCCGGCGAAATGTGCGGAATCAACCCTTCCAACGGCCGGGTCGGCATGCGGATGCGTCAAGAATGAGCCAGACGGGTGGGTTCATCGGCCATTTTTCGATGGTTCCGGCTGCTCCCTGCGTTGAGAATGCACAGCGGCGCGGACCCAAGGGGGGGCCGCCTGAGCCCCGCGAAGGACCCAACTCGATGTCAGCCTTTCGCCCGCCCCTGCGGGCGTCCAGACGCCTCAAGTCCAGACCCGTCGCCGTCGCCGTCGTCGCGGCCCTCGCCGCCGGGTCGCTGACCTCGGCGGTGGTGGCCCAGGCGGCGCCGGCCTCCCCCATCAGGTCGCCGCACACGGAGTCCGGCACACCGGGATCTCACCGGGGCCTCAACGCCACCGAGGCGGCGTCCGCCCGTGCGAAGGCCACGGGTAAGCCGGTGACCATCAATCAGCTCACCGACACGGGAACGGTGGTGGTCGCCAACCCGGACGGCACCTTCACCCGCACCGACTCCTCCATGCCGCAGCGCACCCTCCAGGACGGGAAGTGGGTGCCGATCGACACCACGCTGGTGCGGCAGTCCGACGGGACCTGGGCCCCCAAGGCCGCCGTCACCAACGTGGCCTTCTCCGGCGGCGGTTCCGGTGCGCTGGTCACGATGCGCAGCGGCCAGGACAAGCTGGGCTTCTCCTGGCCGGGCACCCTGCCCGCACCGGTGGTCTTTGGCGACACCGCCACGTACCCGGAGGTGCTGCCCCAGGTCGACCTCCAGCTGACCGCGGACGCCTCCGGGTACTCCTCGGTCCTCGTGGTCAAGTCCGCCAAGGCGGCGGCGAATCCACGCCTGCGGCGCCTGGAGCTCGGTACCGCGTCGACCGGGGTCAAACTGGCCACGACGCGTGACGGCGGCGCCCAGGCCACGGACAAGCACACCGGAAAAACGATTTTCCATAGCGATACCGCGCTGATGTGGGACAGCGCCGGCCAGCAGGCCGGCAGCGCCCCCGCGGCGCGCACCAGGACCGTGTCGTCGGCCCGCGCCGAGCACCGCACGGCGGCCGAGGTGGGCAAGCATCGCGCACAAGTCCGGGTCAGCCTCAAGTCCGGCAAGCAGCGGCTGGGGGTGGACGCAGAACTGCTCTCCGCCAAGAGCACCACCTACCCGGTCTACATCGACCCCGAGTGGAGCGGCCGCCCGTCCCAGCTGGACTGGGCGCGGATCTCCGACAACGGGTGGAACGTCTACAACTCGACATCCACCTCGGGCTCCACCAACGCCCGTGAGGGATGGGACAACTCCGCCCCCGGCAACGGTGAGCGAGCACGTACGTACTACCAGATGAACACCAGCGGCATCAAAGGGGCTGTGGTCAGCCATGCCTCGCTGTACGTGAAGCAGCTCTCCGCCGCCTCCTGCTCCGACACCCCGGCAGCCGTCTACGGCACCGGTCGCCCCGCCGGGTGGAGTTCGTCCTCCCTCTACTGGGGCCACGAGCCCGACAAGAGCACCGGCGCGCTCGGCACCAACCCGGTGAGCAAGGAGGCGGGCACCTGCCCGGTGACCAACGGCTCCAACTCCTGGGTCAGCCCGCCCTCGCTGGAGTTCGACGTGACCTCGCGGGCGCAGAGCGCGGCGGCCGGCGGCTGGGCGAGCATGACGCTCATGGTCCAGTCCCCCGACATGAACGACGCCACCCAGTGGAAGCAGCTCGCCTACGGCGGCGGCGCCACCATGTCGGTCACCTACAGCTACCGGCCCAAGCTCAAGAACGGCACCGGCACCCCCGCCATCAAGCCGTCCACGGTGAGCATGGGCAAGACGATGACCACCACGCACACCCCGACGCTGTCCGCGCGCGCCGTCGACCCCGACCTGGCCGGCGGCAGCGAGCTGGTGCGCATGGACTACAACGTCTTCAACTCCTCCGGCACGCTGATACACCAGGGCTTCGGCCCCAGCACGGACTCGAAGAAACGCGCCCGGTACAACACCAACGGCAGTGACTGGACCACACCGAGCCTGCCGGACGGCACCTACACCTGGAAGGCCACCGCACAGAACGCGGCCGGCTACTGGGTCGGCCCCGGCTCCGGCGTCTGGACGAAGACACAGACCTTCACCGTCGACACCACCGCGCCACCGGCGCCGACGGTGACATCCAGCCAGTTCCCCGCCAAGCAGATCGGTGCCGCCTACGGCGACAAGGGCACCTTCACACTGAGCAACAACCACACCAACAACATCACCGGGTACCTGTTCTCCCTTGACGGCACGCTCGGCAACACGGTGTACAGCAGCAGCGTCACCCACTGGACGACGACCACGAAGATCACTCCGGGCAAGGCGTACTACGTCACCTCCGACAACGCCTCCGGCACCGGCACCGCGGTCGTCAACGGCAGTGCCTCACCCGCCTTCGCACCAGGCACGACGGGCCCCCACACGCTTTACGCCAAGGCCGTGGACCAGGCTGGCTCAACGTCTCTCACCCAGACGTCCTACGCCTTCTACGCCGGTACCAGCACCCCGACGTACGCCTACGGCGACAAGATGGTAAGCGGCTGGACTGCGACCAACGCGGACAGCACCACGACCACCGTGCCGGCGGCGACGACCACCACGAAGGGTGGTCAACTGGTCAGCCAGGCCGCGGGCAGCGGCTACGAGTTCGCCGACGGCTACCAGGCGTTCCTCAACAACAAGAGCACCACCTCCAAGGTCGTCTCCGGTGACAGCGTCACCTTCGGCTTCGACATCCCGAAGGACGGCCCCTGGAGTTTCGGCGTCAACCTGACCAAGGCCAGGGACTACGGCATCTACCGGCTGGTGCTGGACGCGGGCAAGCCCACGCAGTCGACGCTGATCAGCGGCTACGACGCCTACAACTCCTACGTCACCACCCAGTTCCTCAGCCTCGGCATGCCCAAAGACTCCAGCGGTCAGCTGCTCACCCTCAAGCAGGGCGTCCACACCCTGACCCTCACCGTGACCGGCAAGAACCCCGGCTCCTCCGGGTTCCAGGCGGGTATCGACGTGCTGCGGCTCGGGCCGGCGCTGACGTGCGCGATCAACACCACCAGCAGCTGCCTGAACAACACCGCCACCAGCACCTTCACCACCACGACCAGCACGGCCGACGCCGACGGTTCCGGCAACAGCATCAACTCCGCCGATCTGACGAGCACTTCGGGCTGGCAGAGCGGCAAGACGGTCACCGTGGACGGCGCCACCGTCACGCTGCCGAAGTTCGGCACCGGCACCTACGACAACATGCTCGCCGCCGGCCAGACCGTCACCCTCCCGAACAGCGGCGTGACGAACACCGGTGACGCGGTGGTCTTTCTCGCCTTCGCCACCGGCGGTGCGGCCAAGGGAGCCGGCGGCACCATCACCTACGCGAAGAACAACTGCCTGGACCCGGACGGCAACCCCGCCGACCAGTCGTACCAGCTGGACACCGTGCCGGACTGGCTCAGCGGCACCGCCGCCGCAGCCTCGCTGACCCTGGTGCACGAGAACCACAAGGACAACACGCAGACCAGCCCGAGCTCCGGCCCGAAGATCTACGCGGTCAGCGTCCCGCTCCAGTGCCCCGGCTCCGTCATCAGCAGCATCTCCCTGCCCCTGTTCGCCAACGGTGTCCAGGCCAGCCAGCCCGCCCTGCACATCCTCGGCCTCGGCCTGCGCTCGACAACCGTCACCGGCAGCGGGTCGACCGCCCGGCACTGGGTCGGCAGCTTCTCCTCCGTCCAGGACACCGCCAAGGTGCAGCAGTCCGACGGCAGCACCGCGACCGTCAACGGGAAGACGCTGCGCATCCCGGCGCACGTCAGCATCGGCACCGACGACGGCAACGGCGTCCGCGTCCATCTGTCCAACGCCCTGGGCACCGCCCCGGTGACCTTCGACGCGGCCTCCGTCGCCCCCCAGAACACCACCGCGGGCGGCGCCACAGCGGCCGCGGCACCAACGCCGCTGACCTTCGGCGGCAGCGCCTCCGTCACCATTCCCGCGGGCGGCGACGTCACCAGCGACCCGGTGACACTGGCCGTGCCCCAGCAGGCGACCCTGCTGGTCAGCGCGCAGGTGCACGGCTCGGTATCCGCCATGCCCGGCCACGCCGCGGCTCAGACACCCGTCTGGGTCAGCGACGCGGCCAACCGCACGGGTGACACCGCGGCCGGCAACTTCACCCAGACGACGTACACCGGACTGCCGTACCTGGCCGGTATCGACGTCACCACACCCGTCGACGCCCCCACCGGCTCGCTGGTCCTCTACGGCGACCAGAGCGTCAACGCCGACACCGGAAAGAACGACGGCCAACACCACCTCAGCGACGCCATCACCAACGCCATCGTCCAGGACACCAATGGGGACGACTCCGTCGACTACGGCATCCTCAACGCGGGCACGAACAGCGGCAGTCTGAACAACAACCAGCTCCCGCAGATCACCAACAGCGACACCCCGGCCAGCGCGCTCAACCCCGTGGACCGCAACGTCCTGGCCCAGGGCAACGTACGCACCATCCTCGTCTCCACCGGCGCCACCGACCTGCTCAACTGCACCGGTGACACCAACACATGCGCGACGAAGGTCGAGAGCGGACTGGCAGCCCTCAACAGCGAACTCACCTCGTACTACACCGACGACGGACAGGCCTACATCAACGGGCAGCCGGTGACCCAGAACGCCAATATCACCGTCTACCTCGCCACCATCCCGCCGTTCACCGCCGCCCACCCCGGCACCGCCACCCAGGAAGCCGCCCGTGAGCAGGTCAACGGGTTCCTGCTCGACAACTACCCCGCGCAGGTCATCGACTTCGCGGCGGCGGTCTCCACGGGCGGCACCGCCTCCTCGTCGACGGTGAAGGCGGCCGACCTCTCCGGCGGCAACCCCTCCGACGCGTACTACGCCGACCTCGCCGGCCTGTACCTGACCGACACGAACACCGGCGTCGTCACCATCGCGCCGAACCTGATCGTCCCGCTCGCCACCGGCAGCGACACTCCCGACAACGAGTGGGAGCTGTCCGCGGACGGCACCGACGCACGCGGGGACAACCCGTTCACCGCGGTCGGTGGTGCGAGCTTCAACGCGGCCGGGCCCGACGCCGTCAACGCCCCCACCGCCGCCACCTCATTCGACGGCAGCACCGGGTTCCTGGAGAGCGACCACACCGCCGTCGACGCCCTCGCCGACTACACCGTCTCCGCCTGGGTGAAACTCGACTCGGCCACCGGTCCCGCCACGGCCATCTGCGAGGGAACCAGCGAGCACCAGGCCTTCTACCTCGGCTACGACCGCGGCAACCAGGGCTGGATGTTCCAGACGACGACCACGAACGACGACAGTTCCGACTTCCCCACCGCGGAGGGAGACGTCGGCACGGGGGCCCTGGGCACCTGGACACATCTCCTGGTCACCTATACCGCCCCCGTCGACGGGGACGACACCACCGGCGTGATGTCGATCTACCAGAACGGCACCCTGATGGGCACCGCCGTCAACTCCACGCCACAGTACGACTCCTCCATGCCCCTGACCATCGGCGGCTGCGTCAACACCCCCGACGCGACCTCCCCGTACAACGCCTTCCCCGGCTCCGTCTCCGACGTCCAGGTCTACCCGTACGCCATGGCGGCGAGCGACGCGAGCGCGGGCAGCGTGATGGTGCCCTCCGGGTGGGACAAGGGCATGCCCGAGGACGAGTGGAAGCTCTCCGCGGACGGCACCGACACCGCGTCCCTCAACGCGCTCACCCCGTCCGGCAGCGTCGGCTTCGGTACCGACGCGCCGAGCGGGCTGTCCGGCAGCACCGCCTTCGACGGCAGCACCGGCTTCCTCAAGAGCAGGCAGAGCGCAGTCGACACACTCGGCGACTACACCGTCTCCGCCTGGGTCAAGATCAACTCCGCGCTCGGCACCACCGCCGTCTGCCAGGGCACCACACAGCACCAGTCCTTCTACCTCTCCTACGACAAACCCAGTGCCGCCTGGATGTTCCAGACCACGACCACCAACGACGAGAACTCCGACTTCCCCACCGCCGAAGGCGACAGCAACAGCGCGCCGGTCGGCACCTGGACCCACCTCGTCGCCACCTTCCGGGCACCGGTCGCCGGCAGCACCACCACCGGCAACATGGCCCTCTACCAGAACGGCACCCTCGTGGGGACCGCCACCAACCTCAGCCCCCAGTACGACTCCTCCATGCCCCTGACCATCGGCGGCTGCGTCAACAGCGCCTCCGCCACGACCCCGTACCTGGCGTTCCCCGGCTCCGTGGCCGACGTCCACGTGTACCCGAGGACGCTGTCGGCGACCGAGGTCGGCGCACTCCACTAGATCCCACACCGCAGCGTGGTCCCCGCCGCTCTCACCGAGGCGGCGGGGACCACGCGCGTCGAGGCGAATACCGAGGTTTGTCATCATGCACAAGGGAAAGCTGATCGCGGGCGGAATCCTCGCCGTGGCAATCGTCGCCGGCGCAGTCGTGAGCCTGGAACACAGCACTCACGCGACGAAAGTCGTGCCCGCCCACGGCCCCGGCTCAGCCACCATGGAGGCCGCACCACCGACATCAGAGGCGAGTATGTTCAGGATCTGGGTCAACCAGGAAGGCCCCCCGCCTGAGAAGGCCGCCGTCAGACACGTCACCCGGCTGTCCGCCCACGCAGAAAGGCAGCGGGTCGTGATCTACACCGACTGGGACAGCCGCTTCGCGGGCGGTCACACTCCGGAGGCCGGACGGATCGCCGCCGCCTACCGGGCCTGGCAGAGCGGCACGGGCCGCGTCCGGGTGACCGTGTACGCCTCGGACGGGCAGGTCGTCATCTCGCGACAGTTCTAGACAACAAGGGAAACGGCCGCAGCCCCCGCACAGTGGGCTGCGGCCGTTCCGGTTTCCGACCTGTCCGTGGCAGGTCAGCTCTGGGTGACCCGTCGGCAGGTCAGAGGGCGAGGCCCGTCAGGACGAGGACGCGCTCGTAGGTGTAGTCCTCCATCGCGGAGCGGACGCCCTCGCGGCCGACGCCGGACTGCTTGGCGCCGCCGTAGGGCATCTGGTCGGCGCGGTAGGACGGGACGTCGCCGATGATGACGCCGCCGACCTCAAGGGCGCGGTGGGCGCGGAAGGCGGCCTGGAGGTCGTGGGTGAACACGCCCGCCTGGAGGCCGTACTTGGAGTCGTTGACCGCGGCGAACGCCTCGGCCTCGCCGTTCACCTTCTGCACGCTGAGGACCGGTCCGAAGACCTCCTCGCGGGCGAGGGTGACGTCCGCGGGCAGGTCGGTGAGGACGGTCGGGGCGTACGAGGCGCCGTCGCGGTCGCCGCCGGTGAGCAGCGTGGCGCCCGCCTCCACGGCCTCCTTGACCCAGGACTCCACGCGCTGGGCGGCGTCCTCGCTGACCAGCGGGCCGACATCGGTCCTGGGGTCGCTCGGGTCGCCGGTGACCTGGGCCTCGACGGCGGCCACGATGCGCGGCAGCAGCCGGTCGTACACCGGGGCGTCCACGATCACGCGCTGCACGGAGATGCAGGACTGGCCGCCCTGGTAGTTGGAGAAGGTCGCGATGCGGTTCGCGGCCCAGTCCAGGTCGGCGTCCGAGGAGAAGTCGCCGAGGACGACGGCCGCGCCGTTGCCGCCCAGCTCCAGCGTGCAGTGCTTGCGCGGCACCGAGTCCATGATCGCGTAGCCGACCTTCTCGGAACCGGTGAAGGAGATGACCGGCAGGCGCTCGTCCTGGACCAGGGCGGGCATCTTCTCGTTGGCGACCGGCAGGATCGACCAGGAGCCGGCCGGCAGGTCGGTCTCGGCGAGCAGTTCGCCGATGACCAGGCCGGACAGCGGGGTGGCCGGGGCCGGCTTGAGGATGATCGGGGCGCCGGCCGCGATCGCCGGGGCGACCTTGTGGGCGCACAGGTTCAGCGGGAAGTTGAACGGCGCGATGCCGAGCACGACGCCCTTCGGGAAGCGCCGGATCAGCGCGAGCCGGCCCTCGCCGCCGCCGTCGGTGTCGAGGCGCTGGGCCTCGCCGCCGTTGAACCGGCGGGCCTCCTCGGCGGCCCAGCGGAACACCGAGGCGGCACGGCCG
The DNA here is from genome assembly GCF_056435325.1 of Streptomyces sp. NPDC043952. Taxonomy (NCBI): domain Bacteria; kingdom Bacillati; phylum Actinomycetota; class Actinomycetes; order Kitasatosporales; family Streptomycetaceae; genus Streptomyces; species Streptomyces sp. NPDC043952. Next base: position 24,198 of record NZ_JBWKES010000008.1, read on the forward strand.
ACCTCACCGCGGGCCCACTTGACGGGCTTGCCGTTCTCGGCGGAGATCAGCCGGCCGATCTCCTCGGTGCGCTCGGTCAGGCGCTTGGCCACGTGGTCGAGGGCGGCGGCCCGTACGTGCGCGGGGGTGGCGGCGAACTCGTCCCGGACGGCGTACGCGGCGGCCACGGCCTCCTCGACCTGGGCGTCGGTCGGCACGCTGACGGTGCCGACGAGCCGGCCGTCCCACGACGAGGTGACGTCGAAGGTGGTGTCGCCGGTGACCTGGCGGCCGGCGAGCCAGAAGGCGTGGGTGGAAGTCATGTGCGATTCCCGGCCTTTCCGCGTTTGGGGGAGTCCTTGGCTTTCGTGCTCCACGGTAGGGCGGCGGGGGCCGGGGGTCGCTTGTCCGTGCCGTAGCAGTAGCCGCCGTGGCCACTACTGATTGGACTACTACTGATCGGTCGCGGTGGCCTTCAGCGCGAGCCACAGCTCCATGCGCACGTCGGGGTCGTCCAGGGAACGCCCGAGGATCTCCTCGACCCGGCGCATCCGGTAGCGCAGGGTGTGCCGGTGCACGCCCAGGTCGGCGGCGGCCGCGTCCCACTGACCGTGCCGGGAGAGCCAGGCGCGCAGGGAGGCGACCAGGTCACCGCGGCCGGTGGCGTCGTGCTCGTACAGCGCGCGCAGCAGCCCGTCGGCGAACGCCTTCACGGCGTCGTCGGCGAGCAGCGGCAGCACGGAGCCGGCGGCCAGCTGCTCGTGCTCGACCAGGACCCGGCCGCGGCGCCGGGCCACCGACAGCGACTGCTCGGCCTGCTTGTAGGCGGCCGCGGCGGCGATGGGGCCGGCCGGCGCGGACAGGCCCACGACGAATTCGTCCTCGTCCGCGGCCGTGTGCTCGGGGCTGGTGCGGGCCGTCTCCAGCTCGGCCGCGCGGGCGGCGCAGGCGGCCACCGCCGCGCCGCCGTCCGCGGCCAGGACGACGAGCCGCTCGCCCTCCGGCACCACCAGCACCGCCTCGCCGGAGCGCGCGGCGGCGGCCTCCAGGGTCTCCGCGAGGGTGCCGAGCCGGTCGCCGCCGGTCCCGCGCGCCGCGGGCACGGACTCGGCGACGATCATCCGGAACGGCGCGTCCAGCAGCCTGCCGTACAGGTCGCCGGCGACGGCGCGGGCGTGGTCGGGTTCCCCGGCGAGCAGCATGCGCAGGACGGCGGTGCCGATGCGCTGCTCGGCGGCGTGCAGGGAGCGGGAGCGCTCGGTGGTGAGGGTGAGCAGGGCGATGGCGGAATGTACGGCGTACCGCTCGGCGGTGCCCGGCGCGGCGGCGGTGCCGACGGCGAGGGCGGCGCGGGTGCGGCGACCGGTGCCCAGGGAGTGCAGCTCGACGCGGTCCTCGTGCTCGGGGCCGCCGACCACGGAGGAGGCGGGGGCGGCCCGCTCCCGGAGCCGTTCCACCTCGCCGGTGAGGCGGGCGGCGCGGCGGCCGGCCCAGTCGGGGGCGGCGGCGACGACGGTGCCGGAGGCGTCGTAGAGCGCGGCCCAGCCGTCGAGCTGGGCGGCGAGGGCGGTGAGCAGGCCCTCAGGGCCGGCGTTCAGGGCCTGTTTGGTCAGCTCGCGCTGGGCGGCGAAGCCGGCGGTGACGGCGCGGTACTGGTCGGCGGCGATGGCGGCGGAGACGGCCTTGCTGATGGCGAGGAAGGGGGTGCGGCGGGGGACTTCGAGGAGCGGCAGGGGTTCGTCCGCGCAGGCGTCGACGAGGGCCTTGGGGATCTCCTCGTAGTTCACCCCGACGGCGAAGCCGAGCCCGACGACGCCGGCGCCGGCGAGGCGGTGCACGTACCGGCGCATGGCCTCCGGGTCCTCGGCGTCCAGCTTGAGCGCGGTGATCAGGAGGAGTTCGCCGCCCTCCATGTACGGCACGGGGTCGGCGAGCTCGCTGACGTGCGCCCAGCGCACGGGCACGTCGAGGCGGTCGGCGCCGGCCCGGACGGTCAGCTTCAGCGCCGAGTGGTGGACGAGTGAGGCGAGCGTCGGGGGCATGGTGCCTTCACGGTGACGGGGATTTGTCTTGGCCGCCGCGTACCAACGACCACCCCCGATTCTGCCTCACCGTACGATCCCCCGCCGCCCCCTTCACCCCCTCGGCTTCCCCATCCGATCAGGCCCTCAGATCCACCAGCAACGGAGGCGCGTGCTCCCCCCGCACACTGGTCAACGACAACACGGCGTGCCCGGCGGGAACCCCGTGCGCCAACTCGGAGGCGGACCAGCGTTCGCGTTCTACTTGGCGGACGGTGACGGCGCGGGCGGTGGGCGCCTTGCCGGTGATGACCCGGCGCACCATGTGGACGGCCTTGCCGGCCGGGGTCTCGGCGATGATCTGCCGGTCGGTGACATCCCGCGTCTCCGTCCACTCCTTTCCCCACACCTCGGCGAAGTCCTGCCCGTCCCAGGGGGTGAGCCCGGACAGCGCCATCCGGCAGCCGACGGTGCCGAGCAGCGGGCCGCGCAACGGTCGGGGCACGTCGTCCAGGGTGCGCAGGGTGAGCACCGCGCCGGCGTTCGCCGACCGCAGCCGCTGGATGCCGCGCACGGCCTCCGGGGTGACGACACCGGTGGCGTCGTCCAGGATCAGGCAGGCGAACAGCGACCGGTCCTCGCGGACCGCCACGGCGGCCGTGAACTGGGCGAGCACCAGCCGCGCCAGGATCCGGGAGGCGTCGGCGTGGCCCCGCTGCGGCAGGTCGATGCGCACCCGGACCGGGTGGTCGAGTGCCTTGAGCGAGAACGGCCGGGTGCTCCCGGAGGTATCGAAGAAGGAGGCGAAGGCGGGCCGGTCGAGCAGAGCGATCCGGTCGGCGAGCACGCTGCCGATGTCGCCGGGGTGGGCCATCTGCCGCTCTCTGGCGTCCAGTTCGCGCAGCAGCGACTCGTGGCTGGTACCCGTCAGCGCCTTCCGCAGGGCGTTCAGCGGGCCGGCCCCGCCGTCGAGGAGCCCGCGCAGCTCGGGCACGGAGGGGAAGCGGCCGTGGACGGCACGGAAGGGTCCGAGCAACTGGGCGAGGATGGTGGTGGAGCGGCGGCTGTCGCTGCCCGGATGCGGGTCGGCCAGGTCGCCGACGAGGGCCTCGGCCAGTATGACGGCGGCTTCGTCGGGGTCGGTCGTGCCACCGTACAGGTCGAGGTCGTAGGCGGAATCCGGCTGGCCGACGCGGATCACGACGTCGTACGACTCCGCCGGGCCGAGTCCCGCGCCGGCCGCGCCGACGACCACGACCGAGGCGCGGCCCGCGAGGGCGTGCAGGCACAGCGACTCGGCGAGCGGCCGGACCAGGGTGCCGGTCTTGCCGGAGCCGGCCGGGCCGACGGCCAGCAGGGAGGTGCCGAGCAGGTCGGGGCCGAGACCGAGGCCGGTGCCGCGGTAGTGGTAGGGGTTGCGGGGGTCGTCGGCGGTGGCGCCGAGCCGGACCTGGCCGGTGAGCAGGTCGTGCCTCGCCTGGCGGACGGGCAGGTCGCGCTGGCCGGAGGGGTGCGCGCAGGCGGCGGAGCCGTCCTTCGCCACGGCTCCGGTGAACGCGGCCAGGCTGTGCCGCCCCGACCGCACCGCCTGCCAGGCCCGGTCGATCCGGGCGTGGTCCACGTCCCGCATCAGCCCGGCCTTCGCCTCCCGCGCCAGCCGCTCGGCAGCCTCCTGCGCCCCGGCGGCACGGAGGTGGGGGAACTCGGCGGGGTCGTGGTCGGGGGCGGGCGGACGCTCGGACACCGGCAGCGCGGGCCGCCAGGCGGGCGGACCGTACCGGCGCCAGACCTCGCCCCAGCGGCCGAGGCGGCCGACGACGACCAGCAGGAGGACGACGACGAGGAGGGAGTAGCCGTCCCACAGGATGGCCTGCGCGACCGCGCTGTCGCTGTTCTGCCAGGAGTCCGGAGCGAGCAGGCGGACCGGCAGCACCCACCAGCTGCCGAGATAGCCGTGCGACAGCAGGGACCACACCAGCCAGGCCACGAGCAAGGCGATCAGCGCGCCGCCGATCAGCTGGTGGCCGGGGGTCCGCTCGGGCTCCTGCCGGGGGCGGCTGCGGTGCCCGAACCGCCAGACTCCGGGCGGCGCCTCGGGGCGGGGTGTACGCAGCCAGGTCAGGAAGGCCGTGCCGTCGGGCCTGGGCGGTGCCCCCGGTGGGGCCGTCGGTCTCGGTGGCAGTGCTGGTGATTCCAAGGGGCGCGCCGGGTGGGGTAGGGGGCCGGGTTGGGTTTTGTGGGTGTTGTGGGTTTCGTCGTTGTGCATCCGCCCTGCCCCCTGACCAGCCGTTCCGTCCACCGTCAGCGAGCAATCTAGTGCCTGCGGAGGGGAGTTAGGGGGTTGCGGGGCCGGGTGGGGCGCCGAGGGGCCCGTACGGTCGTACGCTCGCTATGTCCACCACGGACAACCGCGGCACCGCACAACGCCCACATGGAGCATGCCCCACTGTCCGCACCCGTCTTAGCCTGCGAGAAAAGAAGGCAAGCGTCCGTAATACCCCCAGGAGCCCCGCATGACCGCACTTCCGCAGGAGCGCCGCGTCGTCACCGCCATCCCCGGCCCGAAGTCGCAGGAGCTTCAGGCCCGCCGCACCGCCGTGGTCGCCCAGGGCGTGGGCTCCACGCTGCCGGTCTTCGTCACGCGCGCCGGCGGCGGTGTCATCGAGGACGTGGACGGCAACAGTCTGATCGACTTCGGCTCCGGTATCGCCGTGACCAGCGTCGGCGCCTCCGCCGAGGCCGTCGTACGCCGCGCCTCCGCCCAGCTCGCCGACTTCACCCACACCTGTTTCATGGTCACCCCGTACGAGGGCTACGTGGCCGTCGCCGAGGCGCTGGCCGAGCTGACGCCGGGTGACCACGCCAAGAAGTCCGCGCTGTTCAATTCCGGCGCCGAGGCCGTCGAGAACGCCGTCAAGATCGCGCGCGCGTACACCAAGCGGCAGGCCGTCGTCGTGTTCGACCACGGGTACCACGGGCGCACCAACCTCACCATGGCGCTGACGGCGAAGAACATGCCGTACAAGCACGGCTTCGGCCCGTTCGCGCCCGAGGTGTACCGCGTCCCGGTCGCCTACGGCTACCGCTGGCCGACCGGTGCGGAGAACGCCGGTCCCGAGGCCGCCAAGCAGGCCATCGACCAGATCACCAAGCAGGTCGGCCCGGACAACGTGGCCGCGATCATCATCGAGCCGGTGCTCGGCGAGGGCGGCTTCATCGAGCCGGCCAAGGGCTTCCTGCCCGCGATCCGCCAGTTCGCCGCGGACAACGGGATCGTCTTCGTCGCCGACGAGATCCAGTCCGGGTTCTGCCGGACCGGGCAGTGGTTCGCCTGCGAGGACGAGGGCATCGTCCCGGACCTGATCACCACCGCCAAGGGCATCGCCGGCGGTCTGCCGCTCGCCGCGGTGACCGGCCGCGCGGAGATCATGGACGCGGCGCACGCCGGCGGCCTCGGCGGCACGTACGGCGGCAACCCGGTCGCCTGCGCCGGTGCGCTCGGCGCCATCGAGACCATGAAGGAGCTGGACCTCAACGCGAAGGCCAAGCGCATCGAGGAGGTCATGAAGGGCCGCCTCACCGCCATGGCCGAGAAGTTCGACGTCATCGGCGAGGTCCGCGGCCGCGGCGCGATGATCGCCATCGAGCTGGTCAAGGACCGCGCCACCAAGGAGCCCAACCCGGAGGCCACCGCCGCGCTGGCCAAGGCCTGCCACGCCGAGGGCGTCCTGATCCTGACCTGCGGCACCTACGGCAACGTGGTGCGCTTCCTGCCCCCGCTGGTCATCGGCGAGGACCTGCTGAACGAGGGTCTGGACGTCGTGGAGCAGGCGCTGGCCCGCATCTGAGGCCCCGGAATCCGGCTGCGGCAGGCCGTGTGAAGAAGGTGTGCGGGGTGCATGTCGGGACGGGAATCCGTCTGCCCAAGCGCCCCGGCCTGCCGTAGGTTCTACCCAGATGAGAGATACACCCCGTCCACGGGGGACCGTGGACGACCCCAGGCCGGGGCCTCCCCAGCTTCGACCTGGTCGTGCCTTCGCGCACACAACCGGCGCCTGACGCCGGGATCTCCTCACCGATCGGACGGTCGCCGCCCCAAACCCCCCGGGGCGTGCGACGTTCCGGTCCGGACGGCCGCCCCGTGACCACCCCCCCTGTTCCGGGGCGGCCGGCCTCCTTCTCCGGGCCCCCGAATTCACCGGGCCCCCGAATTCTCCGGGCCCGCCCGCGCACACGACCCCGGTACCGGCCCCGGTGCGGCCCCTCCCCCGCCCGCCTGCCAAGCTGGCCCCCGTGTCGCACCCCGTCCGTCGCGCCCGCCCCGGCCCCCGCGCCCTCCTCCTCGGCATCCCGGCCGTCCTGTTCCTGCTGATCACCTGGCAGGTCGTCGGCCACGGCCCGCTGCTGCGCGCGGACGCCCGGCTCAGCCGGGACCTGGTCCACCCGGACGGATTCGCGCAGTTCCTCTCCGACCTCGGCGACGTCCAGGTCGCCGTCCCGGTCCTCGTCGCCGCCATCGGGTACGCCCTGTGGCGGGGCCGCGCCGCCGGGCACCCGCGCTGGTGGCTGCCGCCCCTCGCCGCCGCCGCCCTGATGGCGCTGCTCCCGGCGCTGGTGGTGCCGCTGAAGGACTGGGCCGCCCGGCCGGGGACCCCCGTAGTGCCCCCGGCCACCGGCTACTACCCCTCCGGGCACACGGCGACCGCCGCCGTGGCCTACGGCTGTGCGACCCTCCTGCTGCTGCCCTGGCTGCGCACCCGCGCCGCCCGCCGCACCGCCCGCGCGCTCTGCGCCGCCCTGGTCCTCGGCACCTCGTACGGCCTGGTCCGCCACGGCTACCACTGGCCACTGGACGTGCTGGCCAGTTGGTGCCTGAGCGCGGTCCTGCTGACCGCGCTCGGCGCGCTGCCGGGGTTCAGCGGAAGTAGCCGTCGAACGTCTTCTGGAACTCCCAGTCCGAGTAGCGGTCCCAGTTGATCGACCAGGTCATCAGGCCGCGCAGATCCGGCCAGGTGCCATGGGTGGTGTACGAGCCGCAGTTCGTCTTCTTCGTCAGGCAGTCCAGGGTCTTGGTGACCTCGGCCGGGGCGACGTAGCCGTTGCCCGCGTTGGTGGAGGCGGGCATGCCGATCGCCACCTGGTCGGGGCGCAGCGGCGGGAAGACGTTGTCGGGGTCGCCGGCCACCGGGAAGCCGGTGAGGAGCATGTCGGTCATGGCGATGTGGAAGTCGGCGCCGCCCATGGAGTGGTACTGGTTGTCCAGGCCCATGATCGGGCCGGAGTTGTAGTCCTGGACGTGCAGCAGGGTGAGGTCGTCGCGCAGGGCGTAGATCACCGGGAGGTAGGCGCCGCAGCGCGGGTCCTGGCCGCCCCACTTGCCGGTGCCGTAGTACTGGTAGCCGTTCTGCACGAAGAAGGTCTCCGGGGCCATGGTGAGCACGAACTTCGCGCCGTACTTCGCCTTCAGCGTCTTCAGTGCCGAGATGAGGTTGACGATCACGGGCGTGGTGGGGTTCTTGAAGTCCGTGTCGCTGGTGTCCAGGGACAGCGAGTGGCCCTCGAAGTCGATGTCGAGGCCGTCGAGCCCGTAGGTGTCGATGATCTTCGAGACGGAGGAGACGAAGGCGTCACGGGCCGCCGTGGTGGTCAGCTGGACCTGGCCGTTCTGGCCGCCGATGGAGATCAGCACCTTCTTGCCGGCCGCCTGCTTGGCCTTGATCGCCGCCTTGAAGTCGGCGTCGCTCTCCGCGTTCGGGCAGTCGGTGACCGGGCAGCGGGTGAACTCGACGTCCCCGGAGGTGGGCGAGGTGGGCTCGGCGAAGGCCAGGTCGATGACGTCCCAGCTGTCGGGGACGTCCGCGAGCCGGGTGTAGCCGGAGCCGTTGGCGAAGCTGGAGTGGAGGTAGCCGACGAGGGCGTGCGCCGGGAGACCTGCGGACCCGCCGCCCGAGCCGCCGCCCGACCCGCCGGTGCTCGTCGTCACGACCACCGCCGCCGACCTCGCGGACTCCCCCGCGTCGTCGACCGCCGTGACCTGGAAGCTGTACGCCGTCGAGGCCGTGAGCCCGGTGACGGTGGCCGAAGTACCGGTGGCGGACTGGACCTTGACGCCGTCGCGGTAGACCGCGTACCCCGTGGCGCCGGGCACCGCGGACCAGGACAGGGCGACGGAGGTCGCGGTGACAAAGGAGGCGGTCAACCCGGCGGGTACGGCGGGTGGTTGGGCGCTGCCGCCGGGGCCGGTGAGCGAGAGGTCGTCGGCGTCGTAGGCGCCGGTGCCGTACCAACCGTGGGTGTACACCGTGACCTTGGTGGTCGAGGGTCCCGTGGTGAAGGTGGTGCTCAGCCGCTGCCAGTCCGGGGCCGACTGGGTCCAGGTGGAGACGTCGGTGGTGCCGGTGCCGCTCGCGCCCAGGTAGACGTACGAGCCCCGGACGTAACCGGCGAGCGTGTACTGCGAGTCGGGCTGGACGCTCACCGTCTGCGCGCACTGGGCGTCGTCGCTGCCCGCCGGGGTGGCCTGGAGCGCGGAACTGCCGCTGTGCACCGGCGAGTCGACCGTCGTACCGGAGGAGGCGGAGCACGTCCAGCCGGAGAGGCCGGACTCGAATCCGCCGTTCTGGAGCACGTCCGCGTCGGCCGCGCGGGCGGCCGACGAGAGCGCGGTGAGGCCGGGCACGGCGAGGGCCGTGGCCGTGAGCAGGGCGAACAGGGGTCTGGAGCGGTCCACAAGAGCCTCCGGGCAGGGGGGAGTTGGAGGGTGGAACGGCACTCAATTTGGTCCAGACCAATCCCGGTGTCAAGACGCACGCGCGCTACTCGTCCTCCTCGGGCCCCAGCACCAGGCGCGCCGCCGCCTCGTGCATCGCCAGTTCCAGCAGCGCCGCGTCGGTCAGCGTGCCCGAGCCGTCCGGCGGCACCAGCCAGCGCACCCCCCGGCTCGCCCGGCCCGGATGCGGTACGACGATCCAGGTGCCGTTCCCCGCGGTGCGCACCCCGGTGCCCAGCCAGCGCTCCGCCGTGCCCGGCGGCACGAAGAACCCGACCCGGTTGTCGCCGAAGTCGGCGAGCACCGGGCCGGGGCGGCCGAGCATCCGGGTCAGCACGTCCAGCGTCGGATGGCCCAGGTGGGCCGGGAGGATCAGCACGTCCCAGGCGCGGCCCGCGGGCAGCAGCGCGACCCCGTGCGGATTGCGCTCCCACTCCCGGCGGCACCCCCGCGGGTCCGGTGCCACGGATGCCAGCCACTCCACCGCCGTCTTCGTCCCGCTCATCGAAAAGGCCTCCCGCTCTCCTTCGCGGGCGACGCGGGCGCGCCGCCTCGGCAGGAGAGAGGGAGGCCGTACCGGAGCATTACGCGGGTTCCGGAGCCCCTAGGGAGTGACCTGGGTCACGCGAACTAGCTGTCGAATCCGAGGCCCAGCTTGTCCATCGTGCGCAGCCACAGGTTGCGGCGGCCGCCGTGCGCGTCCGCGCGGGCCAGCGACCACTTGGTGAGGGCGATGCCGGTCCAGGCGAACGGCTCGGGCGGGAACGGCAGCGGCCGCTTGCGCACCATCTCCAGCTCGGTGCGCTCGGTGCGCTCCCCGTCCAGCAGGTCGAGCATCACGTCCGCGCCGAAGCGGGTCGCGCCGACGCCGAGGCCGGTGAAGCCCGCCGCGTAGGCCACCTTGTCCTGGTGGGCGGTGCCGAAGAAGGCCGAGAAGCGGGAGCAGGTGTCGATCGCGCCGCCCCAGGCGTGGGTGAAGCGGACGCCCTCCAGCTGCGGGAAGCAGGTGAAGAAGTGCCCGGCGAGCTTGGCGTAGGTCTCGGGACGGTCGTCGTACTCCGCCCGGACCCGGCCCCCGTAGTGGTGGATGGCGTCGTAACCGCCCCACAGGATCCGGTTGTCGGCGGACAGCCGGAAGTAGTGGAACTGGTTGGCGCTGTCGCCGAGCCCCTGCCGGCCCTGCCAGCCGATCTCCGCGAGCTGCTCCTTGCTCAGCGGCTCGGTCATCAGCGCGTAGTCGTAGACCGGGACGGTGTACGAGCGCACCCGGCGCAGCAGGCTCGGGAAGATGTTGGTGCCGAGGGCGACCTTGCGGGCGCGCACGGCGCCGTAGGGGGTGCGGACGGCCATCCCGGCGCCGTACTGCTTGAGGGTGAGCGCGGGCGTGTGCTCGTACACCCGCACCCCGAGCCGGAGGCACGCCTGCTTCAGGCCCCAGGCGAGCTTCGCCGGGTGCAGCATGGCCACGCCCCGGCGGTCCCACAGGCCCGCCTTGAAGGTCGGCGAGTTCACCTCGGCGCGTACGGCGTCCTCGTCCAGGAAGTCCATCCCGTCCGCGAGGCCCTGTTCCTCAAGCTCCTTGTGCCAGTCGCGCAGCTCCCAGGCCTGGTAGGTCTCGGTGGCCACGTCGATCTCGCCGGTGCGCTCGAACTCGCAGTCGATGCCGTGCCGGGCGATGGCCGCCTCGATCTCGTCCAGGTTGCGCCGGCCCAGCTCCTCCAGCTTGTGGATCTCGCCTGGCCAGCGGGTCAGCCCGTTGGCCAGGCCGTGGGTGAGGGAGGCGGCGCAGAAGCCGCCGTTGCGGCCGGAGGCGGCCCAGCCCACCTCGCGGCCTTCCAGCAGGACCACGTCCCGCCGCGGGTCGCGCTCCTTGGCGTTGAGCGCGGTCCACAGCCCGCTGTAGCCGCCGCCGACGACCAGCAGGTCGCAGGTCTCGGAGCCGGTGAGGGCGGGCTCGGGTGCCGGCTTGCCGGGGTCTTCCAGCCAGTACGGGACCGGCTGGGCTTCGGAGAGAGAGGCGATCCAGTTGTCTCGGCCACGATTCATGGCGCTTGGGGCCATGATTTCAACTCCCTACAGAGCGTTTACGCGCTTTTCGGCTGCGCGCTTTTCGGTGTTACGCCTTCTGGCTGTTACGGCGATTGTTGATCAGCATCGACACCAGCACCAGCACCACGGCGAGCAGGAACATGGCCGTACCGATCACATTGATCTGAACGGGCGTTCCGCGCTGCGCCGAGCCCCAGACGAACATGGGGAAGGTGACGGTCGATCCCGCGTTGAAATTGGTGATGATGAAATCGTCGAAGGAGAGCGCGAAGGACAGCAGCGCGCCCGCGGCGATTCCGGGTGCCGCGATCGGCAGGGTGACCCGCAGGAAGGTCTGCGCGGGCCCGGCGTACAGGTCCCGTGCGGCCTCCTCCAGACGCGGGTCCATCGACATCACACGCGCCTTGACCGCGGTGACGACGAAGCTCAGACAGAACATGATGTGGGCGATCAGGATCGTCCAGAAGCCCAGCTGGGCGCCCATGTTGAGGAACAGGGTGAGCAGCGAGGCGGCCATGACGACCTCGGGCATCGCCATCGGCAGGAAGATCAGCGAGTTGATGGCGCCGCGGGCGCGGAAGCGGTAGCGGACCAGCGCGAAGGCGATCATCGTGCCGAGGATGGTGGCGCCCAGCGTCGCCCAGACGGCGATCTGGAGGCTGAGCGACAGCGAATCGCACATGTCGGCGACGCCGCACGGCTGTTTCCAGGCGTCCAGCGAGAACTGCTGCCACTGGTAATTGAAGCGCCCCTTCGGTTTGTTGAAGGAGAACACCGTGACGATGACGTTCGGCAGCAGCAGATACGCGAGGGTGAGAAGTCCCGCGATGACGACGAGATGGCGCTTGAGCCAGTTGACGACGGGCATTTAGACCAGGTCCTCCGTCCCGGACCGGCGGATGTAGATCGTCACCATGGCCAGGATCGCGGCCATGAGGATGAAGGAGAGGGCCGCTGCCGTCGGATAGTCCAGGATGCGCAGGAACTGCGTCTGGATCACATTGCCGATCATGCGGGTGTCGGTGGAGCCGAGGAGTTCGGAGTTGACGTAGTCGCCGGCGGCCGGGATGAAGGTCAGCAGGGTGCCGGAGACCACGCCCGGCATCGACAGCGGGAAGGTCACCTTGCGGAAGGTGGTCGACGGCTTGGCGTACAGGTCGCCGGCCGCCTCGTGCAGCCGGCCGTCGATCCGCTCCAGCGAGGTGTACAGCGGCAGGATCATGAACGGCAGGAAGTTGTACGTCAGTCCGCACACCACCGCGAGCGGGGTGGCCAGCACCCGGTCGCCGGCCGTCCAGCCGAGGAAGTTGGTGAGGTCCAGGATGTGCAGCGAGTTCAGCGCGTGCACCACGGGGCCGTTGTCGGCGAGGATCGTCTTCCAGGCCAGGGTGCGGATCAGGAAGCTGGTGAAGAACGGCGCGATCACCAGGATCATGATCAGGTTGCGCCAGCGGCCCGCGCGGAAGGCGATCAGATAGGCCAGCGGGTAGCCGAGTAGCAGGCACAGCACGGTGGCGCCGGCGGCGTAGAAGATGGACCGCAGGAACTGGGGCCAGTACTCGGACAGCGCGTTCCAGTAGGTCGCGAAGTGCCAGGTGACCTTGTAGCCCTCCTCCAGGGAGCCCGTCTGCACGGACGTGGAGGCCTGGTAGACCAGCGGCAGCGCGAAGAAGACGACCAGCCACAGGATGCCGGGCAGCAGCAGCCAGTACGGGGTGAACCGGCCTCGCTTGCGCGGGGGCTTGGCCGCGCCTTCGGCGGGGGCGAGCGGCGGGGGCGCCTCGGTGAGCGTCGACATCAGGCGGCGACCTCTTCCCCGGTGCCCGCGTCGATGGCCTGGTCCGCGTCCAGGCCGAAGGTGTGCGCGGGGCTCCAGTGCAGGACCACGTCGGCGCCGGGGACCAGCCGGGCGTCCCGCTCGACGTTCTGGACGTAGACCGAGAGTTCGGCGCAGGCCGGGCTGTCGATGACGTACTGCGTGGAGACGCCGATGAAGCTGGCGTCGGCGATCGTGCCGGTGAGGCGGTTGCGGCCCTCGGGGATGGCGCCCGCGTCGTCGGCGTGGGCGAGCGCGATCTTCTCGGGGCGGATGCCGACCAGCACCTTGCCGCCGGCCGGGGCGGGGGCGCTACATCGGGCGGCGGGCAGTACCAGCTTGTCACCGGCGGCCTTGAGCACGATGTCGTCGCCGCTCCTGGTGTCGACCTCGGCCTCGATCAGGTTGGAGGTGCCGAGGAAGTTGGCGACGAAGGTCGTCTTCGGGTTCTCGTACAGGTCGGTGGGGGCGCCGAGCTGTTCGACGCGGCCGCCGTTCATCACCGCGACCGTGTCGGCCATGGTCATGGCCTCCTCCTGGTCGTGCGTGACGTGGATGAAGGTGATGCCGACCTCGGTCTGGATGCGCTTGAGCTCCAGCTGCATCTGGCGGCGCAGCTTGAGGTCGAGGGCGCCGAGCGGCTCGTCGAGCAGCAGCACCTTGGGGTGGTTGATCAGCGCGCGGGCGACGGCGACGCGCTGCTGCTGTCCGCCGGAGAGCTGGTGCGGCTTCTTGCGCGCCTGCTCGCCGAGCTGGACCAGGTCCAGCATGTCCTCGACCTGCTTCTTGACGCTCTTGATGCCACGCCGGCGCAGCCCGAAGGCGACGTTCTCGAAGATGTCGAGGTGCGGGAAGAGGGCGTAGGACTGGAAGACCGTGTTCACGGGCCTCTTGTACGGCGGCAGGTGGGTGACGTCCTGGTCGCCGAGGTGCACGGTGCCGCTGGTCGGCTCCTCCAGGCCCGCGATCATGCGCAGGGTGGTGGTCTTGCCGCAGCCGGAGGCGCCGAGCAGGGCGAAGAAGGAGCCCTGGGGCACGGTCAGGTCCAGCGGGTGTACGGCGGTGAAGGCGCCGTAGGTCTTGCCGATACCGGAGAGGCGGACGTCGCCGCTGTTGTCTGTCGTCATCGTGGTCGTCACGCCCCTGTGAGCTTGGAGAACTTCTGCTGGTAGGCGGTCTCTTCCTTCTGCGTCAGGGCGCGGAAGGGATGGGACTTCGCCTGCATGGCCTTGTCGGGCACGATCAGCGGATTGCTCGCGGCCGACTTGTCGATTTTCGCGAGGTAGGGAACGACTCCCGCAACGGGGCTCACGTAATTGACGTAGGCGGCGAGTTCGGCGGCGGGCTCGGGCTGGTAGTAATAGTCGATCAGCCGCTCGGCGTTGGTCTTGTGGCGCGCCTTGTTGGGGACCAGCAGGTTGTCGGTCGACGTCATGTAGCCGCTGTCCGGGATGAGGTAGCCGACGTCCGGGTTGTCGGCCTGGAGCTGGACGATGTCGCCGCCCCAGGCGACACAGGCGGCGATGTCGCCCTTGGCCAGGTCGGAGGTGTAGTCGTTGCCGGTGAAGCGGCGGATCTGGCCCTTGTCGACGGCCTTCTGGAGGCGGGCGATGGCCGCGTCGTAGTCGTCGTCGGTGACCTTCGCCGGGTCCTTGCCGAGGTCGAGCAGGACCATGCCGATGGTGTCGCGCATCTCGGTCAGGAAGCTGACCCGGCCCTTGAGCTTGGGGTTGTCCAGGAGGTCGGAGACCGACTTCACCTCGACGCCGTCGAGCGCCTTCTTGTTGAAGGCGATCACGGTGGAGATGCCCTGCCAGGGATAGGAGTAGGCGCGGCCGGGATCCCAGTCGGGGGCGCGGAACTGGTCCGAGAGGTTGGCGAAGGCGTGCGGCAGGTTGGCTGGGTCCAGTTTCTGGACGTAGCCGAGCCGGATCATGCGGGCGGCCAGCCAGTCGGTCAGGACGATCAGGTCGCGGCCGGTGTCCTGGCCCGCGGCGAGTTCCGGCTGGATCTTGCCGAAGAACTCGTCGTTGTCGTTGATGTCCTCGGTGTACTTGACCTGGATGCCGGTCCGCTTGGCGAACGCGTCGAGCGTGGGGTGGTGCTTGCCCGAGTCGTCCACGTCGATGTACTCGGGCCAGTTGGAGAAGTTGACGACCTTCTCCTTGGCCGAGTGGTCGTCGGCGGACACGCCGCCCTGGTTCTTGCTCGCGGCGGGGATACCGCAGGCGCTCAGCGTCCCGAGACCGCCGATCGCGAGGGCGCCCCCGGCGGAGGCGCGCAGCAGCGAACGGCGGGTCGGCGCGGCCCTGCCGCCGCTGAAACTCCGGCGTACGGCGGCCGATTCGACCGGCGTCGGCCGGTCGGGCTCGTAACTTCCCATGCGCGTGGTGGCCTTTCGGGAGGGGAGGGGGTGCCCGGTGGAGGGGACGGGCGTCGTACCCGGTGGAGCGCACCGCGGGCGGGGGTCCCGCGGCCGGGGGCGGCTCCTACCGGTCCCCGAAGATCGTGCGGTGCCAGTCCTTGCGGACCACCGCCGTGTTGTCGAACATTACGTGCTTGACCTGCGTGTATTCCTCGAAGGAGTACATCGACATGTCCTTGCCGAAGCCGGAGGCCTTGTAGCCGCCGTGCGGCATCTCGCTGATGATCGGGATGTGATCGTTGATCCAGACGCAGCCCGCCTTGATGTCGCGGGTGGCGCGGTTGGCCCGGTAGACGCTGCCGCTCCAGGCGGAGGCGGCGAGGCCGTACGGGGTGTCGTTGGCGAGCCGGATGCCCTCGTCGTCGGTGTCGAAGGGCAGGACGACCAGGACCGGTCCGAAGATCTCGGACTGGACGATCTCGCTGTCCTGGGCGGCGCCGGCGATGAGGGTGGGCCGGTAGTAGGCGCCCTTGGCCAGGTCGCCGCCGGGGGCCTCGCCGCCGGTGACCACGCGGGCGTAGGAGCGGGCGCGGTCCACGAAGCCGGCGACGCGGTCGCGCTGGGCGCCCGAGATGAGCGGCCCGAGGTCGGTGCCGGGGGCGAACGGGTCGCCGAGCCGCACGGTCTCCATCAGGGCGGCGGTGCGCTCCACGAACGCCTCGTACAGCGGGCGCTGGACATAGGCGCGGGTGGCGGCGGTGCAGTCCTGGCCGGTGTTGATGAGCGCGCCGGCCACGGCCCCGTTGACGGCGGCGTCCAGGTCGGCGTCGTCGAACACGACGAACGGGGCCTTGCCGCCCAGCTCCAGGTGGAGCCGCTTGACGGTGGCGGTGGCGACCTCGGCGACGCGCTTGCCGACGCCGGTGGAGCCGGTGAAGGAGGTCATGGCGACATCGGGGTGCCCGACCAGGTGCTCACCGGCCTCCTTGCCGGTGCCGGTGACGATGTTGACCACGCCGTCCGGCAGGCCCGCGGCGGTGGCGGCCTGGGCGAACAGCAGCGAGGTCAGCGGGGTCAGCTCGGCGGGCTTGAGCACGATGGTGTTGCCCGCGGCGATCGCCGGGAGCACCTTCCAGGCGGCCATCTGGAGCGGGTAGTTCCACGGCGCGATGGACCCGACGACACCGATCGGCTCGCGCCGGACGTACGACGTGTGGTCGCCGGAGTACTCACCGGCGGACTGCCCCTGGAGGTGCCGGGCGGCGCCCGCGAAGAAGGCGGTGTTGTCGACGGTGCCGGGCACGTCGAACTCGCGGCTGAGCTTGAGCGGCTTGCCGCACTGGAGCGACTCCGCGCGGGCGAAGTCCTCGGCGCGCCCGGCGAGCACGGCGGCGAAGCGGTGCAGGGCGTCCGAGCGCTCGCCCGGAGTGGCCGAGGCCCAGCCGGGAAAGGCCGCGCGGGCGGCGGCGACGGCCGCGTCCACGTCGTCGGTGCCGGCCAGGTCGTAGGTGTAGACCTCGGTGCCGGTGGCCGGGTCGACCACGGCGTGGCGGCGCCCCGAGGTGCCCTTGGTCAGACGGCCGGCGATGTACTGAGCGCCTTCCGCGAAACGGTCCGCTGCGGGAAATCGTTCCTGGTCGGCGGTGCCCGGATTGTGCATGTCGCTCTCCTCCGCCGATCACCCCCGTCCCAGAGGTGGGTGGCGTAGCTCCAGCTCGATTTGAGTGCCGATCCTGACAGAGCTATTGGCCTCCAACAAGTGATTCCGTTGTTGCCTTTTGGTTACGCGACGGAATCTGTCGACCAGGTGTCGAGTCGGGCGAGGAAAAGCCGGACGGAGTGTCAGTGGTGCGTGCCAGACTCGCGTGCATGGGGAGGATCGACGGGTTCGAAGCCCTGGTCAGCGAGGTCCGGGCGGGGTCCCGGATCAGGTACCTGCACTTCTGGGGCCACCGGCCCCGGCCGGACGGCGGCATCGGCGCGAGCTGTCTGAGCCAGTGGTGGCCCTCACCCTTCGTGGTCGACGGCAGGCGGTACGCGACGGCGGAGCACTGGATGATGGCCGCCAAGGCCCGGCTGTTCGGCGACGCGGAGGCCGAGCGCCATGTCCTCGCCGCGGCGCACCCGGCGCAGGCCAAGAAGGCGGGCCGGCTGGTCCGCGGCTTCGACGAGGCGATATGGGAGCGGGAGCGGTTGCGGATCGTGGTCGAGGGCAGCGTCCACAAGTTCGCCGCCGACCCGGCGCTGCGCGCGTTCCTGCTGGGCACGGGCGAGCGGGTGCTGGTCGAGGCGAGCCCGGTGGACCGCGTGTGGGGCATCGGCCTGACGGCGGACGACGAGGCGGCGGACGACCCTGAGCGCTGGCGGGGCCTGAACCTGCTGGGCTTCGCGCTGATGGAGGCGCGGGCGGAGCTGGCGGGGGGATAGGTACGGGGGCTCGGGCGCGGCGGGGGCGCATGTGCGGGGGCCGGGCGCCGGGGGGCTCGGGGCGGCGGGGCGCAGATGCAGAAGCTTGGGGCGGCGGCGGAGCTTGGGCGCCGGGGGGCTTGAGGCGGCGGAGCTTGGGCGCCGGGGGGCTTAGGGTGGCGGGGCTCGGGTGCCGGGGGGCTCGGGGCGGCGGGGCTCGGGTGCTGGTGGGCTCGGGGCGGCGGGGCTCGGTTTCCGGGTGTCTCGGGTACGGCGATGCCCGCCGGACGGGTCCTGCGGTCCGGCGGGCATCGACCGGAGCGTGCGCTCCGGGACGGGGTCCGCGCTGTGCGGCCCCGTCGTGGGATCAGCGCTGCGCCACCGCCACCGGGACGGAGTGCAGGGAGCCGTAGTACGGATCGGTGTCCCTGCTCTCGTTGAAGGCGGTGACACCGATCACGATCATCAGCACGATCATGCCGATGCCGACGATGATGCCGATGACGCCCATGACCAGACCAGCCTGGGCCTGCCCCTGGTTCGTGGCCTCGCCGCGCTCGACCCGGCGCCGCCCCTTGACGCCGAAGACCACCGCGAGGATGCCCAGCACCACCGAGAGGACTCCGTACAGGCAGAACAGGCAGATCGACAGGATGCCGAGCACCATCGCCGCGGTGCCCATGCCGTTCTGCGGTGCCATCGGCATGCCCGTCCAGCCGTAGCTCCCGGCGGCCGGGTAGCCGGGGTAGCCGTAGCCGCCGGCGGGCGGCGCGGACGCCGGGGGTACACCGGGGCCGGTGGGCGCGATCGGCGGGGGCGGCACCGGCTCACCCGTGCCGGGGGCGCCGAACGCGGGCGGGGTGGGCGCGCCGAAGCCCTGGGCGGGCGGGGCCGGCGGCGCGAAGTCGGGCTGGGCGTACCCACCGGTCGGCAAGTCGGTCACCGTGGCCTGGTCGTGCACGGACGGCGGCTGGACCGGGGGCTGCCCCGCACCCGGCGCGGCGGGCTGGTCCTTGTTCAGCGACAGCCCCTGCTCGGGCGGCGCCCACGGGTCGTGGCCGCCGCCGGCCGCCCCACTCGACTGCGTTCCGTCTGACACGGGTACTTCCCCCTTGGTCGTTCGTCCCGCCATGCTACGGCCTTCCCGCCCCACCCCGACCGGCCGGTCCCACCGCCCCGGCACCGTCGCCGACTGCCCCGACCAGCCGGTCCTCCGCACTGACACCGGGCTTCCTGACGCCGGCGTCCGTCCTGGCCCCGGACCTGCTGACACCGGGCCTCCTGACGCCGGGGTCGCCACGGCCGTACAGTTCCCGCCGCCTTCCCCGTGGCCGAACCGCTCGCGCCGCCTCCTCGGCTCCCGGCCGCCCCCTCGCCCCTCACTCCCCCTCGCCCCTCCCCTCCCCCGCCCGCCCGCCTACGATGGCCTCTGACGATCAGCCGATCACCCGCGCCGCGCCCGTAAGGGCCCGTCGGCGCCCTGCCTCGGGGAGGACCCCTTGTCCGACAGTTCCGTACCGGCCGCCGGGCACGCCGACCGCGATCTGCGCGCGTTCATCGCCGGACTGCCCAAGGCCGAACTGCACGTGCACCACGTGGGCTCCGCCTCCCCCCGCATCGTCTCCGAGCTGGCCGCCCGGCACCGCGACTCCAGGGTCCCCAGCGATCCCGAGGCCCTCGCCGAGTACTTCACCTTCACCGACTTCGCGCACTTCATCGAGGTGTACCTGTCGGTGGTGGACCTGATCCGCACCCCGGAGGACGTCCGGCTGCTCACCTACGAGGTGGCCCGCGACCTGGCCCGCCAGCAGGTGCGCTACGCCGAGCTGACCCTCACCCCGTTCTCCTCCACCCGGCGCGGCATGGACGAGCGCGCCTTCATGGAGGCGATCGAGGACGCCCGCAAGTGCGCGGAGGCCGAGTTCGGCACCGTGCTGCGCTGGTGCTTCGACATCCCCGGCGAGGCCGGACTCCAGTCGGCCGAGGAGACGGTACGGCTCGCCACCGACGACCGGATCCGCCCGGAGGGCCTGGTGTCGTTCGGGCTCGGCGGCCCCGAGATCGGCGTGCCCCGCCCGCAGTTCAAGCCGTTCTTCGACCAGGCCATCGCGGCCGGTCTGCGCTCGGTCCCGCACTCCGGCGAGACCACCGGACCGCAGTCGGTGTGGGACGCGCTGAACGAGCTGGGCGCCGAGCGCATCGGGCACGGCACCAGCTCCGCGCAGGACCCGGCGCTGCTCGCGCACCTCGCCGAGCGGCGCATCCCGCTGGAGGTCTGCCCGACCTCCAACATCGCCACCCGCGCGGTGCGCACCCTGGACGAGCACCCGATCCGGCGGTTCGCCGAGGCCGGGGTGCTGATCACGGTCAACTCCGACGACCCGCCGATGTTCGGCACCGACCTCAACAACGAGTACGCGGTGGCCGCCCGCCTCCTCGACCTGGACGAGCGCGGTGTCGCGGACCTCGCCAAGAACGCGGTCGAGGCGTCCTTCCTGGACGCGGCGGGCAAGGCGCGGCTCACGGCGGAGATCGACACGTACACCGCCGCCCGGCTCGCGGACTGAGGCGCACCACAATGGGGGCCATGCAGACCGTGACCGCCGTGGCCCACCGCGGCGACCCCTACCGCTTCCGTGAGAACACCCTCGACTCGCTGCGCTCCGGTCTCGACCGGGGCGCGGACGCCGTCGAGCTCGATGTCCGGCTCACCCGCGACGGCGTGCCCGTGCTGCTGCACGACGACACGCTCGAACGGCTGTGGGAGGTGGAGCGGCCGCTGAGCACGCTGTCCGCCGAGGAGGTGCGCGGGCTCACCGGCGGCGGGGTGCCGACGCTGGCCGAGGCGCTCGCCGCGACCGGTGACGGCCGGGTGATGGTGGACCTGTGCGGGCGGGTGACGCGGCGGACCATGGAGCGGATCCTGGACGTGGTCCGGCAGAGCGGGGCCGGCGACCGGGTGTACTACAGCGCGGGCGCGGAGACGATGCTCACCGTGCGCGCCGCCGACCCGGCCGCGGAGATCGCGCTGACCTGGACCACGCTGGCCCCGCCCCGCCCCGCGCTGCTCGCCGCGATCAACCCCCGCTGGCTCAACTACCGCTTCTCCCTGGTCGACCGGGAGCTGGTCGCCCGTGTGCACCGGGACGGCCGGCTCGTCTCCGTGTGGACACCGGACACCCGGCGCTCGCTGCGCCGGCTGATGGAGCTGGGCGTCGACTCGATCACCACGAACCGCATCGACGTCCTGCACGACCTGCGCTCCCGCTAACGAGACGTCCCGGCAACTCCCCCGATCTCAGGGTGAGTTGCCGGGCAGTCGCTCAAGCAGCCGCGGTCACGGGGGCGTTGGGGCCCGTCAGCGCTTCGAGGCGCTTGATCTTCCGGCGTACGACGTACAGCGGAAGCACTCCGAAGACGCCGAACGACATGTCGATCAGGCTCCACCAGAACGGAATGCCCCGGACCGGGCCGCAGACGAGGGCCAGCGGGATGATCCCGGCGCAGGCGATCATCCCGAACTCGATCACCCAGATGTTGCGCACCGGGTCGCGGTACGGGCCGTAGAAGGCGACCGCGATGACGAGGTGGGCGAACGCCAGCCAGTCCGTGCCGTAGAGGACGAACGGGTACTTCGCGTCGACGGCGTCGAGCCCGTCCCGCACCCGTCCGATCCAGCCCGCCAGTCCGGGCAGCCACTCCGGCACCCCCACCGCCCGCAACCCGCTCTGGGTCCAGCGCAGTTCGTGCACCAGCGGAAAGGCCGTGGCACCGCTCAGCACCAGGCACACCACGAAGAAGACCAGCCAGCCGCGAATGCCCTTCAGGAGGGCGGCTCTGTCGCTCATGGGCAGAGCCTACGCCTGAGTTGAACGCGTTCAAAACCTGGTGGGGGCGAAGGGGCGGTGCCGTCAATCACGCCGCACTCCCCCACATGCCTGTACATTTCGGACGACCGTTTCGAGAGGTGACCGGCAGACGGGGCGAGGGATGAGCGCGGACGGACGTGGCACGGTGGAGACCGGGCTCGCGCGGCTGTGCGCGGCACCCGGACTCGCCGCGGGCGACCGGGCCGGGGCTGGTCGCCCACCACACCTCGGTCCGACCCGATCTCCGGCCCGCCGCACCCGCGTTGACGACGGCCGGGCCGCGTCCGACCGCCCTGCGAGATCGTCGGCGCCCCCTTCCCCGACGCCTGCCTCACACCCGCGCTCACCGAACTCGCCCTGCCCGGAGAGCACTTCCGTGAACTGCGCCAGATCCCGACCTTCCGCAAGCACGCCGGACGGCCCCTGCGCGGGGTGCGGCTCCATGTCGCCGACCGGGCCACGTTCCGGCCCGTGCACACCGCCGCCGCCATGCTCGCCACCCTCCGCCACCGCCACCCGGACGACTTCGCCTGGCACCGCGCGGACGGCGCGTATCTCATCGGCCTGCTCCCGCCCACACCACCGGCCGACCGGGCGGGCGACGGCGTACTGCTGTACCCCTGAGCCGCGCCGTCGGGAAGGACGGACCCGTCGATGACAGCAACTCCGGTGACCGGTACGGAGATCCGGGGGGTCCGGCCAGGTGACGGCCCCTCGCTGGTGGCCGCCTGGTGCCGCGGCGCCCCGGCGGATCCGATCACCCCCGACCGCTTCCGCACCCTCGTCCTGCTCGACGCCAACTTCGACCCCGAGGGGCTGCGGGTCGCCCTGGCCGGCGGCCGGGTCGTCGGCGCCGCCTACGCGGTGCGCCGGCTGACCCCGGTGCACGGCACCGACCTGGAGCCGGAGCAGGGCTGGATCCCGTTCTTCTTCGTCGACCCGGCCGCCCGCGGGCAGGGCCTCGGCCGCCGGCTGCTGACCGACGCCCTCGACTGGCTGGGCGCGCACGGCCGTACCACCGTGGACTTCTCCTCGTACACCCCGAACTACCTGCTCCCCGGCCTGGACGCCGAGACCTATCCGGAGGCGGCGAAGCTCCTCGACTCGCTCGGGTTCCGGACGCTGTACGAGGCCGCGGCGATGGACCGCTCGCTCATCGGCCACCGGATGCCGGACGCCGTCGCCCGCCGCCGGGACGAACTGGCCTCGCTGGGTTACCGGTTCGGTACTCCGGCCGACGACGACCTGGTGGAGCTGATCGCGCTCGCCGGGAGCCGCTTCAGCCGGGACTGGGCGCGGGCGATCCGGGACTGCCTGGCGGGCGGGGCCCCGCCGGAGCGGATCGTCGTCGTCCGGGAGCCCGGAGGGCGGCTGGTGGGCTGGGCGATGCACGGGGCGTACGAGTCGGCGCTGGAGCGGTTCGGCCCGTTCGGGGTGCTGGCGGAGATGCGCGGCACCGGGCTCGGCAAGGTCCTGCTCCATCTGGTCCTGGCCCGGATGCGGGCGCACGGCGCGCACGGGGCGTGGTTCCTGTGGACCGGCGAGCGGTCGCCGGCGGGCCACCTCTACCGCGCCGCCGGTTTCAGCACGACCCGGAGGTTCCGGGTACTGCGCCGGGAGGCCGCCCGGTGACGCGGCCCCGACCCGGCCTGAACCGGCGGCACTTCGCCCTCGCGCTGCCCTCCGCCCTGCTCACCGCGGGCTGTGCCGCACGCCGCCAGGGCACCGGCCGCCCCGGCGACCCGATCGTCCTCACCCTGCTCACGCACTACTCCAGCGGGGTCCTGAAGACGGCACTCCAGGAGCCGGTGGACGAGTGGAACGCCACGCACGACCGGGTCAAGGTGCGGGCGCAAGCGGTGGAGTTCACCGATCTGCTGACCACGGTCATGGTCCGGCAGGCGGCTGGCCAGGGCGCCGACATCATCCAGCCGTACTGCCTGTGGACCGGCCAGCTCGTCCGGGCCGGTGTGCTGCGGCCCGCCCCGCCCGAGCACGCGGCTCGGATCCGGCGCGGCTACAGCCCGGCCGCGGTCGGCGCCGCGTCGTACCGTGGCCGCGTCTACGGCTATCCCACCGAGGCGCAGACGTACGCCCTCTATTACAACGCCCGGCTGCTGCGCGCCGCCGGAATCGACCGACCACCGCGCACCTGGCCCGAGTTGACCGAGACCGCCAAGCGCACCACACGCCGGGACCGGTACGGCAACACGCTGGTGCAGGGGTTCGGCCTCTCGCTGTACGACGACTCCACCACCGTCGGCCAGACCCTCGCCCTGCTGAGCGCGGCCGGGGGCACGTTCGTCGCCGCGGACGGCCGGAGCACCGCGATCGACTCGCCGGCATGGCGGGCGGTGTTCGAGCTGGAGCACCGTCTGGTGCGCCGGGGGGCGAGCGCGCCCGGCGTCAACGTCTACCAGGCGTTCCCCGCCGGGCAGGTGGCCATGGTGATCGGCGCGGGCTGGTGGACCGGCAGCCTGAAACCGCTGATGGGCGCGGCGTACCGGGAGGTCGGCGTCGCCCCCGTGCCCGTCCCCGAGGCCGGCCGGAAGCCCGCCACGCTCGGCACCGGGTTCCTGCTCGGGGTCAACGCGGCCAGCCGGTTCCCGCGCGAGGCATGGGAGTTCCTGCGCTGGCTCAACGCGGAGCGGACGGGCGCGCGGGGCGTGACCCGCATGAGCGCCCTCCAGGTCTCGGTGGGCTCGCTCACCGGCCGGGCCGACGACATGCGGGCGCTGCTCGGCAGGGGCGGGGACCGGAATCTGCGGCCGTTCCTGGACGCGCTGGCGTACGCGGTGCCGGAGCCGAACATGCCGGGCGCGCAGCAGGCCAAGTCGCTGCTGCGCGCGAACATCGAGGCGCTGTGGACCGGTCAGCAGTCGGTCGGGGAGGCGCTGCGCAGCACGCGCCGGCAGGTCGATCGGGAGGTGTCGCGCCTGTGGTGAACACGCTCGCGCCGGAGCGGGCCCGACCTCCCGCCGCCCGCGCCCTGCCGCCGGGGGCCGGCCTCGCGGCCCGCGCCCGGCGCCGCCAGACAGTGGTCGGCTATCTCTTCCTCGCCCCGGTCCTGCTGTTCTTCGCGGTCTTCCTCGTCCTGCCGCTCGCCTTCGCCCTGCTGCTGTCGGTGTCGCGCTGGTCCGGCTTCGACCTCGGGGACATCCGGCCGGTCGGCCTGGCCAACTTCACGGGGCTGTTCGCGGCCGGCTCGACGTTCCTGACGCCGGTCCTCACCAACACGGTGCTGTTCGCGCTGGGCACGGTGGTCATCGCGCTCGCGGGCTCGGTGCTCGTCGCCACCTGTATCGACCGGCTGCGGTTCCAGGGGCTGTGGCGGACGCTGTACTTCCTGCCGATGGTGACGACCGTGGTCGCCGTCGGCAATGTGTGGAAGTACATGTACGAGCCGGGCGGTCTCGTCGACGGCGTCCTCAACGCCCTCGGGTTCGGCTCGGTCGCCTTCCTCCAGGACCCGCGCACGGCGCTGCCCGCGGTGGTCGTCGTACAGGCGTGGGCCTCGGCGGGGTCGGCGATCCTCGTCCTGACGGCGGGGCTGAAGTCGATCCCGCGCTCGTACTACGAGGCGGCGGCGCTGGATGGTGCCGGGCCCGGCACGACCTTCCGGAAGATCACGCTGCCGCTGCTGCGGCCGTCGCTGCTGTTCGTGTGCGTCACCCAATTCCTCACCGGGCTCCAGTCGTTCGCGCTGATCACGGTGATGACCAAGGGCGGCCCCGGCGACGCGACGGCGGTGGCGGCGCTGGAGATGTACCGGCAGGCGTTCTCGTACGGCGACTGGGGTACGGCGAGCGCGGCGGCGTTCGTGCTGTTCCTGGTGGTGCTGGTGATCACGCTGGCGCAGTTGTGGCTGTTCCGGCGCAGCGGGGAGGACGCGTGAGGGGCCGCCGCCCGCCGTGGGTGTCGTACCTTCTGGTCGTGACCGGTGCCGTGCTCATGGTGGTGCCGTTCCTCGACATGGTGATGACGTCCTTCAAGGGGCCGGGTGAGTCGGGGAAGCTGCCGTACCGCTTCCTGCCGAAGGGGTTCGGCTTCGGCAACTACCGTGCGGCGCTGGACCAGTTGGACCTGCCCGTGCTGTTCCGCAACAGCGTCGCCGCGACGGCGCTGATCACCGGCTCGGTGCTGCTCACCTCGTCGCTCGCCGGTTACGCGCTGGCCAAACTCCGGTTCCGGGGGCGGGACTTCGTCTTCCGGCTGGTGCTGGCGACGATGATGTTCCCGCCGTTCCTCTTCTTCATCCCGCACTTCCTGATCCTGGTGCGCTGGCCGCTGGCGGGCGGCAACGACCTGCTGGGGCGGGGCGGGGCGGGGCTGACCGTCAGCATCGTGGCGCTCGCGATGCCGTTCCTCGTCAACGGCTTCGGGATCTTCCTGGTGCGCCAGTTCATGCTTTCCATCCCGGACGAGATCCTGGAGGCCGCCCGCCTCGACGGCGCGGGCGAGTTCACCCTCTGGTGGCGCGTCGTCCTGCCCCAGACCAAGCCGGTCCTCGTCACCCTCGCCCTGCTGACCTTCGTGGACGCCTGGAACGAGTACATCTGGGCCCTGCTGATCTCCACCGCGAATCCGGGCGTGATGACCCTGCCGGTGGGCATCCAGCTCCTCCAGGACTACGTCGATCCCACCCGCACCATGCCGGTCGTGATGGCCGGTCTCGTCCTGAGCGTCCTCCCGGTCCTCGCCCTCTTCCTCCTGCTCCAGAAGCACTACATCCGCGGGGTGATGCTCAGCGGCCTCAAGTGAGGTCCCAGCGCGCGTCCAGACCCGCGCAGCGGACGGTGCGCAGCCCCGCCTCGTGCTTCCACCGGTTGGGTGTCCCGGATCACAGGCGCAGTTCCGCACACCGGGCGGCAACTCGTCGCGGATCCTCGGCAGTTCCTCCAGGTACGCCCTGGGGTCCACGAAAAACCCGTGGTCCTGCCAGACTGCGGTGACGTGCTGCATCAGCGTCCGTCACAGGCCCACGATCCGGTTCCAGCGCCGGGCGAACTCCACGCGTTCCGTGGAGGTGATGTCGCGGGCGATGGCGAGGCGGGAGCGCATCGTGGCGTCGGGGAAGATCAGCGGGTTGCCGGCGAGCGCCGCGGTGTCCTTGTCGGAGGAGTCCGCCAGGACCTCCTTGGCGGCCGGGACGGGGCAGACGTAGTTGACCCAGGTGGCCAGCTTCGCGGCGACCTCGGGCTGGTAGTAGTAGTCGATCAGGC
The DNA here is from genome assembly GCF_056435325.1 of Streptomyces sp. NPDC043952. Classification (NCBI taxonomy): domain Bacteria; kingdom Bacillati; phylum Actinomycetota; class Actinomycetes; order Kitasatosporales; family Streptomycetaceae; genus Streptomyces; species Streptomyces sp. NPDC043952. The sequence continues at coordinate 50,694 of NZ_JBWKES010000008.1, forward strand.
GCTCGGCGTTGGCCTTGTGCGCGGCGCGGTCGGGGATCATCAGGGAGTCCGACCACAGCTCGGCGCCCTCCTCGGGCACGACGAAGCGGATGTCGGGGTTGTCCGCCTGGAGCTGGATGACGTCGCCCGAGTACGCCTGGCAGGCCAGCACATCGCCGCTGACCAGGTCCTTGGTGTAGTCGTTGCCGGTGAACCGGCGGATCTGGCCCCGCCGGACCTGCCGTTCCACCTCGTCGCACATGGTGTGGAAGTCGTGCGCGGTCCAGCGGGTGATGTCCACGCCGTTGCCCTGCATCAGCAGCGCGAAGGACTCGTCCAGGCCGGACAGCAGGGTGACCCGGCCCTTGAGATCGTTCGCCCACAGGTCCTTGACCGCGCGGATCTCGCGGCCGAGCTTCTTGCGGTTGTAGGCGATGCCGGTGATGCCGGACTGCCAGGGCACGGTGAACCGGCGGCCCTTGTCGAAGGCGGGCGTGCGCAGCAGCGGGTCGAGGTACTTCGCCACGTTCGGCTGGTGCGCGCGGTCCATCTGCTGCACCCAGCCCAGCCGTACGAACCGCGCGCACATCCAGTCGCTGATGACGATCAGGTCGCGGCCGGTGGACTGGTGGTTCATCAGCGCGGGGCTGATCTTGCCGAAGAACTCGTCGTTGTCGTTGATCTCCTCGACGTACTCCACCCGTATCCCGGTGCGCTTCTCGAACGCCTCCAGGGTGGGCCTGCGGTTCGGGTTCTTGTCGTCGGTGTCGATGTACAGCGGCCAGTTCGCCCAGGTCAGCCGGTGATCGGCGGACTCGTCGCTCACCGAGCGGTCGCCCGGCCGGACGTAGGCGGCGGGCACTCCGCAGCCGGCCAGCGCGCCGAGCGCGGCGCTGCCGCCGAGCGCGCGCAGCAGGGAACGGCGGGAGACGGACGTACGCGAAGAAGTCTGGGGCACCCCGGAAGGATGCCGCCGACGCGTCCGGACGCACAATCGACGCTGCGTCGAGCGGGGAGCGCCCTGTCCGACACCTTGTCGATCAGCACGGTTCACCAAAAGGGCGGCCCCCGCACAGGAGAGTGAACCTGTGCGGGGGCCGCCGGGGACGCTCCGGTGCCGCTAGCCCAGCGACGTCATCACGTGCTTGATCCGGGTGTAGTCCTCGAAGCCGTACGCCGAGAGGTCCTTGCCGTAGCCGGACTTTTTGAAGCCGCCGTGCGGCATCTCCGCGACCAGCGGGATGTGGGTGTTGATCCACACGCAGCCGAAGTCCATCTTCTTGGACATGCGCATCGCGCGGGCATGGTCCTTGGTCCACACCGAGGAGGCCAGGGCGTACTCCACGCCGTTGGCGTGCTCGACGGCCTGGTCCTCGTCCGTGAAGGACTGGACGGTGATGACCGGGCCGAAGACCTCCTTCTGGATGATCTCGTCGTCCTGCTTGACGCCGGAGACCACGGTCGGCGCGAAGAAGTAGCCCTTGTCGCCGACCCGCTTGCCGCCGGCCTCCACGCGCGCGTGCGCGGGCAGCCGCTCGATGAAGCCCTCGACCTGCTTGAGCTGGTTGGGGTTGTTCAGCGGGCCGTAGAGCACGTCCTCGTCGTCCGGCTGGCCGGTCTTCGTCTCCTCGGCGGCCTTGGCCAGCGCGGCGACGAACTCGTCGTGGATCGACTCGTGGACGAGGACGCGGCAGGCGGCCGTACAGTCCTGGCCGGCGTTGAAGAAGCCCGCCATCGCGATGTCCTCGACGGCCTTGGCGATGTCGGTGTCCTCGAAGACGACGACCGGCGCCTTGCCGCCCAGCTCCAGGTGGACCCGCTTGAGGTCCTTGGACGCGGACTCGGCGACCGACATGCCGGCGCGCACGGAGCCGGTGATGGAGGCCATGGCCGGGGTCTCGTGCTCGACCATCAGGCGGCCGGTGTCGCGGTCGCCGCAGATGACGTTGAAAACGCCCTTGGGCAGCACCGAGCCGATGATCTCCGCGATCAGCACCGAGGAGGCGGGGGTGGTGTCGGAGGGCTTGAGGACGACCGTGTTGCCCGCGGCGAGCGCCGGGGCGAACTTCCATACGGCCATCATCATCGGGTAGTTCCACGGCGCGACCTGGGCGCAGACGCCGATCGGCTCGCGGCGGACGATCGAGGTCAGCCCCTCCATGTACTCGCCGGCCGAGCGGCCCTCCAGCATCCGCGCCGCACCGGCGAAGAAGCGGATCTGGTCGACCATCGGCGGGATCTCCTCGGAGCGGGTGAGCCCGATGGGCTTGCCCGTGTTCTCCACCTCGGCCGCGATCAGCTCCTCGGCCCGCTCCTCGAACGCGTCGGCGATCTTCAGCAGGGCCCGCTGGCGCTCGGCCGGCGTGGCGTCGCGCCAGGCCGGGAAGGCGCGGGCGGCGGCCTCCATGGCGGCGTCCACGTCCGCCGGTCCGGACAGCGGCGCGGTCGCGTACGCCTCGCCGGTCGCGGGGTTGACCACCTCGGTGGTCCGTCCGTCGGCGGCGTCCCGGAACTCACCGTCGATGTAGTTGCGCAGACGACGCAGCTCGGTGCTCACTGCCGGCCTCCTGATCTGGTTCGAGGGTTCGAGCGGTCCAGTGCGGACGGCCGGTGCGGCTGTCCGATCACTGAGACACCCCACCCTAGTCGGCACTTCCACGTTTTCAACACCCCCGGCGGCGCCACTTCTGCGAAATCCGCAAGGTTTGATCGTCCAGACAACGAATTTCATCGATTGGGGCTTGCGAAACTGACGAGACCTCGTGCACAGTGAGCGCGTGGCCAGTCGAAGCGCAGACCAGAGGGACTCGTCCCGCGAGTCCAGGAACGGCACCCCGCAGTTGGATGCCGTCTCCCTCGCCATCATCCAGCAGCTCCAGGAGGACGGCCGCCGGCCGTACGCCGCGATCGGCAAGGCCGTCGGCCTGTCGGAGGCGGCCGTGCGCCAGCGCGTCCAGAAGCTGCTGGACCAGGGCGTGATGCAGATCGTCGCCGTCACGGACCCGCTCACCGTGGGCTTCCGCCGGCAGGCGATGGTGGGCATCCACGTCGAGGGCGATGTCGAGTCGATCGCTGACGTGCTGACTGACATGTCGGAAGTCGAGTACGTGGTGATGACCGCGGGCTCGTTCGACATCCTCGCCGAGATCGTCTGCGAGGACGACGACCACCTGCTGGACGTCATCAACAAACGCATCCGGGCACTGCCCGGAGTGCGCTCCACCGAAAGCTTCGTCTACATGAAGCTGAAGAAGCAGACCTACATGTGGGGAACCCGATAACCGTGACCCAGAAGGACCTCAGCCGCACCGCGTACGACCACCTGTGGATGCACTTCACCCGCATGTCCTCGTACGAGAACTCTCCCGTCCCGACGATCGTCCGGGGCGAGGGCACCTACGTCTACGACGACAAGGGCAAGCGCTACCTCGACGGTCTCGCGGGCCTGTTCGTGGTCCAGGCCGGGCACGGCCGCACGGAGCTCGCCGAGACCGCGTTCAAGCAGGCCCAGGAGCTGGCCTTCTTCCCGGTGTGGTCCTACGCCCACCCGAAGGCCGTCGAGCTCGCCGAGCGCCTCGCCGACTACGCCCCCGGTGACCTGAACAAGGTCTTCTTCACCACCGGCGGCGGCGAGGCCGTCGAGACCGCCTGGAAGCTGGCCAAGCAGTACTTCAAGCTGACCGGCAAGCCCACCAAGTACAAGGTCATCTCCCGCGCGGTCGCCTACCACGGCACCCCGCAGGGCGCCCTGTCCATCACCGGCCTGCCGGGCCTGAAGGCCCCCTTCGAGCCGCTGGTGCCGGGCGCGCACAAGGTGCCCAACACCAACATCTACCGCGCGCCGCTCTTCGGCGACGACCCGGAGGCCTTCGGCCGCTGGGCCGCCGACCAGATCGAGCAGGAGATCCTGTTCGAGGGCCCGGACACCGTCGCCGCGGTCTTCCTGGAGCCGGTGCAGAACGCCGGCGGCTGCTTCCCGCCGCCGCCCGGCTACTTCCAGCGCGTGCGCGAGATCTGCGACAAGTACGACGTGCTGCTCGTCTCCGACGAGGTCATCTGCGCCTTCGGCCGCCTCGGCACGATGTTCGCCTGCGACAAGTTCGGCTACGTCCCGGACATGATCACCTGCGCCAAGGGCATGACCTCGGGCTACTCCCCGATCGGCGCCTGCATCGTCTCCGACCGCCTGGCCGAGCCGTTCTACCAGGGTGACAACACCTTCCTGCACGGCTACACCTTCGGCGGCCACCCGGTCTCCGCGGCCGTGGGCCTCGCCAACCTCGACCTGTTCGAGCGCGAGAACCTCAACCAGCACGTGCTGGACAACGAGGGCAACTTCCTCCAGACGCTGCAGAAGCTGCACGACCTGCCGATCGTCGGCGACGTCCGCGGCAACGGCTTCTTCTACGGCATCGAGCTGGTGAAGGACAAGGCCACCAAGGAGTCCTTCAGCGACGAGGAGACCGAGCGCGTCCTGTACGGCTTCCTCTCCAAGGCGCTGTTCGACAACGGCCTGTACTGCCGTGCCGACGACCGCGGCGACCCGGTCATCCAGCTCGCCCCGCCGCTGATCTCCAACCAGGAGACGTTCGACGAGATCGAGCAGATCCTGCGCGCCACCCTCACGGAGGCGTGGACCAAGCTGTAATCAGCTGACGGTGTGACCGCGACCGGCCCCGGAGCCGCCCGTTCGAGTGAGAACGGCGGTCCGGGGCCGTGTGCTGTCCGGCCACCGTCCGGCGGCTGCCTAGCGTGCCAGTGACCGATCGGCCCTGCCTTCGTTCCCCCATATGGAGGAACGGGGCACGGGAAAACGGATCAGGAACCGAGGTGTACGCCCATGGAGGCTCCGCCGGACAACGACGTGCTGTGGGCACGGTCCCTGCACTTCACGCACCCCGACGGCTCCCCCGGACTCGCCGGGGTCTCGCTCGGCGTCCGGGAGGGCGAGATCCTCGCCCTCAGCGGCCCCCGCGGCAGCGGCAAGACGACCCTGCTGCGCTGCCTGTCCGGCCTGGAGCCGGTGCGGGAGGGCGAGGTCTGGTTCAACAGCACGCCCGTGCACACCCTCGGCCCGGCGCAGCGCGAGCGGCTGCGCCGCGACCGCTTCTGCTGGATCGGCCCCGAGCCGGCCCTGGTCCCCGAGCTGAACGCCTGGGAGAACACCGCGCTGCCGCTGATGCTGCGCGGCACCAGCCGCCGCCGGGCCAAGACCACCGCGCTGGAGTGGCTGGAGCGCCTCGACGTCGGGGAGCTGGCCCGCAAGCGCCCGCACCGGCTGCGCCAGTCCGAGCGCCAGCGGATCTCCATCGCCCGCGCGCTGGCCCCGGCGCCCACCGTGCTGTTCGCCGACGAGCCGAGCGCCCCGCTGCACCGCGCCGACCGCGGCCATGTGCTGCGCACCCTCACCAGCGCCGCCCGCTCGCACGGCATCACCGTGCTGCTGGCCACCCACGACCCGGAGACCGCGGCCTTCGCCGACCGCACGGTGAACCTGCTGGACGGCAGGCCGGTGCGGACCGTACACCTGCCGGAGGTCCCCGACGCGGAAGGCCGGGCCGCGTGCTCGATCTCCGTCTGACCCGCGCGGCCCGGCCCGCCGTCCAGCTGCGCCGCCTGCTGGTGGCGGCGGCCTCGGCGGGCACCGGGTTCCTGCTGCTGTCCTGCCTCGGCTACGCCCTGAAACACCCCGAGTCCGCGAGCGCGGGCGCGCTGCGGCTGGCCTGGTGCGTGGTGCCGGCCGCCGCGACGGTGTACCTCGCGCTCGCCGTGGCCCGCACCGATCCCGGCACCCGCCCGCGCCCCGGACTGTCCGCGCTCGGCCTCGGACCGGCCCGGCTGATGGCCGTCTCCGCCCTGGTCACGGCCCTGTCCACCACCCTGGGCTCGCTCCTCGCGCTCTCCCTCTTCCTGCATCTGCGCGGCGACCTGACGGGGCTGCCGTTCGACGGCGCGGCGGCGTCCTTCCTGGCCGCCGGCAAGCACCTGCCCCGCGCGGCGACCCTGACCCTGCTGGCGGTGGTGCCGGGGGTGACGACGGTCGCGGTGGCGGTGGCGCTGCGCCCGCGGGACCCCCGGCCGCCGGCCCGGCCGCAGCGGAGGTATCTGCCGTTCGTACGGCAGGCCGGTGCCCCGGACGCGTCCGGCCGGGCCACCGAGGCGGCACCGGCGGGCGCCGGGGGCACCCCCTCCGGGGACGGCACCGGGCGGGCGCCGAGCGGGGTGATCGACCCCCGGTTCACGCCCCCGCCGGTCGCGAAGCCCGCCGACGACGACAAGGGGCCCGGCGACACCCCCGCCGGTCTCCCCTGGGCGGTCGCCCTCCTCGCCGCCGGCCTCACCGCCCAGGCGTACGCGGGCCGCACGCCCCCCGCCCCCACCTTCACCACCTTCCCCGCCAGCACCGGCCTCTTCCTCCTCGGCTGGCTCCTCACCGCGCTCGGCCTGGTCTTCGCCGCCCCCGGCCTCACCCATCTGTGCGGCCGTCTCCTCCAGTGCGCCCGCCCCGGCGCGCTCCGCCTCCTCGCGGGCCGCGGCCTGATGGCGGAGGCCACCAGGATCGGCCGCCCCCTCGGCATCCTGTGCGCGGTCACCGCCGCGGGGTACGCCATGACCACCCTGTACCGCGCCCCCGCCCGCGCCCTCGGCCCGCTGAGCGCCCTCGGCGCGCTGGTCGTCACCGGCTGCGCCTTCGCCACGCTGCTGACCGTGGCCGTCGAGACCCGCCAGCGCCGCGCCGAGACCACCACCGCCCTGCTGCGCCTCGGCGCCCCCACGGGGGTGCTGCGCGGCGCCGCCGCCCTGCGCGCGCTCGTCCTGCTGGCCTTCTTCACGCCGCTCACCCTGGCGATCGCCGCGCTGGCCGCGTTTCCGCTGACCCGCTGAACGCCCGGCCGCCCGCTCCGCCGGGCCTCCCCGCGCCCCGGATGCAGGCCACTCCAAGGGGCGCGGGGAACCGCGCGATCAACCGGCGAGCGGCCGCACCCGGCACTCGGGACGTACCCCCACGGCGCTCAGCCGAAGTTCGTGTTCTCCAGCCAGAACTCCAGCACCGCACGCTCGCCCACGACGTCGAGACCCGGAGTGTCCAGCGGCAGCCGGCGGTAGAAGGCGAGCAGCACGGACGTGAGCGGCCCCCGCAACGCGACCGTCGCCTTCTCGTGGCCGCGCCGCCAGCTCACGCCGTCCTCGCCCAGCTCGACCAGCCACTCGGCGTTCAGCTCCGGCTCGGCGTCGGTGGCGTGCAGATGGATGCTCCGGCCGGGCGCGCGCAACTCCGCGGCCCACTCCCGCGCGCCGGTGCGCTGCACCCACTCCACCAGTTCCAGCCACTCGTCCAGCGCGTCGGCGGCGATGTCGGCCGCGACCTCGTACGGCGCCCCGGTGGTGAGCGCCGCGTCGGCGCGGTGGACGGTGATCTCATGGGTCATCCGGCGCGCCCAGAAACCGCTGGTGGCGGGGCCGGTCCAGCTCCACACCCCGGCCTCGGGGCCCGCCTCGCGCAGCGCGCCGACGATCAGCTCGCCGGTGTCCGCCAGCCACGCGTCCAGCGCCGCCGCATCGCCCCGCTCCTCGGGACCGCCGCCGAGCGGGACCCGGTCCGTCGGGATCATCTCCTGCGCCCGCTCCCGCACCATCGTGCCGGACCAGCGCAGGGCGCCACCCATATGCCGTACGAGCTGTTCCAGCGACCACTCCGGGCAGGTCGGCACGGTGGCCGACAGATCCGCGCCGGAGGCGATCAGTTCCCTCAACTGCCCCACCTGGAGGGCGATTTCATCGCAGTAGCGGTCGTGCGCGAGGTAGGTCATGGGCCCACCCTAGGCGGCCGGTGATCAGTCGAGCACGACGATTTCGGCCGCGTCGAACTCCGCGCCCACCGTGTCCCCCGTCTCCGGCGCGTCCCGCAGCGCGCAGGCCGCTTCCAGGCGGGGGCCGTCCTGTGGCTGGAGGTGGACGGCGACATGGGTGCCCTTGAAGGTGCGGGCGGCGACGGTGCAGGTCAGCCCGGTGTCGGCGGGGACGAGCCGTACCCCGGCGGGCCGGACCAGCAGCGTCCGGGGGCCCTGCGGGGCGTCCTTTGGCACCGGCAGCTTGCCCCAGGGGCCCTCGGCGACCGCGCCCACGACCGTCGCCGGGACCACGTTCTCGAAGCCGAGGAAGCGGGCCACGAACGCGTCGGCGGGGCGCCGCCAGACGTCGAGTGGCGTGCCGGACTGGGCGATCCGGCCGTCCCGCATCACCACCACCCGGTCAGCCAGCGCGAACGCCTCGCCCTGGTCGTGGGTGACGGCGAGCACGGTCGTGCCCAACCGCCCGAAGAGTTCGCGGAGTTCGACCACGAGGCGTTCGCGCAGGGAGCGGTCGAGCTGGCCGAGGGGTTCGTCCAGCATCAGCAGCCGGGGCCGGGGAGCGAGCGCGCGGGCGAGGGCGACGCGCTGCTGCTCGCCGCCGGACAGCCCGGCCACCGCCCGGCGGGCGGCGCCCGGCAGTCCGACCAGTTCCAGCAACTCGCCCACCCGCGCGTCCCGTTCGCCCTTCGGCACGCCGTGCATCCGCAGCCCGAACGCCACATTGGCGCCCACGTCGCGCTGCGGAAAGAGCTGGTGGTCCTGGAACATCAGGCCGACCCCGCGCCGGTGCGCGGGCACCCCGCCCTGGTCCCGTCCGGCCAGCGCGATCCGCCCGGCGTCCAGGGGCTGGAGCCCGGCGACCGCGCGCAGCAGCGTGGACTTACCGCTGCCGCTGGGCCCGAGGACGCACACCACCTCGTGCTCGGCGACCTCCAGGCCGACCGCGTCCAGCACGGGCCGCCCGCCGAAGCGCACGGTCGCGCCCTCGATGCTCAGCATCAGAACTCCCCCGTCCGGTCGGTGCGCAGCCGCTCCAGGAGGAGCAGGGCGGCCGCGCACACCACCATCAGAATCGTCGAAAGGGCCATCGCCTGGCCGTAGTTGAGGTCGCCGGGACGGCTGAGCAGCCGGGCCACGGCGACCGGCAGGGTGGGGTTGTCGGGCCGCGCGATGAACACGGTCGCGCCGAACTCGCCCAGCGAGACGGCGAACGCGAACCCGGCCGCGACCAGCAACGCCCGCCGCACCAGCGGCAGATCGATCTCCCGCCACACCCGCCAGGGCGAGGCCCCGAGCACGGCCGCCGCCTCCCGCAGCCGGGCGTCCACCGCGCGCAGCACCGGCAGCATGGTGCGCACCACGAAGGGGGCGCCGACCAGGGCCTGCGCGAGCGGCACCAGGATCCAGGACTGGCGCAGGTCCAGCGGCGGTCTGTCGAGGGCGATCAGGAAGCCGAAGCCGACGGTCACGGCGGACACGCCGAGCGGCAGCATCAGCAGCGCGTCGAAGCCCCGTACCAGCCGGCCCGCGTCGCGGCGGGCCAGCGCGGCGGCGGCGAGGGAGCCGATCAGCACGGCGATGGCGGTGGCGGCGACGGCGTACTGGAGCGAGGTCCACACCGCGTGCACCGGCGCCACCAGGAACGTACCGCCGTCGGTGCGGGTCAGCGCCCGGTAGTAGCCGAAGCCGGGGGCGTCCAGGGAGCGGCGGACGAGGACGGCGAGCGGCAGCACCAGAAGCAGCGCGACGCCGGCGAGGACGCCCGCGAGCAGCGCCCACTGCCCCGCGCCGCGCGGCCGCCGGGCGGTGATGCCGGGGTCGACCAGGCGCAGGGCGGTCTCCCGGCGGCGTACCGTCCAGGCGTGGACGCCGAGGACGGCGCCGACGGCGGCGAACTGGACGAGGGTCAGGACGGCGGCCGTGCCCAGGTCGAAAATCTCGGAGGTCTGCCGGTAGATCTCCACTTCGAGGGTGGAGAAGGTGGGGCCGCCGAGGATCTGGACCACACCGAAGGAGGTGAAGGTGAACAGGAACACCATCAGCGCGGCGGCGGCCACGGCGGGCGCGAGGGCGGGCAGGGTCACCTTGCGCCACGCGGCGAACGGGGAGGCGCCGAGCATCCGCGCGGCCTCCTCCTGCCGCGGGTCGAGCTGGGCCCACAGCCCGCCCACGGTCCGTACGACGACGGCGTAGTTGAAGAAGACGTGCGCGAGCAGGATCGCCCACACGGTGGTGTCCAGCCGTACGCCCCACAGCTGGTCGAGCAGTCCGCCGTGGCCGACGAGGGCGAGGAAGGCGCTGCCGGCGACGACGGTGGGCAGCACGAACGGGACGGTGACGACGGCCCGCAGCACCTGTTTGCCGGGGAAGTCGAGGCGGGCGAAGACGAACGCGGCGGGCAGCGCGAGCAGCAGGGTGAGCGCGGTGGAGGCCAGCGCCTGCCAGGTGGTGAACCACAGCACGTGCCGGATGTCCGGCCGGCCGACCACGTCCGCGATCCGCCCGAGGTGCCAGGCGCCGCCGGTCTTCAGGCCGCGCGCCACGATCGCGGCGACGGGCCAGGCGAAGAACACGGCGAAGAACGCGACGGGCAGGGCCATCAGCCCCAGCCGCGCCGCGCTCCCGCGCCACCTCCGCCCGCGGGCGGTCACTTCAGTACGAGTGACGTCCACGTCTTGACCCACTGATCACGGTCGGCGGCGATCTTCTCGGGGGCCATGGTCTCGGGGTGGGGGGCCGGGGGACCGTACTTGGTGAAGTCGGCGGGCACCCGGGCCCCCGCGACGACCGGGTAGACGTACATGTTCAGCGGCATGTCCTGCTGGAACTCCCGCGAGATCAGGAAGTCGAGGAACGCCTTGGCGCCCTTGGGGTTCCGCGCGTTGCTGAGCAGCCCGGCGAACTCGATCTGGCGGAAGCAGGTGCCGGTCGCCACGCCGGTCGGGGCGGTGGCGGGGCGCTTCTTGGCGTAGATCACCTCGGCGGGCGGGGAGGAGGCGTACGACACGACGAGCGGCCGGTCGCCGCCGGCCTTCCTGCCGCCGGAGGAGCCGGAGAACTCCTGGTCGTAGGCCTGCTCCCAGCCGTCGACGACCTTGACGCCGTTGGCCTTGAGCTTCTTCCAGTAGTCCTGCCAGCCGTTGTCGCCGAACCGCGCGGCGCTGCCGAGCAGGAAGCCGAGGCCGGGCGAGGCGGTGGCCGGGTTCTCGGTGACGAGGAGGTTCTTGTACTGGGGCTTGACGAGGTCGGCGTACGACTGCGGCGGCGTCAGGTGGTGCTTGCTGAAGTACGCCTTGTCGTAGTTGACGCAGATGTCGCCGTAGTCGACGGGGGTGACGCGGTGCTTGCCGTCGAGCTGGTACCGGGCGCCGACCTTGTCCAGGCCCTTGGCGGTGTACGGCTGGAACAGGCCGTTGTCGAGGGCGCGGGAGAGGAGGGTGTTGTCGACACCGAAGAGGACGTCGCCCTGGGGGTCGTCCTTGGTCAGGATGGCCTTGTTGACGGCCTGTCCGGCGTCGCCGTCCTTGAGGACGCGGACCTGGTACCCGGACCGCTTCTCGAAGTCCGCGAGGACGCTCTTGGAGACGGCCCACGAGTCGTGGCTGACGAGGGTGACGGTCTTGTCGTCCGCCGTGCTCTGGCCCTGGGTCGAGCCGCACGCGGACAGCGCGAGCAGGCCGAGACCGACCGCCGCGGCCACACAGGTCTTGTTGTGCACTTGGTTGTCCTCCTGGGGTTGGCCAGGAAGAACGCGGCCCTGCCCGGAAGACCCGGACAGGGCGCAACAGCTTGAGTAGTGACCGAACTTCCTACCCAGAATGACCTGGGCGAGGTTCAGAGGGTCTGCGGCCTGGTGCCGCACTCTCAGCGCTGTGGCGCTCCCCTGTCGGAATATGAAGATGTTGAGACTGCTTCTTCTGCTTCTTCGACTTCTTCTGCTTCTTCGACTGCTTCAATGATGAAGAAGCGATGGACCGGGCTCAGACTACCGCTCGGTGGCGGCGAGCTGACCACAGGCTCCGTCGATCTCCTGGCCACGGGTGTCCCGGATCGTCACCGGCACACCGTGCGCGGCGATCGCGTCCACGAACGCCTTCTCGTCCTCGGGCCGCGAGGCCGTCCACTTGGAGCCCGGAGTCGGGTTCAGCGGGATGAGGTTGACGTGCACGGGCCGGCCCTTGAGCAGCCGGCCGAGCCGGTCGCCGCGCCACGCCTGGTCGTTGATGTCGCGGATGAGCGCGTACTCGATCGACAGCCGGCGCCCGCTCTTCTCGGCGTACTCGAACCCGGCGTCCAGCACCTCGCGCACCTTCCACCGCGTGTTCACGGGGACGAGGGTGTCGCGCAGCTCGTCGTCGGGGGCGTGCAGCGAGATCGCCAGCCGGCACTTGAAGCCCTCGTCGGCGAACCGGTGGATGGCCGGCACCAGGCCGACGGTGGAGACGGTGATGCCGCGCTGGGACAGACCGAGGCCGTCCGGCGCCGGGTCGGTGAGCGCGCGGATGGCGCCGACGACCCGGTTGTAGTTGGCGAGCGGCTCGCCCATGCCCATGAACACGATGTTGGACAGCCGCGCCGGGCCGCCCGGCACCTCGCCGTCGCGCAGCGCCCGCATGCCGTCCACGATCTGGTGGACGATCTCCGCGGTGGACAGATTGCGGTCCAGGCCCGCCTGCCCGGTCGCGCAGAACGGGCAGTTCATGCCGCAGCCCGCCTGCGAGCTGATGCACATGGTGACCCGGTCCGGGTACCGCATCAGCACGGACTCCACGAGGGTGCCGTCGAACAGCTTCCACAGCGTCTTGCGGGTGGTGCCCTCGTCGGTCGACAGATGCCGGACGACCGTCATCAGCTCCGGGAACAGCGCCTCGCGCAGCTTCTGCCGGGAGCCGGCCGGGATGTCGGTCCACTGCTCGGGGTCGTGCGCGTACCGCGCGAAGTAGTGCTGCGAGAGCTGCTTGGCACGGAACGGCTTCTCACCGATCCCGGCCACCGCTTCCTTGCGCTCCGCGGGCGAGAGATCGGCGAGATGCCGCGGCGGCTTCTTGGCTCCGCGCGGCGCGACAAAGGTGAGTTCTCCGGGCTTGGGCATGGTGGTACCAGTGTCGCAGATCCAAACGGGTGACCTGCGGCCGCAGCTTGTGGTGCTCGTCGCGGGCGGACCGGGCCGTTCGGCTGGGGGCCGGTCGGTGCGGGTGGTTCACATCGGGGTCGGTTTGATCATGGCGAAGGGGGCGCCCTGGGGGTCGGTGACCACGGTCATCCGGCCGGCCATCATGTCGAAGGGCGGGGCGAGGACCGTGCCGCCGCTTCTGACCAGGGCGTCCACGGTGGAGTCGACGTCGTCGACCGCGAAGTAGGCCAGCCAGTGGGCGGGGGTGCCGGGCGGGTCGTCGGCGAGCTGGGTGACGCCGCCGACCGCGCGGCCGCCGACCATCAGCGCCCAGTAGGCGTCCGCGCCCTCCATGGGCTCGATCTCGATGCCGAACGCCTCGCCGTAGAAGGCGGTGGCGCCGGGTACGTCGCTGGTGTGCAGCTCGTTCCAGGTCAGCGCGCCCGCCTCGTTGACGACCTGGGCGCCGTGGAAGTCGCCCGGCTGCCAGGCGCCGAAGACCGCGCCCTGCGGATCGGCGGCGATCAGCATCCGGCCCAGGCTGCCGACGTCCATCGCCGGGACGAGCAGGGTGCCGCCCGCGGAGACGATCGCGTCCTGGGTGGCCTGGGCGTCGGTGGTGGCCAGGTAGCTGGTCCAGACGGTCGGCGGCGGTTCCGGCATGTCCTGGGGCTTCGGGCCGAGGCCCGCCACGGGCTTGCCGTGCAGCTCGCAGACCGTGTACCCGCCGAACTCGGCCGGCCCCGGCTGACCCTGCCAGCCGAGCAGGTCGCGGTAGAAGTCCAGCGCGGCCTGCTGGTCCGAGGCCATCAGGTCGACCCAGCACGGGGTGCCGGTCGCGTACGGGGTGGTGACTTCGGGCATCTCTCGCTCTCCCTACCAGGGGACCGGGGGGCCACGGGACCAAGGGACCAGGGGACCAGGGTGGCCACGCCGCGGGTCGTTCTTTGTCACCATCGTGTGGCCAAACGTGATCCCCCGCCCGTCGGAGCAAAGCGGCGCCGGCGGGGGGCCGGACGAGCGGGCGGTCGTACGGCGACGGGCCCCGCCCTGTTCCCAGGGTGGGGCCCGTACGGCCGTGACGACGCGCGGCAGGGGTTTCGTCAGGCGGAGCCGACGAAGACCACCAGCAGGAGCCAGACCACCGGTGCCGTCGGCAGCAGGGAGTCCAGGCGGTCCATGATGCCGCCGTGGCCCGGCAGCAGGGTGCCCATGTCCTTGATGCCCAGATCGCGCTTGATCATGGATTCGCCGAGGTCGCCCAGGGTGGCGCTGGCCGCGACCGCGAGGCCCAGCAGCAGGCCCTGCCACCAGTGGCCGCCGTCGATCAGGAACTGCATGCACAGCGCACCCGCGACCATCGAGAAGGACACCGCGCCGAACAGGCCCTCGCGGGTCTTGCCGGGGCTGATCCGCGGGGCGAGCTTGTGCTTGCCGAAGCGCCAGCCGACGGCATAGGCGCCGGTGTCGCTGACGACGGTGAGCAGCAGGAAGGTCAGGACCCGCCAGGGACCGTCGGCCGCGGTCAGCATCAGGGCGACGAAGGTCGCCAGGAAGGGCACGTAGAACGCCGCGAAGACGGCGGCCGTGACGTCCTTGAGGTAGCCCTCCGGTGGCTCCGTCATCCGCCAGACCAGCACCGCGAGCGCGGTGAGGGCCATGGCGACCCACGCGCCCTCGGCGCCGCGCACATAGCCGGCGACCACCATCGCGGCGCCGCCGACCGCGAGCGGCACGAGCGGCGCCTTGATCTCCTTGCGCTCCTGGAGCCTGCTGGTCAGCTCCCACAGGCCGACGACGACGGCGACCGCGATCACGCCGACGAACACGGCCTTGACGATGAACAGCGACGCGATGATCACCACGCCGAGTCCCACGCCGACGCCTATGGCCGCGCCGAGGTCGCGGCCCGCGCTTTTCTTCTGCGGCGCCGGCGTCGGCTGCGGGGCGTCGGGCATGGGCTCCGGATTCTGGATCGGGCTCGGGGTCGGCTGGGGCGTCCCGTACGGGGGCTGCGGCTGCGCCCCGTAGGGCTGCTGCTGCCCGTGCTGCGGCTGGGGCGCGTACGGCTGCCGGGCCGGCTGCTCGTGCGTCGGCCGCGTCCCGGCCGGCGACTGCGTCCCGTACGGGTCGTACGGCACCGCGTCTCCGGGCGGGTTCGGGGTGCCGTATCCGGGCTGCCGCTCGGGCGGCGGCTGCGTCCCGTAAGGGGGCTGGCCGCCGTACTGCGCCGGTGACCCGGACTGCGGTGGTGACCCGTACTGCGGCTGGGGCTCGTCCCGGAACAAGGGGCCGCTCAGCCGAGCAGCCCCCCGGGTGTCGTCCTGGTCTCCGCCATACACGGGTACGTCGGGCACGATGGGCATGGGGCGCGTCTGCTGCGCCTCGGGCGCATCGTACGCGGGTCCCGCCGGGGCGGCCTCGCCCTGGACGGGCCCACCCTCGGTGGGCCCCCAGTAGCCGGTCCGCCCCGCCGGTGGCGGCGCCCCCCAGGAAGAGTCGCTCATCAGACTTCGAGCAGCTCCGATTCCTTGTGCTTGAGGAGCTCGTCCACCTGGGCGACGTACTTCGCCGTCAGGTCGTCCAGCTCCTTCTCCGCACGGCGGCCCTCGTCCTCGCCGATGTCGCCATCCTTGATCATCTTGTCGATGGCGTCCTTGGCCTTGCGGCGCACGGAACGGATGGAGACCTTGGCGTCCTCGGCCTTGCCCTTGGCGACCTTGATGTAGTCGCGGCGGCGCTCCTCGGTCAGCTCGGGGAACACCACCCGGATGATGTTGCCGTCATTGCTGGGGTTGACGCCCAGGTCGGAGTCGCGGATCGCCTGCTCGATGTTGCGCAGCGCGCTCTTGTCGAACGGTGTGACGACCGCCATCCGCGGCTCCGGCACGGAGAACGAGGCCAGCTGGTTGATCGGCGTCAGGGCGCCGTAGTAGTCGGCCACGATCTTGTTGAACATCGCCGGGTGCGCACGGCCGGTGCGGATCGCGGCGAAGTCCTCCTTGGCGACCACGACGGCCTTCTCCATCTTCTCCTCGGCTTCGAGGAGGGTCTCTTCGATCACCACTTGCTCCTGCGTGTCTTGAGTAAGGCCCGGCTGCGGTTCCTCGGTGGTCCGGCGGCCGGCTGCGTCGCGTCTTCTTCCTGCACGGTTCCCGACCGGCAGGACATTGTCCATCCCCCGGCCGAGGCGCGTGACGTCCATCCCTCGGACAGGTGTCGTACCCCGGGGGGCGACGGGGGCGTGCCGGTCAGTTCCGGCTGCCGTGGTCACCCACCAGCGTGCCGATCTTCTCACCCTTGACGGCACGGGCGATATTGCCCTCCGCGAGAAGCTCGAAGACGAGGATCGGGAGCTTGTTGTCGCGGCACAGCGTGATCGCGGTGGCGTCGGCGACCTTCAGGTCCCGGGTGATGACCTCGCCGTAGCCGAGGGCGTCGAACTTGACGGCGTCGGGGTTGGTCTTGGGGTCGGAGTCGTAGACCCCGTCCACACCGTTCTTGCCCATGAGCAGCGCCTCGGCGTCGATCTCCAGGGCGCGCTGGGCGGCGGTGGTGTCGGTGGAGAAGTAGGGCATGCCCATACCGGCGCCGAAGATGACCACGCGGCCCTTCTCCAGGTGGCGCACGGCGCGCAGCGGGATGTACGGCTCGGCGACCTGGCCCATGGTGATGGCGGTCTGCACCCGGCTGTCGATGCCCTCCTTCTCCAGGAAGTCCTGGAGGGCGAGGCAGTTCATCACGGTGCCGAGCATGCCCATGTAGTCGGAGCGGGCGCGGTCCATGCCGCGCTGCTGGAGTTCGGCGCCGCGGAAGAAGTTGCCGCCGCCGATGACGACCGCGACCTGCGCGCCGTCCCGTACGACGGCCGCGATCTCGCGGGCGATCTTGTGCACCACGTCCGGGTCGACGCCCAGGCCGCCGCCTCCGGAGAACGCCTCTCCGGACAGCTTCAGCAGAAACCGGCCGCGTACTTTGCCGTCGTCGCTTTTCTGGGCCTTGTCGGTCATGGGAGATCCCGCCTCTTTCACGTGTTGCACATACGAAGAAGGCCATTGCCGGTGGGGTCGCTTTTCGCTCCCATACGCGGCAATGGCCTCCTCGTCAGATCTGCTGCCGTCCGCCCCACACTCGCGTGTGGCGGTGGTCGCGGACGACTGCTGTCGACCCTATCGGGATTTCTCCGCGGGTCGCGCGTCGATCGCGGTACGGACTCAGATGCCGACCTTGATGCGCGTGAAGCGCTTCAGGGTGACACCGGCCTCGTCCAGCACCTTCTGGACCGACTTCTTGTTGTCCAGCGCGTACGGCTGGCCCAGCAGGGTGGCGTCCTTGAAGAAGCCGTTGACGCGACCCTCGACGATCTTGGCGATCGCGGCCTCGGGCTTGCCCTCGGCGCGGGTCGTCTCCTCGGCGATGCGGCGCTCGGACTCGACGACCTCGGCCGGGACGTCCTCCTTGGCCAGGTACTTCGGCGCGAACGCGGCGATGTGCTGGGCGATGCCCTTGGCGACCTCTGCGTTCGGCTTGTCCAGCTCGACCAGGACACCGATCTGCGGGGGCAGGTCGGGCATGGTGCGGTGCATGTAGGCGGTGACGTAGCCGTCGGAGAACTGCGCGAAGCGGTCCAGGACGATCTTCTCGCCGAGGTTGGCGTTGGCCTCGTCCACGAACGCCTGGACGGTCTTGCCGGGCTCGATCTCGGAGGCGAGCAGGGCCTCGATGTCGGCCGGGGAGGTCTTGGCGACGTGCTCGGCGATGGTCTTGGCCACGGCCTGGAACTTGTCACCCTTGGCGACGAAGTCCGTCTCGCACTTCAGCTCGACCAGGACGCCGGAGGAGTTGTCGTCGGCGATGATGGAGACCACGGCGCCGTTCTCGGCGGAGCGGCCCTCGCGCTTGGCGACGCCCTTCTGGCCCTTGATGCGCAGCGCCTCGACGGCCTTGTCGACGTTGCCCTCGGCCTCGTCCAGCGCCTTCTTGCAGTCCATCATGCCGGCGCCCGTGAGCTCACGGAGCTTCTTGACGTCGGCGGCGGTGTAGTTCGCCATGAGTCAGTGAGTCTTTCTCGAAGTCTGGGAGATCTTCAGATCCGCACGGTTTGCGATCCACATGTAGACGCGGAGCGCATACGTCGTACCGACCTATGGGTGAACAGCGGGGGCGGAGTTGATGTCGCCGCCCCCGCTGTCAAACGCTGACGCGGCGGATCAGGCCTGCTCGCCCTCGGCGGCCTTCTCCTCGGCCGGAGCGGCCTCGGCGGCGGGCGCCTCGGTGGCCTCGGCGGCCGGAGCCTCGGTGGCCTCGGCGGCGGGGGCCTCGGCGGCCGGAGCCTCGTCCTTCTTCTCACCCTCGAGCAGGTCGCGCTCCCACTCGGCGAGCGGCTCGCCGGCGGCCTTCTCGCCCTTGTCACCGGTGGCGACGCGAGAGCGGGAGATGAGGCCCTCGGCGACGGCGTCGGCGATCACGCGGGTGAGCAGGGTGACGGAGCGGATCGCGTCGTCGTTGCCCGGGATCTTGTAGTCGACCTCGTCGGGGTCGCAGTTGGTGTCGAGGATCGCGACGACCGGGATGTTCAGCTTCCGGGCCTCACCAACGGCGATGTGCTCCTTCTTGGTGTCCACGATCCAGACGGCGCTGGGCACCTTCTGCATCTCGCGGATACCGCCGAGGGTCTTCTCCAGCTTGGCCTTCTCGCGGGAGAGGACCAGCAGCTCCTTCTTGGTCAGACCGGAGGACGCGACGTCCTCGAAGTCGATCTGCTCAAGCTCCTTGAGGCGCTGCAGACGCTTGTAGACGGTCGAGAAGTTGGTGAGCATGCCGCCCAGCCAGCGCTGGTTGACGAAGGGCATGCCGACGCGGGTGGCCTGCTCGGCGATGGCCTCCTGCGCCTGCTTCTTCGTGCCGACGAACATGACCGTGCCGCCGTGGGCGACGGTCTCCTTGACGAACTCGTAGGCGCGGTCGATGTACGACAGCGACTGGAGCAGGTCGATGATGTAGATGCCGTTGCGCTCGGTGAAGATGAAGCGCTTCATCTTCGGGTTCCAGCGACGGGTCTGGTGACCGAAGTGGACGCCGCTCTCCAGCAGCTCCCGCATCGTGACGACGGCCATGGCCGTATCTCCTTGAGTTTCTCGGTTGTGCCGCGTCCGCCGGACGGCGGTCGCGCCTGACGCCCGCGTGCGCCGTGCCGCGAAGGACCGAGAGGCGCTTGGCAGGAACCGTTTCCGGATGCCGTACCGGGGCGTGCGAAGTCGACCCGGTGACCCGGATCGCCAGAAGAAGTGTACGGGACCGCCGGGCCACCGGGTGACGCGGTTGTCCACAACCGGGGAGTGATCCACAGGTGAGGAGGCCCCGGCGGTGGGGTGCGGGACGGTGGGGACATGCGACGACTTGTGTGGTGCGGGGTGGGGACGGTGGTGCTGGTGACGGCCTTGGCGCTGATCCTGTGCGGGCGCCGGGCCTGGGCGCAGCCGCCGTCCCCGCCACCGGCGGGGGCTCCGGCCGGGGTGCCGGCCATCGCGCGGGGCTGGCCGGTGGGGGTACGGCCCGTGGTCCTGCGCGGCTGGCAGCCGCCGGCGACGCCGTACGGCCCCGGCCACCGCGGTGTGGACCTGGCGGCCGCCCCAGGTAGCCCGGTACGGGCGGTGGCGGCGGGCCGGGTGTCCTTCGCGGGCCGGGTGGCGGGGCGGGGAGTGGTGACGGTGGAGCTGCGGGGGACTGGACTGCGGACGACGTACGAGCCGGTGCGCCCCTCGGTGCCGGAGGGGGCGGAGGCGGGGGCGGGGGACGTGGTCGGGGTGGTGGAGGCGGCGGGAGCGCACTGCGGTGCGCCGGCCTGTGTCCACTGGGGGCTGCTGCGGGGCAGGACCTATCTGAATCCCTTGGCCCTGCTGCCGCCGTGGCTGCTGGACAGGGGGCCGTCGCGGCTGCTGCCGGTGCTCACCGGCTGACCCCGGACCCCGGCGGGGCTCAGCCCCGCACGCCCCGCAGCGCCATCCTGACAGCCGCGTCGGTCACCGCCGCCGGGTCCTCCGCGCCGAGCTCGATCCGCCGTACCGCCGCGTCCACGACGCCCTGGAGCAGCATCGCCGCCAGCCGCGGCTGCTCCTGCCCCAGCTCGCCCAGCGCCTCGACGATCATCGCGACCAGCTCGCCGTGCGCCGCCCTGATCTTCTCCCGTGCCCCGGCGTCCAGCTCGCTCGCGGAGATCGCCACGACCGCCCGGTGCCGGCGGTCCCCGACGAGGGCCAGCTGCCGGCGGACGTACGCCTCGACCTTCCCCTCGGGCGAGTCCGCGTGCTCCATGGCCGCGGCCACCTCCGCCGCCCACAGCGGGAAGTCGGCCTCGCACAGCTCCTCGACCACGGCCGCCCGCGAGCGGAAGTACTCGTACACGGAGGACCGCGCGAGGCCCGTGCGCTCGGCCAGCGCGGGGAAGGTCAGCGCCTCCGTCCCGCCCTCGGACAGCAGGGAACGAGCCGCGTCCAGCAGGGCGGCTCGCTGCATCGACCGGTGCTCGGCCACGGAGGCCGCTCGAATCCTTGGCACGTCGACCACTTTAGGACGCGCCCGCGCCCGGCGGCGTCCGCTCAGCGCCCGAAGCTCGCCAGCTTGGCCCGCAGCTGGAGCACCGATTTGGTGTGGATCTGGCTGACCCGGCTCTCGGTGACCCCGAGCACATTGCCGATCTCGGCGAGCGTGAGGCCCTCGTAGTAGTAGAGCGTGACGACCGTCTTCTCCCGCTCGGGCAGCGTGTTGATGGCCCGCGCGAGGAATCTGCGCAGCTCCCGGTCCTCGGCCACCTCCACGGGGTTGTCCGCGGCGGTGTCCTCCAGCGTGTCCATCAGGCTGAGCCGGTCCCCGCCGTCGCCGCCGACGTGCAGCAGCTCCTCCAGGGCGACCACGTTGGCGAGCGACAACTGGCTGAAGACGGCGTGCAGTTCGTCCACCTCCATGCCCAGCTCCGCGGCCACCTCGCTCTCGCTCGGGGTGCGCCGCAGCCGGGCCTCCAGGGTGGCGTAGGCACGCTCGACATTGCGCGCCTTCTGCCGCACCGAGCGCGGGATCCAGTCCAGCGCCCGCAGCTCGTCGATCATGGCGCCGCGGATCCGGGTGATCGCGTACGTCTCGAACTTGATCTCCCGGTCGATGTCGAACTTCTCGATCGCGTCGATCAGCCCGAACACCCCGGAGGAGACGAAGTCGGCCTGCTCCACATTGGGCGGCAGGCCGACGCTCACCCGGCCCGCCACGTATTTCACGAGCGGCGAGTAGTGCAGGATCAGCTGCTCCCGCAGCCGCTCGTCCCCCGTCGCCTTGTACGACCGCCACAGCTCGTCGAGCGTCGAGGGAGCGGGCGGCCGCACGCTGCCACCGTCGCGGGCGGCTGGGGGGATTGCCGCCCGGTCGGACCCGGAGGTGTGCTGGGGCATTCGTCGCCTTGTGCCGTTCTGCCGTGAAGTGCCGTCAAGTGCCGTGACTGTGAGTGCGGTGCAAAAAGGTGGTGGGCCGAAAGGGGCCGCCTGGGTGAGGTGTCGGTCTGATGTCGAGTTGGCGGTCTGTGCGGACGTCTTCGTGAGCGTAGCGTGACTGAGGAGTCGCGGTGTGCGAACGACGAGGCACCACCCGTGCGCGGGTCCCAAAGGCCCCTTCGGCATCGCCTTCCGCAGCTCGCTCTGTGTGATGGCCGATGGGTGCCAACTCCGGGAAACTCCAAGGGCGTCGGGTGTTCCCCCGGACGGCCGAACACACTCGGTCAGCATGGGGGGCGCCCCGTCCGGGCCGAGATCACCGCCTGGCGTGTCAACTTCCAGCCATCGCCGTGTCGTTCGACGTATCCAAGTGCTCGGAGTTCGTACAGTCTCGCGATCGCCTCGTCCGGGGTGGTGCGGGCGGCCGCCGCGAGTTCGCCGGCGGGGGCCGCGCGGTCGCCGGGCAGCGCGGCGAGGACGGTTCTCGCGGCAGGGGTCAGCAGGTCGCGGGGCAGCACCGGGCCGGTGCGGGGCGGGGCCAGGTCGCCCATGTCGCCGACGAGTTCGGCCACCTCGGCGGCGTCCGTGACGAGGGTGGCCTCGCCGCGCAGCAGCTCGTGCACCCCGGCGCTGAGGGCGCTGGTGACCGGGCCCGGCACGCCCATGGTGTGTCTGCCCAGGCGCTGCGCGGTCCGCGCGGTGGCGAGCGAGCCGCTGCGGCAGGCGGCCTCCACGACGACGGTGCCCCTGGTCAGGGCGGCGATGACCCGGTTGCGCAGGATGAAGCGGCTCGGGGTCGGATGGTCGCCCGGCGGCAGCTCACCGATCACCAGGCCCTGCCCGGCGATCCGCTCGATCAGGGTGGTGTGGCCGCGGGGGTAGGGCCGGTCGACGCCGCTGGCCAGGACGGCGACGGTGGCTCCGCCGGCGGCGAGGGCGCCGCGGTGGGCGGCGGCGTCGATGCCGTAGGCGCCGCCGGAGACGACGACCCAGCCGCGCTCGGCGAGGCCGGCGGCGAGGGTGGCGGCGACATGGGTGCCGTACTCGGTGCAGGCGCGGGCGCCGACCAGGGCGACGGAGCGCAGGGCCCACATGCGCAGGCTGGGGCGGCCGCGGACCCAGAGCCCGAGGGGGCGGGCGTCGGCGAGGTCGTCCAGTTGTCCCGGCCACTCGGGGGTGCCCGGCGCGACGAACCGGGCGCCCACCGCCCGCGCCCGGAGGAGATCCCGCTCCGGCTCGGCGCGCGCGGCCCGCGCCAGGAGCCCGGCCCACCGCACCTTGCCGACCCCCGGCAACGGCTCGTCCCCCGCCTTGATCCGCCGCACCACCTCCCCCACCCCGAACTCCCTCACCCACCGCCCCCCGACCTCATCCCCCGGCTCGATCACCCGCCCGAGGAAGACACGGCCGAGGGTTTCCTCGTCCACGGTGGGATCGGGGCCGAGGTCCACGGTGGGATCAAGGTCCGGGCCCGCGATGAGATCAGGGGCCGAGTCCGAGGTGAGATCAGAGCCCACGCCCACAAGCGGATCGGCGTCCGAGCCCGCGGTGGAATCAGGGGCCGGCCGACTGATCCTGGCCGACCGGGGGGCCGGGAGCACGGCCTCGCTATGACCGGTTCCGGAGCCGTGTGCCTCGGTCTCGCCAGGACCGGCCTCGGCTCGGGGAGGGCCGAGACTGTGGCCGGGGCCAAGACCAAAGCCAGGGCTCGGACCAAGGTCAGGGACGGCACCGGGGCCAGAGCCGGGACTAGAACGAGGGTCAGGGCTAGAACCGGGGCTACGGCTGGGGCAGCCGGCTCCGGGTCGGTCCGTCGAGGTCGGTCCAGGGACCGGTGGTCCCTCCTCGACCGGTACCGGGGCCGATCGGCCGGTCTCGGGGGCGCTGCCGCTCATGTGCCGGTCCTTTCCAGGACCGCCCCGCGTCGGACCCCGGTGCGCAGTTCCAAGGCCCAGTTCACGTCGTTCGCCGAAGGACGGTCGCGACCGCCCAGGTCGGCGAGGGTCCAGGCCACGCGGAGGACACGGTCGAGGCCACGAGCCGTGAGCAGCCCCCGGTCGAGATCCTCCTCAGCCTTGGCGAGCGCGCCGGGCTGCACATGCCAGCGCGTGCGCAACTCGTGGCCGGGCACTTCGCTGTTCGTCCGCCAGGGCAGCCCCTCATAGCGCCGGGCCGCCCGTTCTCGGGCGAGCCGCACCCTGTCGGCGACGACGGCCGTGGACTCGGCGCCGGTATGCATACGCAGCAGCTCCGCCCTGGCGACCGGCTCCACGGTGACCCGCAGGTCCACCCGGTCCATCAGGGGGCCGGACAGCCGGGCCCGGTACCGCTTGATCGAGGACGGCCGGCACTCGCAGATGTCGTCACCCCTTCCGTGCCTGCCGCACGGGCACGGGTTCGCTGCAAGGACCATGAGGAACCTGGCCGGCATCCGCAGCATGCCCGCGGCACGGGCGATCACGACATGACCCGACTCCAGAGGTTGGCGCAGTG
The DNA here is from genome assembly GCF_056435325.1 of Streptomyces sp. NPDC043952. Taxonomy (NCBI): domain Bacteria; kingdom Bacillati; phylum Actinomycetota; class Actinomycetes; order Kitasatosporales; family Streptomycetaceae; genus Streptomyces; species Streptomyces sp. NPDC043952. The sequence goes on from NZ_JBWKES010000008.1 coordinate 74,612, forward strand.
CATCCAGGACGCTGCTGTGGAACTCCGCGGCCTCGTCCAGAAAGAGCACTCCGTGGTGCGCCAGGGACACCGCACCGGGACGCGGCATCCCGTTTCCGCCGCCGACGAGGGAGGCCATCGTCGCCGAGTGGTGCGGGGCGCAGTACGGGGGCTTGTCGACCAGGGGATGACCGGGCGGAAGCATGCCCGCCACCGAGTGGACGGCCGTGACCTCCAGGGACTCCTCGCGGCACAGCTCGGGCAGCAGTCCCGGCAGCCGTTCGGCCAGCATGGTCTTGCCGGCACCGGGCGGCCCCTTGAAGAACACATGGTGTCGGCCGGCCGCCGTCACCTCCAGCGCCGAGCGCGCCATGTGCTGGCCCGCCACATCGGCCAGATCGGGCGCGTGCGCGCCATCGGGCACACCGGTGCCGAGCCCTGTGCCGGGCAGTGCCAGCCCCGCGAGGAACGGGTCGGGGCGGATCTCCCCCGGCACGGGCTCCTCGTCGGGCACGGGCTCGTCGGTCAGGACCGAGATCAACTGGCGCAAGCTACGGACACCGAGCACGGACACGCCCGGTACCAGGGAGGCCTCCGGGACCGCGCACTCGGGCACGACCACCTGTTCGTACCCCGCGTCGGCGGCGGCGAGGACCGCGGGCAGGATGCCCCGCACAGGACGCACACGACCGTCGAGCCCGAGTTCCCCGATCATCACGATGTCGGCGAGCACGCGGGGGTCGATCCGCTCCGCCGCCCCCAGGACGGCCGCGGCGACGGCCAGATCGAAGCCGCTGCCGCTCTTGGGCACCGACGCCGGGCTGAGGCCGACGGTGAGCTTCTTGGCGGGCCAGGCCGCGCCGGAATTCACCACCGCCGCGCGCACCCTGTCCCGACTCTCCGTCAGGCTCTTGTCCGGGAGGCCGACCAGGGTGAAGGCGGCGACGCCGGGTTCGAGGTCGGCTTGGACCTCGACGACCACGCCCTCGACGCCGACGAGGGCGACGGAGCAGGTGCGGGCGAATGCCATTCAGGCCACCCCCCGCGCGTGCTCGACCCGCGGGGCGCCGCGGCCGGGGACGAGGACGCCGACCAGGTCGATGCGGACGCCGCCCGGTGGGGCGCCGCCGTGGGCGTGGATCCAGCGTTCCGCGAGGTCACGCAGCCGGGCGGCCTTCTGAGGGGTCACCGCGGCCATGGGATGTTCGTAACGGCCGCCCGCGCGGGTCTTGACCTCGCAGACGACCAGGACCTCGCCGTCCCTGGCCACGATGTCGATCTCGCCGCTGCGCCCGGCGCGCCAGTTGCGCGCCAGGACCGTCATCCCGCCCTCGGCCAGCCGCCGGGCGGCCAGGTCCTCGCCGTACCTGCCGATCGCTTCTCGTGCGTTCATGTCGGCACCACCTCCGGCGCCAACCGTCACGCATCCGCCCGAGGGAAGTGGATCTTGGTGGGCTACCGGGCGGTTGTGGAAAACCCCGTCACCCGGACGGCGTAACCGAGCGAAAACGCGCAGGTCATCAGCCGCCCGGCAGCTCCAGGTCGCTCTTGTTCAGTTCCTCGATGTTCACGTCCTTGAACGTGAGCACCCGGACCTGCTTGACGAACCGGGCCGGCCGGTACATGTCCCAGACCCAGGCGTCGGCCATCGTCACCTCGAAGAACACTTCACCCTGGACCGAGTGCACCTGCATCTCGTAGTCGTTGGTGAGGTAGAAGCGCCGTTCCGTCTCGATCACGTATTTGAACAGACCGACGACATCTCGGTACTCCCGGTAGAGCTTCAGCTCCATCTCGGTCTCGTACTTCTCGAGGTCCTCGGCGCTCATGGCATGTTCCCCTTCAGCCGTGCGATCCCCCCATTGTGCGCCAGTTCCGCTGGCTCTCAGACGATTTCCGTGTCGAGGGTCAGGGGGCCGGCCGGGGGACCCTCGTCGAGCAGCGTGCGCAGCAGCTCGGCGAGTCTGGTCGGATACACCGTCTCATGTGCCCGGCTCAGTTCCCGGCACGTCCACCAGCGCGCTCCGGCGACACTGCGCCGCTCCAGCTCCGTCAGGCCCGTCGGCGCCGTCGCGGTCTGGGTCGTACGGGCCAGGTAGTACCACTCGTCCTGATCCCAGCGGCGGCCCGCGAACGGGAAGGAGCAGCGGCGCCGCCACAGCACCGGGCCGAGTTCGACCTCGGTGATGCCGGTCTCCTCGGCGAGTTCCCGCAGCGCCGCCTGGGCGCGGGTCTCGGCGCCCTCCACTCCGCCGCCGGGGGTGAACCACCAGTCGTCGGCGGGGTCGTCGGGCTCATGGCCGTGCAGCAGCAGGATGCGGTCCGCGGGGTCGAGCAGCACCACGCGGGCCACCTTGCGCAGGCCCCCTTCGTAGGGCTGCCCGCACTCGGGCTCAGCGGACACCGGCCGCCTCCGCGCGGGCGGTACGGGCGCGGGAGCGGCCGGCCCGCTTGGCGATCGGACCGTAGGCGCCGCCGCCGAGGACCAGGACGGCGCCGGCCACGATCAGCAGCTCGATGGTGGACAGCGGTCCCGGCCGCGACAGGGCGCCCAGCGCCTCGAACCCGGTGGGGCGCTTCAGCCCGCCCTTCCAGGGGAAGACGACGGCGTCCACGCGGGCGATCACCGCGGTGCGGGAGACGGTGCCCTTGGCGGCGTCCGTGAGGTGGGCGGTGGAGTCCAGGGAGCCCTGGCGTTCGTCGCCAAGCAGGAAGAGCCGGCCCTTGGGCACGGTCACGGTCGGGAAGTTCTGGTTCTCGGCCGCGGTCCCCTCGGGCAGGTACGGCTCCTCGATCTGCTTGCCGTTCACGGTCAGCTTGCCGTCCGTGCAGCAGGAGACGGTGTCGCCGCCGACCGCGACCACGCGCTTGACCACGTCGGAGCCGGTGACCCAGCTGCTGTCACGGAAGACGACCACATCGCCGCGGCGCACCTCGCCGCCGTCCACGCGCTGGGCGAGCACCCGGTCGCCCGCGTCGATGGTGGGGGTCATGGAGCTGGTGGGCACGGTGTACGGCCGATAGCTCACGGCCGCCCAGCCGAAGCCGCCGAGGAACAGCACCAGGCCCAGGGCCACGGCCACTCCGGACAGCCGCTGCCCGAGCCTGCCGCCGGCCGCCGCCGTGCCGGTGCCGCCGCTGCGCGGGGCCGTACGCGTCGTACTCTCACCACCCATGGACCCGCACCCTACCTGTCGGTACCGAGCGTGGTCAGCCCCTCTTCCAGGACTCGGGGCACAGCTTTCCCGGAGCTTCACACGCGGTCCGGGAAAGCCTGGGCGGAGCGCTCAGCGCTGTCCGGCCGACGACTTCGGCAGGGCGTCCGAGCGCAGCCGGTCCGCGCGCCTGCGCCGCCACACCACGACGGGGGCGACGGCCGCGACGGCGACGCCCTCGGGGGCGACCGTCAGGGACGCGGCGGACGAGGACTGCTGGTTGTTCAGACCGGGCTGGTCGAAGGTGTCCGGGACGGGCAGGGTGCCCCAGTGGCTGATGGGCCATGCCTTGACGATGGCGCGGCCGACGACCTTGTCGACGGGGACGAAGCCGTGGTTCTTGTCGGTCTGGTTGTAGCGCGAGTCCCGCGAGTTCTGCCGGTGGTCGCCCATCACCCACAGGTAGCCCTTGGGGACCTTCACCTTGAACTGGCCGCCTTGGTCATCCTGGCTGCACGGGGTGTTGCCGGGGTAGACATACGGCTCGTTCAGCGCCTTGCCGTTGACCAGCAGGGGGCCGGTGCCCTTGCACTCGACGGTGTCGCCGCCGACGCCGATCACGCGCTTGATCAGGTCCTTCTCATTCGCGGAGGGCATCAGTCCGATCCAGCTGAGGACCTTCTGCACCGCGTTCGGATTCGGCGCGGGCTCGCCCGCCAGCCAGTCGTCCGGGTCGTGGAAGACGACGACCTCGCCGCGCTCGGGCTTGGAGCCGAACCACGGGGTGAGCTTGTCGACCAGGACGCGGTCGCCGATCTGGAGGGTGTTCTCCATCGAGGCGGAGGGGATCGAGAACGCCTGGACCAGGAACGTCTTGATCAGCAGCGCCAGGACCAGCGCGATCACGACCAGGATCGGCAGCTCCTTCCAGAAGGAGCGCGGCTTCCTGGGCGGCGGCGGGGTGTTGCCCGCGCCCGCGCTCCTGGAGCCCTGTCCGTCGCGCGGTGCGCCGTCGTCGCCCGTCGCGTCATTCCCGGTGGTCATGGCGCCGTCCGTACCTGAGTCGTCCGCCTCCGCGGGGTTCCCGCGGTGCTCCTCGCCGTCGTGACCCGACCGTGCGCCAACCGCCACATCCCCCACGCCAACTCCTTACTCCGTGCCGCCGCCCGCGCCACAGACGGCGCAGGCCCACCACTCCCATAACGAGCGGGAGTTCCGCAGGGGTCGGGAGTCGGCTCATTCCGTTCGGATTCTCATGGTCAACCCTATGCGACAGGGGCGGAGCGGCAGCCGCCCGCGTCCCGGCACGGGCAACGCTTGCAAAGGTTTTAGGTTCCTCCAGGCGCGTCCAGTGGCCGATCGGCCAGCCGATCCACATGGCCCGTCCGACCACCGATTTCACCGACACCGTTCCGCCGTACGGGGAGTTGCGGTGGTAGCGGGAGTCCGCGGACTCGCCCCGGTGGTCGCCCATCACCCACAGCCGGCCCTTGGGGACGGTGATGTCGAAGCGGATGTCGGACGGGTCGTTGCCCGGATAGAGGTAGTCCTTCTCGGACAGCGGCACGCCGTTGACGGTGATCCGCCCTTGCGCGTCGCAGCACTTCACATGGTCGCCGCCGACCCCGATGACCCGCTTGATCAGGTCCTTCTCATTGGAGGACGGCAGCAGCCCGATGAAGCTGAGGCCCTCCTTGAGCTGTTTGACGACGACCGGGTCCGGCTTCTGGGCGGCCTCCTCGCCGGCCAGCCAGCCACCCGGATCGTGGAAGACGACGACGTCACCGCGCTCGGGCTGGGAGCCGAACCACGGCGTCAGCTTGTCGACCAGGACGCGGTCGCCGACCCGGATCGTCTGCTCCATGGAGCCGGACGGGATCACGAACGCCTGGACGAGGAAGGTCTTCAGGACCAGCGCGATCAGCACCGCGACGCCCACCAGAAGGGGGATCTCCCGAACGGCTGAACGTCTGCGCTTGCGCTTGACCTTGCGCTGGAGTTTCCGCCGTTCCGCGCGGGTGCGGCCGCCGCCGGGCGCGGAGCTGCGCCGGGAGGCGGCGGTGGCCGGCCCTGAGCCGGCCGGACCGGAGCCCGCGCGCGGCTTGCCGCGGTTACCCATGGGCGCCGCCCGTCGCCGCCGGCACGCGCGCGTAGGCGGACGGCCGGGTCAGATGGGTCCAGTGGCGGTACGGCCAGACGATCCAGTCGGCCCGGCCGATGACGCGGCCGACCGGGATCATGCCGCCGCCCGGCGAGCCGAGGTGGTCGCGGGAGTCGCTGGAGTCGCTGCGGTGGTCGCCGAGCACGAACAGGGTGCCCGGTGGCACCACGAGGTTGAACGGCACGCTGGAGGGGCTGTCTCCGGGGTAGAGGAACGCCGATTCGTCGACCGCGCGGCCGTTCACATCGATCCTCCCCCGCTTGTCGCAGCAGACCACATGGTCCCCGCCCACCCCGACGACCCGTTTGATGTAGTCGCCGTCCCCGAAATACCCGCTTCCGTCGAACACAATCACGTCCCCGCGGGCGGGCCCGGCGCCGAAGCGGTAGGTCAGCTTGTTCACGAGGACGCGGTCGCCGATCCGCAGTCCCTGCTCCATGGACCCGCTCGGGATCTGGAAGGGCTGCGCCACGAAGGTGCTCAGCAGGAGCAGGAACACCAGGCAGGCGAAGAGGGTGAGGGTGACGCGGCCGCCCGGCAGCCATTCGGCGATCCGGGCCGGCAACGCGAAACGCGACCGCTCCTCCGGGTCCGGGGAATCCGGACGGGAGGTGCGGTCGCGCTTCGTCGGCTGTGCTTCGGTGTCCATCGGGGCGAGATGTTATCCGGCCCCGCTGTGACTCCGGGGAGGCGCTCAGCTCTCGCGCTTCTCCTTGATCTTCGCGGCCTTGCCGCGCAGCTCACGGAGGTAGTACAGCTTGGCGCGGCGCACGTCACCACGGGTGACCAGCTCGATCTTCTCGACGATCGGGGTGTGCACCGGGAAGGTGCGCTCGACGCCGACGGAGAACGAGACCTTGCGGACCGTGAAGGTCTCGCGGACACCGGAGCCCTGGCGGCGGATCACGACGCCCTTGAACTGCTGCACACGGGAGCGGTTGCCCTCGATGACGCGCACGTGGACGTTGACCGTGTCACCCGGACGGAAGGCCGGGAGGTCGGTGCGCAGCGACGCGGAGTCGACGGTGTCGAGCAGGTGAGACATTTCGTCTGCTTTCTTCGCTGATGCCACAGGTCATCAACGGGAGTGAAGAGGTACAGGTAGTTGCCGCGCGTGTCGGGTCGGGCGTCTTGTCCCCCTGTGGCAGGGGCGCACACCGGACGGGCGCACAGCAGCGGCCTATTCTTCCATGCCGGTGGCCCGGCGCCAAAATCGGCCGTACGAGTGACCGTCCGGGTCCGGTTCCCAGCCCAGGATGGACAGCATTTCGCGGTCCTTCTTGTCGAAGGCCTTCGGGTCGCAGCGCTCGATCAGATCGGGCCGGTTGAGGGTCGTACGGCGCAGGGCCTCGTCGCGGCGCCAGCGGGCGATCTTGCCGTGGTGACCGCTGAGCAGCACCTCCGGGATGTCCCGGCCGCGCCAGGCGGGCGGCTTGGTGTAGACGGGGCCTTCCAGGAGGTTTGCCATGGCGCCGGGCGCGAAGGAGTCGTCGCGGTGGGACTCGGCGTTGCCGAGGACGCCGGGCAGCAGCCGGGCGACGGCCTCGGTGATGACGAGGACGGCCGCTTCGCCGCCGGCGAGGACGTAATCCCCGATGGAGACCTCGTAGACGGGCATCCGGGTGGCGTACTCGTCGAAGACACGCCGGTCGATGCCCTCGTAGCGGGCCGGTGTGAAGATCAGCCAGGGCCGCTCGGAGAGTTCCACGGCGAGTTCCTGGGTGAAGGGCCGGCCGCTCGGGGTGGGGACGATCAGCGCGGGGCCGTGGGCGCCGGTCTCGTAGCCGTCGGCGAGGACGGTGTCGAGGGCGTCGCCCCAGGACTCGGTCTTCATGACCATGCCGGGGCCGCCGCCGTACGGCGTGTCGTCGACCGTGTTGTGCCGGTCGTACGTCCATGCGCGCAGGTCGTGGACGTGCACGGCGAGCTGTCCGCGGTGCCGGGCCTTGCCGACGAGCGAGACGTTCAGGGGGTCCAGGTATTCGGGGAAGATGGTGACGACGTCCAGGCGCATTACGCGTCTTCCCCCGGCTGGTCTTCCCCCGGCTGGTCTTCCGTCGGCCGGCCTTCCGAAGACCGGTCTTCCTCCGGCTCGCGGCTGGAGGCGATCTCGGCGCGGTCGTCGATCAGGCCGGGCGGGGGCGTGATGACGGCCTTCTGCTCCTCCAGGTCGATCTCGGCGACGATCTCCTCCACGAAGGGGATCATGACCTCGGTGCCGTCCGGGCGCTCCACGATGAACAGGTCCTGGGAGGGCAGGTGCGAGATCTCGGTGATCCTGCCGACCTCCACGCCGTCCTCGGTGACCACGTCCAGGTCCATGAGCTGATGGTCGTAGTACTCGTCCTCGCCCTCCGGCAGCTCCTCCGGGTCCACGTCGGCGATCAGCAGGGTGTTGCGCAGGGCCTCGGCGCCGGTCCGGTCGGTGACGCCCGCGAAGCGCAGCAGCAGCCGGCCGCTGTGGACGCGGCCCGTCTCGATGGTCAGCGGCCCCGCGGACGCGGGATCCGTGGCGAGGACGGCGCCGGGGGCCAGCCTCAGCTCCGGCTCGTCCGTACGTACCTCGACGGTGACCTCGCCCTTGATGCCATGGGCCCGGCCGACCCGTGCGACTACCAGCTGCACCGTTCCAATTCTCCTGTCATCTGCTGCGCGTGTCCTGCTCGTACGACCGCGTTGTACGACTGAGTTGTACGACCGCGTTGTACGACTGCTGCGGATACGACTGCGGGCCGGGGACGGCCGAGTGGCCCTCCCCGGCCCGAGCCGGTTGCGATGAAGCGTCAGCGGACGTTGTCCACGTCGACCAGGTCGACGCGGACACCGCGACCGCCGATGGCGCCCACGACGGTACGCAGAGCGCGCGCGGTACGGCCGTTGCGACCGATCACCTTGCCGAGGTCGTCGGGGTGGACCCGGACCTCCAGCACGCGCCCGCGGCGCAGGTTGCGCGAGGCGACCTGCACATCGTCAGGGTTGTCGACGATGCCCTTCACGAGGTGCTCAAGCGCCTCTTCGAGCATGCTGCTCAGGCCTCGGTCGAGTCGGACTCGGCCGCGGCCTCGTCCTTCTTCTCAGCCTTCTTCTTCTGGGTGATGGCCTCACCCTTGGCGTCGTCGTCGCCACCGAGGGCGTCGAACGACGGACGGGCCGGCTTGGGCTCGGCGACGAGCAGCGGCGCGGGAGCCGGCTCGCCCTTGAACTTCTGCCAGTCGCCGGTCTTCTTCAGGATGGCGAGGACCGGCTCGGTCGGCTGGGCGCCGACGCCGAGCCAGTACGCCACGCGGTCGGCGTCCACCTCGATGACCGACGGGTTGTAGGTCGGGTGGTACTTGCCGATCTCCTCGATGGCCCGGCCGTCACGGCGGGTACGGGAGTCGGCGACGACGATGCGGTAGTGAGGCGAACGGATCTTGCCCAGACGCTTCAGCTTGATCTTGACTGCCACGGGAGTGGAATCTCCTGGTTTTGACGTGGGTGGGGCACGGCGCGTTGCCGCGTGGGGTTGCGGTACCCGTGTGCCCGACGGACGCGTCAGCCGGAGGAGAGAGGGGTCCTGTGCGGCTGTCGAGTACAGCCATCCATTCTGCCATACCCGGCGGACCCCTCCGGGCCGGGGTGCGCGTCCCGCGGCATCGCGGCCCACGCCCGCCGGCCTGGGGTGCCGACGGGCGCGGTGCGGGGTCGTGGTGTGGGGTCCGGCACCCACGAGATGCCGGGGTGGAGGGTCAGGCGGCGCCTGACATTTCCGGGATGCGGAAGGGTTTGCCGCAGCCGCCGCAGACGATGGGGGCCTGGGCGAGGACGGAGGGGACCACGCGGACGTTGCGACCGCAGTCGCAGACGGCCTTGACCCGGACGCCGCCGCCGGAGGAGCCATGGCGGGCGGCGGGACCCCGGAAGGTGCGGGAGGTGTCCTGCGTGGTGGCCGCCGAGTGCGCCTTGAGGGCGCGCTGGAGGCGTTCGATGGTCGGGCGGTAGCGCCGCTTCGCCTCGGGGTTGAGCGTGACCAAGGAGAAGCCGCTGCTGGGATGCGGTTCCTCGGGGTGGTCCAGGCCCAGCTCCTCGGCGATCGAGAGGAACCGTCGGTTGTGGTAGCGGCCGGCGCGGGAGGTGTCGCGGACCCCGCGCGCGGCGGCGATGCCGTGGACTGCCTCATGGAGCAGCCGTTCGAAGGAGAGTTCGTGTCCGCAGGCGGAGGACGACTCTCCGATCAGGGACTCTGGCGCGGCGAGATCCGGCAGATCGGGGTGGTACCGCTGAATGTCGGCCCACGCCTGTGCCAGCTCTGCGGCGAGAACAGGTGGTGTCTGTGTCGTGCTCACGTAATGACAACGAGCGGGGGGCACGCTGTGTTCCTATTCCGGGGCATCCCAAATAATTTGCACGTACCCGTCAGTTGGCACTGATGCGTCCTGACGAGGGCGCGTGCGCCGATGTGCGGAGGAAGCCTCACAGCTCATCACAAGCCGGTGCGTAGGTGGCACTACGATTCGCCCAGTAGGCCCTGTCACGACGGTGGCCCGTGGCGGCGCAAGAGGCGATTCGGCCGCTCTCGGTTTCCGGCCTCGCCTCGGTCGGCGCCCGTGCCGGTCGCGACGTTACCGTGCGCGACCGCACCGCCCGGCACCGGCCCGTCCTCCGGTGTGATCACCGTAAGCACAGCGGGGTTGCCGGGATGTGAATTCTCGCCACACCGGCCCACCGCGGCCAAGCAGGCGCCCTCGACCCCTGGACGGCACCGCGAGGCGGGGGTTACCTGGCATACGTGAGTCGTCGCGAGGGCGGCGGGCACGGGGGCCACACAACCGGACGCAGCGGCGAACCGTCGGCGGATGGGGGCGCTTATCCATGACAGCTTCGCTCGTACGGCGGTATCCGCCGCACGTGGAACCCACAGCCCACGAGGAAGCGGAGGCACGCGCGCGCGACTGGGCCGAGATCCAGGAACGGATGCTCGTCCCGCTCCACGAGGCCGTGTACGAACGGCTCGACGTGGGCCCGGACACCCGTCTGTTCGGCCTGCGCTGCGGCTCCGGCCTCGCCCTTCTGCTGGCGGCCGCCCGCGGCGCCGCCGTCACCGGCACCGACCCCTCCCCCGAACTGCTCGCCCTCGCCCGCGAGCGGCTGCGCCCACCGGGCGGCGGCGCCCCGCGCGCGGAACTCGGCCACGGCTCCCCCGCGGACACCGGAACCGCCGGGTCGTACGACCTGATCACCGCACTCGACCCGATCCGCTGCCCCTCCGGCGATCCTCAGCAGTTCGCGGCCCTGCTCGCACAGGTCCTCCCCCGCACCGCCCCCGGTACCGCCGTGGTGCTCGCCGGCTGGGGCCCGCAGGAACGTTGCACCACCTCCAGCGTGCTCCGCGTCGCGGCGAAACTGGCTGATCCTTTGCGCGGTACCGGCGGCTGGCGCCCGGCCCGGCGGGACGACCTGGAGGAGGCCGCCCAGCGGGCGGGTCTGCGTCCGGACGGCTCCGGGCGGGTCTCCTGCCCGTTCGGCTACGCCGACCCGGACAGCGCGGTGCGCGGGCTGCTGTCCACCGGTCTCTTCGACGCGGCGGTCGCGGCGACCGACGCCAAGCAGGTCGACAAGGAGCTGACGGAGGCCCTGCACCCGTACCGCCGCGCCGACGGCACCGTCTGGATGCCCAACGTCTTCCGCTATCTGATCGCGCGCGTCCCCTGAACCCGGTGCACCCGACAGGCCCGGCGGAGCCGGTGGACCCGGCTCACCGCGCCTCCTCGGGATCCTTGGCCAGCCGGGTGATCCCGGCGATCCGGTACGCGTCCGCCTCCTCCAGCGTCTCGTGCTCCAGCAGCGCCCGCGCCAGCGCGTCCAGCTGGCCGCGGTGGTCCTGGAGCTTGCGCAGCGCCTCGTCGTAGCACTCGTCCACGATCCGCCGCATCTCGGTGTCGATCACATCGAGCGTGCCCGGCGCCGCCGCGAGCCCGTACGCCTGCTGGGCGTCGCTCGGCAGCGCGGACAGCCGGCCGACGCGCTCGCTCATGCCCCACCGGGCCACCATCGCGCGGGCGATGTTCGTCACCTGTTCGAGGTCGCTCTCCGCGCCCGTGGTGACCACGCCGTAGACGACCTCCTCCGCGGCCATGCCGCCCAGCGCACCGATGATCCGACCGCGCAGGTACTCCTCCGAGTGGGCGTACCGCTCCACCTCGGGCGTGGACATCGTCACCCCGAGCGCCCGGCCGCGCGGCACGATGGTGATCTTGCGAACGGGGTCCGCGCCCGGCTGGAGCATGCCGAGCAGCGCGTGGCCGCTCTCGTGGTACGCCGTGCGCCGCCGGTCCTCCTCCGGCATCACCAGGGTCCGCTCGGCACCCAGCTGGACCTTCTCCAGCGCCTCGGAGAGATTCGCGCCGGTCACCCGGTCCTGCCCCCGCTTGACCGCGAGCAGCGCGGCCTCGTTGGCCAGGTTGGCCAGGTCCGCGCCGGTCATACCGGGGGTCGCGCGCGCCAGCCGGGCCAGGTCCACGTCCGGCTCCAGCGGCACGTCCCGTGTGTGGATGCGCAGGATCGCCTCACGGCCGGCACGGTCCGGCGGGGCCACCGTGACCACCCGGTCGAAGCGGCCGGGGCGGGTCAGCGCCGGGTCCAGGATGTCGGCGCGGTTGGTCGCCGCGATGACGATCACGCCCTCCGAGCCCGAGAAGCCGTCCATCTCGGTGAGGATCTGGTTGAGCGTCTGCTCCCGCTCGTCGTGCCCGCTCATGGCCGTACTGCCGCTGCGCGCCCGGCCGATGGTGTCGATCTCGTCGATGAAGATGATCGACGGCGCCACCTTGCGGGCCTCCGCGAACAGCTCGCGCACCCGCGACGCGCCGACGCCGACGATCATCTCGATGAACTCCGACGCCGAGGCGGAGAAGAACGGCACTCCGGCCTCGCCCGCCACCGCCCGCGCGAGCAGCGTCTTCCCGGTGCCGGGCGGGCCCGCGAGCAGCACACCCCGAGGCAGCTTGGCGCCCATCCTGCGGTAGGCGTCCGGGTGCTCCAGGAAGTCCACCACGTCGTCCAGCTCGCCCTTGACCTCGTCGATCCCGGCCACGTCCGCGAACGTCGTGCGCCGGGCGTCCGGCTCGGGCCCCACCGGCTTGGGCGGCGCCCGGCGCCCGAACAGACCGCCCGCGCCGGGCAGCGCGCCGCCGAGCCGCCGGGCGAAGAAGACCCACACCGCGACCAGGACCAGGATCGGGATCAGGGAGAGCAGCAGATTGGAGACGAAGCTGCGCTCCTGCACCACCGGGCGGGCGGTCACCGTGACGCCATGACTGCTCAGGTTCTGCCACAGCCGGTCGTCCGCGAAGGCGGGGCGCTGCGTCTTGAACCGGGTGTACCGGCCGCCGCCCTCGGGATTGCTCCGGGCGGTCTTCAACTGGCCCTGGATGGCGTCGCCCTTGGAGTAGATCGTGGCGACATTGCCCTCGGAGACCTGCCGGCTGAACTCGGTGTAGGAGATCGTCGGTTGATTGGCCTGGCCGAGGTAGTTCAGGCCGAAATAGGCCAGCAGGAAGACGATCACCGCGGTGACGAGGAGCCCCCACCACTTCCCGCCCCGGAGCCCTCCCCCACCGGAGCGCCGGGGCCCGTCGGGGGTGCCCTCGGCGCGCCACGGCTGCTCCGGGTCCTTGCGCGGGGGCGGCGCGTTGCTCATATAGGGACGTTAAGACAGATACCGGCGCACGGCACATGCTGAAGGGCGCCCCCCCGGAAACAGGGGGCGCCCTTCAGCGTCGTACAGCCGTCATGTCGATCAGACTGCGGCCGTCATGTCATACGACCATGTCGTACGACCGTCAGCCCATGAACTTCTTGAACTCGTCCGGCAGCTCGAACTCCTCGGAGCCCTGCTGGGGCAGCTGGAAGGCGTTGCCGGCCTGGGCCGCGGCGGCCTCGCGGCGCTGGGCCTCCTCCAGCTCCTGCTGCCTGCGCTTCATCGGGTTGCCGGAGCGCTGCTTGCCCTTGGCCTTCTTCTGCTGCTTCTTCTGCCGGCCGGGGCCGCCGCCCATGCCCGGAATCCCCGGCATGCCCGGCATCCCGCCGCCCTGGGCCATCCGGGACATCATCTTGCGGGCCTCGAAGAACCGCTCGACCAGCCCCTTCACGGCGCTGACCTCCACGCCGGAACCCTTGGCGATACGGGCGCGGCGGGAGCCGTTGATGATCGTCGGGTCCTGGCGCTCGGCCGGGGTCATCGACTTGATGATCGCGGCGGTGCGGTCGACGTCGCGCTCGTCGATGTTCTGGATCTGGTCCTTGATCTGGCCCATGCCGGGCAGCATGCCGAGCAGCTTGCTGATCGAGCCCATCTTCCTGACCTGTTCCATCTGGGACAGGAAGTCGTCCAGGGTGAAGTCCTGGCCCTTCTTGGACGCCAGCTTGGAGGCCATCTTGGCGGCCTCTTCCTGGCTGAAGGTCTTCTCCGCCTGCTCGATCAGGGTGAGCAGGTCACCCATGTCGAGGATGCGGGAGGCCATCCGGTCCGGGTGGAACGCGTCGAAGTCGTCCAGCTTCTCGCCGTTCGACGCGAACATGATCGGCTTGCCGGTGATCTGCCGGATGGACAGCGCGGCACCACCGCGGGCGTCGCCGTCGAGCTTGGAGAGGACCACGCCGTCGAAGCCGACGCCGTCGCGGAACGCCTCGGCCGTGTTGACGGCGTCCTGGCCGATCATCGCGTCGACGACGAAGAGGATCTCGTCCGGGGAGACCGCGTCGCGGATGTCCGCGGCCTGCTGCATCATCTCCTGGTCGATGCCCAGACGGCCGGCGGTGTCCACGATCACGATGTCGTGGACCTTGGACTTCGCGAACTCGATGGAGTCCTTGGCGACCTTGACCGGGTCGCCGACGCCGTTGCCCGGCTCCGGCGCGTACACGGCGACGCCCGCGCGCTCGGCGACGACGCTGAGCTGGTTGACCGCGTTGGGGCGCTGGAGGTCGCAGGCGACCAGCAGCGGGGAGTGGCCCTGCTCCTTCAGCCAGCGGCCGAGCTTGCCCGCGAGGGTGGTCTTACCGGCACCCTGGAGACCCGCGAGCATGATCACGGTGGGCGGCTGCTTGGCGAAGCGCAGGCGCCGGGTCTCGCCACCGAGGATGGTCACCAGCTCGTCGTTGACGATCTTCACGATCTGCTGGGCGGGGTTCAGCGCCTTGGAGACCTCGGCGCCGAGGGCACGTTCCTTGACGTTCTTGATGAACGTGCGGACGACCGGAAGGGCCACGTCCGCTTCGAGGAGCGCGATGCGGATCTCGCGTGCCGTGGCGTCGATGTCCGCCTCGGACAACCGGCCCTTGCCGCGGAGGTTTTTGAAAGTCGCGCTGAGGCGGTCGGAGAGGGTATCGAACACGGTGGCGTCGGTCCTCGGGGTCGGAGGGATCTGGGCTGCCCTCCAGGGTATCCGGCCCGGCAGGGCATCAGTCCCCGCCCGTCGCATTCCCGGTGCGCGTCACGGCGTCCGCAGCGTCTCCTCCAGTGCCCTCGCCACCGAGGTCGCGTCCTGTTCCGGCAGGGGCTCGCCGGTGCCCGTCGTCACGTAGAAGGCGTCGACCGCGTTGGCGCCGAGTGTCGAGACGTGCATGCTGCGGACCCGGACGCCCGCCTTCTCCAGGGCGGTGCCGATGCGGTGCAGCAGGCCGGGGGCGTCCTGGGCGCGGACCTCGATCACGGTGGCGTGGTGGGAGGCGGCGGGGGCCACCGTCACGCGCGGCGGCGGGGCGAGCAGGCCCCGGCGCCTCGGGTAGGCGGCGTCGCGCTCGGCGAGGCGGCCGGCGATGTCGAGGGAGCCGTCCAGGGCGCGCACCAGGTCGGCGCGGAGCCGGGCGGCCTCGGGCAGGGAGCCGTACTCGGCGGCGACCCGCCAGTCGAGCAGCAGCACCGGGCCGTCGCCGTCGTGCACGTCCCGCGGCAGCCGCAGGGTGCGCAGCTCGGCGGTGCGCACGGTGAGCCGGTGCATGGCGAGGACCCCGGCGACGGCGGGCAGCACGGCGCTCTGGTCGGGTACGGCGATGAGCAGCTCGACGCCGAGGGGTTCGGGCGCGCCGGGCGGTTCCTCGGCGGGCACCGGCTCGCTGCGGGCGCGCACGGCGAGGACCGGGCCGCCGGTGCGGAACGCCTCGACGGCCAGGCGTTCCTGTTCGGCGGTGGGCGCGGTGGGCGCGGGTTCGTCCGGGACGTCGCCGGCGAGCAGGGCGCCGACGCGGCGGACCAGGTCGGCGACGAGGGAGCCGCGCCAGGTGGACCAGGCGGCGGGGCCGGTGGCGAGGGCGTCGGCCTCGGTGAGGGCGTGCAGGAGTTCCAGGGTGCCCTGGGTGCCGACGGCGTCGGCGACGGAGCGGACGGTGGCGGGGTCGTCCAGGTCGCGGCGGGTGGCCGTGTCGATCAGCAGGAGGTGGTGGCGGACCAGCGTGGACAGGACGGCCGCGTCCTCGGGGTCGAAGCCGATGCGGGTGGCCACGTCCTTGGCGATGATCTCGCCGGCCACCGAGTGGTCGCCGGGCCAGCCCTTGCCGATGTCGTGCAGGAGCGCGGCGACGAGGAGCAGGTCGGGGCGGTGGACATGGCGGGTGAGGGCGGCGGCGCGGACGGCGGTCTCGATCAGGTGGCGGTCGACCGTCCAGATGTGGACGGCGTTGCGCTGGGGGCGGCAGCGGACCCGTTCCCAGTCCGGGAGGAGCCTGCTGATCAGCCCCTCGGCCTCCAGCGCCTCCCACACCTCGACGGTGGGGCGGCCGGAGCCGAGCAGGGTGACCAGTTGTTCGCGGGCCTCGGCGGGCCAGGGGGTGGGCAGCGGGCGGGCGGTCGCGGCCAGGCGGCGTACGGCGTACCGGGAGAGCGGGAGGCCGGCCTGGGCGGCGGCGGCCGCGGCGCGCAGCGGGAGCACGGGGTCGCGTTCGGGGCGGGCGGCGCGGGCGAGGACCACCTCGCCGTCCTGTTCGACCACTCCCTCGGCCAGCGGGGACCGCTCGGCCACCTGTTTCCCGCCGCCCAGCATGGCGCGCAGGCGCGGGCGTACGGCGCGTGAGCGCAGCACGCGCCCCACTTCGCGCCAGGTGACGTCACCGGCGTAGGAGATGACGCGGGCCGCCTCGTAGACCTGCCGGAGCAGGGCGTCGGCGTCGAGCAGGCCCAGTTCGGCCGCTACCTGGTCCTGTTCCTGGAGGGCGAGCCGGTCGGTGGCGCGGCCGGTGCTCAGATGGAGGGCGTCGCGGACGTCGAGCAGGGTGCGGCGGGCCTCCGCCAGGCCCTCGCGGGGGGCGTCGGCGAGCCAGGAGGCGGCGACGGCGCGCAGCGCGGTGGCGTCGCGCAGGCCGCCGCGGGCCTCCTTGAGGTCGGGTTCCAGGAGGAACCGCAACTCGCCCTGGCGGTCGGCGCGTTCGTCGCACAGCTGCTTCAGTTCGGGCAGCCGTTTGGGGGCCTGGTTGCGCCAGTCGGCGAGGACGGCGGTGCGCAGTCCGGCGGTCAGGCCGAGGTCGCCGGCGAGGTGGCGGGCGTCCAGCAGGCCGAGCTGGACCTTGAGGTCCTCGCCGGCCGTCCTGCGGGCCTCGGCGAGGGTGCGGACGGAGTGGTCGAGGTCGAGGCCGAGGTCCCAGACGGGGTACCAGAGGCGGTCGGCGAGGGCGGCGACCGCGGCGGGGTCGGAGCCGTCGTGCAGCAGCAGGAGGTCGAGGTCGCTGCGCGGGGACAGCTCCCCGCGGCCGTAGCCGCCGACGGCGACGAGCGAGATGCTACGGGACCGGCCGGCCGCGGCGGTGAAGAGGGCGGCGAGCCAGCCGTCGGTCAGTTCGGCGAGGGCGGCACGGCGCGGCGGCCCGGTCCGCGCCCCCTCGGTGAGGAGGCGCAGCCGGGCCGCCGCGTAGCCGCTGGGTTCCGGGCCTTCGGCCGCTGTCCGCTCATCCGTTCCCGTCACCCGGCGACTCCCGTTCCGTTCGGTTTCCAGGGCTGGGCCTGGGTTTCCAGGCTCGATGTCAGAGGCGTCAGAGGGCGTCCGGGCCGCGTTCCCCGGTGCGGACGCGGACGGCCGTCTCGACCGGGACCGACCAGACCTTGCCGTCGCCGATCTTGCCGGTGCGGGCCGCCTTGACGATGGTCTCGATCAGTTCCTCGGCGTCGTCGTCCTCGGTGAGGACCTCGATGCGGATCTTGGGGACCAGGTCGACGGTGTACTCCGCGCCGCGGTAGACCTCGGTGTGGCCCCGCTGCCGGCCATAGCCGCTGGCCTCGGTGACCGTCAGTCCGTGGACGCCGAAGGACTGAAGGGCTTCCTTGATCTCGTCGAGCCGGTACGGCTTGACGACGGCCGTGATGAGCTTCATGCGTCCACCTTCTTGGTCTGCTTCCCGCTCTTCTTGTCGTCCTGATTCTCCGGCCGCTTGCCGCCGCCCGCGCCGGCCGCGGCGGCCGCGGTGGAGAGGGCGGAGCCGAGGACGCCGCCGCCGGCGCCGCTGAAGTCGTAGGCGCTCTCGGCGTGCTGGGCGCGGTCGATGCCGGAGACCTCCTCGTCCTGGGTGACGCGCATCCCGATGGTCTTGTCGAGGAGGAAGGCGAGGACGGCGGAGACGATCAGGGAGTAGGCGAGGACGGCGCCGACTCCGGCGCACTGCTTCCACAGCTGGGTGAAGGAGTGGTCGCCGTAGAAGACGCCGGTGGCGGTGGACTGGCCCGTGCCGCTGGCGAAGAAGCCGATCAGCAGGGAGCCGATGATGCCGCCGACCATGTGGACGCCGACGACGTCGAGGGAGTCGTCGTAGCCGAAGCGGAACTTCAGTCCGACGGCCGCGGCGCAGGCGACACCGGCGATGGCGCCGACGGCGATCGCGCCGAGCGGGGTGACGGCGCCGCCGGAGGGGGTGATGGCGACGAGGCCGGCCACCGCGCCGGAGGCGGCGCCGAGGGTGGTGCAGGCGCCGTGCCGGATCTTCTCGTAGCCGAGCCAGGCGAGCATGGCGGCGGCGGTGGCGATCTGGGTGTTGACGAACATCAGGGGGCCGACGCCGTCGTCGTTGCCGAGCCAGGAGCCGGCGTTGAAGCCGAACCAGCCGAACCACAGCAGACCGGAGCCGAGCATGACCAGGGGCAGGCTGTGCGGGCGCATCGGGTCCTTCTTGAAGCCGACGCGCTTGCCGATGACGAGGATGACGCCGAGCCCCGCGGCGCCGGCGTTGATGTGGACCGCCGTACCGCCGGCGAAGTCGATCACGCCCAGCTTGTAGGCCCAGCCGCCGGCGCCCCAGACCCAGTGGGCGACCGGGAAGTAGACCAGGGTGACCCACAGCACGAGGAAGACGGCCCAGGCGCTGAATTTCACCCGGTCGGCGAGGGCGCCGCTGATCAAGGCCGGTGTGATGATCGCGAACATCATCTGGAAGACGGCGAAGACGAAGACCGGGATGGTGTAGCCGGGCCACAGGTCCGTCTTGCCGATGCCGGTCCAGCCGACGTAGCCGGAGGTCCAGCCGATCAGGGAGCCGTGGTCCGTGCCGAAGCTCATCGAGAAGCCGTAGAGCACCCACAGGATGGTGACGATGCCCATGCTGATGAAACTCATCATCAGCATGTTCAGGGTGCTCTTGACCCGGACCATGCCTCCGTAGAAGAAGGCCAGGCCCGGCGTCATGAGCAGCACCAGGGCGGAAGCAATGAGCATGAAGCCTGTGTTGGCGGACGACAGCTTGGGTGCGTCCGCCGCAAGCATGATGGCTGGGGCCATCGGCGTCTCCTCGTCGATCTGGGCGCCCGTGCGGGCGGTGCCTCAGCGGTCCGGTGGGGTGGCGTGGGGGCCGGGTATGCGCCAGAGACTGACGGAGCACCGTTTCCACGGAGGCCACTCGTTGTTTCACCGGCGTGACGAAGACGACCCGTGTGTTACGCGTGCATGAACCGGCCGCGGCGCGGGCCTCTCGATGACCTGGCGTTGGGGGAGCCGAGTCGGGCGGTTCGGGAGGTCCGGCCGCGGCCGGGGTTTCGGGGCGGGGTCCGGGTCAGACGGCCTCGGACTCGGGGAGGTCGACGGCGAGCTGTTCGGCGAGGTCGACCACGGCGGCGAGGTCGCCGTGGTCCCGCACGGCCGTGCCGACCGTCTTTCGGATACGGGTGTTCACGCGCTCGGAGCGGACCTTCTTGGCCACGGTCATCGCCCGCGAGGCGAACTCGGTGCCGGCCTCGGGCTCGCCCTGGAGCAGATGCACGGTGGCCATGCCGATCAGATTGAGCGCATACGACCGCTGGTGCTCGCCGTCCTTGGCGAACAGGTCCACCGCGCGGCGCATCAGCGGCTCGGCGAGGGAGGCGTAGGCGGGGCTGCGGCCCGCGTGGTAGGCGAGGTCGCGGAAGGAGTGGGAGTTCTCCGCGTACAGCTCGGCCTCGGAGAAGAAGCGGATCCAGTCGGGGTCCGGTTCGTCCCACTCCTGTGCCTCGGCGAAGGTGTCCTCGGCCATCCGCACCGCGCGCTTGGTCCGGCCGGGCTGGCCCATGTTGGCGTAGGCGCGGGCCTCCATCGCGTACAGCATGGCCTGGGTGCGCGGTCCGGCGCAGTCGCGGCTGCCGTACTGGGCGAGGTGGATCAGCTCCAGGGCGTCGTCGGGTCGGCCGAGGTGGATCATCTGGCGGCTCATGCTGGAGAGGATGTAGGAGCCGAGCGGCCGGTCCCCGGCCTCCTTGGCGGCGTGCAGCGCGAGGACGAAGTACTTCTGCGCGGTGGGCTGGAGCCCGACGTCGTACGACATCCAGCCGGCGAGTTCGGCCAGTTCGGCGGCGACCTTGAACAGCTTGCGGGTGGTGGCCTCGGGCTGGGGTTCCTGGAGCAGGTCGGTGACCTCGTGCAGCTGGCCGACGACGGCCTTGCGGCGCAGACCGCCACCGCACTGGGCGTCCCACTGGCGGAACATCCGGGTGGTGGACTCCAGCAGGTCCAGCTCCGGCTTGGACAGGCGGCCGGGCCGGCGGGAGTCGGCGGGGGACTCGGGGGCGGGCGCGGCCGGGGTGCCGGGGGTGGGCACGAGCCAGCGCTGCATGGGCTCGATCAGGGAGGGGCCCGCGGACAGCGCGAGGGAGGTGCCGAGGAAGCCGCGCCGGGCGAGCATCAGGTCGCTGCGGGAGAATTCGCCGAGCTGGGCGACGGTCTGCGGGCCGGTCCAGGGCAGGTCCACACCGGAGGCGGCGGTCGACTGGCGGGCGGCGCGCAGGCCCAGGTCCTCGATGGAGACCACGCAGCCGAAGCGCTCGGAGAACAGCTCGGAGAGGATGCGCGGGATCGGTTCGCGCGGGTTCTCGCCGTCCAGCCAGCGGCGCACGCGGGAGGTGTCGGTGGAGATGTGATTGGCGCCCAACTGGCGGGCCCTGCGGTTCACTTGGCGGGCCAGCTCGCCCTTGGACCAGCCGCTGCGCACGAACCACGAGCCGAGCAGCTCATTGGGGCGCTTGTCAGCGTTTGTCCCGCTTCCGCCATTGCCGCCCACTGGAACGCCCCCATCCCTGAGACCTCTTGCCGCCTGAGTGCGCCAAGCCCTATCAGAATGCCGGTAAATACGGCCCGGCGTCCCCCGGTTCCCAGCCTTCGAACGCGATACCGAGCCGTTCTCGGACCCTTTTCGGGTTACCGCCGAGTCGCTTCCGGGTTGCCCCCGGCATACCCACGGGCGCATGTGCCCCGAGGATTTCGCACACTCACAGTAACCCCGTGATCACCGGCTCGGCCACGCGGATCAGAGAAACGCCACCATTCGCCACCCCTTCGAATGAACTCCCGGCCCGTCCCACGCGATTCACTTGACACAGGACGAACGGAAGCGGGCGGAGTGATGCACAAAGGGGCGCGTGGATCCCGGCGCGCCACCCGGCATGCTTCAAAGCGCCGCCCCGGTTCCGTCACGGCCGGGGCATGCGGAGCCGTAGCGTTACGTTCCGCTTCCGTCTCGTTCCTTGTCGTAACCACCGGCGCGCTGGACCCGTTGGAGGGGGCATGGGCTTCACGATCGGCGGCATTCGCGAGATCCGCTCCGGCACGCGTCGGCGTGGCCGGCCGGCGGAGTGCACCACCGTCGCCGAGTTCACCGGGCTCTGGGGCTGGGACGTGGTGCCGGGTGCCCGGGCCGCGGCGGGCGCCTGCTCCTGCGGCTTCGCGGAGTGTCCCGAGCCGGGCGCGCATCCGCTCGGCTTCGCGCCCGAGGTGCCGGCCGGGGCCACGCTGGACGAGGTGGCCAAGGCGTGGGCGGAGTTCCCCGGCGCCTCGGTGCTGCTGCCGGTGGGCCGCGCGTTCGACGTGGTGGAGGTCTCCGAGCCGGCCGGCCGGCGCGCCCTGGTCCGGCTGGAGCGGATGGGGCTGCCGCTGGGTCCGGTGGCCCTGACCCCCGAGGGCCGGGCCCAGTTCTTCGTGGCCACCGGCGCCGCGGCCGAGCTGCCCCGGCTGCTGTACCGCATGGGCTGGGACGACCCGCGCGCCCTGGATCTGCGCGGGCTCGGGCCGGGCGCGTACATCACCGCGCCGCCCAGCGACCGGGGCGGCCGGGGTCCGGTGCGCTGGCTGCGCCCGCCCGCCCTCGACTCCGCGACCCGCCCCCCGGCGGCCCGGCTGCTGCTGGGCACGCTGGCGTATGTGGCGCACCGGTCGGGGTCGCGGGCGTGAGGCGGCGGCAGGAAGCCGGCCGGAGGCAGGAAAGAGCCTGAAGAAGACGACGGCCGGAAGGCGCTGGTAGAAGAAAGCCGGAAGGCACCGGCGGACGGCGGCCGGAAGGCACCGGGGGAAGACGGCCGGAAGGCGCCGGCGGACGGCGGAGGGCAGGCCGGACGACACTCGCGGGCGGCGGCCGGAAAGAGCGAAGTGCCCGTCCTCAACTGCACCTTGAGGGCGGGCACTTCTTCACGCCGAGGGGGTGAATTTACCCCCTCAGTCTCCGATCAGCGCGTCCACGAACGCCTCCGGCTCGAACGGCGCCAGGTCGTCCGCGCCCTCGCCGAGCCCGATCAGCTTGACCGGCACGCCCAGCTCGCGCTGGACCGCGACCACGATGCCGCCCTTGGCGGTGCCGTCCAGCTTGGTCAGCACGATGCCGGTGATGTCCACGACCTCCGCGAACACCCGCGCCTGCACCAGGCCGTTCTGCCCGGTGGTGGCGTCCAGGACCAGCAGCACCTCGTCCAGCGGCGCGTGCTTCTCGACCACCCGCTTGACCTTGCCCAGCTCGTCCATGAGACCGGTCTTGGTGTGCAGCCGGCCCGCGGTGTCGATGAGGACGACGTCGACCCCCATCTCCTTGCCCTCCTTCACCGCGTCGAAGGCCACGGAGGCGGGGTCGCCGCCCTCCGGACCGCGCACGGTGTAGGCGCCGACCCGCTCGCCCCAGGTCTGGAGCTGGTCGGCGGCGGCGGCACGGAAGGTGTCGGCGGCGCCGAGCACCACGCTGCGGCCGTCGGCGACCAGGACGCGGGCGAGCTTGCCGGTGGTGGTGGTCTTGCCGGTGCCGTTGACGCCGACGACCATGACGATGCCGGGCTTGCGGTCGGCGGGCTCGGTCTTCACGGTGCGGTCGACATCGGTGCCGACCAGCTTCAGCAGTTCCTCGCGAAGCAGGCCGCGCAGTTCCTCGGGGGTGCGGGTGCCGAGCACCTTGACGCGCTCGCGCAGGCCCTCGACCAGCTCCTGGGTGGGCTGCACGCCGACGTCGGCGGTGAGCAGGGTGTCCTCGATCTCCTCCCAGGTGTCGTCGTCCAGGTGCTCGCGCGAGAGCAGCGTGAGCAGGCCCTTGCCGAGGGCGTTCTGGGAGCGGGACAGGCGGGTGCGGAGCCGGACGAGCCGGCCCGCGGTGGGCTCCGGGATCTCGATCTCGGGAGCCTCGACGGTGGGTGCGGGAGGCTCCTCTACGACGACCGGCGGGCCGCCCGGGAGATCCACCTCCTCGATCGTCCGGCGCGGTTCGTCGCGCGGCGTCTCGGCCTCTTCGCCGACATGCGGCTCGGCCGGGGGCGCGGTGATGTCGGGCGCCTTCGGGGGCGGCGGGGGCAGCGACTTCCGGCGTCGGCTGCCCACGATCAGCCCGCCGAGCGCGCCGAGCACGACCACGGCGATGACTACAGCAAGGATGACGGTTTCCATAACGCGTCCCAGTATCGGCCATGGGTTCCGCCGGGACCGGGCTTGTGGCATCCTCCGAGAGACAAACGCCACGTTTGGCGAGGAGTCGGAGCAAAGTACGATGGTCCGGGCTGCGTTGACGCGCGTAGAGTCCGACCGTCCCCTTCCCCCCATCTCTAGGGCACCTTTCCCCATGAGCAAAACCGTCGAGACCGAAGGCGCTCTCGAGACCCGCGGCATCGAGCAGGTCCCGGACCACGAGCGGACCGGCCGGACCCGTGAGCTGTTCCCGACCTGGGTCGGCGCCAACATCAGCGTGCTGCTGCTGACGATGGGCGCGAGCCTCGTCGTGGCGTACCACCTGAACATCTGGCAGGCGCTGGTCGTCGCCGTGGCGGCGCCCGTCGTGTCGTACGGCCTCGTCGGTCTGATCGGCATCGCCGGCAAGCGGGGCGGGGCGCCGGGCATGGCGCTGTCCCGCGCGGTGTTCGGACAGCGGGGCAACCTGCTGCCGGGCTCGCTGATCTGGGTGGCCCGCTGGGGCTGGGAGACGATCAACGCGGTGACCGGCGCCTACGCCATGCTCTCCATCCTGGACATCCTGTTCGGGATCAAGGGGAACAGCGTCCTGGACATGGTGACGCTGCTGGTGTTCGTGGTGGCGACCTTCGCGATCTCCGGGCTCGGCATCAACGCCGTGCAGAAGTGCAACAAGTACGCCACCTACTTCTTCGGCGCCTTCTCGGTGCTGGTCCTGGTCTACCTGGCGGTGAAGACGGACTGGTCGAAGGTGATGGACCACAGCGCCGGTTCCACGGCCGCGGTGATCACCGGCATCGGCATGATCGCGGCCGGTGGCGTCAGCTGGATCCCGACGGCCCCGGACTTCACCCGCTATCTGCCGCGCACGGCCTCCTCCAAGGCGATCGTGGGTACGGCGGTCGGCGGCGCCGGTGTGGTCGTGCTGCCGATGGTCCTGATGGGCGCGGTGATGGCGGTCGCCACTCCGGACCTGGCCTCGGCCACCGACCCGGTGTCCTTCCTGGGCAAGATCCTGCCGACGTGGATCGCGGTGCCGTACCTGTTCATCGCGCTGGTCGGCATGCTGCTGATCAACTCGATGTCGATGTACTCGGCGGGCTTCACCGCGCAGACCCTCGGCTTCAAGGTGCCGCGGCACTGGGCGGTGTCGGTCAACGCCGTGATCTCGCTGGTATTCGGCGGCGTGCTGATGCTGGTCGCGACGAGCTTCATGGGCTCCTTCATCGCCTTTCTCTCCCTGCTCGCGGTCGCGTTCTCCGCGTGGGTCGGCGTGTTCGGCGCGGACATGCTGCGTCGCACGGAGTACGACGGCCGGGCCATGGCCGACACCACGCGCACCAGCGCCTACTGGTACAAGGGCGGCTTCTCCCCCGCCGCCGTGGCCGCCTGGGCGATCGGCCTGGTCTCGGGCCTGCTGTTCACCACCTCGGACTGGTTCACCGGTCCGCTCGCCAAGAACAACGTCATCGGCCAGTACGGCCTCGGCTGGGTCGCGACGATCGTGATCTCGGGCGTGCTGTACATGGTGCTGCCGAAGCCGGGCATCGCGGCTCCGGTGGACGCCGCGGAGACCGCCGCGTCCACCGGGTCCGCCCCCGCCGCCAGCCCCACCGGCGAACAGGCGACCGCCGCGGTCTGACCGGCGCTCGACGGGCTCAGCAGCCGCTCTTGTACGGGGCGGAACGCTACTGCCCTGCCCGGCATCTGACGGTACGTCAGCCACCTCCCCCCTCCGACGCCTCGCGTCGGAGGGGGTTTTGGCGTGCCTCGACGGCGGCGAGCTGAGCCGCGAGGATCCCCTCGAACGCGGCACGGCGGCTGACGCCGGGGGGCGTGCGTCGGAGCCGGCCCAGGAAGCCCCCTGCCCCGCGGGCGTGTTGGCGATCGCACTGCTGTGGCACAGGTGTGCGCCGGCAACCAGGAGGTCGTGGATCGCGCGGACATGGTGATCGTCGCCGTACGCGGCCAGGACCGGCACCAGGGCGCTGGCCGGTGTGCGGGTGGGCGGTGACACGGTCGTCGTCAATGTGATGGCCGAAGTCGCTCACGACGAGTTGCGGCGGACCCTCGGCACCGAGGCGCCGATGGTGCGGGCGATTCCGCTGCCCGCGGTGCGCGAGCGCCGGTCGGTCACGGTGGTGCAGCCGTCGCGTCCGGCGGTGGACGCGCTGTTCGACCGGTGTGCTCCCCGTCGCGGACGAGGCCGCCTTCGACGTCCTCTCGGCGCTGACCGGGACGCTGACCGCGCACTACGCGTATCTCGTCGCGCTCACCTCGTGGGCCGCCGGCCAGGGCATCCCCGCGGCCGGCGCCGAGCGGTACGTCCGGGGCCTCTTCCAGGGTGTCGGGCGGCGCTGGGCGATGACGCGAGCCGGTGGCCCTCGCCGGGGGTTCTCGACCGGTTCCTCGCCCGGCTCCGGGCCGGCGGGTGAAAGCCCTCGCCCCCGGACCGGGCAGTGGCCGGTCCGGGGGCGAGGGGAGATACGGGGAGAGGGGCAGCGGGGTCTGAAGGCCCTTCTCCCCGGGTTCGGGGACGCCTCGGGGTTACGAGGCTCAGCCCATCTCCTCCAGGGCCTTGCCCTTCGTCTCCTTGACGAACTTCAGGACGAAGGGGATGGAGAGGGCGGCGAACACCGTGTAGATGATGTACGTGCCGGAGAGGTTCCAGTCGGCCAGCGACGGGAAGCTCGCGGTGATCGCCCAGTTGGCGATCCACTGGGCGGCGGCGGCCACGCCCAGCGCGGCGGCGCGGAGCCGGTTCGGGAACATCTCGCCGAGCATGACCCAGACGACCACACCCCAGGACAGGGCGAAGAAGAGGACGAAGACGTGCGCCGCGATCAGGGCGACCCAGCCCTGGGTGGCGGGCAGCTTGCCGTCGACCAGGTGGTACGAGAACGCCCAGGCTTCCAGCGCCAGGCCGACGACCATACCGGTCGAGCCGATGAGCGCGAGCGGCTTGCGGCCGATCCGGTCCACGAAGATCATCGCGATCACGGTGCCGATGATGTTGATGATGGACGTGGTGAAGGAGTAGAAGAACGAGTCCGTCGGGTCGACGCCGACCGACTGCCACAGCGTCGAGGAGTAGTAGAACGCGACGTTGATGCCGACGAACTGCTGGAAGACCGACAGGCCGATGCCGACCCAGACGATCGGCTTGAAGAAGAAGCCGCCGCCCAGCAGGTCCTTGAAGGTGGAGCGGTGCTCGCTGCGCATCGCGTGCTCGATGTCGGCGACGCGCTTGTCCAGGTCGGCGCCCTTGCCCTCGACCTCGGCCAGGATCTCCTTGGCGCGCTCGCGCTTGCCGACGGACAGCAGGAAGCGCGGGGACTCGGGGATGGCGAAGGACAGCAGGCCGTACAGGGCGGCCGGGATCACCATGACGCCCAGCATGACCTGCCAGGCCTCCAGGCCCATGAGGTGGCCGCGCTGGTTGCCGCCGGCGGCGTTCAGCAGGCCCCAGTTGACGAGCTGGGAGATGGCGATGCCGACGACGATCGCGGCCTGCTGGAAGGAGCCGAGCCGGCCGCGGTAGGCGGGCGGGGCGACCTCGGCGATGTAGGCGGGGCCGATCACGGAGGCCATGCCGATGGCGAATCCGCCGACGATGCGCCAGAAGGCGAGGTCCCACAACGCGAAGGGCAGCGCGGAGCCGACGGCGCTGATCGTGAACAGCACGGCCGCGATCTGCATGCAGCGGATACGGCCGATCCGGTCGGCTATCCGGCCCGCGGTGGCGGCGCCGATGGCGCAGCCGATCAGGGCGATGGCGATGACCTGCGCGAGCCCGGCGGAGCCGATGTCGTAGCGGTCGCGGATGGCCTCGACGGCGCCGTTGATGACGGAGCTGTCGTAGCCGAAGAGGAAGCCGCCCATGGCCGCGGCCGCGGCGATGAAGATGACGTGCCCGAGATGTTCGGGATGAGCCGTCCCGGCTCCTGACTGAGGTGCCTGCGCTGTGCTGGTCACGTGAAACTCCTCGGGCCACGGCAACGCTGCCGGGGTGGGGTGAGCCCTTCCAGGTCTCCAGTGGCGCACACGTTCGCGCTACTTACACCTGAAGGAAAAAAGCAACGTTGCAGAGACTATGCCTTCAACTTTCGAAGTCAATAGGGGGAATGCTGTGAGTTAGGAGATACGGCGCCTCGCTCCGTGTTCAAGAAATGAACAGGGAGTGAGGTGATCTTGATCGACGGTTGCAGTGGATCTTGAAATGGGTCAGCGCAGACGCTGCGAGATGACCTTCGACACACCGTCGCCCTGCATCGAGACGCCGTACAACGCGTCGGCCACCTCCATCGTGCGCTTCTGGTGCGTGATCACGATGAGCTGCGAGGACTCCTGCAACTCCTGCATGATCCGGATCAGCCGCTGGAGGTTGGTGTCGTCCAGGGCCGCCTCGACCTCGTCCATCACATAGAAGGGACTCGGCCGGGCCTTGAAGATCGACACCAGCAGCGCGACGGCCGTCAGCGACCGCTCGCCGCCCGAGAGCAGGGACAGCCGCTTGACCTTCTTGCCCGGCGGCCGCGCCTCGACGTCGACGCCCGTGGTGAGCATGTTGCCGGGGTCGGTGAGCACGAGCCTGCCCTCGCCGCCGGGGAACAGCCTGGCGAAGACGCCCTCGAACTCGCGCGCGGTGTCCCGGTAGGCCTCGGTGAAGACCTGCTCGACCCGCTCGTCGACCTCCTTCACCACCTGGAGCAGATCGGCGCGGGTCTTCTTCAGGTCCTCCAGTTGCTCGCTGAGGAACTTGTGCCGCTCCTCCAGCGCCGCGAACTCCTCCAGGGCCAGCGGATTGACCTTGCCGAGCTGCTGGTACGCCCGCTCGGCCGCCTTGAGCCGCTTCTCCTGCTCGGCCCGCACGAAGGGGCGCGGCTGGTTGCGGGGGTGGTCCGGGTCCTGAGGCAGCGTCTCGCCGTCGGCGGGGGGCGAGGGCGGCACGGGCTGGTGCGGCCCGTACTCCGTCTCCAGCCCCGCGGGTTCGACACCCAGCTCCTCCAGCGCCCTGGTCTCCAGCTGCTCGATCCGCAGCCGCTTCTCGGCGCCGAGTACCTCGCCGCGGTGGACCGAATCCGTCAACTTGTCGAGTTCCGACTTCAGTTCACGTCCGGCGGTGCGGGCGGCGGCCAGTTCCTGCTCGCGCCGGGCCTTCGCTGCCTCGGCGGCGGCGCGCTCCCGGTCGGCGCGGACGAGGGAGACCTCGACGTGCGCCAGCAGCTGCCGGGCGCCGTCGGCCACGGCCCGCGCGACCGCCGCCTCGTGGCGCAGCCGGGCCCGGCGCTGCTCGGCCCGCGCCCGCGTCTCGCGCTCCGCACGGGCGGCGCGGTCGAGGGAGTCGGCGCGGCCGGCCAGCGCCTTGACCCGCTCCTCGTGGGTACGGACCTGGAGCCGGGCCTCCATCTCGGTCTGCCGCGCGTTGGCGCCGTCGGCGGAGAGCCGGTCGCGCACCGCGGTGTCCGGCTCCTCCTCGACCGGCGTCTCCTCGGCGACGGCGAGCCGCTCCGCGAGTTCCCCGGCCTCCGCCACGGCCTTGTCCAGCGCGTCCTGCGCCCGCGCGGCAGCGGCGGCGGAGCGCTCGGCCTCACCGGCGGCGGCGCGGGCCTCGCCCGCGAGGCGGCCGAGCCGCTGGGCGACGGTGGACTTCTCGCGGTCGGCCGCCCGGCGCCGTTCGCCCAGCTCCTCCACGAGGGCGGCGGCCGCGGTACGGCTTTCCGTCGCGCTGTTCTCCTCTTCGGCCAGCTCGGCGCAGCGGACGGACAGCTCCGCGAGTTCGGCGGCGGCCTCGTCCACGGAGGCCTGGACCTCCAGCAGGCTGGGGGCGCCGGCGGAGCCGCCGTGGGCGAAGTGGGCGCCGAGCAGGTCGCCGTCGGCGGTGACGGCGGTGAGGTGGGGGTGGGAGCGGATGAGGTCTTCGGCGGCGTCCAGGGTGTCGACGACGACGGTGTCGCGGAGGAGTCCACGGAGGGCTGGCATCAGCTCGTCGGGGGCGCGGACGAGGTTTTCGGCGGGGATCGGTCCGTTGCCGGCCGCGGGTGCTTCGTGGTCGCTCGCGCCCGCGCGGTGGGAGCCGCATGCCGGACAGGGCCCCGCGCCCCTTCGCGGCGCGCCTTCGGGGCCGGTGATGAGCAGGGCCGCCCTGCCGCCGTCCTGTTTGCGCAGGAGGCGGAGGGCGTCGGCGGCCGCGGTCGGGTTGGTCACGGCGAGGGCGTCGGCGGCGGCGCCGAGGGCGGCGGCGAGGGGGATCTCGTAGCCAGGAGTGATGGTCAGGAGTTCCGCCGCCGGGCCGAGCAGGCCGGTGAGGGTCGAGCGGGCGTCGAGCAGTATGCCGGTGCCGTCCTTGCGGCGCAGGCCCAGGGCCAGGACGTCGTGGCGGGCCTGGGTCGCGGCGCGGCGGCGCTCGGCGGCGGTGGTGGCCTGGCGGGCGGCGGTCAGGGCGGCCTCGGCGTCGGCCAGTTGCCGTTTCGCGGCCTCGTGGCGCCCGGCGAGGTCGGTGTCGTCCACGTCGAGGCCGTCGACCTCGGCCTGGAGCGCCTCGTACTCCTCCTGGGCGCGCACCGCGCGGTCCTGGGCCTCGTCGCGGGCGGTGGCCAGCCGGTCGATCTCGGCCTGGGCGGCGGCGGCGCGCGAACGGGCCGCGCCCACCTGGCCGTTCAGCCGGGCCAGGCCCTCGCGGCGGTCGGCGATGGCGCGGGCCACGTCCTTGAGCCGGCGTTCCTCGACGGCCAGTGCCCGCTCCAGTTCGGCGCGGTGCGCGACCGTGTCGTCCAGGGCGTGCCGGGCCGCTTCCAGGGCGGCCTCCAGTTCGGCCTCCTGTTCGCGGACGCGGGCGGCCTCGCGCTCCAGGTCCTCGGGGTCGCGGCCGCGGCGCTCCTCGGGCGGGGCGGAGGTGGCGCTGGTGACCCTGGCGTCGGCCAGCGAGATGGTGCCGCGCACCCGCTCGGCCAGCTGGGACAGCTCGTACCAGGTCTGCTGGGCGCGCTGGAGGCGGGGCGCGAGCCGCCGTACCTCGTCCTCCAGGACGGACTCGCGGTGCAGGGCCTTGCGCAGCTCCTGCTCGGCGGCCTCCTTGCGTTCCTTGAGCGCGGCCTCGTCGGCGATCTCGGCGTCGAGCGCCTGGCGCAGCCGTACGAGGTCGTCGGCGAGCAGCCGCAGCCGGGCGTCGCGCAGGTCGGCCTGGATGACGGCGGCCCGGCGGGCCACCGCCGCCTGGCGGCCGAGCGGCTTGAGCTGGCGGCGCAGTTCGTCGGTGAGGTCCTGGACGCGGGCGAGGTTGGCCTGCATCGCGTCCAGTTTCCGCAGCGCCTTCTCCTTGCGCCTGCGGTGCTTGAGGACGCCGGCCGCCTCCTCGATGAAGGCGCGGCGGCCCATCGGATCGGCGTGCAGCACGGAGTCCAGCTGGCCCTGGCCGACGATGACGTGCATCTCGCGGCCGATGCCGGAGTCGGAGAGCAGTTCCTGGATGTCGAGGAGGCGGCAGGTGTCGCCGTTGATCTGGTATTCGCTGCCGCCGTTGCGGAACATGATCCGCGTGATGGTGACCTCGGCGTACTCGATGGGCAGCGCCCCGTCGGAGTTGTCGATGGTCAGGGACACCTCGGCGCGGCCCAGCGGGGGGCGGCCGGTGGTGCCGGCGAAGATGACGTCCTCCATCTTGCCGCCGCGCAGCGACTTGGCGCCCTGCTCGCCCATCACCCAGCTCAGCGCGTCCACCACATTGGACTTGCCCGAGCCGTTCGGTCCGACGACGCAGGTGATTCCGGGTTCGAAGCGGAGGGTGGTCGCGGAGGCGAACGACTTGAAGCCGCGCAGGGTCAGGGCCTTGAGGTGCACGCCGCTGGACTCTACCGGCCGCCGCTGTCTCACTCCATGAACGCCGGAGACCGCGCGGTTTCACTCCTGGACGCGCAGGGCACACCAGATGTTGAAGATGGTGAAAGGATGCGCGGGGGAAGAAAGAAGGGACGCCGAAGCGTCCCTTGCGATTCTGATGGACGGCCCCGGATGCCGGTCGTCCGATCTGTCGAGCGGTTGATACGGGCTGCCCAACCGCTGCCGTTGTCAGCGATGCAGCGATCAGGTGAGCGCAGGCTCCGCCTGGTGTGCGTCGATGCTCTCCATGATCCTGTCCTGAGAAGCGGCAGCCGTCAGCGCGTCGTTCTCCGCCTGGATCCTGACCAGCTCGGACTCCAGGTCCTGTACACGCTGCTGAAGCCGTCGCATCTCGGCGAGGAGTCGAGGGTCGGAGCCGCCGACGTAACCGAGAAGCGCCTTTGCCATGATGGATGGTCCTCCACACTGAGTGACCGACCGATGCGGTGTGGGTCGTGAGGGATTCGCACCCGCGGTGCTTGGCACATCCGAGTGTTGCTCTGCTGTTGTTCTCATGCCAAACAGCTAAGGTGCGCGGGGCTTTCAGCGTCTCACCAAAAAGTTTGACGGTCAACACGATCACACCCCGTATTGGCGGGCGAACCGGGGCGCGCGGCCGGAAAAGCACGGCGGCGCAGCGAGTCATCCGGGCCCTGGGGCGCAGCGATCAGCTGTACCTGCGGAGCCTGCCACGCTACGCCCTTCTTGGCAACCACCAGGCCGTTTCCGCTCCCGGCCGGCGCGGGCGGGGGCGCGGCGGCCGGGGCCGGGCGGCTTCGGCTCAGCGGATCGCGAAGCCGTCGTAGCCGCCGCGGGGTGTGTCCCAGATCTCGGTGACGCCGTCCACACGGCCGGGCGTGTCGGCTCCCTGGAGCCAGTCGAGCAGCCCCTCGCAGCGGTCGCGGGCGCCCTCCGCGACGACCTGGACCCGGCCGTCCGCCAAATTGAGAGCAAAACCACTCAAGCCGCCGATCTCCAGCGCCTTGGCACGGGTGAACCAGCGGAATCCCACGCCCTGCACGTGTCCGCGCACCCAGGCGATCAGTCGAACATCCTCACTCATGGGGGCAACCTAACCGTCGGGTGTCGTTCGGGACACATCGCCCTCGAAGGGCATGAGGTACGGTCCGCACGCGGGCACCTCTCTGGGGAAATCCACTCGATCGAGTGGGTTGGGGCGGCCCGAAGCACCAAAGATGTACGAGGAAGAGGGCAAGGTCATGGGACGCCACCGACGCTCGGACGCTGGCCGCGCCGCGGGGAGCGACGACCCGCGCGCCTCGACCGCCGGGAACGACGACCCTCCCGCCTCGACCGCCGGGAACGACGATGCGGCGTCCGCGCCCACGATGCCGGTCGGGGGGCACGATCAGGCGTCCGCGCTCACCGTGCCGGCCGGGAGCCACGGCCCGGTCTCCACGCCCGCCGTGTCGGCCGGGGGCCCCGGTCCGGCTGCCGCGGCCACCCTGCCGGCCGGGAGCCACGGCGTCTCCACGCCCACCGCGCCCACGATGCCGGCCGGGGGCCACGATCCGGCTGCCGCGGCCACCGTGCCGATACCGATGGGCACCGCGCCCTATCTGAATCCCGAGGCGTACGCGGCGGCGAAGGCCAAGGCGGACGCGTATCTCTTCGCGGCCGGGCCGGCGGAGCCGTTCGCGGGGGACGCGGGCTCGCCGTACGCGGGTGCGGACGCGGCCGGCGAGGGTGCTGCCGGTACCGGGGAGCCCGGCGGGGAGCCCGTCCGTGGCAAGCGGCGGCCGAAGCAGGCCGGGCGTGCGGTGAGCATGACGCTGCTCGGGATGTGCGTGGCCGTCGCCCTGGGCACCGCCGCGGTGGCCGCGGGCGTGGTGCCGGGCTTCCAGGGCTACCGCCTCGACGGCAGCGGTCACACCACCGGCGGCGACCGGGTCCGGGTGGCGGGCTCCCCCAGCAACACGGCGGACGCGCAGGGCGGCACCTCCGGCAGCGCGGAGAACGGCGGCACGGGCACCGGCGGCACGGACAACGGCGGCGGTGGTACGGCGGCGGGTCGCGGCACCGGGCGGTCGCCCTCCTCCCCGGCCGCTCCTACGCCGTCCTCGTCCCCGGCGCCCGGGAAATCCGCGTCGCCCACGCGCTCGGCCCCCGCCTCGCCGGCCCCCTCGAAATCCGCGAAGCCCACCGCGCCCAGGACCACCCCGGCCGCTCCCGCCGCGCCGAAGCCCAAGCCCTCCCCCACCAGGGCGAAGCCGAGCCCGGCCCCGACGAAGACCGCGGCCCCCGCGCCGGCCGTCCCGCCCGTGACCGTCTCCGCGCAGGCCGCCGCCGAGGCCCAGGTGCTGAGGCTGATCAACGACGAGCGGGCGAAGGCGGGCCTCGCCGCGCTGTCCGCGAACTCGGCGCTGACGAACCTGGCCGGGGCGTTCAGCGACGACATGGCGGCGCGGGGCTTCTTCTCCGACACCGACCCGGACGGCAAGTCGCCGTGGGACCGGGCGGCGGCGGCCGGTGTCAGCGGCCTGGGCGCCGAGAACATCGCGCGCGGTCCGGCGGACCCGGCGGCCGTGGTGAAGGCGTGGATGGCCAGCCCCGAGCACCGCGCCGACATCCTGAACCCCGCCTTCCACACCCTCGGCGTCGGCGTGCACTTCGGCGCGGGCGGACCCTGGTGGACGGCGGAGTTCGGCAACTGAGTTCGGCGACCGGCTTCGGTGGCCGAGTCCGGCGGCCGGGCCGGACTCCCCCGCCCGGCGGCCGGGTCAGGCGGCGGCGCGGCCCCGCGCGAACGTGCGTGCCGTCTCCGCCACCCGGCGCCCGAGGTGCTCGGCCGTGGCGATGTCCGCCTTGTGCACGCCCTCCGGGCCCTGGTCGGTGTCGGTCTGGGCGGCGGCACCGGCGAAGAAGCCGAGGCGGTTGAGGTCGTTCTCGGAGGCGGTGCTGCTGTTCCAGCCCGGAAGCAGACCGAGGTTGACCCAGTGCATGCCGTGCTGGGCGGCGAGCGTCTGGAAGAACTGGAGCGTGTGCAGCTTGTCGCCGCTCTTGGAGCCCGAGTTGGTGAACCCGGCGGCCAGCTTGTCCTGCCAGTCCTGGCCGGCCCAGCGCGAGGAGGTCGCCTCGCCGAAGACATGGAAGGCGCCGGAGGCGGTGCCCATGTAGGTGGGCGAGCCGAAGACGATCGCGTCGGAGCGGTCGAGTATCCGCCACTGCTCCTCGGTGATCTCGTCCACCTTGATCAGATGCGCCTCGGCGCCCGCCTCGACGGCACCGGCGCGGACGGCCTCGGCCAGGACGGCGGTGTGGCCGTAGCCGGAGTGGTAGGCGATGGAAAGAACGGGGGTGGTCATGACTCTCCTCGGAAGGGCAGCTCAACAACGGCGAGGAAAGGAAAGCACTAACTTCTAGTTAGCGCAACCTACTGGTTAGCGCTGCGTGGGCGTATCCTTGTGTCATGACCGGATGTCCCGAGGAGCGCGACCAGCTCGCCTACAGCGTCTTCGCCAAGGCGTGTCCCTCCCGCTGCACGCTGGAGAACGTCACGGGTCGCTGGGGCGGACTGACCCTCGGCGCGCTGTACGAAGGCTCGCTGCGCTTCAACGAGCTGCGCCGCCGCGTCGACGGGGTGAGCGAGAAGATGCTCTCCCAGACCCTGCACGCACTGGAGCGCGACGGCCTGGTGCACCGCGAGGCCCAGCCGACCAACCCGCCCCGCGTCGACTACGAGCTGACCCCGCTCGGCCGCGAGGTCGCCGGGCGCCTGCTCTCCCTCATCGAGTGCGTGGAGGGCGCGATGGACGAGGTGCTGGCTTCGCGCGAGCGTTACGACGCGGCGCGCGGCGCCCGCTGACACTTCGGGCAGAAGTAGCTGGAGCGGTTCATCCAGGGGCGGCGCCGCATGGGGGTGCCGCAGCGGCGGCAGGGCTCGCCCTCGCGGCCGTAGGCGTCGAGCGAACGGTCGAAGTAGCCCGACTCGCCGTTGACGTTGACGTACAGGCTGTCGAAGCTGGTGCCGCCGACGGCGAGCGCCGCGTTCATCACATCCCGGATGTGGCCGAGGAGTTCGGCCGTGACCGGGCGGGTGAAGTGCGCGGTCGGGCGCTCGTAGTGGATGCGGGCGCGCCAGAGGGCCTCGTCCGCGTAGATGTTGCCGACGCCGCTGATCAACGACTGGTCCAGCAGGGCCCGTTTGACGGTCGTGCGCTTGCGGCGCAGCGCCTGGTGGAAGGCGTCGTCGTCGAACAGCGGGTCGAGGGGATCGCGGGCGATGTGCGCGATGACGTCGGGCAGTCCGTCGGGGGTGTTGTCGTGCAACGACAGCCCGCCGAAGGTGCGTTGGTCCACGAACCGCAGCTCGGTGCCGAGCGAGTCGGCGAACCGGATGCGGATGCGCAGGTGCTTCTCGTCCGGCGCCTCCTGCGGCTGCACCAGCAGTTGCCCGCTCATCCCGAGGTGCGCCAGCACCGACTGGTTGGTCTCCTCCAGCGGCAGCCACAGGTACTTGCCGCGCCGGCTGGGGTCGCCGATGTGATGCCCCTTGAGCCGGTGCGCGAAGTCCTCGCCCCCGGCCAGGTGCCGGCGTACGGCGCGCGGGTGCAGC
The DNA here is from genome assembly GCF_056435325.1 of Streptomyces sp. NPDC043952. Taxonomy (NCBI): domain Bacteria; kingdom Bacillati; phylum Actinomycetota; class Actinomycetes; order Kitasatosporales; family Streptomycetaceae; genus Streptomyces; species Streptomyces sp. NPDC043952. The sequence continues at coordinate 110,492 of NZ_JBWKES010000008.1, forward strand.
ACCTCGGTCTCGGCGACGGTGCGATGGGCCACCCACCGCGCCAGCCCCCGCCGGACGACCTCGACCTCGGGCAACTCGGGCATCGGGACCCCCGTAGGAAACGCGGTACGGAACGGAAGGACGCCCTGCGAACCAGAAGGGCGCCGGATGTGACGAGCGCCCGCCCCCGTCCGAAACGGGTGGGGCGGGCGCTCGGTGGAGCTGTCCTCAGGCGGTGGCGGACGACGTGTCGTCGTCCTTCACGGCGTGCACGGCGGCCTGCCTGGCCTCCGTCGCAGCCGTCGCCGCCTCGGCGCGCTCGTCCGCGGCGGCCTTGATGGCCCGCCAGGCGGACTCGGCGGCCTGCTGCTCCGCCTCCTTCTTGCTGCGGCCGGTGCCGGTGCCGTACGAGACGCCTCCGACGCGGGCGGCAGCAGTGAAGGTCTTCTCGTGGTCGGGGCCGGTCTCCGTGACCAGGTACTCGGGCACGCCGAGCCCCTCGATCGCGGTCAGCTCCTGGAGCGACGTCTTCCAGTCCAGGCCGGCGCCCAGGTTGGAGGACTTCTCGATCAGCGGGTCGAAGAGCCGGTGCACCAGCTCGGACGCCGCGTCGAGGCCCTGGTCGAGATAGACCGCGCCGATCACCGCTTCGAGGGTGTCGGCGAGGATGGACGCCTTGTCCCGGCCACCCGTGCCCTCTTCACCCCGGCCGAGCCGGATGAAGGCGCCCAGGTCGAGGCCGCGCCCCACCTCCGCCAGCGCACGCGAGTTGACCACCGCGGCCCGCAGCTTGGCCAGCTGGCCCTCGGGCAGGTCGGGGTGGGTGCGGTACAGCGTGTCCGTGACGACGAGGCCGAGCACGGAGTCCCCGAGGAACTCCAGCCGCTCGTTCGTCGGCAGACCGCCGTTCTCGTACGCGTAGGAACGGTGGGTGAGCGCACGCACCAGAAGGGCGGACTCGACCTGGTAGCCGAGCCGCCCTTCCAGAACTGTGTGGGACGAGGCCTGCGGACTACCCCCGCGCTGACGGGGACTAGCGGCATTCGCGTCTGTCATCGGGCCTCTCACCAACCGCTCAGACTTCGAGGACCTGGCGCTTGTTGTAGGTGCCGCAAGACGGGCACGCGATGTGCTGCTGCTTGGGCTCGTGGCAGCGCTCGCACGCAACCAGGGTGGGGACCGCAGCCTTCCACTGCGACCGGCGGTGGCGCGTGTTGCTGCGCGACATCTTCCGCTTCGGAACAGCCACGGCTACTTCTCCTGCTTCTCGTCGACGCCCGCTTCGGCGCCGCTCATCTCGTCCTTCTCGCCGTCCGTGGTGGTGCCGGCGAGTCCCTGCAAAGCCGCCCAACGGATGTCGACGGCGTCATGGTGGTGTTCCGGGTCGTCCGCGAGCCGCGCTCCGCACTCGGAGCACAGGCCCGGACAGTCTTCCCGGCACACCGGCTGCATCGGCAGTGCGAGCACCACCGCATCACGCAGCACTGGTTCGAGGTCGAAAAGGCCGTCCCCGATGAAGAGCCTGTCCTCGTCGTCCTCGGCGTCGTCGCCCGGTTCCGCGATCACGCGGCCCCGGTCGTCGGCGTCAGGGTACGAGAACATCTCCTGGAAGTCCGCTTCGAGCTCCAGCTCGACCGGCTCCAGACACCTTACGCACTCCCCCTTGGCCGTTGCACGGGCGGTGCCTGTGACAAGCACCCCTTCCATGACCGACTCAAGCCGGAGGCCGAGTTCCACCGGGGTGCCTTCCGGCACTTCGATGACTTCCGGAATGCCGAGGTCCCCGGGGGCGTCGATCTCGCGGGTCAGGCGCTGCAGCGCACCAGGACGCCGACCCAGCTCGTGGGTGTCGAACACGAGGGGGTTGCGGTGGTCGAGGCGGGCGTTGGAAGCCATTCCTGCTTTCGATCTGCGATCTCGGAGGGACACCGCCCGTCGGTGCTTGCGGGCGGCGGCGGTCGCAGACTGCTCCGTACGCGAAACGTCAGGGCATGCGCGACCGAAGGGCCAGGATACTGGACCTTGCGCCCAGGGCCCAATCCGGCCCCGTCAGCGGCCCCCGCGCCCCTGCTCGTAGGCCCGCAGCTGCTCCGCACTGATCATGCTGGTGTCGAAGAGGCTGGTCTCGTCCAGAGCGTAGTCCTGCTGCGCCTGTGACTGCTGCGGGGCCTGGGGCGGCTGCTGCTGGGGGTCGTAGGCGGGCTGCTGGGAGTAGCCGCCCTGGTACCCGTAGGGATCGGCCTGCTGGTATCCGTACGGGTCCTGCCCGCCGTAGCCGCCCTGCTGCGGGAAGCCGCCGTAGCCGGCCTGCTGCTGGTCGTAGGCACCGTAGGCGGGCCCCGGCTCGTACGCCGGCTGCTCCGGCTGCTGCTGCGCGTACGCGGGCTCGGCGTGCGGCTCGTACGACGGCTCGCCCCCCGCTTCGTACGCCGGCTCGCCCCCGGCTTCGTAGGACGGCTCGGCCGCCGTTTCGTACCCCGTCCGGTCCGTCCGGGGCTCGTACGACGGCTGCTCCTGCCGGGCCGCCGGGCGCCCGGCCGGGGTGTCCGAGAGGGCGGCCAGGTCGGCGAGGTAGTCGGCGTCGCTGGAGTGCTGGAAGGTCGTGGTGTCGTCGGCGAGGGCGCCGAGGTCGTCGGTGGCGATCCGGCCGTGCAGCTTCTGCCGGCCGCGGCCGACCGCCTCCAGGGTCTTGGCGAGCACCGCCTCGAAGGCGCCCAGCTTGGTGTCCACGTACGCGTCGGCGTTGTGCCGCAGGGTCTCGGGGTCGGGGCTGCGCTCGGGGGCGTCCTCGTCCTCGTAGCCGTTCTCGTCCAGCCCCGGACCGGTGCCGAGGAGCTTCTCGCGGCCGCGGCCGACCGAGCCGAGGGTCTTGGTGAGGACGACCTCGAAATTGGCGAGCTTGGAGTCGACGTAGTCGTCGGCCTCGGCGCGGATCTCCTCGGCCTCCTGGCGGGCCTCGGCGAGGATCCGGTCGGCCTCGGCCTGGGAGCGGCGGGCGATCTCGGTGCCCGCGACCAGCGAGCCGCGCTCGGCGTGCGCGGTCTCGATGATCCGCTCTGCCTCCCGGCGGGCCTCCTCGACCATCTGCTCCCGGTCGCCGATCAGCTCCTGCGCCTGCGCGAGGGAGCCGGGCAGCGCCTGGCGCACCTCTTCCAGCATCGCGAGCAGCTCGGCGCGGTTGATCACGCAGGACGCCGACATGGGCATGGCCCGCGCGCCGGCGACCGCGGAGACGATCTCGTCGAGCTTCTTCTGCACGTCCACCTGTGCTCGCCACTTCCTACAGCCGGATCGGAGACGGACGGGACGACTGTAGCCCCACGCCCATCAGTCCTTGCGCAGCCGCCTGTTGAGGGCGTCGAGGACCTGCGGCGGGACCAGGTGGGAGACGTCGCCGCCCCAGGCCGCGACCTCCTTGACGAGCGAGGAGGACAGGAAGCTGTAGGTGGGGTTGGTCGGCACGAACAGCGTCTCGACGCCGGTGAGGCCGTTGTTCATCTGGGCCATCTGGAGCTCGTAGTCGAAGTCGCTGACGGCGCGCAGACCCTTGACGATGGCGGGGATGTCGCGCTGCTTGCAGTAGTCCACGAGGAGGCCGTGGTGGGTCTCGACCCGTACGTTGGCGTACTCGGCGGTGACCTCGCGGATCAGCCCGACCCGCTCGTCGACCTCGAACAGGCCCTTCTTGGTCTGGTTGATCATCACCGCGACGTAGACCTCGTCGTACAGCCGGGAGGCTCGGGCGATGATGTCGAGATGTCCGTTGGTGATCGGGTCGAATGACCCGGGACAGACGGCGCGGCGCACTTGAGATCCCTCGCTCTCCGGTCCGGTCATCGTGCGTCTTCGCACGTAGAGGCGGCGCGACCGTACCAAAACGTTCCCTCGCCGTAACGACGGGACCGGATCGCCTCGAAGCCGTCCGGCCACCGGAATTCGCCGCCTCTGGTGCTGCGCTCCACGGTGACCAGCGCGTCCTCCGCGAGCCACCCCTCCGAGCGGAGTGTGAGCAGAATCTCCCGAAGATCGTCGTCGGTGACGGCGTAGGGGGGATCGAGGAAGACCAGGTCGTACGGGGTGGCGGGGGGCGCGGTGCGGATGACTTGTTCCGCTTTGCCCGCTCTGACCTCCGCGCCGGGCAGGCCGAGGTTCTTCACGTTCTCCCGGACGGTCCGCGCGGCGCGGGCGTCGGCCTCGACGAGGAGGGTGTGGCCCGCGCCGCGGGAGAGGGCTTCCAGGCCGACGGCGCCGGAGCCGGCGTAGAGGTCGAGGACGCGTTCGCCGCGCAGGGGGCCGCCGAGGAGGGACTGCCAGGTGGAGAAGAGACCTTCGCGTGCGCGGTCGGAGGTCGGCCGGGTGCCGGTTCCCGGAGGGACTGCGAGGCGACGTCCGCCGGCTGTGCCGGCGATCACGCGGGTCATGTGTGGTCCTTCATCGTGGGCGGCTTCAAGGTCCATTGTGACGGGTCGCGCCCCGCGGCGGCGGACGCGCATCCGATCCGGCCCCGCGCCCCCGGACCGGCGTCCCTCAGCCCTTCGGACGGGCGCCCTTCAGCCCTTCTCCAGGTACTGCTCCCGCTCCTCGTCCAGCAGCGCGTCCAGGGCGGTCCGCAGGCCCGGCAGCCGCTCCAGGTCCGGGTCCGCCGTCACCAGGGCCATCGCCTCCGCCCTCGCCTCCGCGATGACCTCCTCGTCCTCGATGACGGCGAGGACGCGCAAGCTGGAGCGGGCGCCGGACTGGGCCTGGCCGAGGACGTCGCCCTCGCGGCGCTGTTCGAGGTCGATGCGGGAGAGTTCGAAGCCGTCGAGGGTGGCGGCGACCGCGTTCAGCCGCTGGCGGGCGGGGCTTGCCTCGGGCATCTCGGTGACCAGGAGGCACAGACCGGGCGCGGAGCCGCGGCCCACCCGGCCGCGCAGCTGGTGGAGCTGGGAGACGCCGAAGCGGTCGGCGTCCATGATGACCATCGCGGTGGCGTTCGGGACGTTCACGCCCACCTCGATGACGGTGGTGGCGACCAGGACATCGGTCTCGCCCGCGGCGAAGCGGCGCATCACCGCGTCCTTGTCGTCGGGGTGCATACGGCCGTGCAGCACCTCGACGCGCAGGCCCTTGAGGGGGCCCTCGGCGAGTTGGCCGGCCACGTCGAGGACCGCGAGCGGGGGGCGCCTCTCGGCCTCGTCCTCGGCGGACTTCTTCCTGGCCGCCTTCTTCGGGTCGGCCGCCTCGTCGATGTCGTCTCCGATCCGGGGGCAGACGACGTACGCCTGATGGCCGCTCTCCGCCTCCTCGCGCACCCGCTCCCAGGCGCGGGCCAGGAAGTGGGGCTTGTCGGCGGCCGGGACGACATGGCTGGCGATCGGGGAGCGGCCCGCCGGGAGCTGGTCGAGGACGGAGGTCTCCAGGTCGCCGAAGACGGTCATGGCGACCGTGCGCGGGATCGGGGTGGCCGTCATGACGAGGAGGTGCGGGGGCTGCTTGCCCTTGCCGCGCAGGGCGTCGCGCTGTTCCACGCCGAAGCGGTGCTGTTCGTCCACGACGACCAGGCCGAGGTCGTGGAACTGCACCTTGTCCTCGATCAGGGCGTGGGTGCCGATGACGATGCCGGCCTCGCCGGTGGCCAGGTCGAGCAGGGCCTTGCGGCGGGCGGCGGCGCCCATGGAGCCGGTGAGCAGCACCACCTTGGTGGCGTGCTCGGTGCCGCCCAGCATGCCGCCCTCGGCGAGGTCGCCCATCATCTCGGTGATCGACCGGTGGTGCTGCTGGGCCAGCACCTCGGTCGGCGCGAGCATCGCGGCCTGCCCGCCCGCGTCGACCACGGCGAGCATGGCGCGCAGGGCCACCAGCGTCTTGCCGCTGCCGACCTCGCCCTGGAGCAGCCGGTGCATGGGGTGTTCGGTGGCGAGATCGGCGAAGATCTCGCGGGAGACCTTCTGCTGGCCCTCGGTGAGGGTGAAGGGCAGCCGGTCGTCGAAGGCGGTGAGCAGGCCATCGGACTTGGGGCGGCGGGCGACCGCGGGGAGCTGGGCGTCCGCGTACCGGCGGCGGGCGAGGGCGACCTGGAGGACGAAGGCCTCGTCCCACTTGAGGCGGGCGCGGGCGGCGGCGATGTCGGCCTTGCTGGCCGGGCGGTGGATCCTGACCAGGGCCTCGGGGAGCGGGAGCAGCCCGCGGCCCTCGCGCAGGGCGGGCGGCAGCGGGTCCACGGCCTCCTGGGCGGCGGGCAGGATCGTCTGCACCGCCTTGCCGATCTTCCAGGACTCCAGTTTGGCGGTGGCCGGGTAGAGCGGGATCAGCGCGCCCGCCCAGGTCTCGGCGCTCTCCTCGCCGTCGCCCTTCAGCAACTCGTAGGCCGGGTGGGCGAGCTGGAGGCGGTGGTTGAAAACGGAGACCTTGCCGGCGAACATCGCGCGGGTGCCCGGCAGCAGGTCCTTGTGCGGTTTGTGCACGCCGTTGCCGAAGAAGACCAGCTGGAGGCGGCCGCTGCCGTCGGTGATGGTGACCTCCAGGCGCTGGCCCTTGCCGCGGGGCGCGCGGGAGGAGGCGAAGGAGTGCAGGCGGGCGTCGGCGACCTGGGCGACCACGGTCACGTGCTCGTCCATGGGGAGGTCGGCGAGGTGGGTGAGCTGACCGCGCTCCTCGTACCTGCGCGGGTAGTGGTGCAGGAGGTCGCCGACGGTGTGCAGGCCGAGGTGCTCGGCCATCACCTTCGCGGTGGCGGGGCCGAGCACTGACTTCAGTGGCTGTTTCAGTGGTTCTTCCAGTGCGGGCACGGCATCCATTGCACACCACCGCACTGACAATGCCGCAGACGCCCACTGGGCGGGTCCGGTCCAGCCCACTGGGCGGGTCCGGTCCATACTGTCGTACCGATCCGGGAAAGCCCTGGTCCGCGCGGCGGTTCCGGGCCTAGGATGGCGCGCTCCGGCCATCCTTCGCGGTCACCGCCGCCTGCTGCGGGACCGCCCGACCCGGCGCCGGGTCCTCCCCCTCCGGCGCAGTGACGATGGATTCCCAGACCTCACAGTCATCCCAGTCCTCCCAGTCGCCTCTTCCCCCGCACACGTTCCAGGTCGATCTGCGCGGTCTGGTCGATCTGCTCTCCCATCACCTCTACTCCAGTCCGAAGGTCTACCTGCGCGAGCTGCTCCAGAACGCCGTGGACGCCGTCACCGCCCGGCGGGCCCTCGCGCCCGGCGCCCCGGCGCTGGTGCGGCTGCACCCGGCGGACGGCGGCCTGCGCGTGGAGGACAGCGGCATCGGGCTCACCGAGTCGGACGTGCACGAACTGCTGGCGACCATCGGGCGCAGCTCCAAACGCGCCGAGGGGCTTCAGGAGGCCCGCTCCGGCTTCCTCGGCCAGTTCGGCATCGGGCTGCTCGCCTGCTTCCTCGTCGCCGAGCGGATCCGCGTGGTCAGCCGCAGCGCCCGCACCCCCGGCGCGCCTCCGGTGGAGTGGACGGCGTGCGACGACGGCTCGTACACCGTGCGGACGCTGCCCGACGCGGCGCGGCCCGAGCCCGGTACGACGGTGCAGCTGACGCCCCGGCCCGGCGCCGCCGAGTGGCTCGCGCCCGAGCGGGTGCGCGCGCTGGCCCGCGACTTCGGCGCGCTGCTGCCGTACGACGTCCGGGTCGGCGAGGAGCGGATCAGCGAGCTGCCCGCGCCCTGGGACCGGTCGTATCCGAGCCCCGGCGCGCGCCGGGTGGCGCTGGCCCGGCACTGCCAGGAGCAGTTCGGGTTCGCGCCGCTGGACTCGATCGACCTGGCCGTGCCGCTGGCCGGGGTCCGCGGGGTGGCCTATGTGCTGCCGTCGGCGGTGAGCCCGGCGCAGCGGGCGACGCACCGGGTGCATCTCAAGGGCATGCTGCTGACCGAACGGGCCGAACAGCTGCTGCCCGACTGGGCGTTCTTCGTGCGCTGTGTGCTGGACACCGACAGCCTGCGGCCCACCGCCTCGCGCGAATCGCTGTACGAGGACGAGACGCTGGCCGCCGTGCGGGACGCGCTCGGCGAGCGGATCCGCGGCTGGCTGACCGGGCTCGCGGCCGGTGACCCGGAGCGGCTCGCGGCGTTCCTCGCCGTGCACCACCTGGGGGTCAAGTCGCTGGCGCGGCACGACCACGAGATGCTGCGCACGATGCTGCCGTGGCTGCCGTTCGAGACGACCGACGGGCAGGTGTCGCTGGAGGAGTTCGCGCGCCGGCACCCGGTGGTGCACTTCACCCGCGGGGTGGAGGAGTACCGGCAGGTCGCGGCGATCGCCTCGGCGCAGGGCGTGGGCGTGGTCAACGGCGGTTACACGTACGACAGCGAGCTGATCGAGGCGCTGCCGTCGGTGCGGCCGGGCACGGTGGTCGCCGAGCTGGACGCGGACACCGTGACCGCGCACCTGGACGGCATCGATCCGGGCGTGGAGCTGGCGCTCACCGGGTTCCTGGCGGCGGCGCGGGCGAAGCTGGACCCGCTGGGCTGCGATGTCGTGCTGCGCGCCTTCCATCCGCTGTCGGTGCCCGCGCTGCACCTGGACGACCGGTCGGCGCGGCACGAGCAGGCCCGCGCGGCGGCCGAGGAGCAGGCCGACGCGCTGTGGGCGGGCATCCTGGGGTCGCTGCGCGGCAGCGCGCCGCGCGCCCGGCTGGTGCTCAACCACCTCAACCCGCTGATCCGCAGGGTGAGTTCACTGGGTGATCCGGAACTGATCGGCACCGCGGTCGAGTCGCTGTACGGACAGGCGCTGCTGAGGGCGCAGCGCCCGCTGCGGCCCGCGGACTCCGCGCTGCTGAACCGGGCGTTCATCGATCTGCTGGAGTGGGCGACGCGGGGGACGGCCGATGACTGAGATCACCGACCTGGCGGGACTGCGCCGGGAGATGGCGGAGAACGCCGGGCAGCCCGAGGGCCCGGCCCGCAACGCCCGCGCGGAGCAACTGCTGGCGGCGGCCGAGAGGTTGAACGTTCCGCTGGCCGTGATCGAAGCCCTCGGGCACCAGTTGAGCGTCTACAGCTACAGCTCCGAGAAGGACAAGATGTTCGTCCCCTTCGCGCGGCTGCTGCGCATGTGGGACGAGCGGCCCGAGGACTTCGACGCGTACGAGACGCGGTCGCTGCACTGGGTCTTCAAGTGGATGTCGGCGGGCATGCTGGACCAGCCGCACATCCCGCTCGCCTCGATCGAGCAGTGGCTGGGCGAGATGGAGCACCGCTACCGCCTCGCCGGGTACTCCGAACGGGCCGTGCGGGGCGCCGAGTTCAGCGTGGCCGCGCACATCGGGGACCTGGCGCGGGCGGAGCGGGCGTACGCCGCGTGGCTGGCCGCCGACCGGGACGAGATGGCCGACTGCCACGCCTGCGAGCTGTACCGGCAGGGCCTGTGGCAGGTGCAGCGGGGCCAGGACGCCGAAGCGCTGGAGCTGTGGCGGCCGGTGCTGGAGGGCGAGTTCAGCTGTGCGCACGAGCCGCACGCGGTGCTCGCCGCGTCCCTGCTCCCGCTGCTGCGGCTGGGCCGCCTGGAGGACGCCCGCGCACACCATCTGCGGGGGCTGCGGCTGGTGCGGCCCATGGAGAGCATGCGCGGCGCGTACGCCGAGCATGTGGAGTTCTGCGCGCTGAGCGGCAACGAGGCGCGCGGTCTCGAGCTGCTGGCCGAGCGGCCCGCCTACTTCACGGACACCGGGCAGCCGCGCAGCCGGCTGGACTTCCTGGCCGTGGTGGCGCTGCTGACCGGGCGCCTGACCGAGCTGGGCCTCGGCGCCGAGCGGGTGCCGGGCCCCGCCGGGTGCGCCTGGACGGCACGGGACCTCGCGGCCCACGCCCGCACCGAGGCGCTGGCCCTGGCGGCGCGGTTCGACGCGCGCAACGGCACGTCGTACGTGGGCGACCGGACGCGGGCGCGGATGGACCGGCGACCGCTGGCGGACCGGCTCCCGCTGGGCGTCCGCACCGCGCGCCCGGCGCCCGCCGCACCGCCGGCCGCTCCCCCGCCGGCACCGGCCGCGGAACCGTCCCTGCCCGCTCTCCTCGCCGAGGCGCACCGGCTGGCGGACACCCTGCGCCCGGAGGCGCTGGACGCCTGGGCCGCGGTGGGGCGCGCCGCGAGCGATGGTGAACTCTCCCCCGCCGACCGCGCGTTGGTCGCCGACCACGAGGCGATGTCCCGCGGCCCCGAGGGCGCCGAGCTGTTCGAGCGGGCGGCCGGGCTGTACGCGGCGGCGGACGATCCCGGCGAGGCGCTGGCGGCACAGGCCCGCGGCGCCTACTTCCGGGCGCTGCGGGGCGAGCGGGACACGGCCCTGGTCCGGGTGAGCGGTCTGTGCGAGGAGGTCCTCGCGCTGTACGCCGCCGGGGCCACCGGGGTGCGGCAGGCCGCGTCGGTCCTGATGAGCCGGGCCCGCGTACTGATGCACCGGGCGCGCTCCGGCGCGGGTTCCGCTCAGGACGCGGACGCCGCCGTGCGCGAGGTGCTGAGCCTGATCGAGGGGCAGGGGGTGCGGGACGCGCGGCTGGCGGCGCGGGTCGCGGAGTGCCGGGGCATGCTCGCCGAGCTGGCCGGGGCGGGCGGAGACGGTGCGCGGGCGGCGGAGCTGCTGCGGCGGGCCGTCGGGGAGTACGTGCGCGCCGGGCTGCCGTGGTGCGCGGTGGAGTACGAGGTCCACCTCGCCGCGCTGGCCGAGGAGGCGGGTGACCGGGAGGGGGCCGAGCGGGCGCTGCGGGCGGCGCTGGAGCACGGCGGCCGGTACGTGGAACCGGCCGGGCAGGTCCAACTGCACCTGCGAATAGCAGAGTTGACGGCCGCGCGGGGGGACGTCGCGGCAGCCGCGGAGCACGCGCTCCAGGCCGCGCACTGGGCCGACGAGGCCGGGGAGTCCGGCACGTCCGGGGCCTGGGCGCGGCAGCAGCTCGGCGGATATCTGCTGCGGCGGGGGCGGTGCGCGGAGGCGGCCGAGGTGCTGGAGTCGGCGCTGGCCGACCTGAGCGCCGGGACGCACGGGGACGGGGCCGTCGTACAGGCCCGCTGGTGGCTCGGGGACTGCCTGGCGGAGCTGGGCGAGCACCGGGCGGCGGCCGAGCAGCGGCTGCTGGCCGCCGACATCGCCCGGCACTGGCCCGAGCAGCGCGACCACGCCACGCTCGCCCACCTCGCCGCGGACGCCCTCGCCGACGCGGGCCTGGCGGCGGAGGCCGACCGGGCCTATGCCCGCGCGGGCGAGCTGTGGCGCTCCCTCGGCGACACCCGGCTCCTGGTCCGCTCGCTGCGGGCGCGCGCGTGGCTGGCGCTGGGCGAGGACGAGGGGGAGGAGGCGGAGGCGGCCGGGGTGCTGATGGCCGAGGCGGTGGCGGTGTGCGAGCGCGCGCGGCGGGACGCGGCGGACTCCCCCGCCCTGGCCGAGCTGACCCGTGAACTGGCCCAGACGCACCGCCAGTTCGGCGACCTCCTCGCCCAGGCCGGGAGACCGGACGCGGCTCCTTTCGACCGGGCGATCGCGCTGTTCGACTCGCTCGGCGCGGCCGGGCTGCACGACCGTACCGGCGCCGAACTCGCGGCGGCGGAACTGGCCGCCGAACTGGGCCGCCCCGAGCAGGCGACGGCCCACGCCCGCGCGGTACTGGCCGCCTACGAGAACGCGGACGACACGGACGACACGGTCCGGGCACGCCGGGCGGAGGCGAACCGGCTGCTCGGAAGGGCGGAGTGAGCGGCGGCGGGGCGCCCGTCGAGCACCGAGGGGAAGAGGGGGGCGGGGGCCTTGGACCGGTACGCTCGCAGGACGCGGAGGTGAGCCGGGGAGCGGCGTGCCGCGGGGCGGCCGACGCGAGCCGAGCCGTACACGGGCCGGGCACACCGCGCGGAGACCGGGGCGGGCCGGCGGGGCGGCGCGCCGGACGGGGCAGCCGACGCCGAGCCTCCGGGAAAGGGCGGCGCCGGGAGGGTGCGGGTGCGCCGGGGACCTGTCGGTCACTCCACGCCGATGAGCAGCAGCGCTCCCTGGCGGCCGCCGTCGTACACCACCGTGTCCACGGCCAGGTAGGACTCCCGTACGCGGGTCTCCAGGTGCCCGGCGACGGTCTCGGGGGCCTCGGCGCCGATGACGAGGGTGACCAGTTCGCCGCCGGCCTGGAGCATGCGGTCCAGGACGGTGACCGCGGTGGCGGTGACGTCCGTGCCGATCACCGCCACGTCGCCGTCGATCAGCCCGAGCACGTCGCCGGCCTGGCAGATCCCGGCCGTGGTCCAGGACCGGTGCTCGGCGACGACGACCTCCGCGTACCGGGTGGCGCCCGCGGCCGAGGTCATCTGGACGACGTCCTCGTCGAACCGGCGCCCCGGCTCGGACACCGCGAGCGCCGCGATGCCCTGCACCGCCGAGCGGGTCGGGATCAGCGCCACCCGGACCCCCTCGGCACGGGCCTGCTCGGCGGCCGCGGCCGCGGTGTCGCGCAGCTCGGCGTCATTGGGCAGCAGCACCACCTCGCGCGCGTGGGCCCGCCGCACCGCCGCCAGCAGCTCCCCGCTGGCGGGCGGCTCGCCGGGGCGCGCGAGCACGGTGGTCGCACCGGCCTCGGTGTACAGCTCGGCGAGCCCCTGCCCCGGTACGACGGCCACGACGGCCCGCTGGGCCCGCTCGCGCGGGGGACGCGGCCCGCCCGTGTGCACGTCGCCGAGCCCGAAGTGCGTGATCCTGATCCGGTACGGGCGCCCGGCCTCCACGCCCGCCTCCACGGCGGCGCCCGCGTCGTCCACGTGCACATGGACGTTCCACAGCCCGTCGCCGCCGACCACCACCAGGGAGTCGCCGAGCGCGTCGAGGCGGGTGCGCAGCCGGGCCACGGCGGTGTCGTCGGCCTCCAGGAGGTAGATCACCTCGTAGGCCGGGCCACCGGGCCCGCCGTTCCCGGCCGCCTCGGCGGCGCAGGCCCCGGCTTCGGCTTCGGCATCGGCATCGGCTTCGGCTTCGGAGGAAGCTTTCGGTGTCTGTTCAAGTACGACGCCCCCGACCGCCACGGCGTCCACGGCGTCCACGGCCTCCCCCGCCCCCGGCGCCCCCGCCCCCCGCGCCGCCTCCCCCGTGCACGCCTCCACCAGCGCGCCGAGCACCGCCACCAGACCGCTGCCCCCCGCGTCGACCACCCCGGCCCGCGCCAGGACGCCCAGCTGGGCCGGGGTCGCCGCCAGGGCCGCGCGGGCGCCCTCGTGGGCGGCGCGGGCGACCGTCCCGCAGTCGCCGTCGGCCCGCTCGGCGGCGTCGGCCGCGGCCGAGGCGACCGTCAGCACGGTGCCCTCGACCGGGTGCGCCACGGCCTGCCGGGCGGAGTCCGCGGCCCGGCGCAGGGCGAGCCGCAGCGCGGCACCGTCGCAGCGCGGCTCCGCGTCGTCCGCCGCGAGCACCTGGGCCATGCCGCGCAGCAGCTGGGCGAGGATCGTGCCGGAGTTGCCCCGCGCGCCGATGAGCGCCCCGTGGGCCATCGCGCGCACCGCGTCCGCGAGAGAGGGACCGGCGGGCTGCGTCTCGTACCCGGCGAACACGGCCTCCACGGCCGTCGCGGCGGACTCCAGGGTCAGATAGAGGTTGGTCCCGGTGTCGCCGTCGGCCACCGGATAGACGTTGATCGCGTCGATCTCCTCGCGCGCCCGTCCCAGGGCGCGCAGGGCCAGACCGCACCAGGTGCGCACCGCGAGACCATCGAGGAATGTCTGCGGCACCTGCGCCACCTGCGCCTCCCTGAGCCGGCTTGACGTGGTCGCAGCGTAGACCCCGGCGGGGTGCCCGCCGGAAGCGGGCCGGGGCGGGACCCCTCGCGACCATGGTAGTTTCGCTGTACCGAAGCAGGCTTGCTATGCTGCTCCGGTTGCCCGATCCGATCGGGCTCTCCCCCCTGGCAACGCCAACCAGATCTCAGGTCGTACGATCTCGATCCCGGCATGCCGGGATTATCCGTAAGTGCATCTGAAGTCTTTGGAGTGACCCGTGGCTGCCAACTGCGACGTCTGCGGCAAGGGGCCGGGCTTCGGCAACAACATCTCGCACTCGCACCGCCGTACGCCCCGTCGCTGGAACCCGAACATCCAGCGTGTGCGTACCGTGGTGGGCGGGACGCCGAAGCGCGTGAACGCTTGCACCTCGTGCATCAAGGCCGGCAAGGTCTCGCGCTGACGCTACAGCTGAGCGCGCGGCCACTTGTTGGTTCGCTGCACTGAGCCGGTCCATCTCAGGATGGACCGGCTTTTTGCCATGCTCGGAAGTCGGATCATCCTCTCGCCTCAGCCCGTCGGCATGCCGACCTGCCGCCGCTCCAGGGCGGAACGCAGCCTGGAGAGGGTCCCCGCGACGGCCGCCGCCGAAGAGGCGTCCATCACATCCGCCAGCAGTTCGGCCAGGGTCGCGCCGACCGTCTCCTCCGCCGCGGCGACGAGCCGCGCACCCTCCACGGTCAGGGCCAGCAGGGACGAGCGGCGGTCGGCCGGGTTCGGCGTCCGGACCACCCAGCCCCGTTTCTCCAGCCGGTCGACGCCCTTGCTCGTCGCCCCGACGCCGATCGCGAACTCCGCCGCGAGATCCGCCACCCGCGCCCCTTCGTGATCGCGCAGGAAGCGCAGGGCCTCGAACTGCGAGGTGACAATCGCGTGCCGCGCGCGGAGCCGGTCGTTGAGGGCGTTGTAGAGCCGCGTCTCGCAGCGCACCAGGTCGGAGAAGAGATCCAGCAGCCCGGCGGTGTCCCCGGTTGTTTTATATGCCACGGCATATAGTGTAGAGGAATCCACTAGCGAGGGGGAGCACACGCATGAGCAAGGAACAGCGGGCCCGGATCGACGCCCTGCTGCGGCAGCCGCGCCCCGCGGGGCCCCGGACGATCGAGGAGCTGCGGGCCGGGTTCGAGGCGCTGATGAGCGGGATGCCGGTGCCCGACGGCATCCGTACGACGCGGACCGCGCTCGGCGGCCGGCCCGCGCTGTGCGTCGCGCCGCAGGAGCGCCCGCGCGCCGGCACGATCCTGTACTTCCACGGCGGCGGCTGGGTGAGCGGCTCCCCCGAGACCGCCCTGGCACTGACCGGACACCTCGTGACCAGGACCGGACGCACGGCATATTCACTGGACTACCGGCTGGCCCCCGAGCATCCGTTCCCGGCCGCGATCGAGGACACGCTCGGCGCCTACCGGGCCCTCCTCGACGGCGGCGCCGACCCGTCGGCCGTCGTGTTCGCCGGGGACTCCGCGGGCGGCGGGCTCGCCGTCACCACCTGCCTGGCCGCGCGGGACGCGGGTCTGCCGCTGCCCGCCGCGCTCCTGGCGTTCTCCCCCGGCCTGGACGCGACCCGCACCGGCGAGAGCATCGACACCAAGGCGGGCGTCGACCCGTTCTTCACCCGCGCGTCCGTCGAACACACCGGGGCGATGTACCTCGCGGGCGCCGACCCGCGTCAGCCCCTGCTCAGCCCGGCCGTCTGCGCCGATCTTGCCGGTCTGCCGCCGATACTGCTCCAGGTGGGCACCAACGAGATCCTGCTGGACGACTCCACCCGCCTCGCCGCGCGCGCCAGGGCCGCCGGGGTGGACGTGATCCTGGACGTCACGGCCGATGTGCCGCATGTGTTCCAGTCGTTCGCCGGCTCCCTGGACGAGGCGGACGAGGCGCTGGAGCGCGCGGTCCTCTTCCTCGACCAGCGCCTGCGCCACCTGAGCGCGACGGCGGCATAGACCCCGGCCCAGTCACGGACCCGGCTCGGGCACGGACCCGGCTCAGCTCGTGCGCGGCCCGCTCACTTCCTGAACCGCCACCCGTGATCCACCGGGCCGATCCCCGCGCCCAGCGCGAACCCCGCCGCGATCGCCCCGGTGACGTACTCCTTGGCCTCGGCGACCGCCGCCGGCACGGTCAGGCCCCGCGCCAGCCCGGCGGCGATCGCGGAGGCGAGCGTGCAACCGGTGCCGTGGGTGTGCCGGTTGTCGTGGCGGGGGGCGCGCAGCCAGTGCTCCCCCGCCGCGGTGCCGTCCGTCAGGAGGTCCACCGCGTCACCGGCCAGATGCCCGCCCTTGATCAGCACCCAGCGCGGGCCGTAGGCCAGCACCGCGTCCGCGGCCCGGCGCAGGTCGTCCTCCGACTCGACGCGGACGCCGGTGAGTTGGCGCACCTCGTCCAGGTTCGGGGTCGCCACGGCCGCCGCCGGGAGCAGCCGGGTACGCACGGCGTCCAGGGCGGAGGCGGCGAGCAGCGCGTCGCCGTGCTTGGAGACACCCACCGGGTCCACCACCGCGGGCGCGTCCGTGCCGGCGATCAACTCGGCCACCGTCTCGACCAGTTCGGCCGAGCCCAGCATGCCGGTCTTCACGGCCTGTACGCCGATGTCGTCCACCACGCTGCGGTACTGGGCCCGCACCGCCTCGGCCGGGAGTTCCCAAACGCCCTGCACACCAAGGGAGTTCTGCGCGGTCACCGCGGTGAGCACGCTCATCCCGTGCACGCCGAGCGCGAGCATCGTCTTGAGGTCGGCCTGGATTCCGGCGCCGCCGCCGGAGTCGGAGCCGGCCACCGTGAGCACCCGTGGCGGGGTCACGGCTCTATGTCCCCGAAGTGGTCCCAGCCGCCCGCGCTGGTCCAGGGCGCCCCGTCCACCGTCACCTGCGGCAGCGCGGAGGGGTTCAGGACCTCGCCGATGACCTTCCAGCGGGCCGGGAGCTTGGTGTCCGGCGGGAAGGTCGCCACGATCGCGTGGTCCTCGCCCCCGGTCAGCACCCACTGGAGCGGGTCCACGCCGACGGCCTGCCCGATGTCGTTCATCTGCGTGGGCACGTCGATCGCGCCGGAGCGGATGTCGATGCGGACCTTGCTGGCCTCGGCGATATGGCCGAGGTCGGCGATCAGCCCGTCGCTCACGTCGCACATCGCGGTCGCGCCGAGCGAGGCGGCGGCCGGGCCCGCGTGGTACGGCGGCTCGGGGCGCCGGTGGGCCTCCACGAAGGCGCGCGGCGAGCGGAAGCCGCGGGAGAGCACCGCGTACCCGGCCGCGGACCAGCCCAGCCAGCCGGTGACGGCCACCAGGTCGCCGGGCTGGGCGCCGGCGCGGGTCACCGGCTCCTGGTTGCGCAGATCGCCGAGCGCGGTGATCGACACCGTGATGGTGTCGCCCCGTACGACATCCCCGCCGACCACGGCGGCGCCCGCGACCTGGCACTCGTCGCGCAGCCCGTCCATCAGCTCGGTCGGCCAGCTGACCGGGAGTTCGGCGGGCACCACCAGGCCCAGCAGCAGGGCGGTGGGTACGGCGCCCATCGCGGCGATGTCCGCGAGGTTCTGCGCGGCCGCCTTGCGCCCCACGTCGTAGGCCGTGGACCAGTCGCGGCGGAAGTGCCGCCCCTCCAGCAGGACGTCGGTGCTCGCCACCACCCGCCGGTCGGGCGCGGCCACCACGGCGGCGTCGTCACCCGGACCGATACGGACCGCCGGGGTGGTGGTGAGACGGGAGGTGAGCTCCCTGATGAGCCCGAATTCCCCGAGCTCACCAACCGTGCCCTTCATGTCCCTGACTCCCCTTCTCTGCCTTCGCCTGACCGTGCTGACTCGCGCCCCATCAGTGTCCCCGATACCGTCGAGATGACCCCGACGCGGTCGGGAACGGCCGCCGGTACGGTCCCGGACGACCGCCGACCTCCGTCGCGCCCGCACCCTGGCGCGCAAGCCCGGTTCCCGCAGGTCTCCCCGCGGGGAGCGGCGACGCGATACCGTGGCGTTCCTTTTCCCCACATGATCCTCGTGGCCGCCCTGGAGGTTCCGTGGTACAGGCGTACATCCTGATCCAGACGGAGGTCGGCAAGGCGTCGACCGTCGCCGAGACCATCAGCAAGATCCCTGGAGTGATCCAGGCCGAGGACGTCACGGGTCCGTACGACGTCATCGTGCGCGCCCAGTCCGAAACCGTCGACGAACTCGGTCGCATGGTGGTCGCCAAGGTCCAGCAAGTGGACGGCATCACCCGCACCCTGACCTGCCCGGTCGTGCATCTGTAGCCCCCGTCTACGCTTGGCCGGTGAACTTCTTCCGTCACCGGCCCCCCGCCCTGCTCGCCGCCCTGGCCGCGTCCGCGTCGCTGCTCGCGGTCGCGGGCTGCACCGCGGACGACGGCGCGGCGGTCGCGGTGCCCCGCCCCGACGCGAAGACCGCCCCGCTGTGCCGGAGTCTGCACGCGGTGCTGCCCGCCACGGTGGACGGGCGGCGGCGTGCCGACCCCGAACCCCGGTCCGTCTACACGGCGGGCTGGGGAAACCCGGCGATCATACTGCGCTGCGGGATCGTCCGGCCGCCGAAGATGATCGACCCCAAGGTGGCCCAGGGCGAGGACCCCGACGCGATCGCGGGCGGGGTCAACGGCGTGGACTGGCTGATGGAGAAGCAGGGCGACGGCACCTGGCACTTCACGACGGCGGGCCGCAAGGCGTATGTGCAGGTGATCCTGCCGAAGAAGCTCTCGGGACCGGACGACAGCGCCCAGGTCCTGGAAGACCTGGCCCCGGCCGTGAAGAAGGCCATCCCCACGGGGATGGCCTCCATGCGCGGCTAGCTCGCCCCGCCGGTCAGCGCAGTCCGGTGGACCTGCGCAGCGCGGCCTGGAGCAGGCGGTCGATCAGCTCGGGGTAGCCGACCCCGGTCGCCTGCCACATCTGCGGGTACATCGAGATCGGCGTGAAGCCGGGCAGCGTGTTGATCTCGTTGATCACGAACTCCCCGTCCCGCGTGAGGAAGAAGTCCGCGCGCACCAGCCCCTCGCAGGACGCCGCCTCGAACGCGTCCACCGCGAGCCGCTGGATCTCGGCGGTCTCCTCCGCGGTGAGCGGCGCCGGGACGATGCCGGGCGTGGAGTCGATGTACTTGGCCTCGAAGTCGTAGTACGCGTGCGCGTCCGGCGGCGGGATCTCCGCCGGGACCGAGGCGCGGGGGCCGTCCTCGAACTCCAGGACGCCGCACTCGATCTCGCGGCCGGTGATGGCCGCCTCGATGAGGATCTTCGGGTCGTGCGACTGCGCCTCGGCGATCGCCTCGTCGAGCCCGGACAGGTCGTCGACCTTGGTGATGCCGATGGACGAACCGGCCCGCGCGGGCTTCACGAACAGCGGCCAGCCGTGCTCGCCGGCGAAGTCCACGATCTTCTTGCGCGCGGCGGCCTCGTCCCGCTGCCACTCGCGGGGCCGGATCACCACGTAGGGGCCGACCTTGAGCCCGAAGGAGGTGAAGACCCGCTTCATGTACTCCTTGTCCTGGCCGACGGCCGAGGCGAGCACGCCCGCGCCCACGTACGGCACCCCGGACAGCTCCAGCAGCCCCTGGAGGGTGCCGTCCTCGCCGTAGGGGCCGTGCAGCACCGGGAAGACGACGTCGACCTCGCCGAGCGCCTTGGGCACGGAGCCGGGCTCGCTGTAGACGACCTCGCGGCTGGTGGGAGCGACGGGGAGCACCACGTCCCCCTCGTGCGACTCCGCCAGGTCCTCGACGGCGGGCAGGGCGCGGTCGGTGATGGCCATCCGCTCCGGCTCGTCGGCCGTCAGCGCCCAGCGGCCGTCCCGCGTGATGCCGATCGGCAGGACGTCGTACTTCGTCCGGTCGATGGCCTTGAGGACGGCGCCGGCGGTGACCACGGAGATCCCGTGTTCGGAGCTGCGCCCACCGAACACGACGGCCACGCGGGGCTTGCGCGACGGCTGCTCAGGGCTCTGGGGAAGGTTCTCGGTGCTCATATCGCGTTGAGAGTACCTGTTGGCAGAGCCCGGATACAGCGTCGGCTCCGCCCCGGAACGCACAAAAACGGGCGGATTTCGCGCAGTGTCGCGGCATTTTCGCGCAGCGGCCCCGCGGTCTCGCTCAGCGTCGCTCGGGCTTCGCGCTGCGCGACATCAGCTCCTTCAGCGCGACGACCGGCGGCTTGCCCTCGTGCACGATGCCGACGACCGTCTCCGCGATCGGCATGTCGACGCCGTGCCTGCGGGCCAGATCCAGCACGGACTCGCAGGACTTGACGCCCTCCGCGGTCTGCTTGGTGACCGCGATGGTCTCCTCCAGGGTCATGCCCTTGCCGAGGTTGGTGCCGAAGGTGTGGTTGCGCGACAGCGGCGAGGAGCAGGTGGCCACCAGGTCGCCGAGACCGGCGAGACCGGAGAAGGTCAGCGGGTCGGCGCCGAGCACGACACCCAGCCGCGCGGTCTCCGCGAGGCCGCGGGTGATCAGCGAGCCCTTGGCGTTGTCGCCGAGCCCCATGCCGTCCGCGATGCCGACGGCGAGCCCGATGACGTTCTTCACCGCGCCGCCCAGCTCGCAGCCGACCACGTCGGTCTCGGTGTACGGCCGGAAATACGGCGTGTGGCAGGCCGCCTGAAGCCGCCGGGCCACGGCCTCGTCGGCGCAGGCCACCACGGCGGCGGCGGGCATCCGGGCGGCGACCTCGCGGGCCAGGTTGGGCCCGGTGACGACGGCGACGCGCTCCGGGCCGACCTTGGCGACGTCCTCGATGACCTCGCTCATCCGCATCGCGGAGCCCAGCTCGACGCCCTTCATCAGGGAGACGAGCACGGTGTCGGGAGCGAGCAGCGGAAGCCACTCGGCGAGGTTCTGGCGGAGGGTCTGGGAGGGGATGGCGAGGACGGTGAACTCCGCGTCGCGCAGCGCCTCGGCGGCGTCCGCGGTGGCGCACAGGTTCTCCGGCAGCTCCACGCCGGGCAGGTAGTCGGAGTTGATCCGGGTGGAGTTGACCGTCTCGGCCAGCTCGGGCCGACGGGCCCACAGGGTCACGTCACAGCCGGCGTCGGCGAGCACCATGCCGAAGGCGGTGCCCCAGGAGCCGGTACCCATGACGGCCACCCGCACTGGCGTGCTCACTTGCTCTGCTCCTCTTCCTGCCTGCCCTTGTTCTGCTCCCGCGTACGGCGCCGCTGCTCGATCCGCTCGCGGCGCGGGTCGTACGGCGTCTCGGGCGCCTTCTCGCCGCGGATCTCCTCCAGGAGGCGGGTGATGGCCGCCATGATGACCTCGGTGGCCTCCTTCTGGAGCTCCGGGGTCATCTCCTTGTCGTAGAAGCGCGACAGGTCCACCGGCGGGCCCGCCAGCACGTGGTGGGTCTTGCGCGGGAAGAGGTTCGGCTTCTTCGCGTACGGCGGCAGCAGTTCGTTGGCGCCCCACTGGGCGACCGGGATCACCGGGCACTTGGTCTGCAGGGCCACCCGCGCGGCGCCGGTCTTGCCGGTCATGGGCCAGCCGTCGGGGTCGCGGGTCAGGGTGCCCTCGGGGTAGAAGGCGACGCACTCACCGCGTTCCACGGCGTCGATCGCGGCGCGGAAGGCGCTCAGCGCGTCCGTGGACTCGCGGTAGACGGGAATCTGTCCGGTACCGCGCATCGCGGCGCCCACGATTCCCTTCTTGAAAAGGCCGCTCTTGGCCAGGAATCGCGGAACCCGCCCGGTGTTGTACTGATAGTGCGCGTATGCGAAGGGGTCCACGTGGGAATTGTGGTTCACCACGGTGATAAATCCGCCCTCGGCCGGAATGTGCTCCATTCCACGCCAGTCCCGCTTGATCAGAACCACCAGTGGCGGTTTGCAGATCACCGCGGCGAAGCGGTACCAGAAGCCGATTCTGCGGCGGGGCACAAGGACACCTTCCTCTAGGGCTATCCACGGGGGGGCTGACCCCGGCGCGGGCCGCACAAGTGTCGCCCCGGAGCGCCGGTCTGTCGAGAACACCGTACGCCCGACACGCCCCGCCCCTCCGGCTGCGGGTGACAATGATCGCGACGAGAGAGGGGCGGTACGCCGGTGCAGTGGACGTTGGTCATCCCCCTGAAGCCGCTGTCGCGGGCCAAGAGCAGGCTCGCGGACACCGCGGCGGACGCGGTGCGCCCCGGCCTGGTCCTCGCGTTCGCCCAGGACACGGTGGCCGCGGGGCTCGCGTGTGCCGGGGTCGGGGATGTGGTGGTCGTCACGGACGACCCCCGCGCCGGGCGCGAGCTGTCCTCGCTGGGCGCGCGGATCGTCCCGGACGCTCCGGCGGGGGGCCTGAACGCGGCGCTGGCGCACGGGGCGGCGGCGGTTCGGCGGGGGCGCCCGCGGGCCGCGGTGGCCGCGCTGAACGCCGATCTGCCGGCGTTGCGGGCCGATGAGCTGGAGCGGGTCCTTTCCGCCGCCGCGCAATTCCCGAGGTCTTTTCTCGCGGACGCGGCAGGGGTCGGTACGACATTGCTGGCGGCGCGCGCGGACCGGGAATTGGACCCGCTGTTCGGCCCCGAGTCACGGGCGCGGCACCGGGGGTCCGGCGCGGAGGAACTGCTGCTGGGGGGCGTGGATTCGGTACGGCAGGACGTGGACACGGGCGCGGACCTGCGGGCGGCGCTCGCGCTGGGCGTCGGGCCGTATACGACCACGGCGTGCGCCGATTTGCCGGTCCCCGGCGCTTGACCGGGCCGCTCACCGCAGCCGAGGGGCGCGGAGAACCGCACGATCAGCCACGACGGACCCGCGCGCGGCCACGGACCACGCATTACCCTGAACCCCATGCAGGCGACCGCGTACACCTACGACAGCGAGACCCGCAGCGGGCAGGTGCTGCTCGACGACGGCACCCCCGTGCCCTTCGACGCCGCGGCGTTCGACCGCGGCGGTCTGCGGCTGCTGCGGCCCGGCCAGCGCGTGCGGATCGAGACGGAGGGTGCCGACGACACCCTGCGGATCACGCTCGTCACGCTCCAGACCCTGTAACTCCCCTTACACACGCCGCGGGCCGGACTCCACTGGGAGTCCGGCCCGGCGCGCGTGAGTACCCTGGCCCGCGACCTGCGCCTAGCGCGCGGCGGTCTTCTTCGCGGTGGTCTTGCGGGCCGTCGACTTCTTGGCCGGCGCCTTCTTCGCGGTGACCTTCTTCGCCGGGGCCTTCTTCGCGGTGGCCTTCTTGGCGGTGGTCTTCTTCGCCGTCGCGGTCTTGGCCGTCGCCGGCGCCTTCTTGGCGGTCGCCTTCTTCGCGGTGGTCTTCTTCGCCGCGGCGGGGGTGGTGGTCTTCTTCGCCGTCGTCTTCTTGGCGGTGGTCTTCTTCGCGGCCGCCTTCGCGGTCTTCTTCGCGGCGGCCTTCTTCACCGTCGCCGCGGCACCCCCGGTCAGGCTGCCCTTGGGCGCCTTCTTCACCGAGACCTCGCCGCCGCGCGGCAGCTTCTTCGAGCCGCTCACCAGGTCCTTGAAGCCCTGACCGGCGCGGAAACGCGGCACGGAGGTCTTCTTGACCCGAACCCGCTCGCCCGTCTGGGGGTTACGGGCGTACCGCGCGGGGCGGTCCACCTTCTCGAAGGACCCGAAACCGGTGACCGAGACCCGCTCGCCCGCGACGACCGCGCGGACGATGGCGTCCAGAACATGATCGACGGCTTCCGCCGCCTGCTGGCGGCCGCCAACCTTCTCGGCAATCGCTTCTACGAGCTGCGCCTTGTTCACGTCTTCCCCTTCGGAGACATCGCCAGAACGAATGTGTTCAAGCTTTTTCGCACGTTAGGCAGATATATACCGCAAATCAAACACGAAACGGGCTTATCACCCTTGTGCCGCAACAGACTCGGCGCTCTCGGGCTGTTCAGCGGTCCTCGTCGGGGATCCGACCCTCGTCGAGGTCCGCGGTGAACCGCTCGAGCCGCCTTGCCGCACCGGCGAGATCGTGCTTGGCCGCAGCCGTAATGACCAGCAGCTTCCGGGTCAGCGCCATCCGTACGCCCTCCGGGACTTGCAGTGCGCGCACTCTTGCGTGCGCTTCCTTGAGTTGGTTCGCGACCGCCGTATAGAGCTGGAGTTGGCCGTCGTGTTCCATGCACAGATTGTGCCATCTGGGGCGAGTTGTCGCCTGCCCAGGGGGCAACTCCCGCCACAAATGGCCTTCCAGGCACTTGCGGAAGACGCGATCCTCTGCCTCATCTACCCTGCCAACGCCCTTCATAACATGGGAAGTTGAGAGAACCACCAGCGCCAGGGGGGTGCGTACGGACCCGAACATGCCTGTACCCCCGATCGGGGCGATCGGGGGTACAGACGGGTTCGTTGGGGTGGCCGAAACCCGACCCTCGCGGGGTTCGGGACAGGCTACCCGGTCAGCCCTGGAGGGTCCGCGGCTTGTAGGCGGGGCGGCGCTGCTCGTACGCGGCGATGTCCGCCTCGTCCCGGAGGGTGATGGAGATGTCGTCCAGGCCGTTCAGCAGCCGCCAGCGGGAGTTCTCGTCCAGCTCGAAGGAGGCGGTGACGCCCTCGGCGCGCACCTCGCGCGCCTGGAGGTCCACCGTGATCTCGGCGCTCGGGTCGGCCTCGGTCAGCTCCCACAGCGCGCCCACGGTCTTCTGCTCCAGAACCACGGTGAGCAGGCCGTTCTTCAGCGAGTTGCCCCGGAAGATGTCCGCGAAGCGGGAGGAGATCACGGCCTTGAAGCCGTAGTTCTGGAGCGCCCAGACGGCGTGCTCGCGGGAGGAGCCGGTGCCGAAGTCGGGGCCGGCGACCAGGACGGTGGCGCCCTGCCGCTCGGGGCGGTTGAGGATGAACTCGGGGTCCTTGCGCCAGGCCTCGAAAAGCCCGTCCTCGAACCCGTCCCGCGTCACCTTCTTGAGCCAGTGAGCGGGGATGATCTGGTCGGTGTCGACGTTGCTGCGGCGCAGCGGGACGGCCCGTCCGGTGTGGGTGGTGAAGGCTTCCATGGTTTCTCAGACTCCAGCGGGCACAGGGGCGTCGGACAGGTCGGCGGGCGAGGCCAGGTGGCCCAGGACGGCGGTGGCCGCCGCGACCTGCGGCGACACCAGGTGGGTACGACCGCCCTTGCCCTGCCGGCCCTCGAAGTTGCGGTTGGAGGTGGAGGCGGAGCGCTCGCCCGGCGCCAGCTGGTCCGGGTTCATGCCCAGGCACATCGAGCAGCCCGCGTACCGCCACTCGGCGCCGGCCTCCTTGAAGACCACGTCCAGGCCCTCGGACGCCGCCTGGAGACCGACCCGCGCCGAGCCCGGCACGACCAGCATCCGTACGCCGTCGGCGACTTTGCGGCCCTTGAGGATCGCGGCGACGTTGCGCAGGTCCTCGATCCGGCCGTTGGTGCACGAACCTACGAAGACGGTGTCCACCGTGATGGAGCGCAGCGGCGCCCCGGCCTCCAACCCCATGTATTCCAGGGCCTTTTCGGCGGCCAGGCGCTCCGATGCGTCTTCGTACGAAGCCGGATCGGGGACGTGGGCCGAAAGCGGCGCGCCCTGGCCGGGGTTGGTGCCCCAGGTGACGAACGGGGACAGCGTGGCGGCGTCGATGACGACCTCGGCGTCGAATTCCGCGTCGTCGTCGGTGCGCAGCGTCTTCCAGTACGCGACGGCCGCGTCCCACTCGGCGCCCTCGGGGGCGTGCGGGCGGCCCTTGAGGTAGGCGAAGGTGGTCTCGTCGGGGGCGATCATGCCCGCGCGGGCACCGGCCTCGATCGACATGTTGCAGATGGTCATCCGGGCCTCCATCGAGAGCTTCTCGATGGCGGAGCCGCGGTACTCCAGGACGTAGCCCTGGCCGCCGCCGGTGCCGATCTTCGCGATGATCGCCAGGATCAGGTCCTTGGCGCTGACGCCGTCGGGCAGTTCGCCGTCGACGGTGATCGCCATGGTCTTCGGGCGGGCCATCGGCAGCGTCTGGGTGGCCAGCACATGCTCGACCTGGGAGGTGCCGATGCCGAACGCCAGCGCGCCGAACGCGCCGTGCGTGGAGGTGTGGGAGTCGCCGCAGACCACGGTCGTGCCGGGCTGGGTCAGGCCCAGCTGGGGGCCGACCACGTGCACCACGCCCTGCTCGACGTCGCCCAGCGGGTGCAGCCGCACCCCGAACTCGGCGCAGTTCTTGCGCAGCGTCTCCAGCTGGGCGCGGGAGACCGGGTCGGCGATCGGCTTGTCGATGTCGAGGGTCGGGGTGTTGTGGTCCTCGGTCGCGATGGTGAGGTCGAGGCGGCGAACCCGGCGGCCGTTCTGGCGCAGCCCGTCGAAGGCCTGCGGGCTGGTCACCTCGTGCAGCAGGTGCAGATCGATGTAGAGGAGGTCGGGCTCGCCGTCGGCGCGCCGGACGACATGGTCGTCCCAGACCTTTTCCGCGAGTGTCCTACCCATCGCTTTCCCTCCGGCCGGCATGCGTGCGCCGGCCCAACTAGAGATCTTGAGGACGGCGCCCGCGCCCCTGATTCCGGGCGTCCGCCGCCGGGCCCATCGATGGACGGGCCGCCGTGTGAATCCAGAGTGGCGCGTTCCGCGGAAAATTGAACTTGCGTTTCACAGAGTGAGACGTGAGTATCGTTGCATGGACAACAGTAGCGGCGTCGGCGTTCTGGACAAGGCGGCCCTCGTCCTGAGCGCTCTGGAGTCCGGTCCGGCCACCCTCGCGGGTCTGGTCGGAGCCACCGGACTGGCACGACCCACGGCCCACCGCCTGGCCGTGGCCCTGGAACACCACCGCATGGTGGCGCGCGACATGCAGGGCCGGTTCATCCTCGGCCCGCGCCTCGCGGAGCTGGCCGCGGCGGCGGGCGAGGACCGCCTGCTGGCGACGGCGGGCCCGGTGCTCACCCACCTCCGCGATGTCACCGGCGAGAGCGCGCAGCTCTACCGGCGCCAGGGTGACATGCGGATCTGCGTGGCCGCGGCGGAGCGGCTGTCCGGCCTGCGGGACACCGTCCCGGTCGGCTCCACGCTCACGATGAAGGCCGGCTCCTCGGCACAGATCCTGCTGGCCTGGGAGGAGCCCGAGCGGCTGCACCGCGGACTCCAGGGCGCCCGCTTCACGGCGACGGCCCTGTCGGGCGTGCGGCGCCGCGGCTGGGCCCAGTCCATCGGTGAGCGCGAGCCGGGCGTCGCGTCCGTCTCGGCGCCCGTGCGCGGCCCCTCCAACCGCGTGGTGGCCGCCGTCTCCGTCTCGGGCCCCATCGAGCGCCTGACGCGCCATCCCGGCCGTATGCACGCCCAGGCCGTCATCGACGCCGCCACCCGCCTCTCCGAGGCCCTGCGCCGCACGGGCTGACGGCGACCGGTACGACGTGGGCCGCCGGGAGCCGCCTCAACGCCGCGGCGGCTCCCGACCGACGGGAGCGGAGCCGCTCACCACCCCACCCGTCAGGCGATCTTCTCCCCGGACCCCGCCTTCCCGGCCGTCTCTCCCGCCCGGTACGCGAACCGGTCCTTCGCGTACCGCCCGCGCGCGGCGAGCGGTACCTGCCCGTGCGCCGCCGCCAGCCCGAACGGCGGCATGTCCGCGTAGATCGCCTCGTAGGACCCCTGCGGCACCACGTACGTCTCGTGCCAGATGCCGACCTCGCCGTGCAGCTTCCCGGCCCGCTCCATGCGGTTCAGCCGCGCCCAGACCTTGTGGTGGAAGGCGTCGGGCGCCGTGGCGTAGGCGTACAGCTTCTCCTTGGACTCCCAGTACTGCACGACGTAGTACGTCCGCGGCGACGCCGTGAGCAAGATCTTCTCCCGCAGTCCCCGCTCCGGGTGCCGCGCCAGTTCCCGCAGCATGCGGAGCATCGCGAGCATCACCGGCACCCACCGGTGCACCGCCCGGAAGCGGTTGACGCGTACGCCGATCAGCAGGACGACGACATCACCCTGCGCGTCGGCGGTCGTACGGGACACCATGATTTCCCCCTTCATCGCGTGATTGGATAGTGCCCTTATCCAATGAAAGGCGCAAGAGCATGAGGCTGGCCGAACTGAGCCGACGCAGTGGTGTCTCCACCGCGACGATCAAGTACTACCTGCGCGAGGGCCTGTTGCCGCCGGGCCGGCAGCTCAACGCGACCACGGCGGAGTACGACGAGGGGCATCTGCGCCGGCTGCGCCTGGTCCGGGCGATGGTGCAGGTCGGCAGGCTGCCGGTGGCAAAGGTGCGCGAGGTGCTCGGGCACGTGGACGACGAGTCCCTGGGCAGCACGATCCGGCTGGGCACCGCGCTGTGGGCGCTGCCGCAGGTCCCGGAGCCGGACGAGGACGACGCGTGGGTGCGGGCCGCGCGCCAGGAGGTCGAGGCGCTGCTCGGCCGGCTGGGCTGGGAGAACGCGCTGCGGGTCTCGACGATCTCCCCCGCGTACCGCTCGCTGGTGGTGGCGGTGGCCGCGTTCCGCCGGCTCGGCTACGAGTGGGGGGCCGAACAGCTCGCGCCGTACGCGGAGTTGATGTACCGCACGGCCGTACGCGACCTGGACAACCTGGAGACGCTGCCGCCGGGGGCGGAGCGGGTCGAGTTCGCGGTCCTCGGAGCGATCCTCAACGAGCCGGCGCTGCGGGCGCTGCACCGGCTCGCGCAGGAGGAGGAGACGGCCCGGCGGTACGGCTTCGAGTGAGCGGCGCCGGGAACGGCGAAGACCCCCCGCCGCAGCGGAGGGCCTTCGTGCTGTACCCCCGACCGGATTCGAACCGGCGCTACCGCCTTGAGAGGGCGGCGTGCTAGGCCGCTACACAACGGGGGCGTGGACCCTGCGTTTCCGCAGGTCCGAGCTGGTCTACCTGGACTCGAACCAAGACTAACTGAACCAGAATCAGTCGTGCTGCCAATTACACCATAGACCAATGATGGTTTAGACCAGTCGTACCCCCGACCGGATTCGAACCGGCGCTACCGCCTTGAGAGGGCGGCGTGCTAGGCCGCTACACAACGGGGGCCCTAGCGATCCCGACAAGATCAGGATCAGTACCCCCGACCGGATTCGAACCGGCGCTACTGCCTTGAGAGGGCAGCGTGCTAGGCCGCTACACAACGGGGGCTTTGCAGATAAGCTCTGCGAGCTGGCCTACCTGGACTCGAACCAAGACTAACTGAACCAGAATCAGTCGTGCTGCCAATTACACCATAGGCCACTGGAACTCAACCCCCTGGAGGGTTTTTGTTCTCGTTTCGCTCCTCGGGGTTCCGGCCTTTCGGCCCGTTCCCCTCGGCGCAGGAAGAACATTACCCGAAGGTGGACGGGGCTCCAAAACGAGTATCCGAGCGCAGCAGCGCCGGGAGTTCGGCCAGGCTCGCGATGCGGTGCACGACGGCGCCCCCGGCGTCCCGCGCGGGCGCCGTGCCCCGGTCGATCCACACGGACAGCAGCCCGGCCTCGGCCGCGCCCCGCCCGTCGATCTCCGGGTGGTCGCCCACGTACGCGACCTCGTGCGGGGCGAGGGACAGCGCCTCGCAGGCGGCCAGGAAGGCGCCGGGCCGCGGCTTGGAGACGCCCAGCTCGGCGGCGCACAGCACGGCCTCGAAGCGGTCCAGCAGGCCGAGGGTGCGCAGCTTGTGCTCCTGGACGGTGATGCTGGAGTTCGAGAGCACCGCGTGCCGGTGGGTGGGCGCGAGCGCCGCCAGCGCGGGCAGCACGTCCGGGAACAGCCCCCAGGCGGCCTCGTAGTGACCCACGTAACGCTGGAACCAGGCCTCCGCCTCGGCGTCGTCCAGCTCCGCGTCGAGGAACGCCCGTACGCGGTCGCGGCGCTGCTCCTGGAAGCCGCACTCCCCCGCCGCGTACCGCGCCCACTGCCGGTCGGTGATCTCCCGCCACCGGGCCAGCGCGTCCTCCACCGCGCCGTAGCGCCCGAGCAGCCCCTCGGCGAGGAGGTGCGCCCGCATCCCGCTCCGGTCGGCGCCGGTGTAGTCGAAGAGTGTGTCGTCCACGTCCCAGACCACGGCTTGGATGCTCACGCCTCCGACCGTAACGCCGGGGGGCGGGGCGCGTCCGGGGAACGGCGGCGCCGGGGGCTCAGCGGTGAGAGTCGTCACATCGCGGGCGCGGGGGTACGGCGAAGGGGCGGCGCCCGGAACTCCGGGTGCCGCCCCTTCGCACGTGGTGGGCCTTTAGGCGGTGAGCCTCGTCAGGGCCGCGTCGATGCGGGCCAGGGTCGGCTCCTTGCCCAGGATCTCCAGGGACTCGAACAGCGGGAGGCCGACGGTGCGGCCGGTGACGGCGACGCGCACCGGGGCCTGCGCCTTGCCGAGCTTGAGGCCGTGGGCCTCGCCGGCGGCCAGGACGGCCTCCTTGAGGGACTCGGCCGACGTCCAGTCCGCGGACTGGAGCTTCTCGCGGGCCGTGCGCAGCAGGGCGTCGCTGCCCTCCTTCATCGCCTTGGCCCAGGAAGCCTCGTCGAAGACCGGCTCCGGCAGGAACAGGAAGTCGACGTTCTCGGTGATCTCGGAGAGCACCTTCAGGCGGGTCTGGGCGTGCGGCGCGATGGCCTCCCACTTGGCCTCGTCGAACGCCTCCGGCGCCCAGGGGGCGAACGGGGCCCTCAGCCAGGGGCGGCAGCGCTCGGTGAACTCCTTCACATCCAGCATGCGGATGTGGTCGGCGTTGATCGCCTCGCACTTCTTCAGGTCGAAGCGCGCCGGGTTGGGGTTCACATCGGAGATCTCGAAGGCCGCGACCATCTCCTCGATCGTGAAGATGTCCTTGTCCGCGGAGAGCGACCAGCCCAGCAGGGACAGGTAGTTGAGCAGCCCCTCGGGCAGGAAGCCGCGCTCGCGGTAGAGGTTCAGCGAGGACTGCGGGTCGCGCTTGGAGAGCTTCTTGTTGCCCTCGCCCATCACGTACGGCAGGTGGCCGAAGGCCGGGGTCTGCTTGGCGATGCCCAGCTCCGTCAACGCCTTGTACAGCGCGATCTGGCGCGGGGTGGAGGAGAGCAGGTCCTCGCCGCGCAGCACGTGCGTGATCTCCATCAGTGCGTCGTCGACGGGGTTGACCAGCGTGTACAGCGGGGCGCCGTTGGCGCGCACGATGCCGTAGTCCGGGACGTTCTCCGGGGTGAAGGTCAGCTCGCCGCGCACCAGGTCGTGGAAGGTGATCGTCTCGTCGGGCATCCGGAACCGGACGATCGGCTGCCGGCCCTCGGCCCGGTACCGCTCGACCTGCTCGGCGGACAGGTCGCGGCAGTGGCCGTCGTAGCCGGAGGGCTTGCCGGCGGCGCGGGCGGCCTCGCGGCGGGTGTCCAGCTCCTCCTGGGAGCAGTAGCAGTGGTAGGCGTACCCGCCGTCGAGGAGCTTCTGCGCGACATCGGCGTAGATGTCCATGCGCTGCGACTGGCGGTACGGCGCGTGCGGGCCGCCGATCTCGGGGCCCTCGTCCCAGTCGAAGCCGAGCCAGCGCATCGCGTCGAGCAGCTGGTTGTACGACTCCTCGGAGTCGCGGGCCGCGTCGGTGTCCTCGATGCGGAAGACCAGGGTGCCCTGGTGGTGCCGGGCGAACGCCCAGTTGAACAGGGCGGTGCGGACCAGGCCCACGTGGGGGTTACCGGTGGGCGAGGGACAGAAACGGACGCGGACGGGAGACGGAGAGCCGGGTGCGCTAGCCACGCTTGACAACCTTGTTGGTGAGAGTGCCGATGCCTTCGATGGTGACGGCGACGTCGTCGCCGGCGTTCAGGGGGCCGACCCCCGCGGGGGTGCCGGTGAGGATGACGTCGCCGGGCAGCAGCGTCATGGCCTCGGTGATGTTGACGATCAGGTCCTCGATGGGGTGGATCATCTCGCTGGTGCGGCCCAGCTGGCGCTGCTCGCCGTTGACGGTGAGCTGCACGGTGAGGTCGTTGGCCCGCGCGAGGTCGATGTCCGTCTCCACCCAGGGGCCGAGCGGGCAGGAGCTGTCGAAGCCCTTGGCCCGCGCCCACTGCTTCTCGCGGCGCTGCACGTCGCGGGCGGTGACGTCGTTGGCGCAGGTGTAGCCGAAGATCACGTCCTTGACGCGCTCGCGGGGCACCTCGCGGCACATGCGGCCGATGACGACGGCCAGCTCGGCCTCGTGGTGCAGCTCCTCGGAGAAGGAGGGGTAGTGGATCTCGTCTCCGGGGCCGATCACCGAGGTGGACGGCTTGAAGAAGGCGAACGGGGCCTCGGGCACCTCGTGACCCAGCTCCCGCGCGTGCTCGGCGTAGTTGCGGCCGAACGCCACGACCTTGTTGGGGAGGACCGGCGGGAGCAGCCTGACCTTGCTCAGCGGCACCTTCGTCCCGGACAGCTCGTGGTCGGCGAAGGGGATGCCCTTGATGATGTCGAGGACGAGTTCGTCCTCCTTGTCGCCCTCGACCGCGCCGAAGGCTACGTTCCCGTCGATGGAGAACCTGGCGATGCGCACGGGTGCTTGCGCCCCTCACTGAGAACCGGCGTACTGACGCCCAAGGTTAACCGGTCGGGCGGCCCGATGTTCGGCCGGGAGGGCATGGCGAGGGGTTTTTCCGGGGCCGTAATGCGCTTAAGGGGAATTCCCGTTTCCGGTGTTTTCGGGGGCGCCGGCGGCAGGGCTTCGGATGCCCTTCACCCTGCTGAGCTGCGCTGATGGCGGCTGCCCGGCTCGCGCTCCGGGGGCCGGGAAGGCTAGGGCGCCCGCCGTCGCCGTCACCGATAAACGCGGCGGCGCGAATGCGCTGGAAAACATGTGCGGCCCGGCGCCCGGAGCCGCCGAAAAGACGAGCGCGGCCCGGAAGATCATCGCCGTCGGGCGGTCTTCCGGGCCGCGCTCGGGGCTCCCGCGGTCGCTCCGGCGGTCACTCGCCGGCGTTCGCCCCCGCGGTCTCGGGCAGGTCCATGAGGATGGTGCGCCGGGGGTTGGCCGTCTGGGCGGGGAGTTCGACGGACTGCTCCGGCAGCGCGGGCGTCTGCAGCTCGCCGGCGTCCTCGAGGTGCGCCAGGGTCGTGCGTCGCGGGTTGGCTATCTTGCGGAACATCATCGTCGTCTTCACGGTTGTCGGCGTCCTCATCCTGTGTCGGCGGGTGCTGGTGCGGGGTGACAGATACGTCCCTCATGTAAAGCGTCAGGCTAAACATCCGATTCCCTGACCAACTCACCAACCAGCCCTGATGGTTGTGTGATTTTGCTCACCAACAAGGGGACATAGGGGTCAATTCCGGCCGACAAACCGCGCCGGAGAAACGGACATTGAGGGTTGGAAGCCCCCATTCCGCTGCCGATCATGGCGACTGGGACACGTGCCACCGCGCGGCGACTCGCAGGGATACGTCCGTTATGGATGAGATCGACTTCCACGACTGGTGACCCGACATGCACGCCCTGTCACGGTTGTCACAGCTCGGCACGCGGCCCTTGTTGGAGATCCGCCACTGTGCTGGAATTCCACGGACCGCCGCAGGATCGAGCCGGCGCAGGGGGCGCGACGCAGCGCCGAGTGGCGGCGAGAGCAAGGGGGAAACCAGCGCCGGTCACTCCAGACCACCGGGGGGCGTTTTCAGGGCGCCTTCCACGACGCCGACACCGTGTTCGTCCGCTCGCGCGGCCGGACGCCTGGTCCAGAGGTTGCGACGCTAGTGCAGGGACGTTTCAAGAGGGATGGCAGCGCTTCGGCGGAGCCGGAGCCGCACGACGGGACTGGCCCCATGAAGGGCAGCGCCTCTCCCCAGCACGCCCAGAACCCGGGCCCCACCCCGCCCGGTGAGGGCCCCGAGCGCGCACGCCCCGGCGCGTCGGCCGCCTCCTCCCCCAAGGGCTCGGCCGGCAAGGGCTCCTCCGGCAAGGGCTCCGCGAAGCCCGCGGGCGGCACGCCGTCCGCGAAGCCCGCCCCGACCGCGAAATCGGCCGCGGTGCCCGCGAGTTCCGGCTCCCGCATGGCGCTGCGCAACTGGCGCATCTCGACCCGTCTGGTCTCGCTGCTCGCGCTCCCCGTGGTCGCGGCGACCTCGCTGGGCGCGCTGCGCATCAACGAGAACCTGAACGACATCCAGCAGCTCGACAACATGAAGCTGCTGACGGACATGACCAAGCAGGCCACCGAGCTGGCCGCCGCGCTCCAGGAGGAGCGCGACCAGTCCGCCGGTCCCCTCTCGCACGGCCTCAGCGCGAGCGACTACACGGTCAAGGGCTACCAGCAGAAGACCGACCGGGCCCGCGCCAACTTCCTCGACGCCTCCGAGCAGATCGACGAGGCCAGCAAGAACGGCCAGCTCCAAGGCGTGCGCGACGCGCTCGTCGGCCTCGCCAACCAGCTGGACGACCTGGCGAAGATCCGCCGGTCCGCCTACCAGTCCAAGGAGAACTCGACTCAGACCATCGAGTCGTACCACCGGCTGATCACCCAGCTGATCGACCTCTCCCAGGACATGGCCGAGGCGTCCAGCAACCCCGAGATGATCTCGCGCACCCGCGCCCTGGCGGCGTTCTCCACCGCCAAGGAGTACGCGTCCGTGCAGCGCGCGACCATCGCCGCGGCGCTGCCCTCGACCACCTCCAGCAAGGCCGACCTCTCGGAGAACGACCGCCTCTACGGCGAGTCGGCGTACGAGAGCGAGAACTCCGAGCTGGCGATCTTCCGCAAGATCTACGCGAGCCAGAACGCGGAGGAGCTGCTCAAGCCGATCGACGGCGGCAACAACCCGACGATCGAGTCCGCGGACACCTACGCCAAGCGCGCCTTCGCGCAGCGCGGCGGCCTGTCCGACCTGCCCCCGCGCTCCTACCGCGACTGGGTGGACGACAGCTCGACCAAGATCGAGCAGATGAAGAAGATCGAGCACACGCTGCTCGAGGACATGGAGCAGAAGGCGCGCGAGCTCAAGAGCGCCACCCAGCGCGACGCCATCATCTCCGGTGTGCTGATCCTGCTGGTGCTCGGCGTCTCGCTGGTCGGCGCGTTCGTCGTGGCCCGCTCCATGATCCGCTCGCTGCGCCGGCTCCAGGAGACCGCCACCACGGTCGCCCAGGAACGCCTGCCCGAGCTGGTCAAGCAGCTCTCCGAGTCCGACCCGCAGGACGTGGACACCTCCGTGGAGTCGGTCGGTGTGCACTCCCGCGACGAGATCGGCCAGGTGGCCGCGGCCTTCGACGACGTGCACCGCGAGGCGGTCCGCCTCGCCGCCGAGCAGGCGCTGCTGCGGGGCAACGTCAACGCGATGTTCACCAACCTCTCGCGCCGCTCCCAGGGCCTGATCCAGCGCCAGCTGTCGCTCATCTCCGAACTGGAGTCCCGCGAGGCCGACCCGGACCAGCTGTCCTCGCTGTTCAAGCTGGACCACCTCGCCACCCGTATGCGCCGTAACGGCGAGAACCTCCTCGTCCTCGCCGGTGAGGAGCCGGGCCGCCGCTGGACCCGTCCGGTGCCGCTGGTCGACGTGCTGCGCGCCGCCGCCTCCGAGGTGGAGCAGTACGAGCGCATCGAGCTGGCCTCCGTGCCGACGACCGAGGTCGCCGGCCGGGTCGTCAACGACCTCGTGCACCTGCTCGCCGAGCTGCTGGAGAACGCCACCTCGTTCTCCTCCCCGCAGACCAAGGTCAAGGTCACCGGTCACGCGCTGCCCGACGGCCGGGTGCTGATCGAGATCCACGACACCGGTATCGGCCTCTCCCCCGAGGACCTCGCGGCGATCAACGAGCGGCTGGCCTCGCCGCCCACCGTGGACGTCTCCGTCTCCCGCCGCATGGGCCTGTTCGTGGTCGGCCGCCTCTCGCAGCGGCACGGCATCCGCATCCAGCTGCGCCCCTCCGACTCCGGTGGCACGACCGCGCTGGTCATGCTGCCCGTGGACGTCGCCCAGGGCGGCAAGAAGGCTCCCGGCAAGCCCGGCGGCCCCGGCGCGGTCGGCGGTCCGGCCGCGGCGCAGGCGGCAGCGGGCGCCGCGGCGGCCCGCCGCGGTGGCGCCGGTGCCGGTGCTCCCGGCGGTGGTCTGCTCGGTTCCGGCGGCGGCTCGCGCGGCCAGGTCGGCGCGGGGCAGGGTCCCCGAGCCGCGCTGCCCGGCGCGGGCCAGGGGCAGGGCCAGGGGCAGGGCGGCCGTCCCGGCGGCCCCGGTGGTACGCGCGGTCCGCAGCGCGGCGGTCCCGGTGTCCCCGGCGGTCCCGGTGCCCCCGGCGGCTTCGGTGCGCAGGCGCCGAACGCCCCGCAGAACCTCCAGGCCGCGAACCCGGCCGCCCCGCAGGGGCTCCAGGCCGCGAACCCGGCCGGGCCCCAGCAGGACCTGTTCGGCGGGCGCGGGTCCCAGCGCAACGCCGGTGGCGGTGCCGACCAGGGCCGTCAGCCCCAGCTGCCGCCGCGCGGCGGCCCGCGGGCCGAGCTGCCCGGCGGCGACTCCCGGCGCGGCCAGGACTGGGGCAACGGCCGGTCCTCCCTCGACACCCCGCGCGGCCACGACGAGCAGGACCCGACGGGGACCGCGCAGATGCCGGCGATCGACGACCGGCAGGGTCCGGGTTCGACCGCGCAGATGCCGCGGATAGATCCGCACGCTCCCGCCCCCACGGGCGACTTCGGCCGCCCCGAGCTGCCCGGTTCCCAGGGCGCGGACCAGTACGGCCGTACCGAACCGGCCCAGCAGACCGGCCAGTTCGCCCGGCCGGACACCACGGGCCAGTACCAGCGGCCGGACGCCGGTCAGCACACCGGTCAGTTCCAGCGGCCCGAAAGCC
Organism: Streptomyces sp. NPDC043952; assembly: GCF_056435325.1. Classification (NCBI taxonomy): domain Bacteria; kingdom Bacillati; phylum Actinomycetota; class Actinomycetes; order Kitasatosporales; family Streptomycetaceae; genus Streptomyces; species Streptomyces sp. NPDC043952. The sequence goes on from NZ_JBWKES010000008.1 coordinate 146,844, forward strand.
CGCAGGACACCGGCCAGTTCCAGCGCCCCGACACCACGGGCCAGTACCAGCGCCCGGACGCCGGTCAGTACCAGCGGCCCGAGAACCCGCAGGACACCGGCCAGTTCCAGCGGCCCGACGCGGCGCAGCACACCGGTCAGTTCCCGCAGGCCCAACTCCCGCAGCAGAGCGGGCAGTTCTCGCGCTCCGACGCTTCCCAGCAGACCGGCCAGTTCCCGCAGCCGGGGCGGTACGACGCCCCCGCCGGGCAGCAGGAGAGCGGCTCGTTCGTGCGCCCGGACGTCTTCGGGACGCCGGCCCGGCCGGAGGAGCCCGCCCAGGACACCGGCCGGTACGCGGCGCCGGGTGGCTACGACGGCGGCGGCACCGGACAGCACGCGCTGCCCGGCCGCCCCGACCCGGCGCACACCGGGCAGTTCGAGCGCCCGCAGCCGGCCCGTGACGACTTCGGCGCCCCGCGCCCGCCGGCCCCGCAGCAGGCCCCGGCCCACCAGGAGCGCCCGGTGCGCGAGCCGGAGGCGCTGCCCCCGGCCACCGGTCCCGGTGACGGCCGTACCCCGCTGTTCGACACGCTGGAGACCAACTGGTTCCACGGCGCGGCCGGACAGCAGCAGGGCCAGCAGGGCCAGCAGCAGAGCGCGCCCGCCGAGCAGCAGCCGCAGCCCGCGCCGCGCGAGGCGGCCGCCACCGGCTCATGGCGTGCCTCGCCGAACGACGAACTCGTGCGGCAGGCCGAGCGGGTGCGGCAGCCCGCCGCGGGCGGCATCACCACGTCCGGCCTGCCGCGCCGGGTGCCCAGGGCGAACCTCGTGCCGGGCACGGCTCAGCAGCAACAGCACCAAGCTGGTCCGCAGGTCTCCCGTGCGCCCGATGACGTACGCGGCCGGCTGACCAATCTCCGTCGGGGCATCGCACAGGGCCGTCAGGCCGGCAGCGGCCAGACCGGCAGCTACCCGAGCCCCACTCACCAGCAGGAGCGTTAGTTGAGTCCGATGAGCCAGGCGGCACAGAACCTGAACTGGTTGATCACCAACTTCGTGGACAACACACCCGGTGTGTCCCACACGGTGGTGGTCTCCGCCGACGGCCTGCTGCTGGCGATGTCCGAGGGCTTCCCGCGGGACCGCGCCGACCAGCTGGCGGCCGTCGCCTCCGGCCTGACCTCGCTGACGGCCGGGGCCTCCCGGATCTTCGAGGGCGGCACGGTGGCCCAGACGGTCGTGGAGATGGAGCGGGGGTTCCTCTTCCTGATGTCCGTCTCGGACGGGTCCTCCCTCGCGGTACTGGCCCACCCCGAGTGCGACATCGGCCTGGTCGGCTACGAGATGGCACTGCTCGTCGACCGCGCGGGGGCGGTACTCACCCCGGACCTGCGCGCCGAACTACAGGGCAGTCTGCTCCACTGACCGGCCCCGGCACCACACACCTCACCAAAACACCGTCCGGCCGCCACAAACCCCCCACCGGCCCCGTCAGACGGCTTGACTGACCGACTTGCTGTCCCGCCCGGAGGATCCATGACCCCGCCCACCGCCCATCACGATCCGTATGCGGAACCGTACGGGGACGAGGGCGACCAGCCGCTGGTGCGGCCGTACGCCATGACCGGCGGCCGCACCCGGCCGCGCTACCAGCTCGCCATCGAGGCGCTGATCAGCACCACGGCCGACCCCGCCGCCCTCATGGGGCTGCTGCCCGAGCACCAGCGGATCTGCCACCTGTGCCGCGAGGTCAAGTCGGTGGCCGAGGTCTCGGCGCTGCTGAACATGCCGCTGGGCGTGGCCCGGATCCTGGTCGCCGACCTGGCCGAGGCCGGCCTGGTCGCCATCCACCAGCCGGGCGGGGACGAGAACAACGGCGGCGCTCCGGACGTGACGCTGCTCGAAAGGGTGCTCAGTGGACTTCGCAAGCTCTGACGCGGGACGGGCCACCACCTCGGCGAAGATCGTGGTGGCGGGCGGCTTCGGCGTGGGCAAGACCACGTTCGTCGGCGCCGTCTCGGAGATCAACCCGCTGCGCACGGAGGCCGTGATGACCTCGGCCTCGGCCGGCATCGACGACCTGACGCACACCGGGGACAAGACCACCACCACGGTGGCCATGGACTTCGGCCGCATCACCCTGGACCAGGACCTCATCCTGTACCTGTTCGGTACGCCGGGTCAGGACCGCTTCTGGTTCATGTGGGACGACCTCGTCCGCGGCGCCATCGGCGCCGTCGTCCTCGTCGACACCCGCAGGCTCGCCGACTGCTTCCCGGCTGTCGACTACTTCGAGAACAGCGGGCTGCCCTTCGTCATCGCGCTCAACGGCTTCGACGGACACCAGCCCTACACGCCGGACGAGGTGCGCGAGGCGCTGCAGATCGGTCCCGACACCCCGATCATCACCACCGACGCCCGGCACCGGGCCGACGCCAAGAGCGCGCTGATCACGCTGGTCGAGCACGCGCTGATGGCGCGGCTGCGGTAACCGGCCGCGGTAGCACTCAAGTGCGACCCCCCGTACGGCAGTTGCCGTACGGGGACGCGCAGGGCCCGGCGGGGCCCACTGTGGCCTTTGACACGGTGGGCCGCGGCGTTCATAACAGTTCGGCAGAGGAATCACCCGAGGCCGCCACGCGACGCGGTCGGCCGGTGCCGCTGCGCGCACGACCGCCCCGCCTTTTGGCGGGGCTCGCTCTTTATGACCGTTTTATCTCTCGCTTACAGCCGAACCGTCACAAGGTTTCCACTGTTTGGAAGTGCGCTGGTCCACGTGCTGGAATGCCTGAACTGCCCCATGGTCCCTGACGTACTGCGTCGTCGTCGGCCGAACGGGCTCTGAGAGACTGCGGCACGACGTAGGTGCCGACCGCCGAGAGGTTGTTGGTCGAGTGAGGCGAAGCAAGAACGGTCCCGAGCCGTCGGCACGGGGCAACTTCACCCCGCCGCCGCGCGCCGCGGCGCCCGCCCCGGTGTCCGGTGCGGAGCAGGCGGACACTCCCGCGCCGGGCGGCGGCCGTTTCTCCCCGCGCAACTGGCGGGTGCCCACCCGACTGAACGCGATCCTGCTCATACCCGCGGCCGTCGGCCTCGTCATGGGCGGCTTCCAGGTGAACAACTCGATCGAGACCTGGCAGCAGGCCCGTGACGCCGAGAACACCGCCCGGCTGGTGCGCGCGGCCCTCGTCTACGCGGACGCCGTGGAGAACGAGCGCGACATCACCGCCGAGCCGCTGCTGCTGAACAAGAAGGACAGCAAGAGCAAGGCGACGATCGAGGACGCGCGCAAGGCCACCGACGAGGCCGCCGCCGGCTTCACCGAGGCGACGAAGAGCATGCCGCACACGCCCGGTCTGGAGCGTCGGCTGAAGCTGTTCCGCAAGGCCGAGCCCGAGCTCCAGGTCCTGCGCAAGACCGCCTACACCTCCAAGCTCACCGGTGTGCAGACGGAGGAGGCGTACGTCGAGGTCGCCCACCCGCTGATGGAGTTCGCCAACGAGCTCGGTCTGGGCACCGGCAACATCACCTCGTACGGCCGTACCGTCTACGCCATGTCGCTGACCAAGGCGGCGCTGTCGCTGGAGCGGTCCATCGGCATGCACCTGCTGGTCAAACCGGGTCCGGACGCGCCGAACCTGTCCACCCAGCGGGTCTCCCTGGCGTCGTACGCCTACCTTGAGCGCATCGCCATCGAGGAGTACCAGGGCGGTGGCACCGCGCAGGACTCGCAGGTGCTGGCCGACGCGCAGAAGAAGGTCGCGGCACAGGCCAAGGCCGAGGCCGCGCAGGCCAAGCTGGACGACCCGAACTACGTGCCGCCGCCGAGCAACCCGAACACCATGGTCTCGGCGCTGGCCACCATGAAGGACACCAGCCAGGCCACCCGTGACGCGCTCGCCGCGAACGGCGTCAGCGCCCAGAACTGGTTCGCGGTCAACACGCTGAAGTACAAGGCGTACCGCAAGATCGAGTCGGACATGGCCGACAAGGCCGTGAACGAGGCGTCCGGCATCGCCGACGACGCCCGCACCTCCGCGATCATCACCGGCACCATCGTGGTCCTCGCCCTGCTGCTCGCCTTCCTCCTGGCCGGCGCGGTCGCCCGGCAGATGAGCCGCTCGATGCGCCAGCTGCGCAACGCGGCCTTCGGCATCGCCGAGCAGCGCCTGCCGATGCTGGTCGACCAGCTCTCGCGCACCGACCCCGGCCGGGTCGACACCCGCGTCGCCCCGATCCCGATCCACACCAAGGACGAGATCGGCGAGGTCGCCCGCGCCTTCGACCAGGTGCACCGCGAGGCGGTCCGGCTCGCCGCCGAGCAGGCCCTGCTGCGGGGCAACATCAACGCGATCTTCACCAACCTGTCGCGCCGCAACCAGTCGCTGATCGAGGGCCAGTTGACCCTGATCACCGACCTGGAGAACAACGAGGCCGACCCGGACCAGCTGGAGAACCTCTTCAAGCTGGACCACCTGGCCACCCGTATGCGCCGCAACGGCGAGAACCTTTTGGTCCTCGCCGGCGAGGAGCCCGGCCGCCGCTGGGACCAGCCGGTCCCGCTGGTCGACGTGCTGCGCGCCGCCTCCTCCGAGGTGGAGCAGTACGAGCGCATCGAGCTGTCCGGCGTCCCGGACGCCGAGATCCACGGCCGCGCCGTCACCGACCTGGTGCACCTGCTGGCCGAGCTGCTGGAGAACGCCACCACGTTCTCCTCGCCGCAGACCAAGGTCAAGGTCACCGCGACCCGGCTGCCCGACGGCCGGGTCATGATCGAGATCCACGACAAGGGCATCGGCCTGACCGCCGAGGACTTCGCGGACATCAACCACAAGCTGGCCAACCCGCCGACCGTGGACGCCGCGATCTCCCAGCGCATGGGCCTGTTCGTGGTCGGCCGGCTGTCCGACCGGCACGGCATCCGGGTCCAGCTGCGCCCCTCGGGCGAGCAGGCCGGCACCACCTCCCTGGTCATGCTGCCGGACGCGATCACGCACGGCGGTGGCGGCGACACGGCGCTGGACCGCGAGGAGTTCACGGTCTCGCAGATCATCCCGGAGCAGCAGTTCCAGGCGCAGCACCCGGAGGCGCAGCCGCTGCGCACCGCCGCCGAACTCGGCTTCGACGACAGCCAGTACACCGAGGTCCCCGACGACATCCGCGAGCTGGACCCGGTCGGCCGCTCCCTGCTCCGCGAGGGGCGCCGGGCGGCGCTGGAGGCGCAGGCCAACGGCCAGCAGCAGCCGGAGGAGCCGCGCCAGAACACCGGCGAGACCTACGCCGAGCCGCTGTTCGAGGGGCAGCAGCACACCGGTTACCCGGAGCAGCCGCAGCAGCCGCAGCAGCCGTACGAGGAGACTCCGTACCAGGAGGCCGGGGCCGGCTACCAGGAGCAGGGCTACCAGGAGCCGTACACGGAGACGCCGTCCGCGTCCTACGAGCGGTCGTACGACGGGCAGTTCTACCCCCAGGGTGGTGAACTGCCGGGCTCGGAGGGCTACCCGGCGGCCGGCGGTTACCCGCAGAACGGCTATGCGGAGCCCGCCTACCAGGGCGACTGGCAGCAGCAGGACGGCTACCAGAACGGCTACCCGGCCCATTACGCTCCGGAAACGGAATCCGCGCCGGCCGACGCGGGTGAGCAGAACCGCGTAGGCTTCGAGGGTCCCGAAGCGGTCGCTCCCGCCGCGCACGCGCTGACCGACGCCGGGCTGCCCCGCCGGGGTTCCGTCGCGAACGGCTTCGACGGTGCGGCCCCCGCACCGCAGGAGCCGCCGGCCGAGGCACCGGGGAACGACGGTGACGACGACTGGCGTTCGGCCAACGACGAGCGCTGGCAGCAGGCTTCGCAGCTGCGCAAGCCCAAGGCAGGCGGGGTCACCGCCTCCGGGCTGCCGCGGCGGGTACCCAAGGCCAACCTGGTCGAGGGCAGCGCCGAATCGACCCCCCAGGGAGGCCCCCAGGTCTCCCGCGCTCCGGAGGACGTCCGGGGCAGGCTGAGCAACCTGCGCCGGGGCGTCCAGCGCGGACGCAGCGCAGGCAGTGAAACGAACGGCCAGGCCACTGGGAATCACCACAGTGGTCCTGACAGCACCTACAACCAGGAGCGTTAGTGTGAGCCCGATGAGCCAGGCGGCACAGAACCTGAACTGGTTGATCACCAACTTCGTGGACAACACCCCGGGGGTGTCCCACACGGTGGTGGTCTCCGCCGACGGACTCCTTCTGGCGATGTCCGAAGGCTTCCCCCGTGACCGCGCCGACCAGCTCGCCGCCGTCGCCTCCGGTCTGACCTCGCTGACCGCCGGTGCCTCGCGCATCTTCGAGGGCGGCAGCGTCAACCAGACGGTTGTGGAGATGGAGCGGGGATTCCTCTTCATCATGTCCATCTCGGACGGATCGTCCCTCGCCGTCCTGGCCCACCCGGAAGCGGACATCGGCCTCATCGGGTACGAGATGGCCCTGCTGGTGGACCGCGCGGGCACGGTCCTCACCCCGGATCTCCGCGCGGAGCTCCAGGGCAGCCTTCTCAACTAGTAATCGGACGGTGCGTATTCGCGTCCCGTGGCCTTAAGGTTTCGGGACGCGGCTCCACACGGATGGGTGCCCGACGCAGTCGGAGGAGGAGAAAGTGGCAACACCCCCAGGAGGTTCGCCCTCGGGCAACTGGTCGTACGGCCCTGCCCAGGGCCACGGCGACGGCTCGGCGAACCCGTACGACTTCCCCTCCGCCCCCCACCACCGGCAGCCGTACGCCCCGCAGGGTCCCGGCCCCTCGCCGTACAACCAGCCGCAGGGGCCCGGCCCTTCGCCGTACGACCAGCCGCCGGCCCCGCGTATCCAGCCGGTCCAGCCGCAGCGCCGCCCCGAGCCGGCGCCCGCGGCGAACAACCCCCTGGTGCGTCCGTACGCCATGACCGGCGGCCGGACCCGCCCGCGCTACCAGCTCGCCATCGAGGCGCTGGTGCACACCACCGCTGCTCCGCACCAGATGCAGGGCCAGCTGCCCGAGCATCAGCGGATCTGCAATCTCTGCCGGGAGATCAAGTCGGTGGCCGAGGTCTCGGCCCTGCTCACGATCCCCCTCGGCGTGGCCAGGATCCTCGTCGCCGACTTGGCGGAGGCGGGCCTGGTCGCCATCCATCAGCCCGGCGGCGACGAGAACGCCGGTGGCCAGCCAGACGTGACACTGCTCGAAAGGGTGCTCAGTGGACTTCGCAAGCTCTAGCGGAGGGCCGGTTTCTCAGAGTCGCTCCACCACCTCCGCGAAGATCGTGGTGGCGGGCGGCTTCGGCGTGGGCAAGACCACGTTCGTCGGCGCCGTCTCGGAGATCAACCCGCTGCGCACAGAGGCCGTCATGACGTCCGCTTCGGCCGGCATCGACGACCTCACCCACACCGGAGACAAGACCACCACCACGGTGGCCATGGACTTCGGCCGCATCACCCTGGACCAGGACCTCATCCTGTACCTGTTCGGTACGCCGGGTCAGGACCGTTTCTGGTTCATGTGGGACGACCTCGTCCGCGGCGCCATCGGCGCGGTGGTCCTCGTCGACACCCGGAGGCTCGCCGACTGCTTCCCGGCTGTCGACTACTTCGAGAACAGCGGGCTGCCGTTCGTCATCGCGCTCAACGGTTTCGACGGCAATCAGCCGTACAGCCCGGACGAGGTGCGCGAGGCGCTGCAGATCGGTCCGGACACGCCGATCATCACCACCGACGCGCGGCACCGGGCGGACGCCAAGTCCACGCTCATCACGCTCGTGGAGCACGCGTTGATGGCTCGTCTGCGGTAGGTGGGTTTCGCGGCTACCGGGCTGCCCGTCGCGGTCGGACGCCGGCTGCGGGCAGCCCTTGCCGTTCGCGCAGGCACCGCGCCCTTGGGACGCACAGAAGTGGGGCCCCTCCGGAGAGGGGCCCCACTTCTGTGTCTGCTTCTTCGCTCAGCCGTGCCAGCTGTGCGGGGCGCGGAAACCGGGCTCGCGCTCCAGGCGGCGCCAGCCGGCCTTGGGGTGCGGGCGGTGGTGGGCCGGCTCGGGGCGGGCGGCGGCGCGGGCGAGCAGGACGGCCGTGATGGCGGCGACCTCCTCGGGCTCGGCGTGGCCCTTCTCGACGCGGATGTCGGCAGTGCTCATGGGTGTCAGTCTCCGTAAGAGAGATGGCCGCTCGGTTACTGCGGGGGGTTGCCGTGCTTGCGGGACGGGAGGTCGGCGTGCTTGGTCTGGAGCATCGCCAGCGACTTCACCAGCACCTCGCGGGTCTCGGCCGGGTCGATGACGTCGTCGACGAGGCCGCGCTCGGCGGCGTAATAGGGGTGCATCAGCTCGGACTTGTACTCCTTGACCATGCGGGCCCGCATGGCCTCGGGGTCCTCGGCCTCGGCGATCTGGCGGCGGAAGATGACGTTGGCCGCGCCCTCCGCGCCCATCACGGCGATCTCGTTCGTGGGCCAGGCGTAGGTGAGGTCGGCGCCGATCGACTGGGAGTCCATGACGATGTAGGCACCTCCGTACGCCTTGCGCAGGATCAGCGAAATCCTCGGCACGGTGGCGTTGCAGTACGCGTACAGCAGCTTGGCACCGTGCCGGATGATGCCGCCGTGCTCCTGGTCGACGCCGGGGAGGAAGCCCGGCACGTCCAGGAAGGTCACGATCGGGACATTGAAAGCGTCACACATCTGGACAAAGCGCGCAGCTTTTTCACTCGCCTCGATGTCCAGTACGCCGGCGAGGACCTGCGGCTGGTTGGCGATGATGCCGACCACCTGGCCGTCGAGGCGGGCCAGGGCGCAGATGATGTTGCGGGCCCAGCGCTCGTGGACCTCCAGGTACTCGCCGTCGTCGACGATCTCCTCGATGACCTTCGTCATGTCGTACGGCCGGTTGCCGTCGGCCGGGACCAGGTCGAGCAGGACGTCCGAGCGGCGGTCGGCCGGGTCGGAGCACTCCACGCGCGGCGGGTTCTCGCGGTTGTTCTGCGGCAGCAGCGAGAGGAGGTAGCGCACCTCGGCGATGCAGGTCTCCTCGTCGTCGTACGCGAAGTGGCAGACGCCGGAGGTCTCGGCGTGCACGTCGGCGCCGCCCAGGCCGTTCTGGGTGATCTCCTCGCCGGTGACCGCCTTGACCACGTCCGGGCCGGTGATGAACATCTGCGAGGTCTCGCGGACCATGAAGACGAAGTCCGTGAGGGCCGGCGAGTACGCCGCGCCGCCCGCGCAGGGGCCCAGCATCACGGAGATCTGCGGGATGACGCCCGACGCCTTCGTGTTGCGCTGGAAGATGCCGCCATATCCGGCGAGCGCGCTGACGCCCTCCTGGATGCGGGCGCCCGCGCCGTCGTTCAGCGACACGAGCGGCGCGCCGGCCGCGATGGCCATGTCCATGATCTTGTGGATCTTGGTGGCGTGGGCCTCGCCGAGGGCGCCGCCGAAGATCCGGAAGTCGTGCGCGTAGACGAAGACGGTACGGCCCTCGACCGTGCCCCAGCCGGTGATGACACCGTCGGTGTACGGCTTCTTGGCCTCCAGGCCGAATCCGGTCGCCCGGTGCCGGCGCAGCTGCTCGACCTCCTGGAAGGAATCCGGGTCCAGGAGCAGCTCGATCCGCTCCCGCGCCGTCAGCTTGCCCTTGGCGTGCTGCGCCTTGGTCGCCTTCTCGCTGGGGCCGGCCACGGCCTGCGCACGGATGTCGTGCAGTTCGGCGACCCGTCCGCGCGCGTCCGTCGGCTCGCCGGTCGGCTCACCCGTCGTCTCTTCCAAAACGGTCATGTAGCGACCTTACGAAGGACACCAAGGAAAGCGAGCCGTCGACTCCGTACAGTCTCCGGCCCGTTTTCCTGGTGCCAGTGAACAGAACCACGGCGCGGTGCAGCCGTTCCGACTGCTCAGAGGCGGCTTGCGTTGTGGGAATACGACAAGGACACCCCGGCCGGCCATCCCGCATTCGTGGGAACGCGCATGCCATCCGTGGAGTGACGCCACCCCTCGGACGGCCCTCAGCCGCGACCCACGCCCCCACGCTACGCGCTTCTCCCGGCGGGCCCGCACGGTGACTTCGAGTCATCGACACGCCACGCTGCGGATGATGTTGAAAACCGAACGGAATGGGTCTACCGTCGGAGTCGTCGGGTTCGTTGAACGTTAAACAGAATGGCTCTCAGGAGGACACCATGGGCATCTTCGGCCGCAAGGACAGCACGACCACCGCCACCGCGCAGAGCGCCGGGCCCGACCTGGCCGCGCTGACCGGCGACTACACGATCGACCCCGCGCACAGCACGATCGGGTTCGTGGCCCGGCACGCGATGGTCACCAATGTGCGGGGCACCTTCCAGGACTTCACCGGCACCCTGCACCTGGACGGTCAGGATCCGGCCAAGTCCACCGCCACCCTCGACATCGCGATGGCGAGCATCGACACCGGCAACGCCGACCGCGACGGCCACCTGAAGTCGGCCGACTTCTTCAAGATCGACGAGTTCCCGGCCATGACCTTCCGCTCCACCAAGGCGGAGGCCCTGGGCGGCGACGAGTACCGCATCACCGGCGACCTCTCGCTGCTCGGCGTCACCAGGCCGATCACCGTCGACCTGGAGTTCAACGGCGTCGCCAGGGACCCGTTCGGCAACGAGCGCGCCGGCTTCGAGGGCAAGGCCGAACTGCTGCGCTCCGAGTGGGGCCTGACCTGGAACGCCGCGCTGGAGACGGGGGGTGTGCTGATCTCCGACAAGATCAAGCTGAACTTCGACATCTCCGCGATCAAGAACGCGTGAGCCCCGGCCGGCCGCGCCCCACCGGCAGCAGCCACCACGCCGACGCCACCGAGAGCACCGCCCCGACCGCGATCGCGGACAGCCGGGCCGGCAGCAGCTCGGTGGCGTTCTGGCCGTAGGAGCCGAGCAGCAGGGACAGGGCGGTGGTCATGCCGGCCGCCCAGAAGGCGTAGTCGAGCGGGCGCAGCCACAGGGCCACGGCGAGGACGGCGAACAGCGCCACCACCGCCCGGTGCCCGCCGAGCCCGGCCGCCGCCGCGCCGGTGGCGAGCAGCGTGCCCGCGCAGGCACCGGCGAACCGGCGGACTCCCTTGTGCAGGACGTCCGTTCGCCCCCGGTTTCCGCTCGCCACGACGTAGGCGGTGAGCACGAGCCAGGGCCAGTGGTCGGCGTACAGGAGCCGGCCGAGCGCGAACGCGGCGGCGATGGCGGTCGCCAGCTGTACGGCCATCCGGGTGCTGGGGCGCGGACGCGGCGCGGTGGCGCGGCGGGGCTTCGGCGGTTCGGGGTCCTCGGGGCGCGGGGCGAGGCGGCCGGCCAGGGTCCGCACCAGCAGCACGCTCGTCCAGGCCAGGGCGCCGATCAGCGCGGACCAGCCCCAGTTCACCGCCGCGGACCGGGCGCCGGGGGCAGGGTGGGGCCGGGGACGATCAGCAGGGCGATGAGCGGCAGGGTGAGCAGGGTGCCCGCGCGGGTGGCGGCGGGGCCGTAGCGGCGGATCCAGACGGCGAGGGCGAGGCCCGCGGTGAAGAGGGCGGCGCCGGGCCAGTAGTGGGCGGCGAGCAGCCGGGACAGACCCGCGCACAGGGCGGCGGACAGGGGCAGCAGGGCGAGCGCGGTGAGCCGGCCGCGCCGGTCGGCACTCCACCGGCCCCGCGCCAGGGTCAGGGTCAGGGCGACCGCGAGGACCACGGAGTCGGTGTGCAGCCCGGCCGCGCCCTCCAGCCACAGGGATGCCGCCCAGGAGAGCAGCACGGCCGCCATCGTCACGGCCGCTTCATAAGCATTGCGTATCAGTCTCCGGCACACTGACCGAGAATAGAGCCTGGAGGTCGGCTCTTTAATAAGCGGCTGCGTACGATATCGCGCATGGACGATCATCTCGCCGATGCCGCCGCTCTCCGCAGTGCCGTCGTCCGGGTCAACCGGCGGCTGCGACAGGAGCGCGGGGAGGGGGGCCTGAGCCCCAACCAGCTCGCGGTGCTGGGGTATCTGCACGCGCACGGCCCGGCCACACCGGGGCGGATCGCGGCGCAGGAGCGGCAGCGGCCGCAGTCGCTGACACGGGTGTTCGCGGACCTGGAGGCGGAGGGGCTGATCGCGCGGGAGCCGGACGCGGGCGACCGCCGGCAGTCCGTGCTGACCCTGACCGGACCGGGGCGGCGGGCGCTGGAGCGGGACATGGCCGAGCGGGACATCTGGCTCGCCGCGGCCCTGAGCACGCTCGGGGACACGGAGCGGGGGGTGCTGAGGCTGGCGGCGGCGCTGCTGGAACGGGTGGGGTCGATGGAGATACCGGGCACGGAACCCTGACCGCCCCCGGCCGCCTCCCCTTACGGGCCCGCCCCCGGCCGCCTCCCCTTACGGGTCCGCCCCAGTCGCCGTCTGTTGCCTTAAGGGTCCCCCTCTGTCGCCTTACGGGCCCCTCAGTTGCCGAAGCCGCCGCCGAAGTCGCCCCCGTCTCCCCCGCCGAATCCGCCGCCGTCACCGAACCCGCCGTCACCGAATCCGCCGCCGAAGTCGCCGGGGTCGAAGTCGGTGCCGGAGACGTCGCCGCCCTGGTAGCCGGCGCCGCCGAAGTCGCCGTACCCGGCGCCGTAGTCGGCGGCGTACGAGGGCGTGGACATCATGCTGCCGAGCACGGTGCCGAAGAGGAGGCCGGGGAGGATGCCGCCGCCGAAGTAGCCGCCGGCCCAGGGGCCGTAGGCGGGTCCGGCGTCCCAGTAGGGGCGGCGTCCGTACTCCGTGTCGACCTCGCGGACCACCGGATCGCGGCCGTCGGCGAGGCGGGTGGCGTCGGCGGCGCAGACCGGGACCTCGCGCGGGGCGCCGCCGGGCGGGGTCCAGACGGCGTCGGCGACCGAGGGGCCGTGCCGGGGGTCGAAGAAGCAGGGCGGGCGGCGCTCGGGCAGCGGGCGGCCCTCGCGGCGCGCGGCCAGCTGGGCGAGGCTGAAGCGGCCGTCCTCCAGCGCCTCGGTGACCGGCCGGACGTCCTCCGGCCTGCCCGCCTCGGCCATCCGCTGCTTCGCCCTCTCGTAGGCGTCCAGGGCCCGCTCGTAGTCGGCGCGCATCGCGTCGTCGGCGCCGGGTTCGGCCGGGTGGAAGTCGAGGCGGTCCAGCTCCTCGCCGAACGCGGTGATGTCCTCGTCCACCACCACCCGCAGCCGGTCGAGCGCGGCCCGCTGCTCCCGCTCGCGCCGCCGCCGGTTCCGCCGTACCAGCGTGTACGCGCCCGCGGTGCCCGCCACCAGCACCGCGGCGACCGCGATCAGGCCCGCGCCGGAGCCCGCCCCGCTGCCCGCGGCGCCCCAGCTGCGGGGCGCGCGGCCGCCCATGTGGGCGAGGGCACGGTCGGTGAAGTCGGTGAGCTGGGTCTTGGTGTCCTCGCCCTGGACGCTGGTCACCAGGTTCTGCCGGGCGGTCGGCGACATCACGGAGGCGTCGGCGCGGGCGTCGAAGCGGTCGCCGAGCCGGATGCCGTACAGGCCGGTGATGCCGGTGGCGGCGCGCAGGTCGGGGAAGAGGCTCGTCGTGGGATAGCCGGCCGGGAGGACCGCGATGAACAGCGGTTTGTTCGCGTCCTTGATCCGTTTTGCCAGCGCGTCGGCGTCCGCGCGGGACAGCTGGCCGGAGGCCGCCGGATCGACGTAGACCGGGCCGGAGCGCAGCGCGCGGGCGATGGCGGAGACGCTGGTGTCCGCGCTCGCCGCGGGGGCGAGACCGGTCGCCAGGACCAGGGCGAGCGCGGCGAGCAGCAGAGCGGTGAGGCTTCGGGTCCGCGGGACTGCCTTCATGTCTCGACGCTACCCGAAGCCTCCCTCAAGGGGTGGTTCGGAGCGGACCGGTCAGGCCGCCCGGTACGCCTGCGCCAGCTTCTGAAGCGCCTGCCCGTAGTGGCCGGTCAGCAGCAGGTGGTCCGCGTCCGCGAAGGGTTTCGCCACGGCCGCCGTCATCCGCTGCCCCACCTTCCGCTGGACCAGCAGCCGGGCCTGGTCGACCAGCTCCCGCCCGGTGCGCCCGTCACCGCGCCGCTGTGCCGTCGCCGCCCGCGCGGCCAGCGACCTCAGGGTGCCCGCGCCGCCGTGCGGGACGGCGGTGCGGGTGGTCAGGCCCCACCCGTAGGGGAACTGGGGGTCGTACGACGCGTCGCCCACGTTGATCGGGAGCTGGGACTCGGACTTCGGCCAGGTGACCGGGAGCTGTCCGGTGAAGGGGCGGGTGCCGTAGAGGACGTCGGCGACGCCCTCGCCCTCGGTGCCGGGCAGCCAGGAGGCCACCAGGGAGTCGATCTCGCCGAGCCGGTCGCCGATCAGCTGGGGCCGGCCGGAGACGATCAGCACCACGCACTTCATGGCGCCGCACACCTTGTCCACCGCCGCCTGGTCGGCCGCCGTCAGGGACAGCGAGTGCCCGTTGCCGACGTCGCCGACGCCCTCGGCGTAGGGGGTTTCGCCGACGACGACCACGCCCACGTCGTATCCGGCGGTCGGGGCGGAGGCGTCCCTGGAGTAGGTGACGTTCCCGCCGGCCTCGCGCATGCCCTGGAGGATGGTGGTGCCGGGGACGGTGTCGCCGGAGGCGCCCTGCCAGGTGAGGGTCCAGCCGCCGGTCTGGTTGCCGATGTCGTCGGCGTTGGACCCGGCGACGTACACCTTCTCCCGCTTGTCCAGCGGCAGCAGCCCGCCGCTGTTCTTCAGCAGCACCTGCGATTCGGCGGCCGCCTGGCGGGCCACGGCGCGGTGGGCCGGGGAGCCGATGGCGGCGGCGCCGCTGGTGTCGGCGTACGGGTGCTCGAACAGGCCCAGTTCGAACTTGCGGGTGAGGATGCGGGAGACGGCGTCGTCGATCCGCGCCTCGGGGACCCGGCCCGCCTTCACCTCGTCGATCAGCGTGGAGCTGAAGTCCTTGTAGGTGTACGGCACCATCATCATGTCGACGCCCGCGTTCACGGCTGTGCGGACGTGGTTCGCGTAGTCGCCGGGGAGCTGGTCGATGGCGTTCCAGTCGCTGATCACGAAGCCGTCGAAGCCCAGCTTCCCCTTCAGCTCGCCGTTGATCATGTCGCCGCGGGCGTGCATCCTGACCGCGCCCTTGCCGTCGCCGGTGATGTCGAGGGAGGAGTACGAGGGCATCACGGTGCCGATCCCCCGCTTGACGGCGGTCTGGTACGGCGCCAGGTGGATGTCCTCCAGCTGCTGCCGGGTGACGGTGGTGACGCCCTGGTCGATGGTGTACGTGCCGGTGGTGGAGGAGCCGTAGGCGGTGCCGCCGTCGCCGACGAAGTGCTTGGCGGTGGCGAGGACCTTGTCGTTCCGGCTCAACTGGCTGCCGTCCGCGCGCCCTTGGAGGCCCTGGATCACCGTCTCCATGGACTGCACCAGCGCCGGGTCCTCGCCGAAGGACTCGTAGGAGCGGCCCCAGCGTTCGTCGCGGCTCACGCACAGGCAGGGCGCGAAGTCCCAGGGGACGCCGGTCGCGCGCACCTCGGCGGCGGTCACCGCGCCGGTCCGCTCGGCGAGTTCAGGGTCCCTGGTGGCGCCGATGCCGATGTTGTGCGGCATGACGGTCGCGCCGTACAGGTTGTTGTGGCCGTGCACCGCGTCCACGCCGTAGATCAGCGGGATCTGGAACCGCGTTGCCCGCGCCTGGAGTTGGAAGCCGTCGATCATTCGCGCCCAGCCCTCGGCGGTGTTGGGCGTGGGCGTGGAGCCGCCGCCGGACAGCAGCGAGCCGAGGCCGTACGAGGCGATGTCGCCCGGTGTGGTCAGGCCCGCGCGTTCGGCCTGGGTCATCTGCCCGGCCTTCTCGGCGAGCGACATCCGGGACAGCAGATCGGCGACCCGCTTCTTCACCGGCAGCTTGGGGTTCAGGTACGGCAGTCCGTGCGCGTCGATGACGACCTGCGGGGCCTCGGCGGGGGCCTTGGCGCCGTCGGCGGTGAGCTTGAGGGGGATGGTCTCGGCGGGCTCGGCGGCCCTGTCCCTGCGGGTGGGTACCTCGATGGTCCGGGTGGTGCCGGAGGGGGTGCCCGCGGGGAAGGTGAGGGTGCCGGAGACCGGGGTGTAGTCCCGGCCTGCGGTGGCGGTGCCGCCGCCGGTGGCGTAGGTGACGGTCACCGGGTCGTCCACGGGCTTCGCGCCGGTGGTGGCGAGGGTGACCTTCACCCTGGCGGTGCCGCCCCCGGTCACCGGGTAGACGGTCGCGTCGGTGCTGACGGAGGCGTGCAGCGCCTGGTCGGCCTTGCCGTACAACTCCACGTCGTCCATGGCGAATTCGCCTTTGAGGCCGGTGGGGAGGGTGACCGCGTACCCCCACATTTGGGTGAGGCCGAGGACGTGGTCGATGCCGCCGACGGGCTGGTAGTCGGTGCGGTAGGTGAAGTCGGCGAACGGGATCCGGATCTGCTTCCAGCCGGTGAAGTCGTCGGTGAAGGACGTCGTCCACAGCTCGGACGCCTCGCCGTTGGCGCCGCCGTCCTTGATCTCGAAGGCGATCTTCCTGCCGTTGTCGTGCCCCTCCCACCAGAAGCGGATGCCCTGGTGGGCCGACCAGTCGCGGGCGGGCTGGTCGGCGGCGAAGTCATGGGTGAAGCCGCCGTAGCCGCTGATGTCGTAGGTGCCGGTCAGCACCTTGGCGCCCTCGGGGGCGTCGGCGCGCTCGGCGAGGCGCAGCGTGGGCGGGTCGTCGCTGTCGCCGCCCCAGGTGAAGAGGCCGTCGGCGGGCTGGGCGGCGAAGGGCACCTCGCCCTCGAAGCGGTCCACGGGCACCGGCGGCGGATCTTGGGCGGCGTGCGCCGCGGCGGACAGGGGCAGCAGGGCGGCGAGCAGGGCTCCGGGGACGAGCAGGGCGGTTCTTGGCCTCGGCATGGACCTTCCCTCGTCTCTCATGGTTCACTCATGGCTTAGCTCACGGCGTGAGTTAACTGACGGCTCCCCAACTCGTCAAGACCGGGCGCCAGTTGCTCTCCCCGCTCAGCCCCGCTCTGTCGACCCGAGAGGAAGGGCGACGCACCATGAGGAGATCCCCCCGCGCACTCCGGCTGCTGCTGGCCGGACTGCTCTCCGCCGCCGGATTCACCGCGGCCACGCTCCCCGCACACGCCGCCGGTGAGCAGGTCACCGCGTGGCTGACCACCACCGACGACTCCGCGGGCCGCCATGTCGTACGCGGCCTCGAAGCGCAGGCGCCGTTCGCCTTCCAGTCCGGGACGGGCGGTGGCGGCACGAACATCACCGTGGACGAGAACACCCGGTACCAGACCTTCACCGGCGCCGGCGCCTCGTTCACCGACACCGCGGCCTGGCTGCTGAACAGCAGCGGCGCGCTGTCGCAGGCGACACGGGACGCGACGATGCGCAAGCTGTTCTCGCCGACGGACGGCATCGGCCTGTCGTTCCTGCGCAACCCGATGGGCGCCTCGGACCTCGCCCGCTACGGCTACACGTACGACGACATGCCGTCCGGGCAGACCGACCCCGGCCTGAGCAAGTTCTCCATCGCGCACGACCTCGCGGACGTCGCGCCGCTCACCAGGCAGGCGCTCCAGCTGAACCCCGCGCTGACCGTGATGGCCTCCCCCTGGACCGCCCCGGCCTGGATGAAGGACAGCGGCTCGCTCGACGGTGGCTGGCTGAAGGCGGAGGACTACGGCGCCTACGCGTCGTACTTCGTCAAGTACCTCCAGGCGTACCGGGATCAGGGCATCGACATCTCGTACGTGACCCCGCAGAACGAGCCGACCTGCTGCTCCGGCTACCCGTCGATGAGCTGGAACGCGAGCGGTCTGGCCTACTTCCTCAAGAACGACCTGCTGCCGCAGCTCCAGTCGGCGGGCCTGAGCACCAAGATCCTGGCGCACGACTGGAATTGGGACACGTACGACTCCTACGCCGCGCAGTCCGTGGACGACCCCGCGATCCGCGACCACCCCAACTTCGGCGGCATCGCCTGGCACGGTTACGGCGGCGACGTCTCCGAACAGACCACGATCCACGATAAATACCCCTCGCTGGACACCTTCGGCACCGAGCACTCCGGCGGCACCTGGATCGCCGACCAGCAGCACGAGGACATGTCGAACATCATCGACTACACCCGCAACTGGGCGAAGTCGGTGACCAAGTGGTCGCTGGCCGTGGACCAGAACATGGGCCCGCACAACGGCGGTTGCGGCACCTGCACCGGCCTGGTCACCGTGCACGACGGGGACAGCAGGAGCGGGAGCGTGGACTACACCGTCGAGTACTACGACATGGGCCAGCTGACCAAGTTCGTACGGCCCGGCGCGCAGCGGATCGCCTCCACGGCGTCCACCACGGTGCCCAACGTGGCCTGGCGCAACCCGGACGGCAGCAAGGCGCTGATCGCCTACAACGGCTCCGCCTCCGCCCAGACGGTGACCATCGACTGGGGTTCCGAGCACGCGACTTACTCGCTGCCCGGCAAGACCTCCGCGACCTTCACCTGGTCCGGCACCCAGTCCGGCACCGGCGCCACGAGCGGGGCCTTCGTGGGGCTGGCCGGCAAGTGCCTGGACGTGGCGGGCGGGTCGAGCGCCGACGGTACGGCCGTACAGCTCTACGACTGCAACGGCAGCGCCGCCCAGCAGTGGACCGTGTCGGCCGACGGCTCCGTGCGGGCGCTCGGCAAGTGCCTGGACGTCACCTCGGGCTCGACGGCCGACGGGGCGAAGGTGCAGCTCTACGACTGCAACGGGACCGGCGCCCAGCAGTGGTCGTACAACGCCGCGACGCATGACGTGGTGAACCTCGCCGCCGACAAGTGCCTGGACGTCACCGACAACTCCTCCGCCAACGGAGCCCGCGCGCAGATCTGGTCCTGCACGGGGGCGGCCAACCAGAAATGGCAGCTGCGGTGACGAGCGGCGGGCCGGTGGCTGGGGGACGATGAGGGGCAACGGCCGCCTCGATCTGGAGCCACCATGACCACACCGCAGGACCTGTTCCTCGTCAGCGTGGACGTTCCCGGCGCGCGCCCCGTCGAGCAGGGCGATCTGTCGCTGGCCCTCGCGGGGGCCGAGCTGATCGACCTGCTCGGGGTGCGGGCGCTCACCCTGGACGGGGAGCGCATCGTGCCGGGTCCGGGGCTGACCACCGGTGACCGGATGCTGGACGAGGCGGGCGCGGCGCTGGTGCGCGAGGAGCCGTACGAGACGGTCGAGGACTGGCTGTGGCGGCGCGGGCGCGGGCTGGCCACGGCGTATCACGACGCGCTGGACACCGAGGGGCAGCTCACCGGGGAGCGCCGGCGCTGGCTGCCCCGGCTCGGCGGGGAGGCCCCTCAGCCCGACACCCCGGCCCGCCGCCGCGCCGCCGACCGCTGGTGGTCCGGCGAGCCGGTCCTGACCGCGCTCGCCGTCCCGCTGGGCATCGGCGAGGACCGCGCGGACGGCAACGAGAACGCCGACGACGCGGTCCTCACCGTGCTCGCCGCGGTCGGCGACGCGATCACCGAACTGACCGCGGTCCGCGAACGCCGCCGCATCGAGAACGCCGCCTTCGACAACATCTGGCGGGCGCCGTGAGGGCGGGGGTGTGCGGGGGCGGGAGCCTCAGGGGTAAGCGCCCTGAGCACCCCAGGATCCCGCGGGGGCAGGCGTACGGCACCCCGAGTCCCGGCCGGGCGGGCGCCGTGCGCCCTCGGGACCGGGGTGCCCCCGCCGTCGTACCCGCGCAGCGTTACGCCGGTTGTACGCCCGCCCGCAGGAGGCCGTAGGTGTAGGCGTCCTCCAGGGCCTGCCAGGAGGCGGCGATGACGTTTTCCGCGACGCCGACCGTGGACCACTCGCCGGTGCCGTCGGAGGTGGAGATGAGGACGCGGGTGATGGAGGACGTGCCGTGGCGGCCCTCCAGGATGCGGACGCGGTAGTCGACCAGTTCCAGGCCCGCGAGCTGGGGGTAGATCTTCTCCAGGGCGACCCGCAGGGCGCGGTCGAGCGCGTTGACCGGGCCGTTGCCCTCGGCGGTGGCCACGATGCGCTCGCTCTTGGCCCACAGCTTGACCGTGGCCTCGTTGGCGTGGGTGCCGTCGGGCCGGTCCTCGGCGATCGCCCGCCAGGACTCGACGTCGAAGTACTTCAGCGCCTTGCCCTCGGCCTCGCCGCGCAGCAGCAGCTCGAAGGAGGCGTCCGCGGCCTCGTACGTGTAGCCCTTGAGCTCGCGCTCCTTGACCCGTGCCACCACCCGCCCGATCAGCTCGCGGTCGCCGCCGAGGTCGACGCCGAGCTCCTTGCCCTTCAGCTCCACGGAGGCGCGGCCCGCCATGTCGGAGACCAGCATCCGCATGGTGTTGCCGACCCGCGCCGGGTCGATGTGCTGGTACAGGTCCGGGTCGACCTTGATCGCGGAGGCGTGCAGCCCGGCCTTGTGCGCGAACGCGGACACGCCCACGTACGGCTGATGGGTGGAGGGCGTGAGGTTGACGACCTCGGCGATGGCGTGCGAGATCCGGGTCATCTCCCGCAGCCGCCCCTCGGGCAGCACCTTCTTGCCGTACTTCAGCTCCAGCGCCGCCACCACCGGGAACAGGTTCGCGTTGCCGACCCGCTCGCCGTAGCCGTTGGCCGTGCACTGCACGTGCGTGGCACCGCCGTCCACCGCCGCCAGCGTGTTGGCGACCGCGCACCCGGTGTCGTCCTGGGCGTGGATGCCGAGCCGGGCGCCGGTGTCGGCGAGCACGGTCGCGACGACGGCGTGCACCTGGGCGGGCAGCATGCCGCCGTTCGTGTCACACAGCACCACCACATCGGCCCCGGCCTCGGACGCGGCGCGTACGACGGCCTTGGCGTACTCGGGGTTCGCCCGGTAGCCGTCGAAGAAGTGCTCGCAGTCCACGAACACCCGGCGCCCCTGCTCGCACAGGTAGGAGACGGTGTCGCGGACCATCTCCAGGTTCTCGTCCAGCGTGGTGCGCAGCGCCATCTCGACGTGCCGGTCGTGCGCCTTGGCGACCAGCGTGATCACCGGGGCGCCGGACTCCAGCAGCGCCCTGACCTGCGGGTCGTCGGCGGCCTTGGCACCGGCGCGGCGGGTGGCGCCGAAGGCGACCAGCCGGGCGTTGCGGAACTCGATCTCGTTCCCGGCGCGGGCGAAGAACTCGGTGTCGCGGGGGTTGGCGCCGGGCCAGCCGCCCTCGATGAAGCCGACGCCGAAGTCGTCCAGGTGCCGGGCGATGGCGAGCTTGTCCGCGACGGTGAGGTTGATGCCCTCACGCTGCGCGCCGTCGCGCAGCGTCGTGTCGAAGACGTGGAACGAGTCGTCGAGCTCGCTGGTTGCCGTCTCGGTCATGGTCTCAAGGCTCCTGTTGTGGATCTTCGGTCTTACCGGAATGACCGGCTCCACCGTCCCCCCAATACTCCCCCGCGCTCGGTTCACGGCTGAAGGTGGGCCGTAAAACGAAAAAACCCCTCGCGGATGCGAGAGGTCTGCGCGCGGGTCGAGGACGAACGGTGGCCATTCGCACCTGGTCGTACGAGATGGTCACTGCGGACCGGCGCGCCTGTTGCCGATAATCGTGGCGAACGTAAGCACGGGGGAAGTCTGGCACAGCACCGCCCCCGGCTCACCGCCCGTCTCAGGATGCGGTCGTCACACGGGACTCCCCCACTCCCCCGGACCCCCGCACACCGGTCAGGTCCCGGTCCTTCGTCTCCCGCATGGTGACGTACACGACCAGCGATACGGCCGCACAGCCCGCCACATACCAGAAGAATCCGGACTCGATCCCGGCCTTCTTGAACCACAGGGCGATGTATTCGGCGGTCCCGCCGAAGACGGCGTTGGCGAGGGCGTACGGGAGGGCGACGCCCAAGGAGCGGACACTCGTGGGGAACAGCTCGGCCTTCACGCAGGCGTTGATCGAGGTGTAGCCGGTGACGATCACCAGCGCGAGCAGACAGAGGCCGAGGGCGGGCCAGTAGCCGCCGGTGTGCTTGAGCAGGGTCATGATCGGCACCGTCAGGACGGTGGAGCCGACCGCGAAGGTGATCAGCAGCGGCCGGCGCCCGATCCGGTCGGACAGGGCGCCGGCGAGCGGCTGGATCGCGGCGAAGACGATCAGCGCGGTGAAGGAGACGAGGGTCGCGGTGTCCTTGGACAGGCCCGCCGAGTTGGAGAGGTACTTGGTCAGGTAGGTGGTGTACGTGTAGTACGCGACCGTGCCGCCCATGGTGAGCGCGATGACGAGGAACGCCTCGCGCCGGTGCCGCCACAGGGCGCGCAGGGTGCCGCGCTCCCCGGCGGCCGAGGCGTCCTCGTCGTAGACCTCGCTCTCCGGCATGGTGCGGCGCAGATAGAAGACGACGGCCGCGCCGAGGGCGCCGACGACGAAGGGGATGCGCCAGCCGTAGCTGTGCAGGGCGGAGTCGGACATGGTGCGCTGGAGGACGATCTGGAGGCCGAGGCCGATGATCTGACCGACGGTCATGGACACGTACTGGAAGCTGGAGGCGAAGCCGCGCCGCTTCGGGTCGGTGGCCTCGGTGAGGTAGGTGGCGCTGGCCGCGTACTCGCCGCCCACCGACAGGCCCTGGAGCAGCCGGGCGACGAGCAGGACGAGGGCGCCGCCGTACCCGGCGACGGCGTACGTGGGCGCGACGGCGATCAGCACCGCCGAGGCCGACATCAGGGTGACGGTCAGCGTCAGCGCCGCCTTGCGGCCCCTGCGGTCACCGACCCGCCCGAGCAGCCAGCCGCCGACGGGCCGCATGAAGAACCCGACGGCGAAGATCCCGGCGGTGTTCATCAGCTGCGCGGTGGGGTTCCCACTCGGGAAGAACGCCCCGGCGAAATAGGTGGCGAAGCTGGCATACACGAACCAGTCGAACCACTCGACCATGTTCCCCGCCGAGCCGACCCAGATCCTCTTCCAGTGTTGGATTCCCATGCCCCCTTCCCTGCCCGACTCCACGACACGGGATGCGCCCCGGAGGGGCGGGGGGGGGACTGGGCGATGAACCACACGGAAACCCACACCCGCCGGACCGCCGACGCGGTCACGGCGATGGGGCGACAAGTCCTTCCTCGATGAACTCCCTTACATGCTGGATCACTTGCTCTCGACGCACTCCCCGCAACCCGATCGCCACGTGGATCGAGAAGCCGTCGAGCAGGGCGCGTGTCCGGGTGGCGAAGCGGTCTGGGTCCACGGGTCGGAACTCGCCGCGGGAGATGCCCTCGGCGATCAGTGCGACGAGGTCCCGGTGCCAGGCGCCCTCGATCGCGGCCTGGCGGGCGCGGGCGTCGTCGTCGGCGTTCTGGGAGCGGTTCCAGACCTCCAGCCACAGGCTCCAGTGGGGGTCGCGGTGGCCGTCGGGCACGTACAGGTCGACGTAGGCCGCCAGCCGCTCGCGCGTCGGGCCCTGGCCCGCGAGCAGCCGGCCGCGCGCCGCTCCGAGCCGGCCCTCGCTCCACTCCAGGGTCTGGAGCAGCAGCTCGTCCTTGGAGCGGAAGTAGTAGAGGAGGTGCCCGCTGCTCATCCCGACCTCGCGGCCGAGCGCCGCCATCGTGAGCTTCTCCAGGCCGCGTTCGGCGATCATGCCCATGGCCGCGGCGAGCAGCTCCTCGCGGGGCGGGGCGGGGGTGCGCCGGCGCGGCGCGGAGCCCTCGCTCATGCGGACACCGCCCGTGCGGCGAGGGGACGGCGTGCGGGCGACGCGGGCAGCGGCCGGACCGGCTCGGGGAGACGGTGGCCGCGGCCCGTACAGACCAGGACGTTCACCCGTATGTTCTACCCGACGCGGAGGCCCGGCGGTCGCCGGGACGCCGGTTCCCCGGCGCCCGTGGGCGGCCGCCCCTGCGTCCAGACCGCGCGGACGGCCAGCCGGGCGAACCGCCAGCCGTCGCCGGTCCGGGTGAGGTCGGCCTCGAAGACACCGCCGACCTGGAACAGCGTGGCGTCGTGGTGGACGTGGACCATCAGGGCGTTCCAGGAGGCCCGCGCCGTGGCGCCGGACACGTCGGCGACGAGGCCGGCGGCGAGGTGCTGCGTACGGTCGTACCGCGCAAGCGCCTCCTCGGTCGCCCGGACGGCCGCCGCGCCCCCGGACGTCCCGAGCGGCGTCTCCATCCGGGCGTCCGGGGTGAGGAAGCCGTCCGCCCAGCCGGGCGTGAACTCCCGCGCGTCCAGGGCCCGGAAGAACCGGTCCACCAGGGTCGCGATCTCCGTCTGAGCCGTCTGATCCGTGTGCGTGGTCATGTCCGTGGTCATGTGCTCAGCCTCCGGCCTGAAGCGGACTTGAGGTCAAGAGCGGCGGGACCTGGGCTGCTGCTGGGTGATGCAGTGGATGCCGCCCCCGGCCGCGAAGATCTGGCGGGCGTCCACGAGGGTGACCGCCCGGTCGGGGAAGAGGCGGCGGAAGATGGCGGCGGCGGTCTCGTCGCGGGGGTCGTCGAAGGCGCACAGGACGACGCCGTCGTTGCACAGGTAGTGGTTGATGTAGGAGTAGTCGGCCCAGTGGCCGTCGGCCTCCAGGACGGTCGGGGCGGGGACCTCCACGACCTCCAGGGGGCGGCCCTGCGCGTCGGTCGAGGACTTGAGGAGGCCGATGATCTCCTTGGTGACCTCGTGGTCGGGGTGCGCCGGGTCCGGCTGGTGGTGGGCGAGGACGACACCGGGACGGGCGAAGGCGGCGACGATGTCGACGTGGCCCAGCGTGCCGAAGCCGTACGGCGGATAGTCGGAGGTCAGCCCGCGCGGCAGCCAGATCGCCTTGCTGGTGCCGAGGTGGGCGTGGATCTCCGCCTCGACCTGCTCCTTCGTCCAGTGCGGGTTGCGCTCGGGGCCGAGCTGCACGGTCTCGGTGAGCAGCACCGTGCCCTCGCCGTCGACATGGATGCCGCCGCCCTCGTTGACCAGCGTCGAGGCGTACGTCCGCGCGCCCGCGAGGTCGGCGACGTACGCGCCGATCTTCGCGTCGTGCTCCCAGCGGGCCCAGTCCTGGGCGCCCCAGCCGTTGAACGTCCAGTCCACGGCGGCCAGTCGGCCCTGGTCGTCGGTGAGGAAGGTGGGGCCGATGTCGCGCATCCAGGCGTCGTCCAGCTCGCGCTCCACGAGGTCGATGTCCGGCCCGAGCAGTTCCCGCGCCTGCGCCGAGGCGCCGGGGCCGCAGACCACGGTCACCGGTTCGAAGCGGCGGACGGCGCGGGCCACCGCGGCCCAGGCGCGCCGGGAGGCGGCGAGGTCCTCGGCGTCGTCGAAGGTGGGGTTGGGGCCCGGCCACGCCATCCAGGTGCGCTCGTGCGGGGTCCACTCGGCGGGCATGCGGAAGCCGTCGGCGGCGGGGGTGCTCATCTGGGGGTCCGTTCCAAGGTCGCGGGGGCGAAGTTCACAGGAAGTAGAGGCGGTTGAGGGAGACCGAGTCGGCCGGCTCCGAGCGCAGCGGGTCGCCGTCGAGGGTGACCAGGCCGGTGCGCTGGTCGACGTCGACCGCTCCGGTACGGGCGTTCAGCCGCAGGTCGGCGGGGCCGATGCCGCGGGTGCCGCGCACGGCGACCCGGCGGCGGCGCGTCGGCATGGTGTCGTTGCCCTGGTCCACGGCCGCCTGCGCGACGAACGCGACCGACAGGTCGGCGGCCGTCGCGCCGTACGCCCCGAACTGCGGTCCCAGGACGAGGGGTTCGCAGGTGTCGGTGGCCGCGTTGGGGTCGCCGACGACGCCGTACGCCGGGAAGCCGGACTTGAGGACGAGCTGCGGCTTGGCGCCGAAGTACTCGGGGCGCCACAGCACGATGTCGGCGAGCTTGCCGACCTCGATCGAGCCGACCTCGTGGGAAAGGCCGTGCGCGATCGCGGGGTTGATGGTCAGCTTGGCCATGTAGCGCAGCACGCGGGCGTTGTCGTCGGCCTCGCCGTCACCCTCCAGGGGGCCCAGCTCGGCCTTCATCTTGCCGGCCATGGCGAAGGTGCGCCGTACCGTCTCCCCCGCGCGGCCCATGCCCTGGGCGTCGGAGGAGGTGATGCCGATCGCGCCCAGGTCGTGCAGCACGTCCTCGGCGCCCATGGTGCCGGCCCTGATCCGGTCGCGGGCCATGGCGGCGTCGCCGGGCAGCTCGGGCTTGAGGTCGTGGACGGAGACGATCATGCCGTAGTGCTCGGCGACCGCGTCCCGGCCGAAGGGCAGGGTGGGGTTGGTGGAGGAGCCGATGACGTTCGGCACCCCGGCCATCTTCAGCACGTTCGGCACGTGTCCGCCGCCGCAGCCCTCGATGTGGAAGGCGTGGATGGTGCGGCCCTCCAGCACCCTGAGCGTGTCCTCGACCGACAGGCACTCGTTCAACCCGTCGCTGTGCAGGGCGACTTGGACGTCGTGCTCCTCGGCGACCCGCAGCGCGGTGTCCAGGGCGCGGGTGTGGGCGCCCATGTCCTCGTGCACCTTGAAGCCGCTCGCGCCGCCCTCGGCCAGCGCCTCGATCAGCGGGGCTTCGTGCGAGGACGAACCCCGGCCCAGGAAACCGATGTTGACCGGCCAGGCGTCGAAGGCGCCGAAGGCGTGGCGCAGCGCCCAGGGGGAGTTGACGCCGACGCCCCACACCGGGCCGAACTCCTGCCCGATGATCGTGGTCACGCCGGAGGCGAGGGACGCCTCCATGATGCGCGGCGACAGCAGGTGGACATGGGTGTCGACGGCGCCCGCGGTGGCGATCAGGCCCTCGCCGGAGACGATCGAGGTGCCGGTGCCGACCACGACGTCCACGCCGTCCAGGGTGTCCGGGTTGCCGGCGCGGCCGATCGCGCTGATGCGGCCCTCGCGGATGCCGATGGACACCTTGCGGATGCCCTGCACCGCGTCGATCACCACGACGTTGCTGATCACCACGTCGCAGGTCTCGCGCACGGCGGCGGCCTTGAGGTGCAGTCCGTCGCGGGCCGTCTTGCCGAACCCGGCGAGGAACTCGTCGCCGTAGCGCTGGGCGTCGGACTCCACCCGGATGGTCAGGCCCGAGTCGCCGAGGCGGACCCGGTCGCCCGCGCGGGGGCCGTGGGTGGCGGCGTAGGCACGCGGGTCCACATGGATCTCCCGGCTCACCTCGCGCCCCTTGGATCGGCTCATCGGTCCTGCCCCTTCTCCTCGTCGCCCGCGGCTTGCGGATATCCGCCGCTCGTGCCCTCCCGGCAGCCCTCGCCCGTCTCCTCCCGGTCACCCTCGTTCGCGTCCTCCCGGTCGGCCTCGCCCGTGGCCCCCCGGCAGCCCTCGTCCATGACCCCCAGATATCCGCAGGCCGCGGCCCTGCGCAGCGCCTCCGTCCGGGCGCCCGGCGCGTCCAGCGGCCCGTCGACCAGCCCGGCGAAGCCGATCGCGACCCGCTCGCCGCCGATCGGCACCAGCCCGACCTCCTCGCTCTCGCCCGGCCCGAACCGCACGGAGGAGCCGGCGGGCACGGCGAGCCGCATGCCGTAGGCGGCGGCGCGGTCGAAGTCGAGGCGCGGGTTGGCCTCGAAGAAGTGGAAGTGGGAGGTGACGGAGACCGGCACGGAGGCGGTGTTGGTGACGGTGAGCCGCAGCACCGGCTCGGGGTCGGCGTGCGCGGGACCCGGCAGCAGCGCGCCGGGGGCGTCCGCGCCCAGCCCGCCGCCGATGGGGTCGGAGACCACGGCGAGCCGGGAGCCGTCGTCGAACACGGCCTCGACCATCACCTCGGTCACCACGTCGGCGACGCCCGGCAGCACGTCCTCGGGACCGAGCACGCCGCGCGCCGCCTCGATCGCCTCCGCGAGCCGCCGGCCGTCGCGGGCGGCCTCGCAGACGGTGTCCGCGATCAGCGCGGTCGCCTCCGGCACGTTGAGCCGCAGGCCGCGGGCGCGCCGGGCGCGGGCCAGCTCGGCGGCGCCGAAAAGCAGCAGCCGGTCTCGTTCCGTGGGGGTCAGTCGCACGGCGCGGCGCCTCCTTCTCGTCAACCACTTTAGAGCGGCACTCTAAAGCTTTCGAGGACCACTCTAAGCAGGCGAAGCGGGGATTGGCCAGAGACGTGTGCGTGATGGATCGAACGCCGCTCCAAAAACGCGCAGGGGCGGGGGGGGGGGGGGGGGGGGGGGGGGGGGGGGGGGTGTGGGGGGGGGGGGGGGGGGGGGGGGGGGGGGGGGGGAGGAGGGGCCGCCCCCCCCCCCCCCCCCCCCCCCCCCCCCCCCCCCCCCCCCCCCCCCCCCCCCCCCCCCCCCCCCCCCCCCCCCCCCCCCCCCCCCCCCCCCCGAGGGGCGGCCCTGTGCGAGGGGCCCGAGCGTCAGCCGACCTTGTGCATCCAGCCGTGCTTGTCCTCGGTCATGCCCCGCTGGATGCCGAGCAGCGCCTCGCGCAGGCGCATGGTGACCTCGCCGGGGGTGCCGTCGCCGTGGGTCCACTCGTCCGTCTTGGTCTTGACGTGGCCGATCGGGGTGACCACGGCGGCGGTGCCGCAGGCGAAGACCTCGGTCAGCGCGCCGGAGGCGGCGTCCGCGCGCCACTGCTCCAGGGTGACCACGCCCTCCTCGGCCCGGTAGCCGAGGTCGCGGGCGACCTGGAGGAGGGAGTCGCGGGTGATGCCCTCCAGGATGGAGCCGGTCAGCGAGGGGGTG
This sequence comes from Streptomyces sp. NPDC043952, assembly GCF_056435325.1. NCBI lineage: Bacteria > Bacillati > Actinomycetota > Actinomycetes > Kitasatosporales > Streptomycetaceae > Streptomyces > Streptomyces sp. NPDC043952. The sequence goes on from NZ_JBWKES010000008.1 coordinate 175,385, forward strand.
ACGATCCGGTCGCCGTAGACGAAGGCGACGTTCATGCTCCCGCTCTCCTCGACCTTGGTGCGGGTGACCGCGTCGAGGTAGACGACCTGGTCGCAGCCGTGCGCGGCGGCCTCGGCCTGCGGGAGCAGGGAGGCGGCGTAGTTGCCGCCGGTCTTGGCGTCGCCGGTGCCGCCGGGGACGGCGCGGACGTGGTCCTCGGCGACCCAGATGGTGACCGGCTTGACGCCGCCGGAGAAGTAGGCGCCGGAGGGGGAGGCGATCAGCAGGAACAGGTATTCGTTGGCCGGGTGCACGCCGAGCGCGGCCTCGGTGGCGATCATGAACGGGCGCAGGTAGAGGGCCGCCTCGCCGCCGTGCGGCGGGACCCAGTCGGCGTCCTGGACGAGCAGCGCGTCCAGGGCGGCGATGAACAGCTCCTCGGGCAGCTCGGCCATGGCCATGCGGCGGGCGGAGGTGCGGAAGCGGCGGGCGTTGGCCTCGGGACGGAACAGCGCGATCGAGCCGTCGGGCTGGCGGTACGCCTTCAGCCCCTCGAAGATCTCCTGGCCGTAGTGCAGCACGTGCGTGGAGGGATCGAGGGAGATCGGGCCGTACGGCACGAGCTGGGCGTCGTGCCAGCCGCGGCCCTCGGTCCACCGGATCGTCACCATGTGGTCGGTGAAGTGGCGGCCGAACCCCGGATTGGCCAGGATCGCCTCGCGCTCGGCGGCGGCGAGGGGGCTGGCGGAGGGCTTGAGCTCGATCGTGGGCGTCGTCATGAGTGATTGTCCTTCACCGGTTGTCGTGACGGGCCGCGCTCACACCTGACACCGGTTGGCGACCGGTGCTCGGACGTCCGAGCTTTCCCTCATACCGCGGCTCCGCGTTCGATTATCGCGCGCGGGCGTCGGCCGACGGAATCGGGTGGGCTGCGGCCCAGGGGTCGTGGTGGCGGCCCAAGGGGCGATGGTTTCACCCGGCGGGGACATGCGGAAGCCGCCGGGCGGTCGTGCGGCCCGGCGGCTTCTCGCGAAGGGAGCGCCGGGTCAGCCGGCTACTCGGGCGGCGAGCGCGTCGCCGATCTCGGCGGTGCCGCGGGCGGGCCGGTCCGCGCGCTCGGTGAGGTCGGCGGCGACCGCGGCGTCGATGCGGTCGGCCTCGGCGTCGTACCCGAGGTGGCGCAGCAGCAGGGCGACGGAGAGGACGGTGGCCGTGGGGTCGGCCTTGCCCTGTCCGGCGATGTCCGGGGCCGAGCCGTGCACCGGCTCGAACATGGACGGGAACTCGCGGCTGGGGTTGATGTTGCCGGAGGCGGCCACGCCGATGCCGCCGGAGACGGCCGCGGCGAGGTCGGTGATGATGTCGCCGAAGAGGTTGTCGGTGACGATCACGTCGAAGCGCTCGGGCTGGGTGACCAGGAAGATGGTGGCCGCGTCGACGTGCAGGTAGTCGGTGCTGACCTCGGGGAACTCCTGGGCGACCCGGTTGAAGATGTCGGTCCACAGGTGGCCGGCGAAGGTCAGCACGTTGTTCTTGTGGACCAGGGTGAGCTTCTTGCGCGGGCGGCCCTGGGCGCGGGCGAAGGCGTCGCGGACGACGCGCTCGACGCCGTACGCCGTGTTGACGGAGACCTCGGTGGCGACCTCGTGCGCGGTGCCCTTGCGGATGGTGCCGCCGTTGCCGGTGTACGGGCCTTCCGTGCCCTCGCGGACGACGACGAAGTCGATCTCCGGCTGCCCGGCGAGCGGGGTGGAGACGCCCGGCAGCAGCTTGCTCGGCCGCAGGTTGACGTGGTGGTCGAAGGCGAAGCGGAGCTTGAGCAGGAAGCCGCGCTCCAGGACGCCGGAGGGCACCGAGGGGTCGCCGATGGCGCCGAGCAGGATGGCGTCGTGCCGCTTCAGCCGCGCGAGGTCCGCGTCGGTGAGGGTCTCACCGGTGGCGTGGTAGCGCTTGGCGCCGAAGTCGTACTCCTGCGTCTCCAGCTTCACATCCTGCGGAAGGACGGCGGAGAGGACCTTCAGACCCTCGGCCACGACCTCCTGGCCGATGCCGTCACCGGGGATCACTGCGAGATTGAGGCTGCGAGACATGTCGGCACCCTACTCCTCGTCCCACGGGATGACATGGCCTGTCCGGCATTCGGACAGGCCATGTCCCGCGCGGCGGCACGGCGAGGGGGCTCAGTGGCCGGTCTGCCCGCCGTTGTCCCTGCGGTCGAGGGCGCGCTGGAGGGCGGCGGCGGCCTGCCTGCGGTCGGACTCGCTGGCGCGGTGCGTGTGGCGGACTCGGCGGACGGTCGTCTCGGCCATGGCAATCGACTCCTTCGGCAGAACCGGAGCACGGAATTGAGGGGTACGCAGGCGATACGAGGCGCCGGAAGGGGCGGGGAGCACCGGCCGCAGGGGTTGCCTGCACAGGGCCCGGCTCACAACCGCCATTCGCTGGGTCGAGCGAGATGTTCGGCTTCCTCCAAAGTAAGGGCATGCCCCTGTGCCTGTCTGCACAAATACTCGGGCTTCCTACTATCTGAGACGGGCGACCCGGCCTCCCTCCCCCTGACCTGGGTCTTTACTTATCCGGCCGCGGGCTTTCCGGGCATTTCGCCGGTTCCCTGCCCGTCTCCTGCCGGTCCTTCGGCCCCGAGGGCGCCGGCCTTCGCGCGTTCCCCGGCCGCGGCCGTGCGCAGGGCCCGGATCAGGGCGCGTACGGCGGTGGTGGCGGCCAGTTCCGGGGTGGTCACGTAGCCGACGCGGCGGTACGGCCGCTCGGGGCCGAGGCCGGTGATCCCCACCGAGGGCGGCGCCGCGGTGAGCGACAGCGCGGGCATGACGGCCATGCCGAGGCCGCTGCCCACCATGGACAGCACCGCCCCGTCGTCCTCGGCGCGGACGGTGGCGGCCGGCAGCCAGTCCTGGGCGGCCCACCAATCGCGGGTGTAGGAGCCGCAGTTCTCGGCCCAGTCCACGAGCGGCAGGCCGCGCGGGTCCGGGTGCCCCGCCGGGTGCACCAGAGCGTACGGCTCCTCCAGCAGCACCCCGCCGACCAGGGGTGCCCGCGGCGTCCCGTTCAGCGTGGCGATCCCGAGGTCGGCCCGCCCGGCGGCGACCTCGCCCGCGGTGCCCGCCCCCAACTCCCGTACGACGGTGACCTTCACCTCGGTGCCGGGGTGCGCGGCGGCCAGCCGCTCCAGGGCGCGCGGCAGCAGCTGCAGGGCCGCGCTGCGGAACGCGGCGACACGCAGCGTCCCTTCGAGCCGGCCGCCCCGCGCACCGCCCGCCGCGCCGCGCACCTCGCCGGGCATCAGCTCCAGCAGGCGCAGCACCCGCCGGGCGTGCGCGGCGGCCCGCTCCCCGGCGGGGGTGGGCCGGGCGCCGAACCGGCCGCGCTCGAACAGCACGGCGCCCAGCTTGCCCTCGATGCCGCGCACGGCGTGGGACACGGCGGACTGGGTGGTGCCGAGCCGGGCGGCCGCGGCGGAGAAGCCGCCCTCCGCGTCCACGGCGGCCAGGACCCGCAGCTCCCGCGGGGCAAGGTCTGTCACTTCGGGGCTCCCACCTGCGTCTATGAGTCCGCTTCATGGATCCGCGGCTTCCATGAGCCCAACCCCCTGCTTCCGTGCGGCATTCCTCCCTACCGTCCTGCTCATGACCGAGACCGCGCTCACCGTGCAGCAGACCGCCCGCCCCGCCGGCTTCCCCACCGCCGCCCACTTCCGCTTCGCCGAGTCCCCGGTGCCCGCACCGGCGCCGGGCACCGCCCTGGTGGAGAACCTGCTGTGGTCGGTGGACCCCTACCACCGCGAAATGATGGACGGCGGCTTCGAGTTGAACGCCCCGCTGGAGGGCCGCACCCTGGGCCGGGTCGTCGCCTCGCGCACCCCGGATCTACCCGAGGGCGAGATCGTCTTCCACCGCCGCGGCTGGCGCACCCACGCGGTACTCGCCCCCGAGGACGTACGGCGGCTCCCCCACCACCCCGGTGTCCCGCTGACCGCGTACCTCAGCGTGCTGGGCGGCACCGGTCTGACGGCGTACGTCGCCCTGACCCGGATCGCCCGGCTGCGCGCGGGCGAGGACCTGTTCGTCTCCGGCGCGGCGGGCGGCGTCGGCACGGCGGCCGGCCGCTTCGCCCGGCTCCTCGGCGCGGGCCGGGTGATCGGCAGCGCGGGCACCCCCGAGAAGGTGAAGTACCTGACGGAGCGGGTGGGTTACGACGCCGCGTTCGACTACCACGCCGGACCGGCCGCCGAGCTGCTGGCCGCGGCGGCGCCCACCGGCGTCGACGTCTTCGTGGACAACGTCGGCGGTGAGCAACTCGGCGCCGCGATCGGCGCGTTGCGGCTCCGGGGCCGGGTGGCGCGGGTCGGCACGATCAGCCGCTACAACACGCCCGACGCCCGGCCCGTCGCCCTCGACCACCGGGCCGTGGTGGAGAACCGGCTGCGCGTCGAGGGCTTCCTGGTCTCCGACTACCGGGATGTGCAGGAGGAGTTGTACGACTTCGCCGTGCCGCGTCTGCGCGACGGCGCGCTGACGGCGGACGAGACGGTGATCGACGGCTTCGACCGGATCGTGGAGGCGTTCCTGCTGATGCTGCGGGGCGGCAACACGGGCAAGATCCTGGTGCGGAAGGCGGGTTGACGGGCGGAGCGGCGTGGCGTCGACAGGCGGACCGGCGTCACGTCACATCGCCGTCGCGCCAGTCGAGCACGAGCGCGTCGGCGGGGTCCAGTCCCGGTCGTACGTAGACGCTGCCTTCCTCCTCCGGCAGCCGCACGATCCCGTCCCGCGGCGACAGGGCGCACACCTGCCCCTCCCAGCGCCGCCATCCGCGGGCGGCGTACAGCAGTGCCCCGTCCGCACTGGCGGACAGCGCGCCGAGATCGTAGGCCCGCTCGACGACCCGCTCCAGCTCCGCCATCACCCGGCCGCCGAGCCCTGCCCGCCGCGCGTCCGCGCGCACGGCCACGGCCTCCACGTACCCGGTGCGCAGCCACCGCCCGGCGTGCCGCACCCGGCGCAGGACGACCGCGCCGTGTGCGAGGAGTCCGGAGCCGTCCCGGACCAGGACGTGCATGCCGCCGAGACCGTGATCCCAGTCCTCGTCGGAGAACCGGCCGCCGAAAGAGTCGTCCAACAGGGCGCGGATCCCGGCGAGTTCGGCGGGTTCGAGGTCGGCGGTGTGGGCGAGGCGGAGCCTGATGGTCATGAACGCCAGTGTTCCACCCGGCAGTCGGGGGGCGGCGGGCGGCGGGCGGCGGGCGGCGGGAATGGGAAACGGACCGGGAAGCCTGTTCGGGGCAGGCTTCCCGGCCCGTCGTTCGGGTCGGGCCGAGGGTCAGCCCATGTGCGGGTACGTGTAGTCGGTCGGCGGGACCAGGGTCTCCTTGATGGCGCGGGTCAGGGTCCAGCGCATCAGGTTCTGGGGGGCACCGGCCTTGTCGTTGGTGCCGGAGGCGCGACCGCCGCCGAAGGGCTGCTGGCCGACCACGGCGCCGGTCGACTTGTCGTTGATGTAGAAGTTGCCCGCGGCGAAGCGGAGCTTCTCCATCGTGTACGCCGCCGCCGCGCGGTCGTTGGCGATGACCGAGCCGGTGAGGGCGTAGTCCGAGACCGACTCCATCTGGGTCAGCATCTCGTCGTACTGGTCGTCCTCGTAGACGTACACCGCGAGGATCGGGCCGAAGTACTCGGTCGTGAAGACCTCGTTCTCCGGGTCCGAGCACTCGATGACGGTCGGGCGCACGAAGTAGCCGACCGAGTCGTCGTACGTGCCGCCCGCGACGATCGTGCAGGTGGCGTCGGCCTTGGCGCGGTCGATCGCGGCCTTGTTCTTGGCGAAGGAGCGGTCGTCGATGACGGCGCCCATGAAGTTGGACAGGTCCGTCACGTCGCCCACGGTCAGGGAGTCGACCTCGGCCGCGAACTCCTCCTTGAAGCCCGAGTTCCAGATGGACGCCGGGATGTACGCGCGGGAGGTGGCGCTGCACTTCTGGCCCTGGTACTCGAAGGCACCGCGGGTCAGGGCGGTCTTCAGGACCGCGCGGTCGGCGCTCGGGTGGGCGACCAGGAAGTCCTTGCCGCCGGTCTCGCCGACCAGACGCGGGTACGAGCGGTACTTCTCGATGTTGTTGCCGACCGTCTTCCACAGGTACTGGAAGGTCTTGGTCGAGCCGGTGAAGTGGATGCCCGCGAGGTCGCGGTGCTCCAGGGCGACCTTGGAGACCTCGATGCCGTCGCCGGTGACGAGGTTGATGACGCCCTTGGGCAGACCGGCCTCCTCCAGGAGCCGCATGAGCAGCACGGCGGCGTGGGTCTGGGTCGGGGACGGCTTCCAGACCACCACGTTGCCCATCAGGGCCGGGGCGGTGGGCAGGTTCGCGGCGATCGCGGAGAAGTTGAACGGCGTGATCGCGTAGACGAAGCCCTCCAGCGGGCGGTGGTCCATGCGGTTCCACACGCCCGGCGAGTTCGCCGGGGGCTGCTCGGCGAGGATCTGGCGGGCGTAGTGCACGTTGAAGCGCCAGAAGTCGACCAGCTCACAGGGGCTGTCGATCTCCGCCTGCTGGGCCGTCTTGGACTGGCCGAGCATGGTGGAGGCGGCGATCGTCTCGCGCCAGGGGCCGGACAGCAGCTCGGCGGCGCGCAGGATGATCGCGGCGCGGTCGTCGAAGGACATCGCGCGCCAGGCCGGGGCGGCGGCCAGGGCCGCGTCGATGGCGTCGCGGGCGTCCTGCTTGGTGGCGTGGCGGCCGGTGCCGAGAACGGCCTTGTGGTTGTGCGGCTGCACGACCACGAACGGCTCGCCGCCGCCGAGCCGCTTCTCGCCGCCGATGGTCATCGGCAGTTCGACCGGGTTCCCGGCCAGCTCCTTGAGCTTGGCCTCCAGGCGGGCGCGCTCGGGCGAGCCGGGGGCGTAGCCGTGCACCGGCTCGTTGACGGGGGTGGGGACCTGGGTCACAGCGTCCATGAGATCCGAACTCCTTGTACGTGAGCGGGTGGTGGGCTCAGCCCTTGCTGACCATGCTGCGGAGGAAGAAGCGCAGGTTCGCCGGCTTCTCCGCCAGACGGCGCATGAAGTAGCCGTACCAGTCGGTGCCGTACGCCGTGTAGACGCGCATGCGGTGGCCCTCGGCGGCCAGCCGCAGGTGCTCGTCGCTGCGGATGCCGTACAGCATCTGGAACTCGTACTCGTCGAGCTTACGACCGGCCTTGTGGGCGAGCTCCTGCGCGATGGATATCAGGCGCGGGTCGTGGGACCCGATCATCGGGTAGCCCTCGCCCTCCATCAGGATCCGCAGGATGCGCACGTATGCCTTGTCGATCTCGTGCTTCTGCTGGTAGGCGACCTCGGCGGGCTCCTTGTAGGCGCCCTTGACCAGGCGGACCCGGCTGCCGGCCTCGGCGAGCCGCTTGGCGTCGGCCTCGGTGCGGAAGAGGTACGCCTGGATGACGCAGCCCGTCTGCGGGTGGTCCTTCCGCAGCTCCTCGTGGATGGCGAACATCGAGTCGAGGGTGGTGTGGTCCTCGGCGTCCAGGGTGACGGTCGTACCGATGGCGGCGGCGGCCTCCACGACGGGGCGGACGTTGGCGAGCGCCAGCTCGTGGCCGCCCGGGAATGTAGAGGCGGGCCCGGAGGGCCCTCGGTTGAGGGTGGTGGTGGGCGACGGGAGGGACTGCCCGAACATCGACAGCTTGACCGACATCTCGACCTTCTCGCCGAGTTCGAGGTCCTTGAGGTGGTCGATCAGCGCGAGGTAGGCGTCGCGGGCCTGGGTGGCCTGCTCGGGGGTGGTGATGTCCTCGCCGACGACGTCCATCGTCAGCTGGAGGCCCCTGGCCGTCAGGTCCTCGATGATCGGGACGATGTCGGACACCGTCTCCCCCGGAATGAAGCGGTCGACGACCTGCTTGGTCACCGGGGCCGCCGAGATCAGGCGACGCATCCGGTCGCTGCGCGACGCGGCGAGAATCACGGGACCCAGCACGGGGCACCTCCACAGACAAGCACCAGAAGAGGCCATCACCCGACGATTCGGGTACGGCACGGAGAACCACCGTGAAACCTACGGATCCCTCTGATCGTCGGCCATCGACAGCTGTCACGCATCCGTGCCCGCGATCTCAGACATCTGTATGAAGGTGGCCGGAAAATGGGGGAGAATGCCCGTGTGGCGTCGGTTTACAAGGGTGATTACCAGGAACTGGTCGACGAGATCTCGGAGCTGCTGGGCGTGCCCGCGACTCTGGAGAACCGCGACTTCGAGCTGCTCGCCTTCGGCGCGTACGACAGCGACGAGGAGCTGGACGCCTCGGCGCTGGACCCGGTGCGCACCCGCTCGATCCTGACCCGGCGCTCCACGGCGGGCGTGCGCACCTGGTTCGAGGGCTTCGGCATCACCCGCGCGACCGGCCCGGTCCGCATCCCGCCGAGCCCGGAGGCCGGCGTCTACCGCGGCCGGATCTGCCTGCCCGTGCGCCACCGCGGTGTCGTCCTCGGCTACGTCTGGCTGCTGGACGGCGACCCCGGCCCGACGGACGCCCAGCTGACCGCCGCGATGCGGGTGGCCGGCCGGATCGGCGCGCTGCTCGCGGACGAGGCGGAGGCCGGGGCGGGCCTGAGCCGGGAACTGCGGGCGGTCCTCACGGCGGAGGGCGGCTGGCAGCGGGACATGGCGGTGGCCGACCTGCGCACGGCGCTGGGCCCCCGCGCCGACGGTCCGCACACCCTGGTGTGCGTCGCCCCCTGGCCCTCCCCCGACCCCGACGACGCCCCGTCCGCCCGTTCCATCCCGCACGCGGCCGCGCTGTGCACGATCCCCTGGGGCACGGCGGCCCAGAGCCTCGCGGTTCTGGTGCGCCTGCGCTCCACGTCGGTGGGGGCACCGGCGCTGGCGGCGGCGGGCCGGGTCCTGGAGGAGGCGGAGGGGATGTGGGGGGCGCTGGGGGTACGGAGCGAATCCGGGCCTACGACACGGAGCGGCCCGGAAGCCGAGCCGGGCACGGGGGTGCGCGGGGCGCGGGCGGGGGGTGCGGCGCGGGGAGCTTCTGGAGTTCCGGGCGCTTCGAGCGGCACTTCGGGGACACCGAGCGGCGCTTCGGGGACTTCGCGGCCGGGGGCTTCGGGGGCGGGTGCTGCGGGGGCGTCGGGTAAGGGGGCGGCCGTGGCTCGGGGTGCCGGGGCGGTGGTGGCCGCGGCGGTGGCGGCAGGGGCCCTCGGGGCGGCCGGCTTCGCCGGGGGCCGCGGGACGGCGGCCGGGTTCGGCGGGGCGGCCGCCGGGATCGGGGAGCCGCGCCTCGGACTGGCCGAGCTGGGCACGGTCTGGCAGGAGGCGCGCGCCGCGGCGCAGGCGGCGCTGGCCGAGCGGCGCCTCGGGCCGATCGCGCAGTGGCGGGGCATCGGGCCGTACCGCCTCCTGACCGCGCTCCCCCCGGAGTCCGCGCAGGACCCGGCCGCCGGCCCGCTCCTCTCCCCCGCCCACCGCGAGCTGGCCCGCACCGCCGAGGTCTACCTCGACTGCGCGGGCCAGGCGGGCCGCACGGCGTCCGAGCTGGGCATCCACCGCCAGACCCTCTACTACCGCCTCAACCGCGTGGAACAGCTGACCGGCCTGGACCTGGACGACGGCGAGGACCGGCTGCTGCTGCACATGGCGCTGAAGCGGGCGCGGTTGTAGCCCCTACACGGACTCGCCGACGTACCCGACGAACTCCGCCCAGGCGCGGGAGGCGAGGAGGAGGACGGGACCGTGGGGGCCCTTGGAGTCGCGGACGCCGATGTGGGGGTCGAGCGGGGCCACTTCGACGCAGTTCTGACCGGGGCTGCTGTACGAGGACTTGAACCAAGCCTTCTCGGGGGCGAGTTCAGGTGCAGTGAAGCGTGGATGCATGGCCTACAGCTCTCGTTCTAGTTGTTGCATGAATGCGGGAGTGTCCTCCGGAGGCAGTGCCGATGCTGTCATGGCCTCGAACCGCCGCGCGAACCGATTGACTTCACGCGGCTTGTCCGATGTCGACACAGCTCCCCAAGCGCTGTCAGTCTGCACACGCGGCGGCAGATCGCTCCCGAAGTCCAGGATGGCGAAGTCTTCGCTGGAACGGTAACTGGGGCGGAAGGGCAACACCTGGATGCTGACGTGGTCCCACGTCGACAGTTCCTCGATCCGGGCGAACTGCTCGCGCATGACGTCCGGGCCACCGACCGGGTATCGCAGTGCTGCCTCACCCAGGATGACCTGGAGCCTTACGGGATTCTCCTGCGTGAGCACCTCCTGACGCTTCATTCGCAACTCGACGCTGCTGCTGATGAACTCCGAGGTGTATTCCTCGATCGGCTTCTGAACCTCGTGCAGGGCCAACGCGGAGCGCTCGGTCTGAAGCAAGCCGTACACCAGGGTCGGGTGGTACGCCTTCATCGACCGCGCCTCTGGCTCCAGCCCCACGAACCCCGGCATCCCCACAGGCATCAGCCCCCGGTACTGCGTGAGCCATTCCTGCTGGTTGGAGTCCTAGTTGAGGTTGATCAGCGACTCGATGACGTCCTCATCCGTGACGCCGTACTTGTCGAGTAGTTTCCGCAAGTCACCGACGTTGCGGAAGTTGAGGGCGCCGGACTCGATCCGCTGCAACGACGCCTCCGAGATACGGAGCCCGACGACGGCCTGCTTCCGGGTGAAGCCGCCGCCCCGGTCACCTCGTCCACAGTTCTCCCGTAACTGGCGGAGTTACAAGCCAAGTTCAAGTCGTTGGGCCGTGCGTCCACGTTTTGGTGCCATGTGCAGAGTGCTACAGCACCTGTGCAGCGCCCGCAGCCGAATGCGCAGAATTGGGCATAGTCCATTTCTCAAGGCACTGATTAATCAGCCGAGTTTCGATTGAAGTCGAACGGGGTGGCCCGCCACTGTGTTGGCCAGGCACAACGGAAACGGAGCCCCCCATGTACCCCACCCTCCTCACCCACGACTGGGCCATGAGCTATCCCATGACCACCCGCAGCGTCCCCGTCGCCCGCATCCAGGTCCGCCGGCGCCTCACCAGCTGGAACCGGGCGGGGGACATCGAGGACGCCGTACTGGTCGCCTCGGAACTGGTGGCCAACGCGGCGGTGCACGCGAAGGTGCCCGGTCACCAACTGTGATTGCGACTTCAGGAGTTGGAGAGTCGCGCACTGATCGTGGAGGTATCCGACCCGGTGGAGACGTTCCCCACGCCCGGCCGGCAGGGCCCCGGAGGTGAGGGCGGTCGGGGGCTGCGGGTCGTCGCCGCGCTCGCGGAGTAACTGGACTGGTTCCTCCGCGCGGACCTCGGCAAGACGGTCCGGGCCCGTCTCAACCCCGCGTGCGGCGGCGGTAGTAGTGGAGGGTGACCACGCCGAGCAGGGGTCCCCACGCCGCCAGCGGGATGTAGCAGGCCTTCACAGGGCCGGACGAGTCCCAACGCCAGCCAGGCGAGCCCCTCTTGGAACGCGCAGAGCAGCGGGAGGACGAGATAGCCCCAGCCGGGGATGAGCATGTCGTCGTACTCGGACGCGGCGAGCCCCAGCGGGACGCCGAGCACCACGGCGAGGCGCCACAGCGCCGAGGGCAGCGACGCCCAGACGACGGCCTGTGCCGTCCGGCGGGCCCAGGCGGGGACGGGCGAGGCGGTCGCGAGACGCAGGGAAACGGGTAAGGGCGCGCTGGTGGTCATGAGTCCGACTCCTTGAGCGGCGAACATGCTCCGACACCCAGGGACGTTGCCACGCGGCGATCCCCGCCACGTCCGCCCGCAGGACGGAAAGACGTACCCCTCCGGACGCACCCGAGGAGCCGCCGGTCAGACCTCGGCCGCAGAACCCGTACGACCTACGACCACAGGGACTTTGACGCGTCAGCCAGCCGCAGCCGCCTCGATGATCCGTCGCAGACCCTCCGTCAGTGCGTCCCCGTCCGGTGCGGTCGTCGGGTCGAAGGTCCATTGGGAGATCAGGCCCGTCATCAGGGTCAGGTAGAAGCGGCCGACGGTGTCGGCGGTCTCGTCGGAGACGTCCTCCTCCGGCACCCCCATCAGCGCCGAGACCAGGCCCCGGCCGCCCTCGCGCTGGGCGCGGGACAACTGGTCGCGAACCTCGGGGAGTTGGTCGCCCATCGCGAGGATCTCCACGCTGAGCCGCCAGATCGAGCCCGGTTCGCGCAGGCTGTCGACGACGCCCGACCACACCTGACGGAACCGCTCCAGCGAACCGGGAGCGCCGCCGAACCCGGCCTCACCTCCGAAGGACATCCCCTCCACCAGCGCGATGTAGGCCTGCGCCAGCAGCGCGTCCTTGGAGCCGTAGTGGTAGCCGATGGAGGCCAGGTTGGTCCCCGACGCCTTCACGATGTCGCGCGCGGTCGTCCGCGCGAAGCCCTTCTCCAGCAGACAGCGCTGCGCGCCGTCGAGCAGATCCTCGCGGTGTCCCATGCCGGCAGCCTACCGCGCTGTCCATACACGTGTCCTAGACGCATGGCTTATACAAGCGTTCTAGACAATCGTTTAAGACGCCCGTACGTTTCCCTGTCGTGAAGCGTGAATGGACCGCCCTCTACGTGCTGATGCTCCCGCTGCTCCTGGTCTCGATGGACGTCTCGGTGCTGTACTTCGCCACCCCGGCGATCAGCGCCGACCTGCACCCCACCGGCACCCAGCAGCTGTGGATCTTCGACAGCTACGGCTTCGTGCTCGCCGGGTTACTGATGACCATGGGGTCGCTCGGGGACCGGATCGGCCGCCGCAAGCTCCTGCTCATGGGCGCCGCCGCGTTCGGCGGGGCCTCGCTCCTCGCCGCCTACGCGGACAGCGCCGGGACCCTCATCGCCGCCCGCGCCCTCCTCGGCGTCGGCGGCGCCACGCTGATGCCCTCGACCATGGCCCTGCTGCGCACGATGTTCACCGACCCGGCCGAGCGGACGAAGGCGATCGGGCTGTGGTCCGGCGTGATGACCGGCGGCATCGCCCTCGGCTCGGTGATGAGCGGCATCCTGGTCGAACACTTCTGGTGGGGGTCCGTCTTCCTCGTCAACCTCCCCGCCATGGCCCTGCTGCTGGTGCTCGGACCCGTACTGCTGCCCGAGTCCCGCGACCCTGCCCCCGGCCCCTTCGACTGGGTGAGCGTGCCCCTGTCCCTGGCCGCCGTACTCCCCGTGATCTACGGCCTGAAGGAGATCCCCTCCGAGGGCTGGCACCCGCTGTACGTCGTCTCGATCACCGTCGGCCTGCTGTTCGCGGCGCTGTTCGTGCACCGCCAGCGCACCCACACCGACCCGCTGATCCCGCCCGCCCTGCTGAAGGGCCCCGGCTTCGCCCCGGCGCTGGTGCTCAACCTCCTCTCCGCGCTCGGCATGATGGGCTCGGCCGTCTTCACCACGCAGTACCTCCAGTCGGTGCTGGGCAAGAGCCCGCTCGCGGCGGCGCTGTGGAGCCTGCTGCCCTCGGTGTTCATCGGCCTCGCCGGGCCCCTCACCGCGTGGCTGGTCCAGCGGGGCGTGAACCGGGGGTCCGTCGTCGCGGGCGGTTTCGCGGCCATGGCGGGCGGATACGCGCTGCTCGCCCTCGCCGGCACCGACTCGCTGTGGCTGGTGCTCGCCGGGGCGGGCGTCCTCGCCTGCGGTGTCGTCGCGATCATGTCCCAGCTGAGCGACCTGGCGATGAGCGGCGCCCCGGTGGAGCGGGCCGGCGCCGCCTCCTCGCTGCTGGAGACCAGCTCGGAGTTCGGCGGGGCGCTCGGGATGGCCGTCCTGGGGTCGATCGGTGCGGCGGTCTACCGCCATGAGATGCCGGGCACGGCCCCGGCGGGATCCCGCGAAACCCTGGGCGGCGCGCTCGCCACGGTGGGTCGACTGCCGCGCGCGGCCGGGCAGTCGCTGCTCGCCGCCGCCCGGAACGCGTTCACCAGCGGGATGCGGGATGCCGCGCTGGCGGGGGCGGTGGTACTGGTGCTGGCGGCGGTGGGAGCGGCGGTGACCCTGCGGAAGGCCGAGGGCAGGCCCTGACGGGAAAGCCGGGGAGACCCCTGGGGGGCCGAGGTGTTCCTCGGCCCCCCAGGGGTTTCCCACCGGCCCGCCCACCCGCCGAGTCAGGTGGGCGGGTGGGCGGGAACGCGTCAGACCAGGTTCACCGAGCGGGCGGAGGCCGCGCCGATCTCGGCGGCGACCTCGGCCAGGACGTTCGGCGTCACCGTGTCGTCCACCGTGAGGACGGCCAGCGCCTCGCCGCCCACCGCGGCGCGGGCGACCTGCATGCCGGCGATGTTCAGACCGGCCTCGCCGAGGATCCGGCCGACGGTGCCGACGACACCGGGGCGGTCCTCGTAGCGCAGCACCAGCATGTGGTCGGCGAGGGCGAGGTCGACGTCGTACTCCCCGACCGAGACGATCTTCTGGATGTGCTTGGGGCCGGCCAGGGTGCCGGAGACCGAGACCTCCTCGCCGGTGCCCAGCGTGCCGCGGACCGTCACCACATTGCGGTGCTCGCTCGCCTCGGAGCTGGTGGTGAGGCGCACCTCGACGCCGCGCTCCTGGGCGAACAGCGGCGCGTTCACGTACGACACCGTCTCGGCGACGACGTCCTCGAACACGCCCTTGAGCGCGGAGAGTTCGAGCACCTTCACGTCGTGCTGGGTGATCTCGCCGTAGACCTCGACGTCCAGCCGCACGGCCACCTCGCCGGCCAGCGCGGTGAAGATGCGGCCGAGGCGCTCGGCGAGCGGCAGGCCCGGCTTGACGTCCTCGGCGATGACACCGCCCTGCACATTGACCGCGTCCGGGACCAGCTCGCCGGCGAGGGCGAGCCGCACCGACCGGGCGACCGCGATGCCCGCCTTCTCCTGGGCCTCGTCCGTGGAGGCGCCGAGGTGGGGGGTGCACACGACCTGGTCCAGCTCGAACAGCGGGGAGTCGGTGCACGGCTCCTTGGCGTACACATCGAGGCCGGCGCCGGCGACGCGGCCCTCCTTCAGCGCCGCGTACAGCGCCGCCTCGTCCACGATGCCGCCGCGGGCGGCGTTGACGATGCGCACGCTCGGCTTGACCTTGCGCAGCGCCTCGTCGCCGATGAGGCCGAGGGTCTCGGGGGTCTTCGGCAGGTGGACGGTGATGAAGTCGGAGACCTCAAGGAGCTCGTCCAGGGAAAGGACCTTCACGCCCATCTGGGCGGCGCGCGCCGGCTGCACGTACGGGTCGTAGGCGACGACCTTCATGCCGAAGGCGGACATGCGCTGCGCGACCAGGGCGCCGATGCGGCCGAGGCCGACGACGCCGAGGGTCTTCTCGGCCAGCTCGACGCCCGTGTACTTGCTGCGCTTCCACTCGCCGTTCTTCAGCGCCGCGTTGGCCTGCGGGATGTTGCGGGCGGTGGACAGCAGCAGACCGCAGGCCAGCTCGGCCGCGGTGACGATGTTGGAGGTCGGGGCGTTGACGACCATCACGCCGGCCTTGGTGGCTGCGGACACGTCCACGTTGTCCAGGCCGACGCCCGCGCGGGCGACGACCTTGAGCTTCCTGGCCGCGGCGACGGCCTCGGCGTCGACCTTGGTGGCGGAGCGGATCAGGATCGCGTCGACGTCGGCGATGGCGGGCAGCAGCTCCGCCCGGTCGGCTCCGTTGCAGTGCCGGATCTCGAAGTCGGGGCCGAGGGCGTCGACGGTCGCGGGCGAAAGCTCCTCGGCGATGAGTACGACGGGTTTCGAGCTCACGTGGGTCCTCACAAGTCCAATGCGGACGGCCGTCCCGACGGCCGCTGGCGGAGGGGTGCTAGCCGCGTGGAAGACGCACGACGCTGTGGGCCTGACGCGTATGTTGTGCAGCAGTCTAGTGGCGCCGCGGTCTTTGTTTTGCGCCGCTGCGGAAGGATCACCCGGACGGGGAACTCCACTATGGAGTGCCGCCGGAGATCGTGGCGAATGGGGGCCGGAGCAGCATGCCCCGGCCCCCTGACGCGAGGCTTACGCCTCCTCGTTCACCCAGCTCATCAGCTGGCGCAGCTGCTTGCCCGTGGTCTCCAGCAGGTGCTCGGAGTCCTGCTTCTTGTACTCGTTGTACTTCTTCAGGCCGCCGTGGTATTCGTCCATCCAGTTCTTGGCGAAGGTGCCGTCCTGGATCTCGGCGAGGACCTTCTTCATCTCCGCCTTGGTGGCGTCGGTGATGATGCGCGGGCCGGTGACGTAGTCGCCCCACTCGGCGGTCTCGGAGATGGACCAGCGCATCTTCTCCAGGCCGCCCTCGTACATGAGGTCCACGATCAGCTTCAGCTCGTGCAGGCACTCGAAGTAGGCGATCTCCGGCTGGTAACCGGCCTCGGTCAGGGTCTCGAAGCCCGCCTTGACCAGGGCGGCGGTGCCGCCGCACAGCACGGCCTGCTCGCCGAAGAGGTCGGTCTCGGTCTCCTCGGTGAAGGTCGTCTTGATGACGCCGGCGCGGGTGCCGCCGATGCCCTTCGCGTACGACAGGGCCAGCGCGAAGGCGTTGCCGGAGGCGTCCTGCTCCACGGCGGCGATGCAGGGCACGCCGCGGCCTTCCTCGTACTGGCGGCGCACCAGGTGGCCCGGCCCCTTCGGGGCGACCATGCAGACGTCCACGCCGGCCGGGGGCTTGATGAAGCCGAAACGGATGTTGAAGCCATGGCCGAAGAACAGCGCGTCGCCGTCCTTCAGGTTGGCGGCGATGGACTCCTCGTACACCTGGGCCTGGATCGGGTCCGGGACCAGGATCATGATGACGTCGGCCTCGGCCGCGGCCTCCGCCGGGGTGACCACGCGCAGGCCCTGTTCCTCGGCCTTGACCTTGGACTTCGAGCCCTCGTGCAGACCGACCCGGACATCGACACCGGAGTCGCGCAGCGACAGGGCGTGCGCGTGGCCCTGGCTGCCGTAGCCGATGACCGCGACCTTGCGGTTCTGGATGATGGACAGGTCGGCGTCGGCGTCGTAGAACAGCTCGGCCACTTTGGGTCTCTCCCTATGTGTGCAGGTGGTGCGTCCCACCGTATGCCGGTGGGCGGTGAGGTGGTTCGGGGGTCTCGGCATACGGGCGAGCGGTGCGGACCGGCCGCCCGTACGCCCGCGTGCCGGGTGTTACGCGGAGCGGTCCAGGGCACGCAGCGAGCGGTCCGTGATCGAACGGGCGCCGCGGCCGATGGCGATGGTGCCGGACTGGACCAGCTCCTTGATGCCGAACGGCTCCAGCATCTTGAGCATGGCGGACAGCTTCTCGCCCGACCCGGTGGCCTCGATGGTCACGGCCTCCGGGGAGACGTCCACGGTCTTGGCGCGGAACAGCTGGACGATCTCCACGATCTGGGAGCGGGTCTCGTTGTCCGCGCGGACCTTCACCAGGACGAGTTCGCGCTGGACCGCCTGAGTGGGTTCCAACTCGACGATCTTCAGCACCTCGACGAGCTTGTTGAGCTGCTTGGTCACCTGCTCCAGCGGCAGTTCCTCGACACCGACCACGATGGTGATCCGGGAGATGTCGGGGTGTTCGGTGACGCCCACCGCGAGCGAGTCGATGTTGAAGCCGCGGCGGGAGAACAGGGCGGCGATCCGGGCCAGGATGCCCGGCTTGTTCTCCACCAGGACGGAGAGCGTGTGCTTGGACATGGTCTTTTTACGTCTCTCTCGCTCAGTCGTCTTCGCTGTCGCCGAAGTCGGGGCGGACGTCCCGCGCGGCCATGATCTCGTCGTTCGAGGTGCCGGCGGCGACCATCGGCCACACCATGGCGTCCTGGTGGACGATGAAGTCCACGACCACCGGACGGTCGTTGATGGAATTGGCCTCCTCGATGACCTTGTCCAGGTCCTCGGGGCGCTCGCAGCGCAGCCCCACGCAGCCCATCGCCTCGGCCAGCTTCACGAAGTCCGGCACCCGCGTGCCCCGCGCGTCGGGGTCGATGTCGTCGGGACCGCTGTGCAGGACGGTGTTGGAGTAGCGCTGGTTGTAGAACAGAGTCTGCCACTGGCGGACCATGCCGAGCGCGCCGTTGTTGATGACGGCGACCTTGATCGGGATGTTGTTCAGGGCGCAGGTGGTCAGTTCCTGGTTGGTCATCTGGAAGCAGCCGTCGCCGTCGATCGCCCAGACCGTCCGCTCGGGCCTGCCCGCCTTGGCGCCCATGGCGGCCGGGACCGAGTAGCCCATGGTTCCGGCGCCGCCGGAGTTCAGCCAGGTGGCGGGCTGCTCGTACTGGATGAAGTGCGCGGACCACATCTGGTGCTGGCCGACGCCGGCCGCGAAGATGGTGCCCTCGGGGGCGAGCTGTCCGATGCGCTCGATGACGGCCTGCGGGGACAGCGAGCCGTCCTCGGGGCGGTCGTAGCCGAGCGGGTAGGTCTCGCGCCACCGGTTGAGGTCGTTCCACCAGGCGCTGTAGTCGCCCCGGTTGCCCTCGCTGTGCTCCTTCTGCACGGCCTGCACCAGGTCGGCGATGACCTCGCGGGCGTCGCCCACGATCGGCACGTCGGCCTCGCGGTTCTTGCCGATCTCGGCCGGGTCGATGTCGGCGTGCACGATCTTGGCGTACGGGGCGAAGCTGTCCAGCTTGCCGGTGACGCGGTCGTCGAAGCGGGCGCCGAGGGCGACGATCAGGTCGGCCTTCTGGAGCGCGGTGACGGCGGTGACCGCACCGTGCATGCCCGGCATTCCCACGTGCAGCGGGTGGCTGTCGGGGAACGCGCCGAGCGCCATCAGGGTGGTGGTGACGGGCGCTCCGGTGAGTTCGGCGAGGACCTTCAGCTCGGCGGTGGCCCTGGCCTTCAGGACGCCGCCGCCGACGTAGAGCACGGGCCGCTTGGCGGCGGTGATCAGCTTGGCGGCCTCGCGGATCTGCTTGGCGTGCGGCTTGGTGACCGGGCGGTAGCCGGGCAGGTCCATGACCGGCGGCCAGGAGAAGGTGGTCTTCGCCTGGAGGGCGTCCTTGGCGATGTCGACCAGGACCGGGCCGGGGCGGCCGGTGGAGGCGATGTGGAAGGCCTGCGCGATGATCCGCGGGATGTCCTCGGCCTTGGTCACCAGGAAGTTGTGCTTGGTGATCGGCATGGTGATACCGACGATGTCCGCCTCCTGGAAGGCGTCGGTGCCGATCGCCTTCGACGCCACCTGGCCGGTGATCGCGACCATCGGCACCGAGTCCATGTGGGCGTCGGCGATCGGGGTGACCAGGTTGGTGGCGCCCGGTCCGCTCGTCGCCATGCAGACGCCGACCTTGCCGGTGGCCTGGGCGTACCCCTCGGCCGCGTGCCCGGCGCCCTGCTCGTGCCGGACGAGCACATGGCGCACGCGGGTGGAGTCCATCAGCGGGTCGTACGCCGGCAGGATCGCGCCGCCGGGAATTCCGAATACCGTGTCCGCCCCGACCTCCTCAAGGGAGCGGATGAGGGACTGCGCGCCCGTGACGTGCTCGACGGGGGCGGAGTGCTGTCCGCCGGATCGGGGCCGGGGCTGCGGATGATGGGCCCCGGTGGCCTGCTCGGTCATCGGCTTCTCTTCTCGATGCTGAGGTTTTTTGCGAGGTTCGGGCGGAGTTCGGGTGTCGTACGAGGGTCACTCGTGCAACAAAAAACCCCTCGTGCCGTGAGGCAAGCGAGGGGAGCGCGCCGGTGAGGGTCGCTGGGGATTCCGGATCGCGTTCCGGTAGGTCCCAGCTCAGCCGACGCGCTGTCCAAGTACGAGAATTCGGGTGCGCATGGCACTGACCCTCCCTCCGGGGCGCACCACGTGTCAAGTGGGTGGGACGGACGTCTCAGAATGTGAGCGAAGGGCACTGCCGCCTCCGAGAACAGCGGGTACTCCTCCGGTGTACACCCCCGCGGCCCCCAGCCGCCCCTGGGTTTCCCGAACCCGGCCCGCGAACGCCGGTTCGGCCGACGGGTGCGCCCCGGTGGGCGCGTGGGGGACGGTCGGCGCGTGCGGTCCGGCGGGCGCGTGCGGGCCGGCCTGTGCGTGCGGGCCGGCCGGCAGGTGCGGTCCGGTCTGTACGTGCGGGCCGGCCGAGGGCGCCGGGCACACCCCGGCGCCGAGCGCCCGGCGCAGCCGGTACTCGTCCAGCGGGCCGGAGAACGCCGCGCCCATGCCATGGGTGCAGCCCATCGCGCGCAGGGCCAGGGCCTGCTCGGGCAGGTCCACGCCCTCGGCGACGGACTGGAGCCCGAGATCGCCCGCGATCCGCAGCAGCCCGCTGGTGATCTTGTGCAGCCGCGCGGACTCCAGCACGCCCTCGACCAGGCCGCGGTCCAGCTTGAGGATGTCCACGGGCAGCCGCCGCAGCGCGGTGATCGCCGCGTGGCCGCTGCCGAAGCCGTCCAGCGCGATGCGCACCCCGAGCCGGCTCAGCGCGGTCAGCCGCCGCTCCAGCTCGTCCAGACCGAGACCGGGGTCGGTGTCGGACAGCTCGATGACCAGCGCTCCCGGCGGCAGTCCGTATCTGGTCAGCAGCGCCTCCACGGAGCCGGGCGGCAGCGAGCGGTCCAGCAGCCGCCGGGCGCTCATCCGCACCGCCACCGGTGCGACGAGCCCGCTCGCCGCCCGCTCGGCGGCCCCTGCCACGGCCTCCTGGAGGGTCCAGCGGTCCAGCTCGGCCGTCTTGTCGCCGTCCTCGGCCACCCGCAGGAACTCGGCCGGGGTGAACAGCACCCCCTGCGAGGAGCGCCAGCGGGCCTGCGCGGAGACCGCCGTGATCCGGCCGTCGTCCAGGGACACCACGGGCTGGTGCAGCAGCGCGAACTCCCCGTCGTGCAGCGCGGCGCGCAGCCTGGTGGCCAGCTCCGCCTTGCGTACGACGTCCTGCTGCATCTGCGGCTTGTACAGCTCGACCCGGCCCTTTCCGGCCGATTTCGCGCGGTACATCGCGAGGTCGGCGTTGCGCAGCAACTCGCCCGCTCCCAGGCCGGGTTCGGCGAAGGCGACGCCGATGGAGGCGTTGACCCGGACATCGTTGCCGTCGATCGCGTAGGGCTGGGAGAGGGTCATCCTGAGGCGGTCGGCGAGCTCCAGGATGTTGCGCTCGCGGGCGGCGCGGTCATGGGTGCCGTCCCCGACGATCAGGGCCGCGAACTCGTCGCCGCCCAGCCGGGAGGCGGTGTCGCCCTGGCGGACCGCGTCCTGGAGCCGCCGGGCGGCCTGGACGAGGAGTTCGTCGCCGGCCTGGTGTCCGATGGTGTCGTTGACGGCCTTGAAGCCGTCGAGGTCGATGAAGAGGACCGCGGTGCCGCGCAGGGCGGCGCCCCGGTCGGTGGCCCGGCGGCCGGACAGGGCCTGCTGGACGCGCCGGGTGAACAGCGCGCGGTTGGGCAGGTCGGTCAGCGGGTCGTGCTCCGCGTTGTGCTGCAACTGCGCCTGGAGGCGCACGCGTTCGGTGACGTCCCGGCTGTTGAAGATCAGGCCGCCGTGGTGGCGGCTGACGGTGGACTCGACGTTCAGCCAGCCTCCCGCGCTCCCGGCTTCGCCCGGCCGGGAGGCGGCCCCGCCGCCGGAGCGGAAGCGGCACTCGATGCGGGTGGTGGGCTCCACGGCCGGGGAGGCGGCGAGGAAGCGGCGCACCTCGTGCACCACACAGCCCAGGTCCTCGGGGTGGATCAGGGCGGCCAGCTCGGTGCCCACCAGTTCCTCGGCGGGGCGGCCGTAGACCCCGGCGGCGGCCGGGGAGACGTAGCGCAGGATGCCGTTGGGCGCGGCGATCATGATGACGTCGCTGGAGCCCTGCACCAGGGAGCGGAAGTGGTTCTCCTTCTGCGCCAGTTCCTGGGTGAGGGCGATGTTGTCCAGCAGCATGATGCCCTGGCGGATCACGAGGGCGAGCACGACGCAGCCCGCGGTGATCAGCACGACGTGGTCGGGCCTGCGGCCGTTGAGGACGTTGTACAGGATGCCCAGGGTGCACACCGCGGCGGCGAGGTACGGGGTGAGCGCGCCGAGCGAGCCGGTGATCGGGCGGCCGGCCGGGTAGCGGACGTGGTCGGCGCCGGGGTAGGGGGCGGGCTCGGGTGCCGGACGCGGCCCGTGCCCGGCGCTCGGGAACAGGCCGTCCCCGGCGTCCGGGAACGGGCTGCCTCCGGCGTCGCGGGGGTGGCCCGGTTCGGTGGCCGGGTACGAGCCGTGCCCGGAGCCCTCGTACGCGTCGCGCCCGGCGCCCCCGTACGTGTCGTGCCCGGAGCCCGTGTACGCGTCCTGACCGGAGCCGGGGTCCCGGCTGTGCTCGGCGGTCGGGGCGGGGACGGACGGCGGCTGGTGACCGGTGGCGGACGGGGACTGCGGCTGGTGACCGGCGGCGGGCGCGGACGGCGTCCGGGTGCCGGTGGCGCGCGGCTGTCCGGCGGCCGCGCGGAGGTGCCCGGTGGCCGCGCGGGTGTGCCCGTCCGCCGCCCTGGCCTGCGGTGCGCTCTCCGGCCGGGGTGTGGCCCAGGGGGCGTAGGCGAGCAGCAGCGACCCGGCGAACCAGCCCGCGTCCAGCAGCTGCCCGGAGCGGTAACTGCTGTGCAGCAGCGGCGAGGTGAACAGCGCGTCGCACATCACGGTCAGGGCGAGCGCGCCGATCGCGGTGTTCACGGCGGTGCGGTTGCCGGGGGCACGCCGGAAGTGCAGCGCGAGCACCATGCTGACCAGCGCGATGTCCAGCAGCGGGTACGCCAGCGACAGCGCGGTGTGTGCCACGCTCGGCCCGTCGAACCGGGCCGCCTGGGCGAGCGCGAGGCTCCAGGACAGGGTGAGCAGCGAGCCGCCGACCAGCCAGGCGTCCAGCCCCAGGCAGATCCAGCCCGCGCGGGTGACCGGACGGCTGGCGAGCACCAGCAGGCCCACGATCGCGGGCGGCGCGAAGCACAGGAAGAACAGATCGGCGTACGACGGGCTGGGCACGGGCCGGCCGAGCACCACCTCGTACCAGCCCCAGACGGCGTTGCCCAGGGAGGCCATGGCCGAGGAGAGGCCGAACAGCAGCCAGGCGGGGCGGTAGCGCACCCGCGGCCCGCGGGCGTACAGGAAGCAGGAGACGGCGGCGGCGCCGGCCGCGGCGCTGAGCCCGAAGTCGCCCATGATCAGCGCGATTTCGTCGGTGCCCCAGTCGAACGCGGCGCCGACGGCGTACGCCGCGCAGACCAGGGCGAGGACGAGTTGCTCGGAGGCGCGGGTGCGCCGGATGCGGAGCCGTCCGGGCGCCGGCGGGTCCTGGTGCGGGTGCGGCGCGCGCACCCGCGCGTGGACGGTGGTGGTCGGCGTGGGGGCGCTCACCGGGGCCTCCCGGTGGCCGAGGCGCCCGCTTCCCGCCGCACCCGGCGCACCGGGTGTGCGTGCCTGCGGGGGCCGGCCGGCCGGCGCGGGTGGTGGGTGTGGTGAGCGGTGTGGTGGCCGCGGCTGCCCGCGGCCGTGCGCCAGGGCCGCCGTCGCCGGCTCCACCGCGTCGGATCGTTCGTCCATAGGCCGTGCATCGCCCGTCGCCCCCCTCACAAGATCTGAAATGTCATCCCCGGCGCCGATGTAGGCGGCGCTGCCCCTGTCGGGACGATACACCAGGATCGTCACTCAGGGACATAGCTTCTCTACGCTCCGTGACGAGCAGCGGGGATGCGGGCACGGGCCGCGTCCGAGAGGTCGCGGAGGGTGCCGGAAAGGCCCTAAAGCCCGTTCGTTCCGGGGCTGTCCGGGCCCTCCGGATCTGTTTCCGACGGATCACCGGGGGCCGTTCCCACCGGGTCCTTCGGGTCCTGACCCGTCGTCAGGATCACGTTCCGCAGCGGCTCGTGGTGCACGAACCGGGTCAGCTGATCGACCAGCAGCCGCCTGGCGCGCGGCAGGAAGGCGGAGGTGGGTCCGCCCACATGCGGGGTGATCAGTGCGCCGGGGGCCTTCCACAGGGGGTGGCCGGGCGGCAGCGGCTCGGGGTCGGTGACGTCCAGGGCGGCGGTGATCCGGCCCCGTTCCAGCTCCGCGAGCAGCGCGTTCGTGTCCACGACGGGCCCGCGCGCGACGTTCACCAGGAGCGCCCCGTCCTTCATCCGGGAGAGGAATCCGGCGTCCACCAGACGGTGGGTGGCGTCCGTGAGGGGGGTGGACAGAATCACGACGTCGGCGTCCGGAAGCAGAGAGAGCACATCGGCGATCGGATGCACGAGACCGCGCGCCGTGGTGCGCCGGGAGCGCGCGACGCGCGCCACCCGCGCAACCTCGAAGGGCGTGAGCCGGTCCTCGATGGCGGCGCCGATCGAGCCGTAGCCGACGATCAGCACGTTCTTGTCGGCGAGCGCGGGCCGGAACACGCCCTGCCAGCGCTCCTGTTGCTGGGCCCGCACGAAGTCCGGGATGCCGCGCAGCGCGGCCAGGGTCAGGGTGAGCGCCAGCTCGGCGGTGCTCGCCTCGTGCACCCCGCGCGCGTTGCACAGCCGTACGCCCGGCCTGATGGCCGAAAGCCGCGCGGTGATGTCGTCGACGCCGGCCGTGAGCGTCTGGATGACCTCGACGCCGCTCAGCCGCTCCAGCGGGCGCACCTTGACCGGCCCGCGCTTCATGTACGGCACCACGTACATCACGCACCGCGCGGGGTCGCCCGGAAAGTCCTGGTCGCCGTCCTCGCCGCCGTCCCAGAACAGATACCGGAAGCCCTCGGGCAGCCCCTCGATCTCCTCGGGCGGAAGCGGAAGCCATACGTCTGCGCTCATGGTCAGGAGGCTATGTCAGGTACGCGCGGCGCAGAGGTTAGGTTGGGGACCGGCCAAGGGAGGTTCCGGAGCAGGTGGAGCGCAGGACGATCGGCGCGGGGGCGCTCGCGGTGGGGGCCGTCGGACTCGGGTGCATGCCGATGAGCTGGGCGTACAGCACCTCGCGGCAACGGGGCGACGAGTCGGTGAGATGCGTGCACCGGGCGCTGGACCTGGGGGCGAGCCTGCTGGACACCGCGGACATGTACGGCCCGTTCACCAACGAGCTGCTGCTCGGGCGGGTGCTCAGGGAGCGGCGGGCGGACGCGTTCGTCTCCACGAAGGTGGGGCTGCTGGTGGGCGAGCAGCACATCGTGGCCAACGGCCGCCCCGGCTATGTGCGACGGGCCTGCGACGCCTCGCTGCGCCGGCTCCAGACGGATGTGATCGACCTCTACCAGCTGCACCGCCCCGACCCCGAGGTGCCGATCGAGGAGACCTGGGGCGCGATGGCCGAGCTGGTGCGGGCCGGAAAGGTGCGGTCGCTGGGCCTGTGCGCGCTGGGCGCGCGCGGCGGACGCCGCTCGGGCGCGGGCCTGTACGACGGCACGCTGCGCCTGTTGCAGCGGGTGCAGCAGGTGTTCCCGGTGGCCGCGGTGCAGGCGGAGCTGTCGGTGTGGTCGCCGGAGGCGCTGCGGACGCTGCTGCCGTGGTGCGAGGCGCGGGGCGTGGGTTTCCTGGCGGCGATGCCGCTGGGCAACGGCTTCCTGACCGGCACGCTCACGCCGGGCGAGGGATTCGAACCGGACGACGTGCGCGCCCGGCACCCCCGGTTCACCGCCGAGATGATGGCCGCCAACCAGCCGATCGTGGCCGGTCTGCGCCGCGTCGCCCGGCGGCACGGCCCGGAGGTCACCCCGGCGCAGGTGGCGCTGGCCTGGGTGCTGTCGCGGGGGCGTCATGTGATCGCGGTGCCGGGCACGAAGCGGGAGCGCTGGGCCGCTCAGAACGCGGCGGCGGCCGGGCTGCGGCTGTCGCCCGCGGAGCTGGCGGAGATCGCGCGGCTGCCGGGGGCGCAGGGGTCGTGGGACTGAGGGACCCTTGGGAGGGGAAGACCCCCGCTGGAACGCCGCCCCGAAGGGATCATGATCGTGCGACGTCGAGCTGTGCCGACCGTGCTGGCCGCGGCCGCCCTGCTGCTGGCGGCGGGCTGCTCGTCCGGCTCTCCGGGCGTGGGCTTTCCGGGGCAGTTGCCCCGTACGGCGCCGCCGAGCACCGCGCCCGCCGCCCCGGCCACGGAGTCGGCGGCACCGGCCAAGGGCTCGGTACGGGTGCTGCGCACGGTGGCCGAGGGCCTGAAGTCACCGTGGGGGCTGGCCGTGCTGCCGGGCGGCGATCTGCTGGTCTCCTCCCGCGACGACGGAACGATCACCCGCATCGACCCCGGCACGGGCCGTAAGACCGAACTGGGCACGGTCTCCGGGGTCGCCCCGGCGGGCGAGGGCGGTCTGCTGGGCATCGCGCTGTCCCCGCACTTCGCCTCGGACCGCATGATCTACGCCTACTTCACCTCCGCCTCGGACAACCGCATCGTCCGCATGCTGTACGACGACAGGAAACCGGCCGGTGAGCAACTGGGCGCCCCCGACACGGTGTTCAAGGGCATCCCCAAGGGCCCCGTCCACAACGGCGGCCGGATCGCGTTCGGCCCCGACGGCATGCTGTACGCCGGCACCGGTGAAAGCGGCCGGCGCGGGCTCGCCCAGGACCGGAACTCCCTGGGCGGCAAGATCCTGCGGCTGACCCCGGACGGCGAACCGGCCCCCGGCGCTCCCTTCCCCGGCTCCCCCGTCTACTCGCTGGGTCACCGCAACGTCCAGGGCCTCGCCTGGGACGACCGACAGCGCCTGTTCGCCTCCGAGTTCGGCCAGGACACCTGGGACGAGCTGAACGCCATCAAGCCCGGCGGCAACTACGGCTGGCCCGACGCCGAGGGCAGGTCCGCGAACCCCCGTTTCCAGAACCCGCTCGCCCAGTGGCACACCGACGACGCCTCCCCCAGCGGCATCGCCTACGTGCACGGCGTCATCTGGATGGCCGCCCTCAAGGGCGAACGCCTGTGGCGCATCCCCCTGCGCGGCACCCGAGCGGCGGCCGCTCCCCAGTCCTTCCTCACCGGCACCTACGGCCGCCTGCGCACGGTCGTCCCGGCCGGTGACGGCCGACTCTGGCTGCTCACCGACAACACGGACGGCCGGGGACATCCGAAGAAGGGGGACGACAGGCTGCTGGAACTCCAGGTGAGCTAGCCGCCCCTACGGCTCCCGGGAGCCTCCCTCCGTCCCTTCGGGCTCCGGCTCCGTGGTGGGGGCCGGAGCGGACAGGCGTATGACCGCCTTGCCGGAGGTGAGGTCTATGGGGCCGCGACCGGGGTCGCTGTCGCCGACCTCCTCTCGGGTCAGTTCGAGGCGGTTCTGCTCCTCGCGGGTGTGTTTGCGCCCTGGCGCGAACAGTTCACTGAAGGCGTCGAACACGGCTGCTCCCCCTTGCCGGTTGTCCTGGGGCCATCATCTCCCGCACCGCACGCGTAAGGAGCCTCGGGGAACCGCGACGTGTGCGCGAATTCCCCGAGGCCCCCGGGCGTCGTGGTCTACCGCCCGCTCAGCTCGCCGACGGCAGGGCCAGCAGGGCGTCCGAGTACTTCAGGACCGCAAGGAGCAGGCCGATGACGCCGAGTGAGACGCCTGCCCAGGCCACCGACTTGATCCAGGGCGCCTGCGGGCGGCCGGGGGTGCCGAAGGCGGGGCGGGCGAGGACGACCACGCCGGTGATCAGCGCGAGCAGGGCGAAGAAGCCGGCCCACAGCGCGGTGGTGTGCCAGGCGTCGCCGTAGACCGCCTTGATCTGCGTGGCGACGCCCGCCGTGGAGGACGTCCGCAGCTGACCGATGAGCTGCTGGCGGGCGCCCGCGACGGTGCCGACCCAGCCGCCGGTGAGCGAGACCAGGCCCAGCGCGGCGGAGACGACGGCACCGGCGCCCTGGCCGACCCCGGTGGGCGCCTTGGCCTCCGCCGCGTCGTCCGCGTCGTCCGCGTCGTCCGCGCCGTCCTCGGGCTCGTCCACGGGACCGTCCGCCGCGTCCGCAGCCTCCCCGGCGCCCTCGGCGACCGCGCCCTCGGCGACCGCGCCCTCCGCGCTCGTGCCCGCCGTCTCCGCCTTGACCGCGGTGTCCTGCCCCGCGGTGTCGCCCCCCTGTGTCGTCTCGTCGTCGTGCTGCGCCGCCGTCGTACCGGCCGCGGCGTCTTCCGATGTCTTCGTTGCCATGGCAGCAACCGTACGGATGCCGTCTGAGAGGGCGCTTAATGATCGTCAGTGGGCGTGTTGCGCGTCACCGGAACGGGCCATGCGCCATTCGGGTGCCAGCAGGGACCAGATCTCGGTGCTGGTGCGCTTCCCGTGGTGCGGGTAGTTCTCACGCAGGACGCCCTCACGGGTCATGCCGAGCCGCCGGGCCACGCCGATGCTGGGCTGGTTCGCGGTGGAGACGTGCCACTCGACGCGGTGCATGCCGCGCTCCTCGAACGCCCAGTCGAGCAGGACCCGCATGCCGCGCGTGACGAGCCCGCGTCCGGCCGCCGCGGGCTCCAGCCAGCAGCCGGCCTCGCACACCCCGCTCGGCGTGTCCCAGGTGCGGAAGAGGAGGCCACCGACCAGCGTCCCGTTCTGCCGGATGCCGTGCAGCGACCCGGCGTCGGCGGCGCGCTTGTCGGCGTACGACCGCAGATAGGCGCGGGCGCCGTCCAGGTCGGCCACCACCTCCGGCAGTCCGACGTGCTGCCCGATGAAGGCGCGTCCCCGGTCGATATGGGCCAGCAGTTCCTCGGCGTGCCAGACCTCCAGCGGGCGCAGTTCGGCGCCGTCACCCAGGGATATCGCGTACATGATGCTGTGTTTCCTCCTGCCGTCCGTCCGGTCGGTCGCGGCCGATCCGGTCGGCCGGGACCCGTGCGAGCCTCTCATGCGCGGCGCGGCACTCCGGCGGCTCGATGCTGATACGCGGCAGCCTGCGCTCCAGCCAGCCGGGCAGCCACCAGTTGGCCGCGCCGAGCAGATGCATCAGGGCGGGCACCAGGAGGGTGCGCAGCACGAAGGCGTCCAGGGCGACGGCGGCGGCCAGCGCGATGCCGAACATGGCGATCACGCGGTCGCCGCTGAGCACGAAGGCCAGGAAGACCGAGATCATGATCACGGCCGCGGAGTTGATCACCCGGCTGGTCTCGGCGAGGCCCACCCGGACGGCGCGCCGGTTGTCGCCGGTCGCCAGCCATTCCTCGTACATCCGGCTGACCAGGAAGACCTGGTAGTCCATGGAGAGCCCGAAGAGGACGGAGACCATGATCACGGGCAGGAAGGGCTCGATAGGGCCCGCGCGGCCGAGACCGAGCGGTTCGCTGCCCCAGCCCCACTGGAAGACGGCGACGACGACGCCGAACGCGGCGGCCACGGCGGCGATGTTCATCACGGCGGCCTTGAGCGGGATGCCGAGCGAGCGGAAGGCGACGAGCAGCAGCAGGCAGCCGAGCCCGATGACGGTGCCGACGAACAGCGGGAGTTTTCCGACGATCACATCGGCGAAGTCGTCGTAGCTGGCGGTCACCCCGCCGACCTGGATGTCGAGGGAGGTGCCCTGTTCCGCGCGGGGCAGCACGCTCGCGCGCAGCCGGTCCACCAGGGCGCTGGTCGCCTTCGACTGGGGCGCGGAGTCGGGCACGACGGTGAGGTAGGCGGTCTCGCCGCCGGTGGCGTAGGCGGCCGGGGTGGCGGAGGCGACACCGGGGGTGGCGCGCAGGGTGGTGTCGAGGCGGTCCAGGGCGAGCCGGTCGGCGGCGCCGTCCACGCGGGTGACGAGGGTCAGCGGCCCGTTGACGCCGGGGCCGAAGCCGTCGGCGAGCAGGTCGTACGCCTTGCGGGTGGTGGAGGTGCGGGGGTCGTTGCCCTGGTCGGAGGTGCCGAGGTGGAGCGAGAGGGTGGGCAGGGCGAGCAGCGCGATCACGGCGACGGCGAGCGCGCCGAGCAGTTTGGGGCGCCGTTCCACCAGCGCGGACCAGCGGGCGGCGAGGCCGGTGGGCACCTCGGGGCGCGGCCCGTGCTCGGCGAGCCGGCGCCGTTCGCGGCGGCTCAGGGCGCGCGGTCCGATGTACGACAGCAGGGCGGGCAGCAGGGTGACCGAGGCGGCGACGGTGAGGAGCACGGTGAGGCTCGCGGCCACGGCGACGCCGTTGAGGAAGCTCAGCCGCAGGATCAGCATGCCCAGCAGGGCGATGCACACGGTCGCGCCCGCGAAGACGACGGCGCGTCCGGTGGTCGTCACGGCGCTGACGGCGGCCTCGGTGGCGTCCAGGCCGCGTTTGAGTCCGCGCCGGTGTCTGGTGACGATGAACAGCGCGTAGTCGATGCCGACGCCGAGGCCGACGAGCATGCCGAGCATGGGCGCGAAGTCGGCGACCGTCATGGCGTGGCCGAGCAGTCCGATGCCGGCGTGCGCGGTGCCCACCCCGATCAGGGCGGTGGCGATCGGCAGCAGGGATGCGGCGAGCGAGCCGAAGGCGAGGAAGAGGACGACGGCGGCGACGAGCACGCCGACCACCTCGGCGGTGCGGTCGTCCGGCGTCTCGGTGAGCCCGATGGCGCTGCCGCCCAGCTCCACCTGGAGTCCGTCGCCCCCGGCGGCCTTGGCGGCGCCCACGACGGCCTGGGCCTCGTTCTTGCCGATGTCCTCGGCCTGCTGCGCGAAGGTGATGGTGGCGTAGGCGGTGCGGCCGTCGGCGCTGATCTGCCGGGCGCCCTGAGCGCCGTACGGCCCGTCCACGGAGGCGACGCCGGGCAGTTCGGCGATCCGGTCGAGGGCGCCGGTCATGCTCTGTTCGACGTCGGCGGCGCGGACGGTGCCCTCGGTGGTGTGCCAGACGACGGTGTCGCTGTCGCCGCCGAGGCCGGGGAAGCCCGCCTGGAGCAGCTGGGCCGCGCGGCCGGACTCGGTGCCGGGGACCGCGTAGTCGTTCGAGTACGACGTGCCGGCGACGGAGGCGGCCGCGGTGGCCCCGCCGAAGGCGCACAGCCACAGCAGGACGGCGATCAGTCGGTGCCGGACGCACCAGCGCGCGAGGGCTGCCACGGACGTGCTCCCAGGATGGTTTGTGGATCTTTGACCGGGAACGATCGTCCATAGACGGAACAGCCCGCAAAGAACGCATGAGCAATCACTGGACACTCTTGCAGGCAAAAGTGATCGTTTGCCGCGTTCGTGGGCTTACTCACAGCGGGAGCGGACGGCACCGGGAAACGCCGAGGAGGACGCGCCGGTGCGGCACGTCCCCCTCGGGTGACGGTGGCTCAGCCCTCGCTGACGCCCAGCTTCTCCAGGATCAGCTCCTTGACGCGGGCCGCGTCGGCCTGGCCGCGGGTGGCCTTCATGACCGCGCCGACCAGGGCGCCGGCCGCGGCCACCTTGCCACCGCGGATCTTGTCCGCGATGCCGGGGTTGCCGGCGATGGCCTCGTCCACGGCGGTGCCGAGCGCCGAGTCGTCGGAGACGACCTTCAGGCCGCGCTTGTCGACGACCTCGTCCGGGGTGCCCTCGCCCGCGAGGACGCCCTCGATGACCTGGCGGGCCAGCTTGTCGTTCAGATCGCCCTTCGCGACCAGCTCGGTGACGCGGGCCACCTGCTGCGGGGTGATCGGCAGCTCGTCCAGGGCGGTGCCGGACTCGTTGGCGCTGCGCGCCAGTTCGCCCATCCACCACTTGCGGGCGGACGCCGCGTCGGCCCCGGCCTCGATGGTGGCGACGATCGGGTCCAGCGCGCCGGCGTTCAGGATCGCCTGCATCTCGGTGGCGGAGATCCCCCACTCGGCGAGCAGCCGGGTGCGGCGCACCAGCGGCAGCTCGGGCAGCGCCGCGCGGATCTCCTCGACCCACTCGCGCGAGGGCGCGACGGGGACCAGGTCGGGCTCCGGGAAGTACCGGTAGTCCTCGGCCTCCTCCTTCACGCGGCCCGAGGTCGTGGACCCGGTGTCCTCGTGGAAGTGGCGGGTCTCCTGGACGATGGTGCCGCCGGAGGAGAGCACGGCCGCGTGCCGCATGATCTCGAAGCGGGCCGCGCGCTCCACCGAGCGCAGGGAGTTGACGTTCTTCGTCTCCGAGCGCGTGCCGAACTTGTCGGCGCCCTTGGGCATCAGCGACAGGTTGACGTCGCAGCGCAGCTGGCCCATCTCCATGCGGGCCTCGGACACGCCGAGGGCACGGATGACCTCGCGCAGCTCGCGGACGTACGCCTTGGCCACCTCGGGGGCGCGCTCGCCGGCGCCCACGATCGGCTTGGTGACGATCTCGATGAGCGGGATGCCGGCGCGGTTGTAGTCCAGCAGGGAGTGGGACGCGCCGTGGATCCGGCCGGTGGCGCCGCCGACGTGCGTCGACTTGCCGGTGTCCTCCTCCATGTGGGCGCGCTCGATCTCCACGCGGAAGGTCTCGCCGTCCTCCAGCTGTACGTCGAGGTAGCCGTCGAAGGCGATCGGCTCGTCGTACTGGGAGGTCTGGAAGTTCTTCGGCATGTCCGGATAGAAGTAGTTCTTCCGGGCGAAGCGGCACCATTCGGCGATCGAGCAGTTCAGCGCGAGGCCGATCCTGACGGCCGACTCGACGCCGGTCGCGTTGACGACCGGGAGCGCGCCGGGCATACCGAGGCAGACGGGGCAGGTCTGCGAGTTGGGCTCGGCGCCCAGCTCCGTGGAGCACCCGCAGAACATCTTGGTCTTGGTGCCGAGTTCGACATGGACCTCAAGGCCCATGACGGGGTCGTACGACGCCAGCGCGTCCTCGTACGACACCAGGTCGGTCGTGGTGGTCACGGTGAAAACTTCCCTCTCAGCCCAGCAGGACGTCGTCGTCGCCCAGCCGCTTCAGCTCGCGGTAGAGGATCGCGAGGCCGGTGACGATCGCGACGGCGGAGACCGTGGCGTCGATCAGCCGCAGCGTGTCGTGCTCGGCGCGGGCCTTCTTGATCTGCTTGGTGACACCGATCGCGCCGAACGCGGTGGTGGCCATGGACAGGTACGTACCGGACTTGGACTTCTTGAAGTCCTTGGCCTTGGACAGCTTGCTCACAGCGACGGAGCCTCCTCAAGCAGCGGGTGTCCCCACTTTTCCACGAAGGCGGCCTCGACGGCGGCGCCCACCTTGTACAGGCGATCGTCCCGCATCGCCGGGGCGATGATCTGAAGACCCACCGGGAGGTTGTCCTCCGGGGCGAGACCGCAGGGCAGGGACATGGCCGCGTTGCCCGCCAGGTTGGTCGGGATGGTGCACAGGTCCGCGAGGTACATCGCCATCGGGTCGTCGGCGCGCTCGCCGATCGCGAAGGCGGTGGTCGGGGTCGTCGGGGAGACGATCACGTCGACCTGCTCGAACGCCTTCTCGAAGTCCCGCGTGATGAGGGTGCGGACCTTCTGCGCGGAGCCGTAGTAGGCGTCGTAGTAGCCGCTCGACAGGGCGTACGTGCCGAGCATGATGCGGCGCTTGACCTCGGGGCCGAAGC
The DNA here is from genome assembly GCF_056435325.1 of Streptomyces sp. NPDC043952. Taxonomy (NCBI): domain Bacteria; kingdom Bacillati; phylum Actinomycetota; class Actinomycetes; order Kitasatosporales; family Streptomycetaceae; genus Streptomyces; species Streptomyces sp. NPDC043952. Next base: position 208,591 of record NZ_JBWKES010000008.1, read on the forward strand.
CGGCCTCGCGGGTCAGGGAGGTGACCTCCTCGGCCGAGTGCGTGCCGTCGTCGCCGGTCCGCAGGCCGTAGCGCAGGCCGTCGAAGCGGGCGAGGTTGGAGGAGCACTCGGAGGGGGCGATCAGGTAGTACGCCGACAGCGCGAGGTCGAAGGACGGGCAGTCCAGCTCGACGATCTCGGCGCCCAGCTCCTTCAGCAGCTCGACGGACTCGTCGAAGCGCTGGATGACGCCGGCCTGGTAGCCCTCGCCGCGGAACTGCTTGACGACGCCGACGCGCATGCCCGCCACGCTGCCGTTGCGGGCGGCCTCGACCACCGGCGGGACCGGGGCGTCGATGGAGGTGGAGTCCAGCGGGTCGTGGCCCGCGATGACCTCGTGCAGCAGGGCCGCGTCCAGGACCGTGCGGGCGCAGGGGCCGCCCTGGTCGAGGGAGGAGGAGAAGGCGACCATGCCGTAGCGGGAGACCGCGCCGTAGGTCGGCTTCACGCCGACGGTGCCGGTGACGGCGGCCGGCTGGCGGATGGAGCCGCCGGTGTCGGTGCCGATGGCGAGCGGCGCCTCGTAGGAGGCGAGCGCGGCGGAGGAGCCGCCGCCGGAGCCGCCGGGGATCTTGGTGAGGTCCCAGGGGTTGCCGGTCGGGCCGTAGGCGCTGTTCTCGGTGGAGGACCCCATGGCGAACTCGTCCATGTTGGTCTTGCCGAGGATGACGACGTCGGCGTCCTTGAGGCGCTTGGTGAGCGTCGCGTCGTACGGCGGGATCCAGCCCTCAAGGATCTTCGAGCCGACGGTCGTGGGCACGCCCTCGGTGGTGAAGATGTCCTTGAGCGCGAGCGGGACGCCGGCCAGCGGGCCGAGCTTCTCGCCGCGGGCCCGCTTCTCGTCCACGGCGCGGGCCTGGGCGAGGGCGCCCTCGCGGTCGACGTGCAGGAAGGCGTGCACCTTCTCGTCGACGGCCTCGATGCGGGCGAGGTGGGCCTCGGTGACCGCGACGGCCGTCAGCTCGCCGGAGGCGATCTTCTCGGCGATCTGCGCGGCCGTGAGCTTGATGATGTTGTCCGTCATGGTCACTCCTCCCCCAGGATCTGCGGCACCTTGAAACGCTGCTGTTCCTGGGCGGGGGCGCCGGAGAGCGCCTGCTCGGGGGTGAGCGAGGGACGGACCTCGTCCGCGCGCATGACGTTCGTCAGCGGGAGCGGGTGCGAGGTCGGCGGTACGTCTTGGTCGGCGACCTCGCTGACGCGGGCGACCGCGCCGATGATGTCGTCGAGCTGGCCGGCGAAGTGGTCGAGTTCTTCGGGCTTCAGCTCCAGACGCGCCAGCCGGGCGAGGTGGGCGACCTCCTCGCGCGTGATGCCAGGCATGCAGCGATCCTCTGGGTGAGTGTGTGTGGTTTGGAGCCAATCCTATGGGGCGGGGTGGCCCGGCCGTTAAACGGTTTCCCCGCGGGCGCTCGCTCAGCGGCGCCGGCCGTCCCAGGCGGCGCTCTCCAGGAAGTGATTGTCGTACCGCTCCTGTACCTCCAGCAGGCTCTCCGGGGTGAGCTCGCCGAGGCGGATGCGCTGGAGGTGGCGGAAGTACTCGAAGCGCTCGACGCCCGGCGCGATGACGACCAGGAGGTCGGCGGTGGCGCCGGGGACCGCGGCGAAGGCGTGCGGACGGTCCGGCGGTACGACGATCAGATCGCCGCGCTCGGCGGTGACCACGTCCTCGCCGGAGAGCACCTCGGCGGCGCCGTCCAGCAGGTAGAACATCTCGGCGGAGCGGTGGTGCACATGCGGGCGGGCACCGTCGGCGCCCGCCGCGAGCGTGACGCGCACCGTGGACAGGGCGCCGCCGGTGGCGCTGCTGTCCGCCAGCAGCCGTACGGCGACGGGGTCGTCGCCGACCACCTCGGCCCCGGCCTCCCGCACCAGCGCGGTGTCCTCGAACCTCGGTACGAACAGCGACATGCCCATCTCCCCACGATGCGATCCGGTCAGGCCGCGAACAGGAGCGCGGCGCAGACGAGGACAACCACCGCGGTGGCGAAATGCATCCCGAACGCGACGGCCTTCCGTCCGCCGTGCCGCAGGACCGTCACGGTGTCGAGGAGCGGCAGGAGGGCCACGCAGACCATGAACCAGGCCTCGGCGCGCACGCCGACGAACGCCAGCAGGGCGAGGCCGATGAGACCGAGGGTGCCGTCCCTGCCGGCCTTGACCGCCAGATAGGCGCCGGCGTCGCCCGCGGGGTCGGCGGGGACGCCGTAGCCCGCGGCGGCCGGGCCGGGCTGGAACCAGAAGCGGTAGCCGAGGAAGAGGCAGAACAGGTCGAGCGGGACGGCCAGCGTGTACGCGGCGATGGTCATGACGTCTCCCGTTGGTGTTTGGCTAGCAGCGCTAGCAACGGGAGTGACGCTAACAGAGCGCCGACAGATTGCCTAGCGTTGCTAGAATTCCGGCTATGACGATCCAGACGCGCCGGGAGCGCGAACGAGCCGAGCGCAGGCAGCTGATCGTGACGGCCGCGCGGGAGCTCGCCGAGGCGGAGGGCTGGGACGCGGTGACCACGCGCCGGCTGGCCGCCGAGATCGAGTACAGCCAGCCGGTCCTCTACAGCCACTTCAAGGGCAAGGACGCGATCATGGCGGCGGTCGCGGTCGACGGCTGCGCCGATCTGGCGGTCGAGCTGCGGCAGGCCCGCGCGGGTGCGGACGGCGTCCGGGGCTCGCTCGCGGCGATCGCCCGGACCTACACCTCCTTCGCCCGGCGCCGCCCCGCCCTCTACGACGCGATGTTCACCCACCTGGTGGACCTGCCGTTCGCCACCCCCGAGGCCCCGGCCCCGCTCCAGGACGCCTTCGGCGAGCTGCTGGCCGCGGTGGCGCCGGTCTCCGCCGAGGAGGACGCCGGCCTGCTGACCGAGACCTTCTGGGCCGCCCTGCACGGCCTGGCCACCCTGATGCGCAGCGGCCGACTGCCGGAGTGGGCGCATGAACGCCGCCTGGAACTGCTGGTGGACCGGTTCGCGAGAGGGGGGCCGGTGGGAGAGTAGGGAGGCGTACGCCACTGGGTGCCGGCGCGGTCGTGGAGGGCGCGGGGAGCTGAGGGTACGCCACTGGGAGCCGGCGCGCTTGCGGGGGCGCGGGGAACTGACGCGGGGAGCTTAGGGGTACGCCACCGGGAGCCGGCGCGATCGCGGGGGCGCGTGGAACCGACGCGGGGAGCTTAGGGGTACGCCACCAGGTGACGGCGCGCTCGCGGCGGCGCGCCGGGAACCGCGTCTGCGCGCGCGGGGGCGCCGGAAACTGCCTCCGCGCTTGCGGGGCACCGGGAACTGCGCGACCGGCCGCGACGCGCCCACGGCCGGACGGTTCGCGGGACCACTCGACGGTCGCACGGTTCGCGCCACCGCCCGACACCCGCACGATCCACGCCGCCGCCCGACGCCCGCACGGTTCACGGCACCGCTCGACGACCGGACGATCCGCGGCACCGCCCGACGGCCGCACGGTTCACGGCACCGCCCGACACCCGCACGATCCGCGCCACCGCCCGACACCCGCACCATCCGCGCCACCGCCCGACACCCGCACGGTTCGGGGCGCCGCTCGGCCGTCGCCCCGGTCGTAGCCGGCAACGAGCGGCTGTGACCGGCACGTTCGCCGCAAACCCTAGGCGGACGGCTTGCGGCCCCCCGTCGTCGCCGGAGGCGGGCCGCTCGTGTCCGGGACCGGGACCTCGCCCTCGGGCAGCGGGCGGCGCGTGGGTGAGCCGACGCTGGTCTGGCGGAAGCGCAGCCATGCCGTCGTCTCCTCCGGCGGCATCGCCGCGGCCACCAGCCACCCCTGCACCGCGTCGCAGCCCAGGTCCCGCAGCCGCTCCCAGGTCTCGTCGTCCTCCACGCCCTCCGCGACCACGAGCAGCCCCAGGGAGTGCGCGAGGTCGAGGGTGCAGCGCACGATCTCCGCGTCCTCGGCGTCCACCGCGAGGCGGGCCACGAAGGAGCGGTCGATCTTCAGCTCGCTGACCGGCAGCCGCCGCAGATGTACCAGGGAGGAGTACCCGGTGCCGAAGTCGTCCAGGGACATCTTCACGCCGTGCCCGGTCAGCGCCGCGAGGGTGTCGGCGGCCCGCTGCGGGTCCTCCAGCAGGACGTGCTCGGTGATCTCCAGCTGCAACGCGCCCGCCGGCACCCCGTGCCGGGCCAGCCGCGCGGCGACCGAGCCCGCGAAGCCCGGCGTGTGCACATCGCGCGGCGAGACGTTGACCGCGACCGGCACCCGGATGCCCTGCGCCCGCCAGCGGGCGACCTGGGCGAGGGCGGTCTCCAGGACGTACTCGGTGAGATGGGGCATCAGCCCGGAGGACTCGGCGATCGCGATGAACTCGTCCGGCGGCACTTTCCCGCGCTCCGGGTGCACCCACCGCACCAGCGCCTCCAGACCGGCCACCTGGCCGTCGAAGCGCACCTTGGGCTGGTAGTGCAGCTGCACCTCGTGGGCGTCCAGCGCCCGGCGCAGATCGCCGAGCAGCCCGAGCCGGTCCGGGGTGTTGGAGTCCCGCTTGGACTCGTAGACCTCGACGCCCGTACGGTCCCGCTTCGCCTGGTACATGGCCACGTCGGCCCGCCGCAGCAGCCCCTCCGCGTCCATCGCGTGGTCCGGGAAGACGGCGACCCCGGCGCTCGCCTCCAGGACGAGGGTGAGGCCGTCCAGGTCGAGCGGGGAGCTGAGGGCGGTCACCAGGCCGCGGGCGACCCGCATCGCCGACGTGATGGAGTCGGCGGCGGGCAGTAAGACCGCGAACTCGTCGCCGCCGAGCCGGGCCGCCTCCGCGCCGCGCGGCAGGGCGAGCCGCAGCCGCTCGGCGATCTGCAACAGCAGCCGGTCACCGGCGAGATGACCGAGGGTGTCATTGACCGAACGGAAGCGGTCGAGGTCGATCAGCATCAGCGCGGAACGGGCGCCCGCGCGGTCGGCGTCGTCCAGCGCCGTCCAGATCCGCTCCTGGAGCCACTGCCGGTTGGGCAGCCCGGTCAGCGGATCGCGCAGCTGCTCCTCGGCGCGGGCGCGGGCCATCCACAGGGCCGAGTCGAGGGCGATGAGGGGGATGGCGAACAGCGGCAGCAGCACCGGCTGGGCCTCCGCGACCACGCAGAGCAGCGGCGCGATGCCGAGCAGCGCCACGGCCACCAGCCCCTGCCGGACCAGCGCGGGCCGGGGGATGCTCGGCAGGCCGTGCTCGCGCGGCGCGGTCAGGTACCACAGCAGGCCCCGGCCGACGGCGAGATAGGCGACGGCGGCCAGCACGACCTCGGGCACGGTGGCGAGGCTCCAGCTCTGCGCCCGCCAGGGCTGCTCCACGCTGGGCACCCGGCCCAGCGCGCCGAGCAGCAGGGCGGCCACGACGATGCCGAGGATGTCCGTCGCGCCGTGCAGCACGCCCTGGCGCCAGCGGTGCCGGCGGGCGATGCCGACCAGGACGACGACGGTCAGGCTGACCATGCCGGCGGGCACCCAGCCGTAGAGCAGCAGCACGGCGAGGGTGAGCGCGGCGCCCGAGCCGGTGCCGCCCCACCAGCGGGCGCGGCCCAGCATGACGAGGTGCCCGACGATGATCCCGGTGAGCAGGGCCAGCGACCAGCCGGGGGTGCCGCACGGGAAGAGGGCGTGGCCGCCGTCGAAGGCGCGGACGAAGCCGGCGGCCAGGACGAGCGCGGCGGCCGCCGTGACGGCCGCGGGCAGCGCGGGCCAGGGGCCCTGCCGGCCGGACTCCTGCCCGGCGCCGAGGCCGGTGCCCGCGCCCGCCAGGCTGGGCGCGGGTTCGATGGCGAGGGGCACGCGGGTGCCCGGCGCGCCGGCGGGGCCGGCCATGGCCGGGTGGACGCGCGGGCCGGTACGGCCGCCACCGCGTCCGGGCCGCAGGATCTCCCGCCAGGCGAGCGCGCGGCGGCGCAGGCGCAGCCGTGAGTCCGGGGCGACGCTCTCGGTCGGTTCCATTCCCGTCCCTCTCACAGCCGGCGGGCGGTGCCCACGCCGCGCGGCCCGATGTCCGACACCATCGACGGCTTCGCGCTGAAGAAACCCTCGCCGCGCCCGCGGCGGGCAGGGACATGCCCCCGTCCGCCGCCGGGCACGGCAGGTGCACAACTCAACACTAGGCCGCGCGGGGCTTCCACGGGCACCGGTCGTCGGCGGTTGCCCGAATGCGCCCGGCGCCACCCGTATGCAACTGATATGCGCCGAACGGGTGGCCTTCAACCGCTACTCCTCGGTCGGAAGCGCGGCCTCCGTCGCGGCCTCGGGACCCTGCTCCAACAGGACGCCGAATCCGTCCTCGTCGAGCACCGGAACCTTCAATTGCATGGCCTTGTCGTATTTCGATCCCGGATTGTCACCAACGACAACGAAAGAGGTCTTCTTCGAAACCGAGCCGGTCACTTTGGCGCCCCGGCTCTGCAGCGCCTCCTTGGCGCCGTCCCGTGTGAAGTTCTCCAGCGTGCCGGTGACCACGACGGTCAGCCCCTCCAGCGGACGCGGACCCTCCGCCTCCCCGCTGACCTGGTCCTCCAGCGGAACCCCGGCGGCCTTCCACTTGCGGACGATCTCGCGGTGCCACTCCTCGGCGAACCACTCCTTGACCGCGGCGGCGATGATGGGTCCGACGCCGTCGGTGGCCGCCAACTCCTCTTCCGTGGCCTGTTCGATGCGGTCGATGGAGCGGAACTCGCGGGCGAGGGCCTGGGCGGCGACCGGGCCGACATGCCGGATGGACAGCCCGTTCAGAAAGCGCGCCAGCGGGCGGGACTTGGCCGCCTCGATGTTCTCCAGCAGCGCGAGGGTGTTCTTCTTCGGCTCGCCCTTCTGGTTGGCGAAGACCGTGACGACCTTCGCCTCGCCGGTCTTGGGGTCGTGCTTGGGCAGCCCGCTGTCCGGGTCGAGGACGTACGCCTTGATGGGCAGCAGCTTCTCCACCGTCAGGTCGAACAGGTCACCCTCGTCCACCAGCGGCGGGTCGGCCGGCTCCAGCGGGCGGGTGAGGGCGGCGGCGGCCACCCCGCCGAAGTGCTCGATGTCCAGGCACTCGCGGCCCGCGAGGTAGGAGACGCGCTCGCGCAACTGGGCCGGGCAGGTGCGGGCGTTGGGGCAGCGGAGGTCGATGTCGCCCTCCTTCATGGGCCGCAGCGGGGTGCCGCACTCGGGGCACTCGCCGGGCATCACGAACTCCCGCTCGCTGCCGTCGCGCAGGTCGACCACCGGGCCGAGGATCTCCGGGATGACATCGCCGGCCTTGCGGATGACGACCGTGTCCCCGATCAGCACGCCCTTGGCCCTGACGACCTCCTGGTTGTGCAGGGTGGCGAACTCGACCTCGCTGCCCGCGACGGTGACCGGCTCGACCTGGGCGTACGGCGTGACCCGGCCGGTGCGGCCGACGCCCACCTTGATGTCGATGAGCTTGGTGTTGACCTCCTCCGGCGCGTACTTGTAGGCGATGGCCCAGCGGGGGGCGCGCGCGGTGGAGCCGAGGCGGCCCTGGAGGCGGATCTCGTCCAGCTTGATGACGGCGCCGTCGATCTCGTGCTCCACGGAGTGGCGGTTCTCGCCGTCGTAGTGCGCGATGAACTGCCGGACGCCGTCGAGGTCGTCGACCACCCGGTTGTGCGAGGAGGTGGGCAGGCCCCAGGACTTGAGGAGGTCGTACGCCTGGGACAGGCGGGTCATGCCGCTGAAGCCCTCCAGGGCGCCGATGCCGTGCACCACCATGTGCAGGGGGCGGGTGGCGGTGACGCGGGGGTCCTTCTGGCGCAGCGAACCGGCCGCAGCGTTGCGCGGGTTGGCGAAGGGCTTGTCGCCGGCCGCGACCAGGCGCTCGTTCAGTTCGAGGAACTTCTCCATCGGGAAGTAGACCTCGCCGCGGATCTCCACCAGGTCGGGGACCTCCTCGCCGTCCAGCCGGTCGGGGATGTCCGCGATGGTGCGCACGTTGGGCGTGATGTCCTCGCCGGTGCGGCCGTCGCCGCGGGTCGCGGCGCGGGTGAGACGGCCGTGTTCGTACGTGAGGTTGACGGCGAGGCCGTCGACCTTCAGCTCGCACAGGAAGTGGTACTTCTGGTCGCCGAGTTCGCGGGCGATGCGGTCGGCCCAGGCGGCCAGTTCCTCGTCGTTGAAGGTGTTGTCGAGGGAGAGCATGCGCTGGCGGTGCTCGACGGCGGTGAACTCCGTCTCGTACGCCCCCGCGACCTTCTGGGTGGGCGAGTCGGGGGTGCGCAGCTCGGGGTACTGCTCCTCCAGCGCCTCCAGGGACTTCAGGAGCTGGTCGAACTCCGCGTCGCTGATGACGGGAGCGTCCTTCACGTAGTACCGGAAGCGGTGCTCCTCGATCTGCTCCGCCAGCTGCGCGTGCCTGTCGCGGGCCTCGGCGGGCACCGCCGTGGTCTCCGCCTGCTTGTCGCCGGCCACCGTGTTGTCCTCCCGTTACTCTGGGTTGTCCGCGAGGGATCTCGCCGCCCGGACGCAATGGGCGAGCGCCTGGCGCGCGTAGCCGGGGGAAGCGCCCGCGAGACCGCACGCCGGGGTGAGGGTGACCGCCTCGGCGAGCAGGCCCGGATGCAGCCCCAGCCTGCGCCACAACGTCCTGACACCCATGACGCTACCGGCAGGGTCTGACAATGGGCCGTCCGTGCCGGGTACGACACCGGCGAACAGCCGGGTACCGGCCTCGACGGCCTCGCCGATCGCGTCGTCGTCACGTTCGGTGAGCAGCGCGAAGTCGAACGACACGGCGTCGGCGCCGGCCCGGCGCAGCAGGGCGAAGGGCACGTCGGGGGCGCAGGAGTGGACGGCGACGGGGCCGTCCGGGTGGGCGCCGACGACCTCCCGCAGGGTGTGTTCCACGACCTGGCGGTCCACGGCGCGGTGGGTGCGGTAGCCGCTGGCGGTGCGGACCCGGCCGCGCAGCACGGCGGTGAGGGAGGGCTCGTCGAGCTGGAGCAGCACGCGGGCGCCGGGGACGCGGCGCCGGACCTCGGCGAGGTGGAGCCGGAGCCCCTCGGCGAGGGAGCCGGCGAGGTCGCGGCAGGCGCCGGGGTCGGAGAGGGCGGCCTCGCCGTTCCTCAGCTCCAGGGCGGCGGCGAGCGTCCAGGGCCCGACCGCCTGCACCTTCAGGTCGCCCTCGTAGCCTTGCGTGAACTCCTCCAGCGCGTCCAGGTCCTCCCTGAGCCAGCCGCGCGCCCGCCGGGTGTCCCGCCCCGGCCGGTCCCCGATCCGCCAGCCGCTGGGCTCCACGCGCGCGTACAGCTCGACCAGCATCCCGGCGGTCCGGCCGATCATGTCCGCGCCGGGCCCGCGGGCGGGCAGTTCGGGCAGGTACGGGAAGTCCTCGAAGGACCCGGTGACGGTCTTGACGGCCTCCCGGACGTCCCCGCCGGGCATGGACCCGACTCCGGTGGCCCCGGCGAACCTGAACACGCTGTTTTCGCTCACCGGAGAAGCCTACGGAACCCGCGGGGCGCCGCTCACCGTCCCGGTCGTACCGTCAGATCGTTGACCTCGGCGTCCCGCGGGAGGTCCAGCGCCATCACGATCGTCGTGGCCACCGACTCGGGGTCGATCCACTTGCCGGCGTCGTACTCCTTGCCCTCCTGCTGGTGCACCTTGGCCTGCATGGGGCTCGCGGTGCGGCCCGGATAGACGGAGGTGACGCGGACGCCGGCGGCGTGCTCCTCCTGGCGCAGGGCGTCGGCGAGGGCCTTGAGGCCGTGCTTGGAGGCGGCGTACGCGCCCCAGCCGGCGTGCGCGGCGAGGCCCGCGCCGGAGTTGACGAAGAGGACGTGGCCGCGGGCCGCGCGCAGCTGGGGCAGCAGCAGGCGGGTCAGCTCGGCGGGGGCCATGAGGTTGACGTCGAGCTGGTGGCGCCAGGACCTGGGGGTCAGCTCGCCCACCTCGCCGAGGTCCACCACGCCGGCGATGTGCAGCAGGGAGTCCACCCGGTCGGGCAGTGTCTGGTGGGAGAGCGCCCAGGAGAGCCGGTCCGGTTCGGCGAGGTCGCCGACCAGGGTGCGGGCGCCGGGAAACTCCGCGGCCAGTTCCTTCGCGCGGCCCGCGTCCCGCGCGTGCAGCAGGAGTTCGTCCCCGCGCGCGTGCAGCCGGCGGGCGACGGCCGCGCCGATGCCGGAACCGGCCCCGGTGATCACATGTGTAGCCATACCCGCCATGCTCGCATCAGCGGGTACCGAGCTGCTCCTCCAGGTAGGCGAGGGCGCCGACCGGCTCCTCGGCGAAGAAGACCAGCTCGGCCAGGGGGCGGGGCAGGAAGCCCTCCTCCTCCATGCGGCGGAACTGCTCGCGCAGCCCGTCGTAGAACCCTGCGGTGTTCAGCAGCACCACCGGCTTCCGCGTGCGCCCGTGCTTCTTCAGCTCCAGGATCTCGGTGGCCTCGTCCAGCGTGCCGGTGCCGCCCACCATGATGACCACGGCGTCGGCCTTCTCCAGGAGCAGCTTCTTGCGCTCGGCGAGGTCGGCGGCGATCACCATCTCGTCGGCGGCGGGCCGCGCCTTGTTGGCCAGGAACTCCACGGACACGCCGACCAGCCGGCCGCCCGCCTCCTCCACCCCGTCGGCGACGACCTTCATCAGACCGACGTTGGAACCGCCCCAGACCAGGGTGTGGCCGCCCTTGCCGAGCAGCTCCGCGAACTCGCGGGCGGGGCGGGTGTACCGCTCGTCGAGGTCGGCGGCGGAGAGGAAGACGCAGATGTTCATGGCCTCTACCGTACGCGCGAGGAACCCGGCGTCGTACGCGCGAGGAACCCGGCGTCGTACGCGGGAAGAACCCGGTGCCCGGCGGCGCTGTCCTGGTATGGCCGAAGGACACACCATCACCATCGAAGCCGGCGAGCGGCACGTGCGCGTGGTGCACGGCGACCGGGTGCTCGCGGAGACCGACCGCCCCCTCGTCCTGCGCGAGACGGGCTGCCCGGACCGCTACTACATCCCGGCCGGGGACGTACGCCTCGACCTGCTGACCCCCTCCGGGACCCACACCGTCTGCCCCTTCAAGGGCACGGCGTCCTACTGGTCGCTGCCGGACGCGCCCGATCTCGCCTGGGCGTACCCGGAGCCGAAGCCGGACGTCGCGCCGATCAAGGACCACCTCTGCTTCTACGACGTCGACGTGTCGTGAGCGACGAGTCCGGCCGCGTGCGGCAGTCTGCACCGACATGGACAAGAGGACGACTTCACGCGACGGAACCCCCCTCGCCTACGCGGTGACCGGCCGGGGGCCCGCGGTGATCCTGGTGAGCGGCGCGATGTCCACCGGCGGCACCCTGGCCCCCCTGGCCGAGCGGCTCGCGGACCGGGTGACGGCCGTCGTCTACGACCGCCGGGGCCGCGGCGAGAGCGGCGACACCCCGCCGTACGCGGTGGACCGCGAGATCGAGGACCTGGCCGCGCTGCTCGACGCGGTGGGCGGGGACGCCGCGCTGTTCGGCGTCTCCTCCGGCGGCGCGCTGGTGCTCCAGGCGGCGGCGAGCGGGCTGCCGGTCACCCGTGCGGCGGTGTACGAGGTGCCATACGCGGACCAGCTGGCGGGCGGCGCCGAGCGGGTGGCCGCGTACAAACGGGACCTCGGGCTGGCGCTCGCCAAGGACCGGCGCGGGGACGCGGTCGAGCTGTTTCTGCGGCTCACCGGGCTCGGCGAGGAGATGATCGGGCGCGCCCGGCAGTCGCCCATGTGGCCCGGCCTGGAGGCCGTCGCGCCGAGCCTCGCGTACGACGACGCCGTGATGGGCGACGGACTGCTCCCCCGCGACCGCCTCGCGGCCGTCTCCGTGCCCCTGCTGGCCATCGCGGGCGGCGCGAGCCCCGAGTGGATGCGCCGGGCCTGCCGGGACGTCGCGGACGCGGTGCCCGGCGGCGCGTACCGGGTCCTGGAGGGCCAGACCCACATGGTGGAGCCGGAGGTGCTGGGCCCGGTGCTGGCCGAGTTCTGCACGGCCTAGGTGTGCTGTCCCAGGGGGGTCACACCGCTGTCGTCGCCCGTGTGGTGGAGGCGATCGTGGCCGAGCCGACGACGCGGGTGCCGTCGTAGAGCACGATCGCCTGGCCGGGGGCGACGCCGCGGACCGGTTCGGTGAAGGTGACGCGCAGTTCGCCGTCGACCGGCTCGGCCCGCACCTCGGTCTCGCCGCCGTGGGCGCGCAGCTGGGCGGTGTAGGTGCCGGGGGCGGTGGGGGCGGTGCCGCACCAGCGGGGCTTGATCGCGGTGAGGGCGGTGACGTCCAGGGCGGCGGCCGGGCCGACGGTGACGGTGTTGGTGACCGGGGAGATGTCGAGGACGTAGCGCGGCTTGCCGTCCGGGGCCGGGGTGCCGATGCGCAGGCCCTTGCGCTGGCCGATGGTGAAGCCGTACGCCCCCTCGTGCGTGCCGAGGCGGGTGCCGGACTCGTCCACGATGTCGCCCTCGGCCTTGCCGAGCCGCTGGGCGAGGAAGCCCTGGGTGTCGCCGTCGGCGATGAAGCAGATGTCGTGCGAGTCGGGCTTCTTGGCCACCGCGAGGCCCCGGCGCTCGGCCTCGGCGCGGATCTCCTCCTTGGTGGTGACCGTGTCGCCGAGCGGGAACATCGCGTGCGCGAGCTGCTTCTCGTCCAGGACGCCGAGGACGTACGACTGGTCCTTGGCCATGTCGGAGGCGCGGTGCAGCTCGCGGGAGCCGTCCTCGCGGACGATCACCTTGGCGTAGTGGCCGGTGCAGACGGCGTCGAAGCCGAGGGCGAGCGCCTTGTCCAGGAGCGCGGCGAACTTGATCTTCTCGTTGCAGCGCAGGCAGGGGTTGGGGGTGCGGCCGGCCTCGTACTCGGCGATGAAGTCCTCGACGACGTCCTCGCGGAAGCGGTCGGCGAGGTCCCACACGTAGAAGGGGATGCCGATGACGTCGGCGGCGCGGCGGGCGTCGCGGGAGTCCTCGATGGTGCAACAGCCCCGCGCGCCGGTGCGGAAGGACTGGGGGTTGGCGGAGAGCGCGAGATGGACGCCGGTGACGTCATGGCCGGCTTCCGCGGCGCGCGCGGCGGCGACGGCGGAGTCGACCCCGCCGGACATGGCGGCGAGGACGCGGAGGGGGCGCTGCGGGGTCTCAGTCATAACGCTTCCAGGGTACGGGCCCCGGAAAAATCATGGGCCGGGCTCTTTATGTCTGGTATGGGCGGTCTTATGCTGATTGCAGACCTACGAGACGAGTGAGGGAGTCCAAGCGGAGTAGCCGACGTCAGCGTGAGACCGCGAGGGATCCGCTGGTGCCGACGTCGACGCTCGGGCTGAGAGGCCGGATGGTCGTAGACCGGAAGGCGACCTCCAGACACCTGATCCGGACAATGCCGGCGAAGGGAACCCGCCTCGTAGGTCGTTTTCGTGCCCGCCGCGGGGTCCGGTTCAGGTGAGACCGGCGGCGCGGGCGCGTTCCACGGCGGGGCCGATGGCCTTGGCGACGGCGTCCACGTCCGCGCGGGTGGAGGTGTGGCCCAGGGAGAAGCGCAGGGTGCCGCGGGCCAGGTCCGGATCGACGCCGGCGGCGAGCAGGACGTGGCTGGGCTGGGCGACGCCCGCGGTGCAGGCGGAGCCGGTGGAGCACTCGATGCCCTGGGCGTCCAGCAGGAGCAGCAGGGAGTCACCCTCGCAGCCGGGGAAGGTGAAGTGCGCGTTGGCGGGCAGCCGGCCGCCGGGCGCCGGGTCGCCGCCGAGGATCGCGTCCGGTACGGCGGTCAGCACGGCGTCGGTCAACTGGTCGCGCAGGGCGCCCACTTCACGTTCGAACCGCGCGCGCCGCTCCGCCGCGAGGCGGCCGGCGACGGCGAAGGAGACGACGGCGGGGACGTCGAGGGTGCCGGAGCGCACATGGCGCTCCTGACCGCCGCCGTGCAGCACGGGTACGGGGGTGTGCTCGCGGCCCAGCAGCAGGGCGCCGATGCCGTACGGGCCGCCGATCTTGTGTCCCGAGACGGTCATCGCGGCGAGGCCGGAGGCGCCGAAGTCGACGGGGACCTGACCGAAGGCCTGGACGGCGTCGGCGTGCAGCGGGATGCCGAACTCGGCGGCGACGTCGGCGAGTTCGCGGATCGGCATGATCGTGCCGATCTCGTTGTTGGCCCACATCACGGTGGCCAGCGCGACGTCCTTCGGGTTGCGGGCGATGGCCTCGCGCAGGGCGTCGGGGTGGACGCGGCCATGGGAGTCGACGGGCAGGTACTCGACGGTGGCGCCCTCGTGCTCGCCGAGCCAGTGCACGGCGTCCAGGACGGCGTGGTGCTCGACGGGGCTGGACAGGACGCGGGTGCGGGCGGGGTCGGCGGCGCGGCGGGACCAGTACAGGCCCTTGACGGCGAGGTTGTCGGCCTCGGTGCCGCCGGAGGTGAACACGACCTCGCTGGGCCGTGCGCCGAGTGCGTCGGCGAGGGTCTCGCGGGATTCCTCGACCGCCCGACGGGCCTGGCGGCCGGAGGCGTGCAGGGAGGAGGCGTTGCCCGTGACGCTCAACTGGGCGGTCAGAGCCTCCGCCGCCTCCGGGAGCATCGGGGTGGTCGCGGCGTGATCGAGGTAAGCCATGGTGGGGAGATTCTACGGCGCGGCGGGTCGTCCGGCCGTGCGCCCCACGTCGGCCCCACCGGGACGGGGCCGCGGCGCGCCCGGCGCCGCGCTCCCCCAGCGGCCCCACGAGCGGCATGCCCGCACCGGCGAGCGGTGCGCCGGCGGGTCACAGGCTCCAGGAGACCGTGTGGGAGACCTGCATGACGATCAGCAGGACGGCCAGGTCGGCGACGCCCAGGGCGAGGCCCAGGTAGGCGCGGCCGCGGCGGGCCGTGCCGCGCCACAGGGAGACCGCGGCCAGGACGATGGCGATCGGGCCGAGGAAGAGGTTGAGGACGAGGAGGCCGAGAAGGCCGAGGATGAAGGACGCGACGGCCATGCCGTCGGCGTCACGCTTGCGGGCGGGGGCCCGGGAATGGGCCGGAGCCGGTGCGGTGAGCTGCATGGTGCTCGTCTCCTGAGGGTCGGCGGGCGGTCAGTTGGCCGAGGTGCGCCGGCGGCGGCCGAGCCGCTCGCGGACGGCGAAGACGCCGAGCCAGACGGCGATGACGGCGGCCAGGACACCGGTGACCGGCAGCGGTGCGTGGGCCACGGTGCCCAGCACCACACCGAGCAGCATGAGTGCGGCGACGAGGAACAGCATGGGATCGGATCCCCCTCCGAGATGCCTCGTGTGGCAGGCTCTGTAAAGTTTCGGTGAACAGTTGTAGTAACACTTGTTCACTCACTTTGAGTGTATCCCGTCCGGCCGCTTTTCAATTCCGGAGAACAGTTGTTAACTGGATGACATGAGTCACACCCTCGGCATCCGGCAGGCCCAGAAGCAGAAGACCCGGCAGGCGTTCCTGGACGCGGCGCTCGCGCTGCTGGAGGAGCAGAGCCTGAGCAGCCTGGGCCTGCGCGAGGTCACCCGTGCCGTCGGGGTCGCCCCCACCGCCTTCTACCGGCACTTCCGCTCGATCCCCGACCTCGGTGTCGCCCTGGTCGACGAGGCGCTGGGCAGCCTGCACCCGATGGTGCGCGAGACGGTGTCCACGACCGGTGACAGCGAGGAACGCATCACCCGCGCCGTGGAGCTGATCGCCCATTACGTCGCCGCCCACCCCTCCCACATCCGCTTCATCGCCCGCGAGCGGCACGGCGGGGTGCAGCCGGTGCGCGAGGCCATCGGCGACCAACTGGCCCGGTTCGCCGAGGAGGTGAAGGCCGAGCTGGCACAGGACCCCGAGGCGGCGGGCTGGAGCGACGACGACGTGCTGATGCTCGCCCGGCTGTACGTCGACCAGATGCTGATCAGCGCCTCCCAGTTCCTGGAGGCGCTGGACGGCCCGGCGCAGGAGCGGGACCGGGTGGCCCGGCTGGCCACCCGGCAGCTGCGGCTCATCACCATCGGCCGCGACCACTGGCTGGACTGAACCGCCGTACGGTCCGGCCCGGTCGGTCCGGCAGCGCCGTCAGCGCTTGGTGTCGCTGTTGAACAGCGAGCGCGACCAGAGGTAGCCGATCAGCGCGATCCCGGCGCACCAGGCCAGCGAGATCCACCCCTTGTCGCCGATCTCCGTGCCGCACAGCAGTCCGCGCAGCGTCTCGGTCATCGGCGTGAACGGCTGGTTCTCGGCGAACCAGCGCAGCCCCGGCGACATGGACCCGGCCGGCACGAACGCGGAGCCGAGGAACGGCAGGAACTGGATCAGCAGCGGCTTGTTGCTCGCGGACTCGACCGTCTTGGAGACCAGACCGAGCGCCACCGACAGCCAGGTCACCGCGAACGCGATGGCCGCGAGGAGGCCGGCCGCGGCGAGCCACTCCAGCGGACCCGCCCCGGAGCGGAAGCCGACCGCGAGGGCGACGCCCACGACCGGGACGCAGCAGAGCATCGTCTGGATGACGCTGCCGATGACATGCCCCGTCATGAACGACGAGCGCGTGATGTCCATGGTGCGGAAGCGGTTGATGATGCCTTCGGTCATGTCGTTGCAGACCGCGATCGACGTCGACATCGAACCGGCGGCCACGCCCATGATGACGATTCCGGGGGTGAGATAGCCGATGTAGGCGTCCCGGCCGCCCATTCCCGCGCCGATCGAGCCCCCGAAGGCGTACACGAACAGCAGCATCATCAGGATCGGCATCATGGCGGCGCCGAGCCCCACGGACGGGTAGCGGATCGCGTGCTTGAGGTTGCGCCGCAGCATCGTCCGGGAGTCGTGCACGGCGTGGGCGAACGTGCTCATCGGTTCTCCTTGAGGTGGAGCGGGGCACCGGACTCGGCGGTGCCCTGGCCGGTCAGGGCGAGGAAGACGTCGTCGAGGTCGGGGGTGTGCACGGAGAGGTCGGCGGTCCCGATGCCGGTGGCGGCGAGCCGGTCGAGCAGGGCGCGCAGGGCGTCGAGTCCCCCGTCGCCGGCGACCCGCAGGGCGAGTTCGCCGTCCTCACGGGCGGCGCCGGGCCAGGCCGCCGCCGCGCGCTCGTACTCGGCCGGGTCGGTGAACCGCAGCCGTACATGGCCGCCGGGGATGCGCGCCTTCAGCTCGTCGGCGGTGCCCTCGGCCACGATCCGGCCGCCGTCCAGCACCGCGATCCGGTCGGCCAACTGGTCGGCCTCCTCCAGGTACTGGGTGGTGAGGAAGACCGTCGTACCGCCCGCGACCAGCTCGCGGACCATCCCCCACATGGTGCGGCGGCTGCGCGGGTCGAGGCCGGTCGTCGGCTCGTCCAGGAAGATCACCTGAGGGTTCCCGACCAGCGTCATGGCGAGGTCGAGCCGGCGCCGCATGCCGCCGGAGAAGGTCGCGGCCCGCTTGCCGGCGACGTCCGCGATGCCGAACCGTTCGAGCAACTCCCGTGTACGGGCGTGCCCTTCGCGCTTGCCGAGGCGGAGCAGGTCGGCCATGAGGAGCAGGTTCTCCTCGGCGGTGAGCAGGTCGTCGAGCGCGGCGAACTGGCCGGTGACCCCGATCGCGGCGCGCACCCCGTCCGGGGCGGTGGCGATGTCGTGGCCGGCGACCCGGCCCTGTCCGCCGTCCGCGGCGACGAGCGTGGTCAGGATCTGCACGGTGGTGGTCTTGCCGGCCCCGTTGGGCCCGAGCAGCGCGAACACGGTCCCGGCCGGGATGCGCAGGTCGATGCCGTCGAGGACGGTCTTGTCGCCGTACGACTTGCGCAGATCGAAGGCGGAGACGGCGGCGGGTGCCCCCGCACCGCCGCCCCACCTTGGCGTGGGCATGACAGAAGAAGGCATGACGCCCCCATTCGAAGGCTGAAGCGGATGAAAAGGCCGAAGTGGGTGAAGTGGTGAGCGGGTTGGAGCCCCTGCTCAGCGCCGGGCGCGGCGCACGTCGATGCTGCCGTAGCGGGTACGGGCGCGGACCTTGACGGTCTCCTCGGACTGCTCGGGCGCCCCGGAGGCGGTGAGCGCGTTGCGCACGTGCCCGCGCTCGGAGCTGACGTCGAGCCAGGCGGCCGTGCCCTCGCGGACGCCGACCTCGATGGCGCCGTAGGAGGTCTCCAACTGGACGCTGCCGCGCACGACTTCGCTGGCGCGCAGGGTGCCGTGGGCGGTGGTGGCGACGACGTCGCCCTCGGCGCACTCGATGTCGATGTCGCCGTTGGCGCCGTTCACCCGCAGGTCGCCGGTCACGAGGCCGACGACCGTGCTGCCGTGCGAGTTCTTCAGGACGGCGGGGCCGTGGACGGTGCCGACGCGCAGGCTGCCGGAGCTGGTGGTGATCTCGGCCCCGCCCGCGGCCCGGTCGACGCTGATCGAGCCGTGGGAGACGGTCAGTTTGAGCGGCCCTGCGGTATCGAGGCGGACGTCGCCGACCGAGGTCTTCACGCGGGTCTCGCCGAGCGCGCCCTCGCCGAACACCTGGACCCAGGAGCCGCCCACGTCGACGCGCGAGCCGGTGGGCAGTTCGACGGTCACCTCGACGGTTCCGGTGGGCCCGATGAAGGTGCGCTCCCTGGTCCGCACGCTCAGCTCGCCGTTCGCGTACGCGACCTCGGTCTGCTCGGCGGCCCGTACGTCCTTGCCCCGCTTGCCGCCGGGCAGGACCTCCACGACGGTGTCGCGGCGGTCGCTCGCGACGAACCGGACGGAACCGGCGCCCACATGGGCGGTGACCGAAATGGGTTCGGGTGTGTCGAAAGCAGGCATGGCTGTGCCGTCCTCATGAGTCCGTGGGGCGTCCCCGCTGGTGGGACGTGGTGTGGGTGAAGAGGTCGGGCGGGGCGCGGCTAGCGCACCCAGCCCGTGAAGCTCTGTCCGAACGCCTGCGTCTTCTCGGTGGGGCGCGGCCGGGTCCCGCCGTCGACCGCGGCCGACACGGCCCGTACGAGCCAGGCGTTGACCGACAGCCCCTCCCGGCTTGCGGCCTCCTCGGCCCGCGCCTTGAGCTGGGCCGGCAACCGCAGATTGACCCGTGCGGTGCCGCCCTCGTCGGTGTCGGCGGGCACCTGCGGCGGCGCGACCGGCTCGGCGGCGGCCTCGACGGGCCCGCCGGTCTCCGGCAGCGTCACCACGAAGTCGGGATCCAGTCCCCGCAGCCGCACATCGACCGAGCCGGGCGCCAGGTCCCGAGTGATCTCGTCCATCGCCGCGGACAGCACATTGAGCATCGTCAGCCGGGCCGCCGACTCCAGCGGAGCGGTCAGCCGCTCGGCCAGCTCACGGGCGTCCTCTCCGCCCGCTTCGGCGGCGATGGAGAGTTCGCGACGGAGGTTGTCGACATAGGGGGTGAGGTCCATAATGCCATCATGGCACCATCATGGTGCCATCCGCAAGCGGGGATGGCGCCACGGGGGCGCAAATCTGCGGCGCACCCCAAACATGACTGCCCTGACCTGCATAAACGCCAGCCAGAGGCACTGGGTGCCAAAGTGGCGCCGGGCGGCGCTGCGTGGCGCCATGTGGTGCCACCCGGTTCACGCGCGCGTCGGCACGGGGAACGCCCGGCGGGCTTCGGCGTCTCGACCAGGCGGGCGGTGAGCCGGCCGGTGTGGCGCGCGGCCAGGGACTCGCCGAGGACGGCGACCGCGAGATCGCGGGCCGCGAGGTCGGCGATGGCGTCGGCGGCGGTGGCCTGGAGGGCGATGACAGGGTGATCCGCTCCAGGTCGACGGCGCCGGTACACACCCCTTCGGGGAACCGGCCGGAGTCGTCCTCCAGGACGCGGCGCTCGCCTGCCCGCCGGGCGAGCGGGCCGTGGGCCAAGAGGCGATCCGGGCGCTGTGGAGAAGGTGCCGACGGCCCGGCCCCGGTTCGAGCCGGGGCCGGCGCTGCCCGCGCCGGTCGGCGGCGGCATCGCGCTCACCGCCGACCCCGCCGGGGGACGGCCCCGGCGCCGGTCCGGCGGAAGCCGGCCGCGCCTGCCCGACCAGCCGGAGTTCGTCGCGCCCGCCGACCGGGGCTCGGGGCGCGCCCGATCAGGCCAGCCTGACCCGCGCCAGCTGACGGGACTGGGCCACCAGCCGGTCCGCGCTGTCCCAGACCTCCGCGTCCTCCTCCAGGAAGCCGCCGGCGAGGTTGCGGGTCGTGATGGCGACGCGCAGCGGGCCCGGCGCGGGGCGGTGGCGGATGTGGGCCGTGAGCTCGACGGTGGGCACCCAGCCCTTGAGGCCCATCTCGAAGGCGGTCGGGGGCAGGGCGTCCACCGCCAGCAGCAGGGAGAGCGGGTCGGCGTCCCGGCCGTCCGCGAGCCCGAACCAGGCCCGCATCTCACCCTTGCCCGAGGGCTGCCCGAGCGCCCAGCCGAGGGTGGCCGGGTCCAGCTTGAGCAGCAGCCGGTCGGTGATGGCCGAGGTGCCCTTGAGCGGGTCGGGGCCGTCGGCCGGGCCGAAGCACTGCTCGAAGGGCGGGATCGCGGGCGGCTTCGCGGTCGTACGCACGTCGTCGGGGAGGGCGGCGAGGTCGCCGTAGGAGGCGAGGACGCGGATGCGTTCGACCTCGTTGCCCTCGTCGTCGTACTGGAGGAGCGAGGCCTGGCCGGTGGAGAGGGTGCGGCCGGTGCGCACGGTCTGCGTGCGGATCACGGCCCTGCCCGGCCGCGACGCGGTCAGATAGTGCGCCGAGATGGTGAAGGGGTCCGAGTGCGGAAGGGCGTCGCCGAGGGCCCGGCCGAGCACGGCCAGCAGATAGCCGCCGTTGACGGCGCCGAGGATGGTCCAGCCGGCCGAGAGGTCGAGGTCGTAGACACCGGGCGCGCGGCGGGCGACGGCGGTGTCGCGGTCGAACTCGCTGTCGCCGATCACGGCCCGCGACGAGGAGGACGCGGAAGCTGCTTCTGACATGGTGAAACGGTACAACAGGCAATTACTAAGCGGTAGCTTTCTGGTCGGATCACCCCTCGCCGTCACGGTAGGATTACGGGAGGTGAGGTTTCGGCAATTTCTCGGTAAGTGTCAGGACACGTCCGTAACCCCGAGCCCTTGTTTCCCCTCTATGGGGACATGAGCCTCACCGGGACTCCGTTCCTCTACACGACCATCGTGCTGGCCGTGGTCGCCCTCATACTGCCGCTTCTGCTGTGGTCGAAGATGCGCGGCCCCAGACACCTGCGCACCGCCGCCCGCGTCCTGATGCTGCTGTTCGCCCAGGGCACGGCCGTCACGCTGGTCTTCGTGCTGGTGAACAACCAGAACAACCTGTACGACAACTGGGCCGACCTCTTCGGCACCGGCAGCCACGTCGAGCAGGCCGCCGACCTCGGCCGCGACGGCACCGGCGGCATAGCGGTCAAGAACCTGCCGAAGGTGAAGCAGACCTTCACCCAGGCCACCGGCCCCGGCATGCACTCCGCCGGCGGCGTCCGCGTCACCCAGCTCAAGGGCCGGGTCTCGGGCGTCGACGCCGAGGTCTACGTCTGGCTGCCGCCGCAGTACAACGACCCGGCCTACAGGCACAAGAAGTTCCCGGTGGTCGAGGTGCTGCCCGGCTACCCCGGATCGGCGCGCGCCTGGTTCGGCTCGATGAAGGCCCATGAGCAGCTGCTGCCGCTGATGCGCAGCGGCCAGGTGGCCCCCTTCATCATGGTCGCGCCGCGCACCAACCTGCTGGCCGGCGTGGACACCGGCTGCGCCAACATTCCGGGCCAGGTCAACGCCGACACCTGGCTCAGCATCGACGTGCCCAAGATGGTCATGGACAACTTCCGCGCCCAGCCGGCCCCGCAGGGCTGGGCCATCGCCGGGTACTCGGCGGGCGCCCAGTGCGCGGTCAAGCTGGCCGTGGCGCACCCGGACCGGTACCGGGCCGCGGTGAGCATGTCGGGCTACAACGACCCGATCGGCGAGCGCAACTCGCTGGCCGCGCAGAACCCCACCCTGCGCGCCGAGAACAACCCGTACCTGCTGCTGAAGAAGGCCACCGTGCCGCCGCCCGTCGCGCTCTACGTCTCCGGCGAGTCCGGCGACGGCTACGAGGCGGGCATGGCGCTGGAGTCCGTCGCCAAGGCGCCGACCACCGTGCACGTGGTCTTCCTGCCGAAGAGCGCGGGCGGTCACACGATGGCGCTGTGGCGGCCGCAGGTGCCCGCGGTGTTCCGCTGGCTCACCCTCCAGATGGGCCAGAACCACGCCAAGGGCCGGGACCGCTCGGTCACCGGCACACCGGGCACCGGTGTCGGGGCGGCCGGGGACGCCGGGGCCGCCGGTACTACTCCTCCGTCACGGTCGACCGGCGGTTCCACGCACGCGGAGCTCGCCAGTGGAACCGCATCGCGAGCAGGCGCAGCACAAAAGCGGTGAGGGCCGCGATCCCACTGGTGAGGGGGGTCAGCGCGTCGTAGCGGATGCACAGCGCCACCATGCCCGCGCCGACCATCGCCGGGACCGCGTACAGGTCGCGGTCCCAGCGCAGCAGCGAGGGCACCTCGTTGGCCACCAGGTCGCGCAGCACACCGCCGCCGACCGCGGTGGCCAGCCCCAACGTCGCCGACGCGGTCAGGCCGAGGCCGTAGCCGTACGCCTTCGTCGTACCGCTGACACAGAACAGGCCGAGGCCGGCCGCGTCGAAGACGAGCACCGCCGTCTGGATCCGCTCCACGTGCGGGTGCAGGAAGAAGACGACGAGGGTGGCGAGCAGCGGGGTGACGAAGTACCCGAGGTCCGTGAAGGCCGCCGGGGGTACGGCTCCGATCACCACGTCGCGGAAGAGTCCCCCGCCCAGCGCGGTGACCTCGGCGAGCACGGCGATGCCGAACACGTCGAAGTTCTTCCGCACGGCCAGCAGCGCGCCGGAGATCGCGAAGACGAAGATGCCGATCACGTCGAGCGTGTGCTGGACGGAGGGGCTGAAGAACTGTTGGAGCTGCACCCTGACATTTTCACCTGTCGAGCGGGTCAAACCTTACAAAGCCAGGCTCACAGGGCCGGTTTACCTGTAGTGAACAGCCAGGTGTCGAACAGATCGCCGAGTTGCTGTCCGCTGATCCGTTCGGCGAGCCGGATGAAGTCGGCGGTGTCGGCGTTGCCGTACCGGTGCAGCCGGGTCCAGGCGGGGAGCAGCTTGAAGAAGGCCCTGTCCCCGATCCGCTCGCGCAGCACCTGGAGGGTCATGGCGCCGCGGTCGTAGACGGCGCCGGCGAACATCGTGTCGCGCTTCGGGTCGGCGACCTTCGTCTGCCAGAACGACGAGTCGGCCGGGATGGAGTCGTAGTCGGCCAGGAAGGAGTCGTGGGCGGTGCGGGTGCCCTGGTGCTCGGCCCACAGCCACTGGGCGTAGGTGGCGAAGCCCTCGTTCAGCCAGATGTCCTTCCACTGGGCCACGCTCACCGAGTCGCCGAACCACTGGTGGGCCAGCTCGTGCACGATGGTCGTCTCGTTGCGCACGGCGGAGTACGCCGGCTTGGACTGCACCTCCAGCGAGAACCCGGCCTCGGGCATGTCGTCCACGATCGCGCCGGTCTCCTCGAACGGGTACGGCCCGAAGACCTTCGACCAGTAGTCGGTGGCCGCCGCGGTGACCCCGTACACGTCGACCTTGTTCGCGTTCTTCAGCACCGGGTCGACGGCGACGTAGATCGGGGTGCCGCCGGGGGTGCGGCCGGTGCGGACGTCGAACTTGCCGATGGTGGCGGTGGCGAGATAGGTCGCCATCGGCCTGGACTCCCGCCAGTGGGTGTACGTCGAGCCGCCCCGGTCGCGCGTCGACACCAGCAGGCCGTTGGAGACGGCGGTCAGGCCCTTGGGGGCCTTGATCCGGATGTCGTAGGTGGCCTTGTCGGAGGGGTGGTCGCTGGAGGGGAACCAGGTGGAGGCGGCATTGGGCTCGCAGGCGACGAAGACGCCGTCGGGCGTCTTCATCCAGCCGTACTGGGAGCCGAAGACGATAGGTCCGCTCAGCGGCTGGGGCACACCGCCGTAGGTGACGCGCACGGTGAAGCGGCGGTTGCCGGCCAGCGGGTGGCGCGGGGTGACGGTGACCTCGTCGCCGTTCCGGCTGAAGCGGGCATTCCTGCCGTTCACCTGGACCTGGGATATCTCCAGCTTCTGGAGGTCCAGGTCGAAGGAGGAGAGGTTCCGGGTGGCGCGGGCAGTGAGGGTCGTACGACCGTCCAGGCGGCCGGTGCCGGGGGCGTACGCGACGTCGAGGTCGTAGTGCAGGGCGTCGAAGCCGCCGTTGCCCAGCTCGGGGAAGTACGGGTCGCCGACGCCGGGGGCGCCGTGGACGGGGGCCGGGGTGGCGGCGATGAGCAGGAAGGAGGCCGCGGCGGTGGCCAGGATCCCCGCGCGTGCCGAACGGGAGAGTGCCATGAGTCGTCCCTTTCGAGCGTGTACCGATCAGCTGTCGGACACGGACGACTCTGCACTCTCCCGTTCGGTCATGTACATGCCCTTGCCGGAACTCGGCCGGTGGATGACCTTTCCCGGCTACTTGCCCTTCGGCTCCGGCGACGTGGGGGCGTCGCCGGATTCGCCGCCGGCCTCCGCCGAGGGCTCGGCGGCCTCGGCCTCCGGCTCGGGCTCGGCCTCCTCGGCGGCGGACTCCGGCTCCACGGCGGCCGCGGACCCGGCGGCCCCGGCTTCCGCCCCGGACTTCTCCGTGGCCTCTGGCTTCGCCCCCGCGTCCGGCGAAGTCCCGGCCGACTCCCCGGACTTGCCCTCGGCCGCGCCCTTCACCGCGGACTCCGACTCGGTCGCGGCCTCCGGCTCCGGCGAAGCACCGGCCACGGCCCCGGACCTGGCCTTTGCCCCTGACTCCGAATCGGTCCCGGCACCCGCCGCCGCCTCCGGCTTCGCGTCCGATTTCGGGGAAGTCCCGGTGCCGGCCTCCGCCGAAGACTCCGACCCGGCCCCGGCCTCCGCCGCCGCCTCCGGCTTCTCCGCGGACTCCGGCTTCGCGTCGGACTTCGGGGAAGTCCCGGTCACCGCCGCGGACTTGGCATCGGACTTCGCCGCTTCCTCCGCCGCCGGCTTCGCCTCGGCCCCGGTCTCCGCCGCGGACGCAGGCTTCTCCGCGGACTCCGGCTCGCCGGTCAGTACCGCGTCCGGTACCAGTTCCGACGCCTCCTTCGCCGCCGACAGCAGGACCGTGTCCTGCGGTGCCTGGTCGGCGAAGTTCTCCGGGTGGTGGCATGCGACGCGCTGGCCCGGCTTCAGTTCCAGCAGCGGCGGCTCGGTCGTCGTGCAGATCTGCGTCGCCTTCCAGCACCGGGTGTGGAAGCGGCAGCCCGACGGCGGCGCGATCGGCGAGGGCACGTCGCCGCGCAGCAGGATGCGCTCGCTCTTGAGCCCCCGGCGCTTGGTGTCCGGCACCGGCACCGCCGACATCAGCGCCTTGGTATACGGGTGCATCGGCGCCTCGTACAGCGCGTTGCGGTCGGCCAGTTCGACGATCTTGCCGAGGTACATCACCGCGATCCGGTCCGAGACGTGCCGGACGACGGAGAGGTCGTGCGCGATGATGACGTAGGTCAGGCCCAGCTCCTGCTGGAGGTCGTCCATGAGGTTGACGACCTGGGCCTGGATCGACACGTCCAGCGCGGACACCGGCTCGTCGGCCACCACCAGCTTCGGCTTCAGGGCGAGCGCGCGGGCGATGCCGATGCGCTGGCGCTGGCCGCCGGAGAATTCGTGCGGGTAGCGGTTGTAGTGCTCGGGGCTCAGACCGACCAGTTCGAGCAGCCGCTGGACCTCCTTCTTCACCCCGCCCTCGGGCTCGACGCCCTGGAGCCGGAAGGGCGCCGAGACGATCGAGCCGATGGTGTGCCGGGGGTTCAGGGAGCCGTACGGGTCCTGGAAGATCATCTGGATGTCGCGGCGCAGCGGGCGCATGCCGCCGGTGGACAGCCGCGTGATGTCCTGGCCCTCGAAGGTGATCGTGCCGCCGGTCGGGTCCTGGAGGCGGGTGATGACCCGGCCCATGGTCGACTTGCCGCAGCCCGACTCGCCGACGACGCCCAGGGTCTCGCCCTTGCGCACCTCGAAGTCGATGCCGTCGACGGCCTTCACCGCGCCGACCTGGCGGCGCAGGATGCCCTTCCTGATCGGGAAGTGCTTGGTCAGGCCCTCGACCCTGAGCAGCACCTCCCGCTCGTCCGGAGCCGGCGCCTGCGCGGGGACCGCGGCCTTCGCGGCGGCGCCCGCGGTGTCCGCGGTGTCCGTCTTCTTCGTCTCACTCACAGCTTCGGCGCAATCTCTTCGGTCCAGATCCGCTCACGGTCCTCGGCCGCCAGGTGGCAGGCGGACCAGTGTCCGGCGCCGACCAGCTCCAGCTCGGGGCGCACCGTGCGGCTGACGTTTTCCGCGGGGATGTCCGCGTACGGGCAGCGCGGGTGGAAGGCACAGCCCGAGGGGACGTTGATGAGGCTCGGCGGCTGGCCCTTGACCGGGATGAGCCGTTCGGAGGTCTCGCGGTCGATGCGGGGCATCGAGCCGAGCAGGCCCCAGGTGTAGGGGTGCTGCGGCTTCTCGAAGACCTCGGTGGCGGTGCCGCGCTCCACGCACCGGCCGCCGTACATCACGAGGACGTCGTCGGCGATCTCGGCGACCACGCCGAGGTCGTGCGTGATCATGATGACCGCGGAGCCGAACTCCTTCTGGAGGTCCCGGATCAGGTCGAGGATCTGCGCCTGGACGGTCACGTCGAGTGCGGTGGTCGGCTCGTCGGCGATGAGCAGTTCGGGGTTGTTCACCAGCGCCATGGCGATCATGGCGCGCTGGCGCATACCGCCGGAGAACTCGTGCGGGTAGCCGTCGACGCGCTTGGCCGGCTCGGGGATGCCGACGCGGTCGAGCATCTCGATGGCGCGCTTGCGGGCTTCCTTCTTGCCGACCTTGTGGTGCACCCGGTACGCCTCGACGATCTGGTCGCCGACCTTGTAATAGGGGTGCATCGCGGACAGCGGGTCCTGGAAGATCATCGCCATCTCGCGGCCGCGGAGCCTGCGCACCTCGTCCGGGGAGGCGCCGACCAGTTCCTTGCCGTTGAGCCAGATCTCGCCGGACATCCTGACGTTCTTGCCGCGCGCGCCGAGCCGGTGCAGGCCCATCACGGCGAGCGAGGTGACCGACTTGCCGGAGCCGGACTCGCCGACGATGGCGAGGGTCTTGCCCTTGTCCACCGAGAAGGAGAGCCCGTCGACGGACTTGACGAGGCCGTCGTCGGTCGGGAAGTGCACCTTGAGGTCGCGGACCTCGAGGAAGGCCGAGGGCGCCTCGACGGTGGCGTCCTTCTCACCGGCGGCGGTCTTGGAGAGTTCGGTCACGAAAGCCTCACCCGCGGGTCGGCGGCGGCGTAGACCACGTCCACCACGAGATTTGCGATGACGACGAAGATGGCGGCGAGCAGGGTCACGCCCAGGATCTTCGGCAGGTCGTTGTCGGTGATGCCCTGCACCGCGTACTGGCCGACGCCGGGGAGCGAGAACACGGACTCGGTGATCACCGCGCCGCCGAGCAGCAGACCGACGTCCATGCCGAAGACGGTGATGATCGGGGTGAGGGCGGCGCGCAGGCCGTGCCGGACGACGACCGTGCGTTCGGGCAGGCCCTTGGAGCGGGCCGTGCGGATGAAGTCCTCGTTCATCGTCTCCAGCATGCCCGAGCGGGTGAGCCTGGCGTAGATCGCGGAGTACAGCAGCGCGAGCGAACACCAGGCGGGGAACAGGGTGTTGGCCCACTGCGCGGGGTTCTGGGTGAACGGGACGTAGGTGCGGCCGAAGATCGGCCAGGTGTAGGTGAACAGCAGGATCGCCAGGTTGCCCGTGAAGAACATGGGCAGCGAGACGCCGGCGAGGGCCACGCCCATGAAGGTGCGGTCGAACAGCGAGCGCGGCTTGAGCGCGGAGACGACACCGACGGCCACCCCGGAGAGCAGCCAGAGCACGGCGGCACCCGCGGCCAGCGAGAGGGTGATCGGGATGCGCGAGGTGAGCTGCGACCAGACCGCGACGTGATCCTTGAAGGAGTAGCCGAAGCAGGGAACGCCGCAGTGCACCGTCTTGGGACCGAGGTTGTAGTCGGTGCCGACCACGATGCCCTTGATGAAGTGCCAGTACTGGACGTAGAGGGGCTGGTCCAGACCGAGGTTGTGCTTGACCGCGGCGATGTCCGCCTTCGACGGGCTCTTTCCGATGTACTGCTGCGCCAGTTGGTCCGCCGACTGGCCCACGAGCCGTGGCAGCAGGAAGAAGATGGCGAAGGTGACCGCGGTGACGACCAGCAGCAGGATCACTGCCGCGAACGTCCGGCGGAGGATGTACGAGATCACGGGGACCGGCGCTGGTGCCCGCGGGCCGCGAAGCCCGCGGGCACCAATGCCTTCACCTGCCTTCCGGGGCTGCTACTTCTTCGTGGTGCCGAGGTTGAGGTAGTCGTACTGACCGCTGAAGGCGGCCGTGGAGACCACGTTGGTGGCGTACGGCGAGCGGTACAGCAGAACCTTGAAGTAGGTCAGCGGGACCAGGACGGCGTCGTCCATCGCCTGCTTGTCGATCTGCGCGTACAGGGCGTTGCGCTTGGCCGTGTCCGGCTCGGCGATCGACTGCGCGAGCAGGTCGTCGACCTTCTTGTTCGTGTACTGCGACAGGTTGGTGTTGCCCGACTGGCTGATCGCCTTGCTGTTCAGGATCTGCTGGAGGAAGCCGTAGCCGGAGGGCCAGTCGGCACCCCACTGCATCATCATCAGGCCGATGTTCTGCTTCTTGTCGAAGCTCGGCACACCCGCGTAGTCGGTGAAGTACTTGCCCTGCGGGTACTGCTTGAGGCTGGCGTTGATGCCGACCTTCTTCAGCGAGTTGATGATCGCGGTGGCCGCGTCCACCTCGCCCGGACGGTCGGAGCGGGCCGTGATGTTGGTGTTGATCGTCTTCTGGCCGCAGGCCTTCAGCTGCTCCTTGGCCTTCGCGACGTCGCCCTTGTCGCCCGGCGTCGCGTAGGTGTCCGCCTTCTGGTAGCCGGTGATGTCCGGCGGCAGGACGGTGGAGGCGATGTCACCGCGGATCGGGCCGCCCATGGCGGTCTGCACGGAGACCTTGTCGATGGCGTACTCGACGGCCTTGCGGCAGGCGACGTTGTCGAACGGCTTCACCTTGGTGTTGATCGCCGCGTAGACGAGCCGGCCGCCGTAGGTGTTGTCGGTGCTGGCCTTGCCGTCCGCGGAGTTGAGCAGATCGGCCTGGGTGGAGGCCTGGACGCCGGTGCCCGCGAGGTCCACGGTGGCGTCGCCGGACTGGAGGTCCTTGTCGATCGTCTCCGCGTTGACCTTCAGATTGACGACGATCTTGCTGGCCAGCTGCTTGCGCAGCGGGTCGGTCTTCGGGTCCCAGTTCTTGTTCGGGACCAGCACGACCTGCTTGCCGTCCTGGTAGCTCTGGAACTGGTACGAGCCGGAGGACACGATGTGCTTGACGTAGTCGACGCCGTCGTCCTTGGACTGCGGCACCGGGGCCGTCTCCGGCGTGGCGACCAGGTAGTCGAACTCCTGGAACGGCCGGTTCAGGTGGAAGACGATCGTGGTGGCGTCCGGGGTCGCGATCGAGGCCAGGCCCTTGGCGCTCTTGTCCTTGTAGGGACCCTTGTACTTGTCGCCGCCCACCAAGTACTGCTGGAAGTAGTTCGGGCCGAGCGAGAGCACGTCACGGGCGAAGTTCGACCGCTCGACGGCGTACTTGACGTCCTTCGAGGTGATCGGGGTGCCGTCCTGGTACTTCAGGCCCGAGCGCAGCTTGTACGTCCAGGTCTTGCCGCCGTCGCTGGAGACGCCCTTGCTCGCCGCGAGGTCCGGGACCAGGGTGTTGCCCTTGGAGCCGGGGGCGGGCTCGAACGTCATCAGCGGACGCGCGTACAGCCGGCTGAAGTTGTACATGTACGCGTAGTACGTGTTGCCCGGGTCGAACGAGTCCGGCACGTCCGACATCTCGTAGGTGACCGTGCCACCCTTCTTGTCGGACGCGTTGACGACGCTCTTGGTCGCCGCGTTGGCGCCGGCCGCCTTCGGAGTGTCCTTGTTGTCATCGGCCTTGCTGCAGCCTGCGAGCAGCAGGCTTGCGGAGCCGATGGCCGCGACCGCGGCCAGCGCTGACCTTCGCATGATGGTCTGCTTCCCCTCCATTGATCGGAAAACTTGGGTGAGCTCTCTGGCTGCCTAGCGGCTGCGCGGGTCGAGAGCGTCGCGGAGACCGTCGCCGAGCAGGTTGAACGCGAGGACGGTGATGAAGATGGCGAGGCCGGGCACGATCATGTACTGGGGATCGACCTGGTAGTAGGTGACCGCTTCGCGGAGCATGCCGCCCCAGGAGGCCTGCGGGGGCTGGATGCCCACCCCGAGGAAGCTCAGGGACGCCTCGAAGAGGATGTTGGTCGGGATGAGCAGCGTCGAGTAGACGATGATCGGGCCGACCAGGTTCGGCATCAGCTCGCGGAAGAGGATGTACGGCGCCTTGGCGCCCATGCCGCGGGCCGCGTCGACGAACTCGCGCTCGCGCAGGGCCAGCGTCTGGCCGCGCACGATCCGGCCCAGATAGGGCCAGTTGAAGAAGCCGATCACGAAGATGAGCACGGCGAGGTGGAGCGGAAGACCGTTCAGACCGAAGGCGCCGCCCTGGAGCGTTGCGGAGATCGCGATGGCGAACAGGAGCAACGGGAAGGCGAGGAAGGTGTCCATCAGCCGGCTGATGACCGAGTCGACCCGGCCGCCGTAGTAGCCCGCGATCACGCCCATGATCGCGCCGATCACATTGGACAGGATCGTGGCGCCGAAGGCGACGACCAGCGAGACCCAGGAGCCCTCCAGGACGCGGGTGGCGATGTCCCGGCCGAACTTCGGGTCCACACCGAGCGGGTGGGCCAGGCTCATGCCGCCCATGCCGCCCTTGGGCAGCGAGGTGTCGGGGACGATCAGGTCCTGGTGGAAGGCGTTGGGGTCGAGGCCGAGGGCGGCCTGGAGCGGGCGCGAGAGGATGGCCAGCAGGATCAGCAGGATCACGATGACGCCGCCGGCCACGGCGGCTCTGTCACGCTTGAAGCGGGTCCAGGCGATCTGGCCCAGGGAACGACCCTCGATCCGCCCCTTGTCGGCTCCCGCCAGCACAGCCTCAGGCTGCGCGCCGGCTGCCGCCCCGGTGGTCTCGATCGGTGCGGTCACGATGTGCGACCCCTCTCGCCGGTGGTGACCGGCCTGCGCTGCCGCGGTTTGCGGCTTTGTCGACTTGCAAGCGAACACGAGTTCTGAAGGCTCGTGGTCTGAGTGGGGAGTCTTCAGCGTCCTCGCGATCACTCGCCAGAGCTGACGGTGAAAGTATGCGCAACCGTGATGCACCGCGGAGGATTCCGTTATCCGGACAGTGGGTAACGGCCCCCGGACAGGGGCTAGTTGGGACACACCGGCGTAATGCCGCGGTTCAGGAGGTAGGGCGGCAACGGCACCGGAAGCGGCGGAAGCTCAGTAACCGCCGTGCACCGGTGGATAGCCGTAACCCGGCGCGGGGGCCTGGAGTCGGGGTCCGGGGCGGCCGGCGGGGGCGGGGGCGTGGGCCTCGCGGTCGTAGAAGGGGCGGGCGGTGGCCCGCATCCACATCACGACCGGGTCGTGGTCGTCGGTCAGCGCGACCGTGGACACGGGCAGGCCCTCGGGGACCGCGGTGACCGAGCGCTGCATCATCGCGCGCACCGAGTCGACCGCGGCGGGCGAGGTCTCGTACAGGTCGAGACCGATGGCGAGGTACGGCGCGCCGAGCGCGGGCTGCACCCAGGCGCGGCGCAGGGAGCGCAGGGCGGGGGTGCGGTGGGCGTGCTGGGTGAGCAGGGCGTAGAACTGCGGGATCTCGATGCCGGGTTCGGACAGCCGGAGGGGTCCGGCGGGCTGGCGGTCCAGGCCGGTGGCGATGCGGCGCAGGTCCAGCCAGGGGATGCCGACGCCGCCGCCGGGGGCGTGCGGGTTGAGCCAGAGGCCGTAGTGGTCGGGGTAGAGGGTGCGGGCGACGTCCAGGCCGTCGACCACCTCGTACGAGCGGTTCCAGCCGCTGGCGGACAGTTCCTGGGCGGAGGTGACACAGGGCGCGTAGTGGCAGCCGTCGACCTCCATGTCTCCGTACTGCGCGTCCGGGGAGCCGGCCTGGCCGTGCCACAGCAGCATCCAGATCTGGCCGGCGGAGGGGGTGGCGAGGGCGCGGAGAAGGGCCTCGTAGGCATCGTAGCGTCCGGGCGTGACGTGGCGGAGCGTGTGTTCGACGCTTCCGCTGTGGGTGGCGCTCACCTGGTCATGCCCTTCTTCTCCATCGTGCCCCGCGTGTGCAGACAGCTTATGCGCCGACGGGCACGGGGCCCGTTGTCCGTTCGCCCCGGCCGGGGCTAGCGGACGTAGAAGGGCCGGACGCTTGACTTCAGCCATTCGGCCACCGGGTCGTCCGTCACGTCCAGGAGGATCAGGTTGACCGGCCAGGCGGTGGGGACCAGGGCGAGGGCGCGGCCGAGGGCTTCCAGGGGCAGGGCGCGGAAGTCGCCTTCCCAATGGGAGAGTTCCACGCCGACGAACATGACCGGGTCGGCGTTCTCGATGGCGGCCAGGCAGCGGCGGGCGGTGACGACGACGCCGGTGGTGGCGAACTCGGCGGAGGCGGCGGAGAGGAAGTCGACCGGGTCGACCTGCCAGTCGGGCTCGAAGAGGCGGACCCGGCCGCCGGTGGCGGGGCCGTCCAGCGGGGTGCGTCCGGCACGGCACAGCTCGGCGACGGCCTCCGGCGGGAGCGGAATCCCGACCGTGCCGCCGGGGTTGACCGCGATGCCCGCCTGCGGGGGCAGACCGCGGGCGAACTCCACGGCCGGGGCGATGGTGTACGACATGTGGGAGCCGACCGCCTGGCGGAACTGCTCCTCGGAGCTGAACACCGGGACGTACGCCTGGCCCTCGATCTCCAGCGTGGGCAGGTCCAGCGGGCCGCTGCCCGGTCCGCCGCCGGACGGCAGCGGCACCCAGACGAAGCTGCGGCCGAGGACCTCGATGATCCGGCCGCCCGCCGCGGGTATGCCGAGGGAGGCCGAGAGCACCTCCTCCAGCTCGTTGCCGGGCCAACCGCCGTGCGGGTGGGGGTGCGCCTGTGCCGGGAAGTCCGCGGGAAAGTCCGCCGGGAAGTCCATCTGCCTACCGCCTGCTGGAAACCACTGGTGACCATGAAGGCTAACGGGTACCGGTGACAGAGCCGTACTCCGTGAACACGATCCGCTGTACGGCGTCGGCCGCGGCCCGGTCCAGCAGCACCGCCGAACCGCAGCCCGCGGGCACCTCGCCCCGCCCGAGCGCGCCGAGCAGCCGGGCGGTCGTGCGCCGGTGGCGTGCGAAGGCGCGGCGGGAGACGGTCCGGCCGCGCCGGTGCTGGCCCGCGCGGGCCGCCTCCGCGGGCACGTCCAGCAGGAGCAGGTGCAGGGTGGCGCCGGAGCGGCGGGCGGCGCGGGCCAGCCAGCGGCGCACCCAGGGCTGGGTCCCGCAGTCGTGCACCACCAGCCCTTGTGCCGTGCGCAGGGCGCGGCGCAGGGCCCAGTAGTGCGCGGCGCGCGCCAGGGGGCGGTAGAGGGCGTACGGCAGCGGGCGGGGCAGGCGGGCGGCGAAGCGGGCGCGGGTGTCCTGGGAGTCGAGGCGGCGGGCGGTGACCGCGCGGCGCATCAGCGTGGACTTGCCGCTGCCGGGCAGTCCGGTGACCACCACGATGTCGCGGGGGCCGAAGCGGAGGGTGTCGGGCCGCCGGGGCGGCCGGCCGCGCAGGTCCAGCACGCCGGGCGCGGGGCGGGCGGCGCGATCGGGGAATGCCGGGCGCTCGCGCGGCGCGGCGTGCTCGCGGGGCGTGGGGCCGCTCGGCGCCGGGATGCCGGTCGCGTGCGCCATGGTCCTGTTCACCGTGATCATCCTCCCCTTGTGGTTCGCAATATCCATGCCCAGTGGAAGTAAAGGGAAGGTAATGGCCGGTGTGCCACGGGTGGGTGCGCGTACCGCCACAGGTCGGTTACGGAAGCGGCCCCTGACGGGCGGCGGCCCGACGTGCAATGATGTGGCCGCCAACTGCATACCGGCCGTTTGAATCCGCGCGGGAGAGTCCCCAGCAGGCTTCGCTGGGGCGCCGAAGGAGCAAGTCCCTCCCTTGAATCTCTCAGGCCCCGTTACCGCGCGGGCGAGGCACATCTGAAAAGCGGGCCGCCGCGACGGCGGCCCCACCCAAGGTGCAAGCCGTGGTCGCCCCCGTGGCGGTCCCGGCGAACCTCTCAGGTTCCGATGACAGATGGGGAGGAACGTTCCTCGCCCCATCCCTGTTGCCCTGGGAGACGACCGACCGATGAGCAGTACCGAACTCCGACACACCGCGCTGGACGCCGTGCACCGCTCGCTCGGTGCGACGATGACCGACTTCGCGGGCTGGGACATGCCGCTGCGCTACGGCTCCGAGCGCGACGAGCACCTGGCCGTGCGGACCAAGGCGGGTCTGTTCGACCTCTCCCACATGGGCGAGATCACCGTCACCGGCCCCGAGGCCGCCGCCTTCCTGAACACCGCCCTGGTCGGCAACATCGCCTCCGTCGGCGTCGGCCGCGCCCGCTACACGATGATCGTGCGGGCCGACGGCGGCATCCTGGACGACCTGATCGTCTACCGGCTCGCCGAGACCGAGTACATGGTCGTGGCCAACGCCTCCAACGCCCAGGTGGTCCTGGACGCGCTGGCCGAGCGCTCCGGCGGCTTCGACGCCGAGGTCCGCGACGACCGGGACGCCTACGCCCTGCTCGCCGTCCAGGGCCCGGCCTCCCCCGGCATCCTGAAGTCCCTCACCGACGCCGACCTGGACGGTCTGAAGTACTACGCGGGCCTGCCCGGCACCGTCGCCGGCGTCCCCGCACTGATCGCCCGCACCGGCTACACCGGCGAGGACGGCTTCGAGCTGTTCGTGAAGCCCGAGCACGCGGTCGAGCTGTGGCAGGCGCTGACCAAGGCGGGCGAGGGCGCCGGCCTGGTGCCGTGCGGACTGTCCTGCCGGGACACGCTGCGCCTGGAGGCGGGCATGCCGCTGTACGGGCACGAGCTGACCACCTCGCTGACCCCCTTCGACGCCGGACTCGGCCGGGTGGTCAAGTTCGACAAGGAGGGCGACTTCGTGGGGCGCGCGGCGCTCGCCGAGGCCGCCGAGCGCGCCGCGCAGAACCCCCCGCGGGTCCTGGTCGGCCTGATCGCCGAGGGTCGTCGGGTGCCGCGCGCCGGGTACCCGGTGGTCGCGGACGGCAAGGTGATCGGCGAGGTCACCTCCGGCGCCCCCTCCCCCACCCTGGGCAAGCCGATCGCCATGGCCTACGTGGACGCCGCGCACGCCGCGCCCGGCACCGAGGGCGTCGGCGTGGACATCCGCGGCACCCACGAGCCCTACCAGGTCGTGGCGCTGCCGTTCTACAAGCGCCAGAAGTAGACAGCGAGCCCGCTTGCGCCCCGCCCCCGCCGGGCGGCCGCGTGACCCTGCGCACATTCGCCCGCCCACCGGCGGTCACCGCGCTCCCCCCGTCATCAGCACTCCCGCGCGTACAGGAGAATTCAGGCCATGAGCAACCCCCAGCAGCTGCGCTACAGCAAGGAGCACGAGTGGCTGTCGGCCGCCGGCGACGGCGTCTCGACGGTCGGCATCACCGAGTTCGCGGCCAACGCGCTCGGCGATGTGGTCTACGCCCAGCTCCCCGAGGTCGGCTCCACCGTCGAGGCGGGCGAGACCTGCGGTGAGCTGGAGTCCACCAAGTCGGTCTCCGACCTGTACTCCCCGGTCACCGGCGAGGTCACCGCGGTCAACGAGAACGTCGTCGACGACCCGTCGCTGGTGAACTCCGAGCCCTTCGAGGGCGGCTGGCTGTTCAAGGTGCGCGTCACGGAGGAGCCGGGCGACCTGCTCTCCGCCGCCGAGTACGACGCCCACATCGCCGGCTGAGGAGTCGTAGCCGTATGACTGTCCTGAACACGCCCCTGCACGAGCTGGACCCGGAGATCGCCGCCGCGGTCGACGCCGAGCTGCTCCGCCAGCAGTCCACGCTCGAGATGATCGCGTCCGAGAACTTCGCGCCGCTCGCGGTGATGGAGGCCCAGGGCTCGGTCCTCACCAACAAGTACGCCGAGGGCTACCCCGGCCGCCGCTACTACGGCGGCTGCGAGCACGTCGACGTGGCCGAGCAGATCGCCATCGACCGGATCAAGGAGCTGTTCGGCGCCGAGTACGCCAATGTGCAGCCCCACTCCGGCGCCTCCGCCAACCAGGCGGCCCTGTTCGCGCTGGCCCAGCCCGGCGACACCATCCTCGGCCTGGACCTGGCGCACGGCGGCCACCTGACCCACGGCATGCGGCTGAACTTCTCCGGCAAGCAGTTCGACGTGGTCGCCTACCACGTGGACGAGGAGAGCGGCCTGGTCGACATGGCCGAGGTCGAGCGGCTCGCCAAGGAGCACCGCCCCAAGGTGATCATCGCCGGCTGGTCCGCGTACCCGCGGCAGCTCGACTTCGCGGAGTTCCGCCGGATCGCCGACGAGGTCGAGGCGTACCTGTGGGTCGACATGGCGCACTTCGCCGGCCTGGTCGCCGCCGGTCTGCACCCGAACCCGGTCGAGCACGCGGACGTGGTCACCTCCACGACGCACAAGACCCTGGGCGGCCCGCGCGGCGGCATCATCCTCGCGAAGAAGGAGTTCGCGAAGAAGCTGAACTCCTCCGTCTTCCCGGGCTTCCAGGGCGGCCCCCTGGAGCACGTGATCGCGGCGAAGGCGGTGTCCTTCAAGGTCGCGGCCTCCGAGGAGTTCAAGGAGCGCCAGCGGCGTACGGTGGACGGTGCCCGCATCCTCGCCGAGCGCCTGACGGCCGACGACGCGCGCGCGGCCGGGATCAACGTGCTGTCCGGCGGTACGGACGTACACCTGATCCTGGTCGACCTGCGCGCCTCCGAGCTGGACGGTCAGCAGGCCGAGGACCGGCTGCACGAGGTCGGCATCACGGTCAACCGCAACGCGGTCCCGAACGACCCGCGTCCCCCGATGGTCACCTCGGGCCTGCGGATCGGCACGCCCGCCCTCGCCACCCGCGGCTTCACGGCCGAGGACTTCGCCGAGGTCGCGGACGTGATCGCCGAGGCGCTGAAGCCGTCCCACGACGCTTCGGCGCTGAAGGCTCGGGTCGAGGCCCTGGCCGCCAAGCACCCGCTGTACCCGGCTCTGAGCAAGTAATCCCCCGGTGGGGCACTCGCCCATGGTCGGGTGCCCCACCACTGCCCCAAGGAGTGACCGTGGCCATCTCGGTCTTCGACCTGTTCTCGATCGGCATCGGCCCGTCCAGCTCCCACACGGTCGGCCCGATGCGCGCCGCGCGCATGTTCGCGCACCGGCTGCGCAACGAGGAACTGCTGGCCTCGGTCGCCTCCCTGCGCTGCGAGCTGTACGGCTCGCTGGGCGCGACCGGACACGGCCACGGCACCCCCAAGGCGGTGCTGCTCGGCCTGGAGGGCGACTCCCCGCGCACGGTCGACGTGGAGACCGCCGACGACAAGGTGGAGTCGATCAAGCGCTCGGGGCGGCTGTCGCTCCTCGGCGAGCACGAGATCGCCTTCTCCTTCGACGACGACCTGATCCTGCACCGCCGCAAGGCCCTGCCGTACCACGCCAACGGCATGACGATATGGGCGTACGACGCCTCGGGCGCGGAGCTGCTCACCAAGACGTACTACTCGGTCGGCGGCGGCTTCGTGGTGGACGAGGACGCGGTCGGCGCGGACCGGATCGTGCTGGACGACACGGTCCTGAAGTACCCCTTCCGCACGGGCGACGAGCTGCTGCGCCTGACGAAGGAGACCGGCCTGTCGATCTCCTCCCTGATGCTGGAGAACGAGCGGGCCTGGCGCACCGAGGACGAGATCCGCGCCGGTCTGCTGGAGATCTGGCGGGTGATGCGCGGGTGCGTGCAGCGCGGTCTGACCCGTGAGGGCATCCTGCCGGGTGGCCTCAAGGTCCGCCGCCGGGCGGCCGGTTCCGCCCGCCAACTGCGCGCCGAGGGCGAGCCGCTGGCGCGCGCGATGGAGTGGATCACGCTCTACGCGATGGCGGTGAACGAGGAGAACGCGGCCGGCGGCCGGGTGGTGACCGCCCCGACGAACGGCGCGGCCGGCATCATCCCCGCGGTGCTGCATTACTACATCGACTTCGTGCCGGGCGCGGACGAGGACGGCGTGGTCCGCTTCCTGCTGGCCGCGGGCGCGATCGGCATGCTGTTCAAGGAGAACGCCTCCATCTCCGGCGCCGAGGTCGGCTGCCAGGGCGAGGTCGGCTCCGCGTGCTCCATGGCCGCCGGCGCCCTCGCGGAGGTCCTGGGCGGCACCCCCGAACAGGTGGAGAACGCCGCCGAGATCGGCATGGAGCACAACCTGGGCCTGACCTGCGACCCGGTCGGCGGCCTCGTCCAGATCCCGTGCATCGAGCGCAACGGCATGGCGGCGGTGAAGGCGGTCACGGCGGCCAAGATGGCGATGCGCGGGGACGGTTCGCACATGGTCTCCCTCGACAAGGTCATCAAGACCATGAAGGAGACCGGCGCGGACATGTCGGTGAAGTACAAGGAGACCGCGCGGGGCGGCCTCGCGGTGAACATTATCGAGTGCTGACATTTACATGATCGGTCCGCGGCACAATCATGGCTTCCATGGACCGACCGAGTCAGCTCATCGAGTGCGCGGAATTCGCGCTCCGGCGTTTACGGGGCGAGCGTGATTTCGCTCAACTGTTCACGCTGATAGCGGAATCCAGGGATCATCTGCGGCCGTGGATGCCCTGGGCCGACGGTCACGACGAGCAGAGCACGCGGGAACTGCTGGCGCGTTCCGAGGCGAAGTGGGAGAGCGGGGAGCTGTACAACTACGCCGTCGAAATGGACGGCCGGCTCGTCGGGATGTGCCAGGCGTACCGCGCCGAGCCCCGTGGGCTGCGGCTGGGGTACTGGCTGCATCCCGCGGCCGTGGGGCGGGGCATCGCGACGCGGGCGACGGCGGCGCTGGCCGGGGAGCTGTTCGCGCTGCCGGACGTGGACTACCTGGAGATCGCGCACGACTTGGCGAACGCCCCCAGTCGCGCCGTTCCGCGCCGACTGGGCTTCACCGAGCTCCGGCGTGAGCAGGCGCCCGGGCCGGCGGCGCCGTCGGGCTGCGGTATCGACGCGATCTGGCGTCTGAATCGCCCCGCGACCGGGGGCAAGTTTCCGGAGGGCCCTGCGGGGGGCACAAACTCTGCATGCTCCACGGCATCGACGTAAGTTCTTTCCAGTCCACGTCATATGACACGGACGGCCTTTCCTTCGTCTTCATGAAGGCGACCGAGGGCCGTTCGTATGTGAACCCCCGCCTCACCGCGCAGACCAAGACCGGCCGCGACGCCGGACTGGTCGTGGGTTTCTACCACTTCCTGTGGCCGGGCGATCTCTCGGCCCAGGCCGACTACTTCCTCCAGCACGCGCCGGAGCGCTCCGGTGACATCCTCGCCGTCGACTGGGAGCCCACCAGCGACGGCACCCATGCCAGCAACGCGGAGAAGGACTCCTTCATCCGCAAGCTGAAACAACTGCGCCCGCACAACCGGGTCGTGCTCTACACCAACCGGGACTTCTGGCTGAACATCGACCGCACGTCGTATGCGGGCGACGGCCTGTGGATCGCCGACTACGTCACCGCGGGCAAGCCCCGCATCAAGGCCAAGTGGCGCTTCCACCAGTACGCGAGCCAGCCCCTCGACAAGGACGTGGCCGACTTCTCGTCCAAGGCGGCGCTGAAGGAGTGGGCGGCCGGCTGACGCACGCAGGGGTGCCCGTTCCCGTGAGACGGGGCACCCCTGCCGGCCCGTGTCACTTGTTCAGGTAGGTCCAGAACTCGTCGAAGGACAGGACCTGGTCGCCGTCGAGGTCACGGGACTTGATGATGGCCTCCGCGACCGTGTCGGTGACGTTCCAGTCGCCGCCCTGAGCCAGGGCGGACTTGAACTCGGCGGCGGTGATGAAACCGTCTCCGTCCGCGTCGATCCGCTGGAATTCCTTGCGTGCTTCCTCGATGTCCGCCACCGATCCGCCCCTTTTTGTTCGTGTTTCTTGTGCCGTGCAGGCGTACTGACGCTGGTCAGATTAGCTGTCCGTGCGGGCACGCAGTGCCGCGACCACCCAGGCGAAGTCCTCGGCGTGCGGCGGCGCGGGGGCGCGGTTGACCAGGGCGACGAGTTCGCGGTAGCGGGCGACCCGGTCGTTGAAGCCGGCGGCCATGCGCTCCAGGACGTCCTCGTACGCCGCGTCGCCGAAGAGGTCGTGCAGCACCGGCTCCGCCGCCGGTGACTCGGGGGCGACGCCCCGCTCACGGGCCGGGGCCACCAGTTCCACCAGCCGCTTGGCGAACCAGAGCGAACGGCCGCGCCCCTCCCCCGGCGCCCCGTCCGCCGCGTTGAGCTCCATCGCCCGGCGCATCTGCGCGCGGAACTCCGGGTCCTGGAGCATCTCCGCCAGCTCCACCCACGCGTCCACCTCCTCCGGCGTGGGGTCGTCCGCCAGGTCCACCGTGGTGGCGCGCAGCCGCTCGCGCACCTCGGGGTCCACCGCGTCGAGCCCCTGGAGGGCCTCCGCCACGAACCCCGCCACGATCCGCTGCCGTTCGGCCGCCGACAGCCGGGCCAGTTTGTTCATCAGGGTCGTCTCCTTCGCACTCGAACCACGTCTCGCGACCGACGACAGCACCGCACGGGTCACCTTCAGCGACCTGATCTGCGCGTCCAGCGCGGCCACGTGCGCCGCCGCGACCTGTGCCACGGTCCGCTCTCCCGTCAGCACCCGTCGCACGTCGTCCAGGCCGAGCCCCAGCTCGCGCAGGGTGCGGATCAGCTCGAGCCGGGCGACGCTCGGGGCGTCGTACAGCCGGTAGCCGCCCGAGGAGCGGGTCACCGGGGTGAGCACGCCCTCGTCGGACCAGTAGCGGATGGTGCGCACGGTCAGTCCGGTGGCCCGTGCCAGCTCGCCGATGGTGAGAAGTCCGGTGCCGTCGTCGTTCATGTCTGGGAGTCTGGGCCTTCCAGCGGGTGGAGACTCAAGGGGGACGGGTTGGCGGCCTTGCGGGAGATTCTCGACGGTGCGGTCCGGGGCGTGTTCCCGCCGGCGGACGGGGGTACGACGGTCCTGCCGCAGCCCTCGCCGCGGCACGCGGGCGTGCTGGCGTTCACCGCGCACTCCGTCGTCGTCACGGACGAGGACCCGGCGTGGGTGTACGAGGCGCTGCGCGGCCCGGAGTGCGATCCGTTGGCCGCCGCCCTGCACCCGCGCTTCCTGACCGCGCTGCTGGAGCGCACCGGGCGGCGGGCGGAGACGGTCGACGCGGTGCTGGCGGCCACTCCGCTCCCCGGCGCGCCCCCGCTCGCGCTGACGGAGATCCGGGACGCCGGTCATCCCCGCATCCGCTACGCCCGCGAGCGCCGCGAGGCGGTGCGGGCCTGGCGGGCGGCGGGCGGGGTGCTGGTGACGGGCCGTGGGATGGCCGGGCGGCTGGAGGTCTCGGTGGAGGTGGACGAGGGGGCGCGGGAGAGGGGTCTGGGGCGGCTGCTGGCGGGCGCGGCCCGGCACCTGGTGGGCGAGCCGCTGTGGGCGCAGGTGGCGCCGGGGAACGCCCGGAGTCTGCGGGCGTTCCAGGCGGCCGGTTACGCGTCCGTCGGCGCGGAGCTGCTGCTCCAGCCCCCCGCCTCAGCGGAAGACGCCCGTGTGGCCCAGTGAGTAGCGGCCCGGCTGGGGGTAGACCGCGAGGCCGTGCGGGCCGCTGCCGACCGGGATGCGGGCCAGTTCCCGGCCGGTGCGGGTGTCGATGGCGTACACCTCGGCGTCGTAGCGGCCGGAGAGCCACAGGACCTTGCCGTCGGCGGAGACGCCGCCCATGTCGGGGCTGCCGCCGCCGGGCAGCTCCCACTTCCTGGTGAGCTTGTTGCGGGCGAAGTCGAAGACGGAGATGCTGCCCTCGCCCCGGTTGGAGATGTACATCTCGCGGGAGTCGCGGCTGACGTAGAGGCCGTGCGCGCCCTTGCCGGTGGCGAGGAAGGCCGGCTTGGTGAAGCGGTCGCCGTCCAGGATCCACACCCCGCCCGCCATCATGTCGGCGATGTAGAAGCGCTTGCCGTCCGGGGAGATCTTGACGTCCTGCGGCATGGAGCCGTGCACGGGCAGCTTCTGCTGGCCGATCACCCGCATCCCCGCGGTGTCG
Organism: Streptomyces sp. NPDC043952; assembly: GCF_056435325.1. Lineage (NCBI taxonomy): Bacteria > Bacillati > Actinomycetota > Actinomycetes > Kitasatosporales > Streptomycetaceae > Streptomyces > Streptomyces sp. NPDC043952. The sequence continues at coordinate 250,857 of NZ_JBWKES010000008.1, forward strand.
ACCTTCAGGATCTCGCCGCTGAACTCGCAGGAGACGATGAAGTAGCGGCCGTCGCGGGAGAAGTCCGCGTGGTTGACGCCGTAGCAGTCGACCGGCACCGCCTTGACGGTCTTCATGGTGTGGGCGTCGCGGAAGACGAGCTGGCGGTCCATGGAGGCCATGACGACCGCGTACTTGCCGTCGGGCGTGAAGTACAGGTTGTACGGGTCGTGCACGGCGACCGGCTTGCCCGCCTTGCCGGTGCGCGGGTCGAGGGGGGTGAGGCTGTTGCCGAGGTCGTTGTTGACCCACAGGGTCTTCAGGTCCCAGGAGGGCACCACGTGCTGGGGCTGGCGGCCGACCGGGATGGTGTCGATGACCTTGTAGGTCTTCGGGTCGATGACGGTGACGGTGTCGGAGTTGGTGTTGGGCACGTACACCCGTGAGGGGAAGTCCCTGACCACCGGGGAGAGCAGGCCCGGCCGGTCCGCCGCGTAGACGTCCGCGGGGTCCTGGACCGGGGGCATGCCGGGCAGCACGTTCACCCGCGCCTGGTCCACCTGGGGCTGGGCCGGCGGCTTGCTGCCGAGGCTCTGGGTCTCGTGCCGGGCGCCCTGCCCGCTGCACGCGGACACCAGGGCCAGGGCGGCGAGGGCGGCACCGGCGGCCAGCCGGCGGGCGGCTTTCGTGGTTCGCATCAGCTCAGCAGCTCCGTGGTGGTGACGGCGCGCAGGTGGCGGCGGCCGAGTTCCGTGAGGACGTCGGGGAGGGCGGCGACCGTGTCCTCGTACCCGAAATGCAAACTCACCACCGACCCCTCGCGCACCTCCGAGAGGACCTTGCGGGTGACGGCGGCGGCGCCGGGGCGGGTGTAGTCGAGCGAGTCGACGTCGTACGACAGTACGTGCGGGTAGCCCGCTTGGCGGGCCAGTTCCGCGACGAGCGCCGACGCCGTCGGGGCGCGGGAGGGGCGGAACCAGGTGCCGATGGAGCCGGTGAGCCGGCGGAGCCGGTCGGCGCAGTCGGCGATCTCCTTGCGGGCGTCGGCCTCGGCGAGGTCGTTGACGGAGATGTGGTGCTGGGTGTGGTTGCCGAGGTCGTGGCCGCCGTCGAGGATGCGGCGGGCGATGCCGGGGTGTTCGTCCAGCCAGGTGCCGACGGCGAGCACGGTGAGACGGGCGCCGTGCCGTTCGGCTCTGGTGAGCAGGGTGCGGGCGAGGTCCGGGTCGCCCTGGCCGTGGAAGGTGAGCGCGACCTGTGGCCGGGTGCGCGGGCCGTGGGTGATCTGGGCGGGCAGGCCGGGGTAGGCGCGGGGGGCCGGGGCGGTGGACGCGCGCACGGTGGCGGAGGGGGCCTGCGGGGTGGCGGTGGGGGACGCGGTGGCGGCGGTCGGGGCGGCCGGGCCGGTCGCGCAGCCGGCGGCGAGCGCGCCGCCCGCGAGCAGCCCGGCGCCCGCGCGCAGCGCGTCACGGCGGTTGGTGGTGGTCACGCGCGCCATTTAAGGGATGAAAGGTAAGAAACACGCGTTTTGTCCGAATCGGCGTCCGGGGGGCGCGCCGCGGGCGCCGCCTATCGCTCGTTCACCCGGATCTCGAACCACGTCGTCTTGCCGCGCGGCAGCAGGTCGACGCCCCAGCGGTCGGACAGCTTGTCGACCAGGAACAGGCCCCGGCCGCTGATGTCCAGCTCCTGGACCGGCATCAGACAGGGCAGCCCGCGGGAGGGGTCGCGCACCTCGACGCGCATCCAGCCGGGGCGGCAGCGCATGCGCAGGCCGAAGACGCGGGCGCCGGTGTGCCGTACCGCGTTGCCGACCAGTTCGGACACGAGCAGGACCGTATCCTCGGCCAGCTTGGGGGTGAGCCGCCAGGTGCGCAGGACGACGACCTGGGCGAGGCGGCGGGCGGTGGCGGCGGATTCCGGGCGGGAGGGCAACTGCACCTCGCGCTCCGTCGGATTGCCGAACAGTTCGAGCGCCTTGAGCGCCTGTTCGTCCTCGACCGTGGGCGACCAGCGTGCCGCGGATGCGCGGCTGTGTCCCCGCGGCTGTTCGATGCCCTCCAGCCCCGCCATGCCCCCATGATGGCCGCCGCAAGCCGTCTTGGGGGCCGTTCCGGAGGAATACGCCCCCCGTACGCCCCCGTTGCACACCGCGCACCTGGCATATGCCGACGGCATGTCACTAGCCGGTACACCCCGGCTGAGCTGCGAGGACGACTCACTTCCGGGCAATCGCGGGGCTCCCTCGACCGGACAGACTTAAGGGTGCTTTAAGGCTCCCATAATCCGCCCCATCGAGGGACCCGTATGAGACGACACGTCAACTGGTGGTGGACTCAAGGGAGTTCAGTCCGCGTTTCAAGAAACTCCGGAGAGCCTTCGCCAACCACGCGCCATCTAGAGGAACTTGGCCTTGCCCGGCCCTTCCTCCACGAAGCTGCGCATGCCGCGCTCGCGGTCCTCGGTGGCGAACAGACCCGCGAACCAGTTGCGTTCGACGGCGAGTCCGGTGTCGATGTCGGTCTCCAGACCGACATCGACGGCCTCCTTCGCCGCGCGCAGCGCGACGGCCGGGCCCTGGGCGAGCCTGGCGGCCCAGGCGTGCGCCTGCTCGTAGACCTCGGCGGCCGGGACGACCCGGTCCACCAGGCCGATCGCGAGGGCCTCCTCGGCCTTGACCATGCGGCCGGTGAAGATGAGGTCCTTGGCCTTGGAGGGGCCGACCAGGCGGGGCAGGCGCTGGGTGCCGCCGGCGCCGGGGATCAGGCCGAGCAGGATCTCGGGCTGGCCGAGCTTGGCGTTGTCGGCGGCGATGCGGAAGTCGGCGCACAGGGCGAGTTCGCAGCCGCCGCCGAGGGCGTAGCCGGTGACGGCGGCGACGACGGGCTTGGGGATGCGGGCGACGGCGGTGAAGGCGTCCTGGAGGCCGCGGGAGCGCAGGACCATCGCGGTGTGGTCCATGTTCTGCATCTCCTTGATGTCCGCGCCCGCCGCGAACACCCGTTCCCCGCCGTAGATCACCACGGCGCGTACGTCCTCGCGGCGCGTGGCCTCCTCGGCGAGTTCCCTCAGCCGGTCCTGAGTGGCGACGTCCAGCGCGTTCATCGGGGGGCGGTCAAGACGCAGCGTGCCGACGCCTTCGGCGACATCGAGTGTGACGGTCATACGGCTCAGGTTAACGGCGACTAACGGCGGCGGGCCCGGTGCCGTAGGTCACAGCACCTGGCCCGCACACCGCGGGAGGCACACCTAGCCCCGAGGAGGGGCTACTTCTTCCAGTCCGCCCAGGACATGTTCCACCCGTTGAGCCCGTTCGCCGGGTCCACGGTCTTCTCGTGGGAGTTCTTGACGACGACCACGTCACCGAGGATCGAGTGGTCGAAGAACCAGGCGGCCGGCGTCGAGGAGTCGTAGCCGCCCTTGACGTCGCGCAGGCCGATGCAGCCGTGGCTGGCGTTGTAGTTGCCGAAGGCGTCGCCGCCCCAGTAGTTGCCGTGCGCGAAGGTGCCGGAGGTGGTCAGGCGCATGGCGTGCGGGACGTCCTTGATGTCGTACTCGCCGCCGTAGCCGACCGTGTCGCCGTTCATCCGGGTCACGGCCAGCTTCTCGCTGATGACCATCTGGCCGTTCCAGGTGTCGTAGCCGGGCTTGCCGGTGGTCACCGGGAGGGTCTTGATCACCTTGCCGTCGCGGGTGACCTTCATCGTGTGCTTGCTCGCGTCCACGACGGAGACCTGGTCGCGGCCGATGGTGAAGGACACCGTCTTGTGCTGCTTGCCGTAGACGCCGGCGCGGCCCTCGACGCCGTCGAGGTCGAGGTCGACGGTGACCTTGGTGCCGGGCTTCCAGTAGTGCTCGGGGCGGAAGTCGAGGCGGTCGTTGCCGAACCAGTGGCCCTCGACGTCGACCGGCGGGTCCGTCTTGATCTTGATGGACTTCTCGACGGCTCCGGGGTGGGTGATGCCCCGCGAGAAGTTGACGGAGAACGGCATGCCGACGCCGACGGTGGAGCCGTCCTCGGGCGTGAAGTAGCCGGTGAAGGTGGCCTTCGGGGTGAGGGTGGTGAAGCTGGAGTCCTTGGTGGTGGTCTTGCCGTCGGTGTCCTTGGCGACGGCGTGCACCGTGTACCTGGTGCCGGCGGCCAGATGGGCGGAGGGCGTCCAGGAGGCGCCGTCGGCGGTGATGCTGCCGTCGACCTTCGCGCCCTTGGCGTCCTTGACAGTGACGTCGGTCAGTTTGCCGCGGGCCGCGCTGACTTTGAGGGCGCCGTCGGTGGCGACGCCCGTGGCACCCTGCTCCGGGGCGATGCTGACGTCGGCCGTGGCGGGCCGGCCCTGCTGGGTCGCGACGCCCTTGCCGTCGTCCTTGCCGCCCCCGCCCCCGCCGCACGCCGCGAGCGCGAGCACCAGGGAGCCGGCTATGAGCCCCCCGGCCGCGCGCCGCCGCCTCGCCACCGACGCCCCCGATATCGGCCGCACGTTCACGTCGTTCTCCCCTCGCAGGGCCCTGCCCGGCCCGCTCCCCACCACAGTTGGTGCGCGCATATTAACTGCCCTGATGTGAGCGGGATGTCAGGCGTCGGTCACCGTTCCGTCGCAACGTCCGCCTGCCACCCGAACCGTCCCCCCGCGCACCGCCCGTGGCCGTCCACGTGGTTATTTCACCGCGGAACCCGCCTTCCATGCCTGCCAGGACAGGTTCCACCCGCCGAACCCGTTACCGGGGTCGACGGTCTTGTCCTGGCTGTTGACGATCTCCACCACGTCACCGACGAGGCTGCGGTCGAAGAACCACCCGGCGGGGGTGTCCGAACTGCCGCCCTGGACGTCCCTGAGACCCACACAGCCGTGGCTGACGTTGGCCACGCCGGGGGCGGTCGGGTCCCAGTAGTTGCCGTGCAGGAAGGTGCCGGAGTCGGTGAGCCGCATGGCGTGCGGGACGTCGGGGATGTCGTACTCGCCGCCGAAGCCGACCGTCTGACTGTTCATCCGGGTCTCCTCCAGCATCTCCATCACCACCATCTTGCCGTTGTAGGTGGGGTTCTCCGGGGAGCCCGCGGTGATCGGGACGGTGGCCAGCAGCCGGCCGTCGCGCCGCACCTGCATGGTGTGCGCCGCCGCGTCGACCAGGGAGACCTGGCTGCGCCCGATGGTGAAGGAGAAGGACTTGGACTGGAGCCCGTAGACCCCCTTGGCGGCCTCCACGTCCCGCAGGGCGAGGTCGACGGTGACCTTGGTGCCGGGCTTCCAGTAGTGCTCGGGGCGGAAGTCGAGGCGGTTCTTGCCGAACCAGTGCGCCCGGACCTCCACCGCGGGCCGCGCGGTGATCCGCACCGCGCGTTCGACGGCGGCCTTGTTCACGATGTCCGTGCTGAAGGCCAGGGAGACGATCTCCCCGGTGCCGACGAGGGAGCGGTTCTCCGGGGTGGCGTAGGCGATGAACCTCTTGTCGGGGACGTAGGTGGTGAAGGAGGCGTGCCGGGCCGAGCGGCGCCCGGCGGAGTCCAGCGCCACCGCGTCCACGGTGTACCGGGCGGCGAGCGCCAGCCGGTCGTCGTCCGGCCGCCAGGTCAGCCCGTCGGCGCTGAGGTGTCCGCGCACCGGGGTGGCCCGCGCGTCCTGTTCCCTGACGACCTTCACCTTCTCCAGGCGGCCGTCGGGCACACTCACCCGCAGCCGCCGGTTCTGCGGGACCGCCCTGCTGCCGTCGTCCGGGGCGATCCGGATCGCGTCCTTCGGTGCCGAAGTCCCGCCGGGTCTGCCGCCCAGGCCCAGCGGGCCCGAGCCGCCCGCGGAGCAACCGGCCAGCAGTCCGGCCCATGTCAGTACGGCCGCCAGTGCGGCCCCCGCGCGCCGTGCGCGCCCATGTACGTGCCTCACGCGCTGCTCAACGACCGGGCATGCTCCGGGGAAACGTGAGTGCGAGCCATGCGGTGGGCAGAACTGTGGGAAGGACGACACGTCAGGGAGCCGACCGCCGCGCCCGCACCGGAGCCGGGGGGCGCGGCCGCACCGGGCGGCCGGGTTCGCCGGCGGCCCGGAGCGCCGGGCCGCGCCGGGTCCGTCCGGGTGCCTTCGGGGCCGCCCGGCGGCCCGGCGCGCGGGGCTGCGCCGCTCCCGGCCGAGCCACTGGAAGAGGGGCCGACAGGTGACGAGCGCAGCCGAGCAGCGGGCACCGGCCGGAGGGCGGGCCGTGGTGCCCTCGACGAACGGCGCCCGGCGCGCCCCGGTGCCCGCCCCGGCGGTGTGGCCGGGGTCGCCGACCCCGCTGGGGGCCCGGTTCCGGGTCGGTCCGGACGGGGTGGAGGGCACCAACTTCGCGCTGTGGGCGGCCGGGGCGCAAGCGGTCCGGCTGTGCCTGTTCGACGCGGACGGCCGGGAGACACGGGTGCCGCTGACCGAGCTGACGCACGAGATCTGGCACGGCTTCGTGCCGGGTGTGCTGCCCGGACAGCGGTACGGCTACCGGGTGGACGGCCGCTGGGACCCGTGGACCGGCGCCCGCTGGAACCCCGCCAAGCTGCTCCTCGATCCGTACGCCCGCGCGGTGGACGGCGAGTTCACCCTGCCGGCCGAGGTGTACGGCCATGTGCGGGACTGGCCGGAGCAGCACGCCGCCGACACGGTGCGCGACGACCGGGACTCGGCGCCGTACGTCCCCAAGGGTGTCGTCGTCCACGATGACGACGACTGGTCCGACGACCGCCGCCCCAAGACGCCCTGGGCCGACTCGGTCATCTACGAGCTGCACGTCCGCGGCTTCACCAAGCTGCACCCCGGCATCCCCGGACACCTGCGCGGCACCTACGCGGGGCTCGCCCACCCGGCCGCGATCGAGCACCTCATGAAGCTGGGCGTCACGGCCGTGGAGCTGCTGCCGGTCCACCAGTTCGCGCACGAGGACCACCTGCTGCGCCGGGGCCTGGCCGACTACTGGGGCTACAACTCCATCGGCTACTTCGCCCCGCACGCCGGCTACGCCGCTACCGGTACGGCCGGGCAGCAGGTCGGCGAGTTCAAGCGGATGGTGCGCGCGCTGCACGCGGCCGGCATCGAGGTCATCCTCGACGTGGTCTACAACCACACCGCGGAGGCCGGGGAGCTGGGGCCGACGCTGTCCCTGAAGGGTATCGACAACCGCGCCTACTACCGGCTCCAGGACGACGCCCGCCGCTACGCCGACTACACCGGCTGCGGCAACACCCTGCACGTGGTCCGGCCCCAGGTGCTGCGGCTGATCACCGACTCGCTGCGCTACTGGGTGACCGAGATGGGCGTGGACGGCTTCCGCTTCGACCTGGCGGCGGCGCTCGCCCGCTCGATGCACGACGTGGACATGCTCTCCCCCTTCCTCGCGGTGATCGCCCAGGACCCGGTGCTGCGCCGGGTCAAACTCATCGCCGAGCCCTGGGACATCGGCTCGGGCGGCTACCAGGTGGGCGCCTTCCCGCCGCTGTGGGCCGAGTGGAACGACCGGTACCGGGACACCGTGCGGGACTTCTGGCGGCACGCGCTGCCCGATGTGCGCGAGATGGGCTACCGGCTCTCCGGCTCCAGCGACCTGTACGCCTGGGGCGGGCGCCGCCCGTACGCCTCCGTCAACTTCGTCACCGCGCACGACGGTTTCACGCTGCGCGACCTGGTGTCGTACGAGCGCAAGCACAACGAGGCCAACGGGGAGGAGAACCGGGACGGCACCGACGACAACCGGTCCTGGAACTGCGGCGCGGAGGGCGAGACGGCGGACGAGCGGGTCCGCGCCCTGCGCCGCCGCCAGCTGCGCAATCTGCTGACCACGCTGCTGCTGTCCACCGGCGTGCCCATGCTGGTGGCAGGCGACGAGCTGGGGCGCACCCAGGGCGGCAACAACAACGCGTACTGCCAGGACAACGCGACGAGCTGGCTCGACTGGTCGCTGCTGGAGGAGCCGGGCTGGCGGGCCCTGTTCGCCCTCGCCGCCCGGCTGATCGCGCTGCGCCACCGGCATCCGGTGCTGCGCCGCCGCGCCTTCTTCTCCGGGCGGGCGCAGACCGCGGACGGGCTGCGGGACCTGGCCTGGTTCACGGCGCGGGGCGCGGAGATGACCGAGGCCGACTGGTACGCGCCCGCCGCCACGCTGGGCATGTACCTGTCCGGGCGGGACATTCCGGGCCGCGACGAGCGGGGCGCGCGGGTGGTGGACGACAGCTTCCTCGCGGTGCTGCACGCGGGCGAGACCCCGGCCGGCTTCGTGCTGCCGGGTCCGCCGTGGGCCGAGCGGTACGAGGTGGTGGTGGACACCTCCCGCGAGGACCAGTCGGCGGCGCCCGGCACGGTGCACCCGGCGGGCGCGGAACTCACGGTGCCGGGGCGGGCGGTGCTGCTGCTGCGGGTCGTCTGAGCCTGTGCGCGGGCTGTGCGTGACATGGATCACGCACGTCCGGTGCAGCGCGCGCGGGGGTCCAGGGCCTTACCTCTGGTGAGAAGCGCCGGCGAGAGACGAGGACCCGTGGGAATGGAGCAGGCTCGGGCCGGTGAGTACGACGCGTTCGTGGCGGCCCGCTGGTCGGTCCTGTGCCATCTGGCCCGTCTGCTCACCGGGGGCGATCGGCATCGGGCCGAGGACCTGTTGCAGGAGTCCCTGGTCAAGCTGTGGTTCGCCTGGCCGAGGGTGGCCGGCGAGGCGCCGGAGGCGTATGTGCGCACCGTGCTGGCGCGGGCGGCGGCCCGTTCGGCGCGGCGGCGCTGGTGGGGCGAGCGGCCCGTGGAGCAGCTGCCCGAGGTGGCGGCGGCCGGCGATCTGTCGGCGACCGTGGCCGAGCGTTCCCGGCTGGAGGCGGCGCTCGCACAGCTGACGCCGCGGCAGCGGGCCGCCGTGGTGCTGCGCTACTACCAGGACATGCCCGACCGGCAGGTCGCCGAGACGCTCGGCTGCCCGGTCGGCACCGCACGCTCCCATGCCGCGCGCGGGGTGGCCCGGCTGCGGCAACTGCTGTCGGACGTCATCGAGCCGGTGGGGTGAGTGATGAAGCTCGGTAATCACAGGGACGCGACCGGCGAGGCCGAGGGGGCCGACGGAACCGGTGGGGTCGAGGGGCCCGGCGGGGCCGGCGGGCCCGACGGATTCGAGCAGGGGCTGGCGCGGCTGATGCACGGGACGCTGGAGCCGGCCCCGTTCGAGGCGCGGCACCGGGAGCGGCTGCGCGCCCGCGTGCGCACCCGGCGCCGGGTGCGGGCGGTCTGCCGGGCCGCCGGTTCCGCGGCGGTGGTCGCGGGGCTCGGCCTCGGGCTGTTCCTGTGGCCGCACGGGCCCACCGAGGTGCGGCCCGGCGCGCCGGGGCCCCGGCCCACGACCAGTCCGGCGCCCTCGCCGTCGGCCGCGCCGAGCACCACGCCGACTGCTCCGCCCACGTCGGCCCCGGACCCGTCGTCGAGTTCGGTACCGCCCGGCGCTCCCAGTACGGCGCCGACCACGTCGTACCCGCCGCCGCCCACGACCACCACGACCACCGCCAGGTGACACCGAACGGGGGATCCCCTTTGCTCAGCATCCGACCGGGCCGGTACTCCGCGCCGGCCCAGGCCCCGGCGCCCCGCCGCGCCCCGCTGCCCACCCACCACGACGAGCCCGTACTCGACCTGGTCGTCCCGGTGTTCAACGAGGAGAAGGACCTGGAGCCGAACGTCCGGCGGCTGCACGCGCATCTGCGGGACACCTTCCCCTACCCCTTCCGGATCACGATCGCCGACAACGCGAGCACCGACGGCACCGAGCGCATCGCGGCCCGACTCGCCCTGGATCTGGCCGAGGTGACCTCGCTCCGGCTGCCGGTGAAGGGCCGCGGGCGGGCGCTGCGGGCGGCCTGGTCGGGTTCGCGGGCGCCGGTGCTGGCGTATCTGGACGTCGACCTGTCCACGGGGCTCGCGGCGCTGCTGCCGCTCGTCGCGCCGCTCATCTCCGGCCACTCCGACCTGGCCATCGGCACCCGGCTGGCGTCCGGCGCGCGGGTGGTGCGCGGGCCCAGGCGCGAGGTGATCTCGCGGTGTTACAACGTGCTGCTGCACTGGGCGCTCGCCGTCGGCTTCTCGGACGCGCAGTGCGGGTTCAAGGCGGTGCGCCGCGAGGCCGCCGAGCGGCTGCTGCCGCTGGTGCGGGACGAGGAGTGGTTCTTCGACACCGAGTTGCTGGTGCTCGCCGAGCGGGCCGGGCTCAGGATCCACGAGGTGCCGGTGGACTGGGTGGACGACCCGGACAGCAGCGTCGACATCCTGGCCACCGCGCTGGCCGACCTGCGCGGCATCGCCCGGATGCGGCGCACCCTGGCCGCCTCGGGTCCGCGCGCCCGCCGTCCCCGCCCGGCAGCGTGACCGCGACCCTGCCGCGGCCCCTCGCCCCGGCCCTCGCGCCCGGCTCCCGGTTGCGCGCCGCCGCCCGCCGGCACGGCCCGGTCCTCGGTGTGTTCGGCGCGCTGAAGCTGGCCGGGTTCCTCTCCTTCATGTACCTGCTGTCCGCCGCCGGTGACTACCGCGGCAAGGACCCCCGCTTCGGCGGCGGGGCGCACGCCTGGGACGTGCTGGCCACCTGGGACGGCTGGTGGTACCAGCAGATCGCGCTGCACGGCTACGACCCCAAGCTCGTCCCCGTGCCGGGCGCCACCGGGATGATCACGCTGGAGGGCAACTCGGCGGCGTTCTTCCCGCTGTACCCGGCGCTGATCCGGATGACCTCCGCGGTGACCGGCCTCGGCTCGTACGGCGCCGGGCTGCTGGTGTCGATCCTCGCGTCCTTCGCGGCCGCGCTCGGCGTCCACGCGGTGGCGGAACGCTTCGGCGGGCGCCGCGCGGGGCTCGCCGCGGCCGGGCTGTGGGCGGTGTGGCCGGGCTCGGGCGTGGAGTGGGCGGTCTACTCGGACTCCCTCTACGTGGCCCTGGCCGTCTGGGCCTGCCACGCCGTGCTGACCCGCCGCTGGCTCACCGCCGGGGTGCTCACCTTCGCGGCCGGCCTCAACCGGCCCACGGCCGGGGCCCTGATCGCCGCGCTCGCGGTGGCCGCGCTGCTGGCGGTGCGCCGGGGCGAGGACGGAGTGGCGCGCCCGCTGGCCGCGCTGGCGCTGGCCCCGCTCGGGCTGCTCGGCTATCTGCTCTGGGTCGGCGACCGGATGGGCGACCTCGGCGGCTACTTCAAGCTCCAGTCGGGGGCGTGGGCGCACCGCTTCGACTACGGCAGCCAGACCCTGGACGTGCTGCGCTCGGTGCCGGTGGGCCGGTTCGGCGACTACCTGTTCGCCTACCCCTACGCGGACATGATCGGCGTCGGCGTGGTGCTGCTGGCCTTCACGCTGCTCCCGCTGCTGATCCGGCTGCGCCCGCCGGCGGTGCTGGTCGTGTACACCGTCCTCACCCTGGCCCTGGTCCTCGGCAGCCAGCAGATCTTCGCCAACGTCTCGCGCTACCTGCTCCCCTGCTTCCCCCTCTTCCTGCCGCTCGCCACCGCGCTGCGCCGGCTGTCGCTGCCGATGCTGTGCACCGTGCTCACCTTCGCGGCCGTGGCCTCGGGTTCGTACGCGGGGTACGCGCTGTTCGAGCTGGGGGTGCCGTAGTCCAGAGCACCTCGCCGCCGATGCCCCGGCCCGTCGGCCGCAGGCCGAGCGCCCGCGCGATGCCCTGGGACGCCTCGTGTCCGGGGTGGATGTGCGCGGTCAGCCGGTCCACCCTGCGGGCGCGCAGCCACGCGGCCATGGCGAGCGCGCCCTCCCGTCCGTAGCCCTCGCCCTGGTGGCCGACGCCGATCACCCAGGCGAGTCCGGCCTCGGTGTGGCCTCCGTCCGATGCCGAGAGGGTGGCCTGCACGGTGCCGACGAGCCGCCCGTCCGCGAGCCTGCGCAGCATCCAGTTCAGCCAGCCCTGCGAGCCGTCCGGGGAGTGCCCGGCCGACTGGCGCCGGTACCGGGCCTCCAGTTCGGCCAGGGTGGCGGGTGCGCCGCCGGTCCAGGTGTGCAGTCGTACGTCGTCGAAGACGCGTACCGCCTCCGCCGCGTGCGCGACGCGCAGGGGTTCGAGGCGCAGGCGGGGTGTGTCCAGGGGGGTGGCGGTCGGTCGGATCACGGAGTCTCCCGGTCAGGCCAGGCTGTCCTGCCACGCCTGGTGCAGGTCGGCGAAGCTGCCGGTGCCCGCGATGAGTTCGGCGGGCCGGCCGTCCTCGACGACGCGGCCGCCGGCCATCACCAGGACGCGGTCGGCGATCTCCACGGTGGACAGGCGGTGGGCGATGACCACGGCGGTACGGCCGCGCAGCACGGTGGACATGGCGCGCTGGACGGCCCGTTCGCCGGGGATGTCCAGGGAGCTGGTGGCCTCGTCCAGGATGAGGACGGCCGGGTCGGCGAGCAACGCGCGGGCGAAGGCGACGAGTTGGCGCTGGCCCGCGGAGATACGGCCGCCGCGCTTGCGCACGTCGGTGTCGTAGCCGTCGGGCAGCGCGCTGATGAACTCGTGGGCGCCGATCACCTTCGCGGCCCGCTCGATCTCCGCCCTGGAGGCGTCCGGGCGGCCGATCGCGATGTTGTCCGCGACGGTCCCGGAGAACAGGAACGCCTCCTGGGTCACCATCACCACCCCGCGCCGCAGCTCGGCCGTGGGCAGGTCGCGCAGGTCCACCCCGTCGAGCAGGACCCGGCCCCGCGTGGGGTCGTAGAAGCGGGCGAGCAGCTTGGCGAGCGTGGACTTGCCGGCGCCGGTGGAGCCGACCACCGCCACCGTCTGCCCGGCCGGCAGGGTCAGGTCGAAGCGGGGCAGCACCTCGCCGCCGGTGCGATAGGCGAACGCGACCCCCTCGAACCGCACCTCGCGGCCGGGGAACTCGCTGCGGGCGGGCGGGAGTTCGGCCGGGGTGACCGGCTCGGGCACGGACGGCGTCTGGGCGAGCAGGCCCGCGATCTTGTCCAGGGAGGCGGCGGCCGACTGGTAGGAGTTCAGGAACATCCCGAGCCGGTCGATCGGGTCGTACAGGCGGCGCAGGTAGAGCACCGCCGCCGCCAGCACGCCCAGCTCCAGCGAGCCGGACGCCACCCGGTAGGCGCCCCAGAGCACGATGCCCGCGACCGCCGTGTTGGCGACCAGCCGGGAGCCCACCACATAGCGGGCCATCTCCAGCATCGAGTCCCCGTTGGTCCGCTCGTGGGCGCGGTTCAGCTCGGCGAACGCGGCGTCGTTGGCCGCCTCCCGGCGGAAGGCGCGCACCGGGCGGATGCCGTTCATGGTCTCCACGAACTTCACGATCACCGCCGCGATCGCCGTGGACCGGGACCGGAACACCCGTCCCGCGCGCCGCTGGTAGAGCCGGATGAGGTAGTACAGCGGGACGAAGGACGCCACCGCGACCGCGCCGAGCCCGAGGTCCAGCCACAGCAGCATCGCCGAGATGTAGACGAAGGACAGGACGACCGTCACCAGCTCCTCAAGGCCGTCCTCCATCAGCTCCCGCAGCGACTCGACGTCGGTGGTGGAGCGGGAGATCAGCCGCCCGGAGGTGTACCGCTCGTGGAAGTCGATGCTGAGCGCCTGCGCGTGCCGGAAGATCCGCCCGCGCAGGTCGAGCAGGACGTCCTGGCTGACCCGCGCGGACTGCCGTACGAACGCGACCTGGAGGCCGCCGGAGAGCAGCGCGCACAGCAGATAGCCGGCGCCCACCGCGATCAGCGGACCGTACCGGTGGTCCCGGAACGCCGGTACGGCGCGGTCGATGGCGTACGCCACCAGCAGCGGGCCCACCTGCACGGCCGCCTGCTGGAGCAGCACCAGGGCGGCGGCCAGGGCGGCGCGGCCCTTCATCGGCGCGAGCAGCGAGCGCAGCAGGGCGGCGGTGGCGCCGGGCGGGGAGGGCAGCACGTCCCGGTCGAAGGGGTTCTCGGGGCTGGTGGCGGTCAACGGTGGTCCTCCTCGCCGGACATGAGGTGCGCGTATTCGGCGTTGCCGCGCAGCAGCTCCTGGTGGGTGCCCACGGCCGCGATCCGGCCGCCGGAGAGCAGCGCCACCCGGTCGGCGAGCAGCACGGTGGAGGGGCGGTGCGCGACGATCAGCGCGGTGGTGTCCGCGAGCACCCGGCGCAGCGCGGCCTCCACGGCGGCCTCGGTGTGCACGTCCAGCGCGGACAGCGGGTCGTCGAGGACCAGGAACCGGGGGCGGCCGACGACGGCCCGTGCCAGCGCGAGCCGTTGCCGCTGGCCGCCGGAGAGGCTGAGGCCCTGCTCGCCGACGCGGGTGCCGGTGCCCTGGGGCAGCGCGTGCGCGAACTCGGCCTGCGCGATGGCGAGGGCGCGGTCGAGCTCGTCCCTGCCGGTGCCGTCCGGGGCGCCCATGAGGACGTTCTCCCCGACGGTGGCGGAGAAGAGGGTGGGTTCCTCGAAGGCCACGGCGACCTTCGCGCGCAGCTCCTCGCGGGGCATGGCGGTGATGTCCACGCCGTCGAGGGTGATCCGGCCCGAGGTGACCTCGTGGAGACGGGGGACGAGGGCGGTGAGCGTGGTCTTGCCGCTGCCGGTGGCGCCGACGAGGGCCATGGACTCGCCGGGGCGGATGTGCAGGTCGATGTGGTGGAGGAGGGGCGGGGAGCCGGGGGCGGCGTCGGGATACCTGAACTGGACGTCCTCGAACCGGAGTCCGGCAGTCGGTTCGGCCGCGGGCAGTCGTGCCGCTGGGGCGATGGGGGTCCCCCCGCGCGAGCGAAGCCGAGCGTGGGGGAGGGTGGGCGCGGCGGCACCCGGCGAGCGCCGGTGAGCGTCCCCACGCCCGGCCGGTTCGCCCTCCGGGGCCTCGTCCATCGCCTCGAAGTACCGTTCCGTGGCGGTGGCCGCCTCCTGGCTCATCGCCAGCAGGAACCCGATCGACTCCACGGGCCAGCGCAGCGCGAGGGCCGTGCTGAGGAAGGCCACCAGCGTGCCCGCCGACAGGTTCCCGTCCGCGACCTGGACCGCGCCCAGCACCAGCGCCGCCCCGATCGCCGCCTCCGGCAGGGTGACGATGACGCCCCAGATGACCGCCAGCAGCCGCGCCTTGTGCAGCTCGGTCCCCCGCAGTTCGGCGCAGAGGGTGGCGAACGCCCGCGCCTGGCTGCGGTGCCGGCCGAACCCCTTGACGACACGGATGCCGAGCACGCTCTCCTCGACCAGCGTGGTCAGGTCCCCCACCTGGTCCTGGGCCCGCCGCGCCGCCCGCGCGTACCGCCCCTCGAAGACCACGCACGTCCACAGCACCGGCACCGCGGGCACCAGCACGACCAGCCCGAGCAGCCAGTCCTGGGCCAGCATGATGGCCACGCCGACCAGGATCGTGACGCCGTTGACCAGCAGGAACGTCAGCGGGAAGGCGAGGAACATGCGCAGCAGCATCAGATCGGTGGTGCCCCGCGACAGCAGCTGACCGGATGCCCACCGGTCGTGGAAGGCGACCGGCAGCCGCTGGAGATGCCGGTACAGATCGGCCCGCATCCGCGCCTCGACGTGCGACAGCGGCCGGGCCACGAGCCAGCGCCGGATGCCGAACAGCACCGCCTCGGCGATCCCGAGCAGCAGCAGGTACAGCGCGCCGAGCCAGACCCCCGCCGGGTCCCGGCCGGCGACGGGGCCGTCCACCATCCACTTGAGGACCAGCGGGATCACCAGGCCCGTGCAGGAGGCGACGATCGCGACGAGGGCCGCGGTGAGCAGCCGCGCCCGCACCGGCCGTACATACGGCCACAGCCGCAGCAGGCTGCGCACGGCGGATCTGTCCTGGGCGGTTTCACGTGTCGTGGGCATCGCGAACGAGCGTACGGAGTGGCACCCGGATCGCCCACCGAGTTTTGACCGGCCCCCGCTCCGCCGCTGGTCCTACGCTTCCTGGGCGCCCGCCGGGTCGTAGTCCGGCATCAACCGATCGGCTGATGCGACATCGGGCGGGCCGGCCGATGTGCCGGGCCGTCGCCGGACGGGATTCTCGGTGCATGCCATCCGTCATCGAAGTCACCGATCTGCGCAAGTCGTACGGCGGCCGGACCGTCGTGGACGGCGTCTCCTTCGCCGTCGAGGAGGGCGAGATCTTCGGGATCCTCGGCCCGAACGGCGCCGGCAAGACCACCACCGTCGAGTGCGTCGAGGGCCTGCGGGTCCCCGACGGCGGCCGGGTCCGGGTCGCCGGGCTCGATCCGGTCGCCGAGCACGCGCAGGTCGCCGGGCTCCTCGGCGCCCAGCTGCAACAGAGCGAGATCCAGGCCAAGTTGACTGTGCGGGAGGCGCTGGAGCTGTACGCCGCCTTCTATCCGCGGCCCGCCGACTGGCGGCCGCTGGCCGAGCGGCTGGGGCTCACCGACAAGCTCGGCACCCGGTTCGGGAAGCTGTCCGGCGGACAGCAGCAGCGGCTGTTCATCGCGCTGGCGCTGATCGGCGGCCCCCGGATCGTGGTCCTGGACGAGCTGACCACCGGCCTGGACCCGCGGGCCCGCCGGGACACCTGGCAGCTGATCGAGGACGTCCGCGCGAGCGGGGTCACCGTGCTGCTCGTCACCCATTTCATGGAGGAGGCGCAGCGGCTGTGCGACCGGGTCGCGGTGATCGACAAGGGGCGGGTGGCCGCCCTGGACACCCCGGCCGGACTGATCCACCGCTCGGCGGGCGCGACCGTCATCAGCTTCACCCCGTCGGCGCCGCTGGACGAGCGTGAGCTGGCCGCGCTGCCCGCGCTCGCCTCCATCGCGCACCAGAACGGCCGGCTCGTCCTGTCCGGCACCGACGCGACCGTCGACGCGGTCCTCACCCTGCTCGCCCGGCACCGCGTCACCGCCCATCAGCTTCGCGTCGTGGACGCCACCCTGGACGACGCGTTCCTCGACCTGACCAAGGAGGCCACGGCATGAACACCGCCGTCCTGCAAACCGAGTTCCGGCTCTTTTGGCGCGAACCGGCCGCCGTCTTCTGGATGTTCCTGTTCCCCACGCTGCTGCTGGCGATCCTCGGCTCGCTCCCCGCGTTCCGGAAGGCCGACGCCTCGATGGGCGGGCTGCGGCCCATCGACGCCTATGTGCCGGTGGCCGTGCTGATCGCGCTGCTGCTGTGCGGGGCGCAGTCGCTGCCGCAGGTGCTCACCGGCTACCGGGAGCGGGGCATCCTGCGCCGGATGTCGGCCACCCCGGTGCGGCCGGTGGCGCTGCTGACCGCGCAGATGACGGTGCAGGGCGGGGTGGCGCTGGCCTCGGCGCTGTTCGCGCTGCTGACCGGCCGCCTGGTGTTCGGCGTACGACTGCCCGCGCAGCCGGGCGGCTATCTGCTGGCGCTGCTGCTCACGGCGGCGGCCTCGCTCGCCCTCGGCTCCCTGCTGTCGGCGCTGTCGCGGACCACGAAGATCGCGGGGGCGGTCGGATCGGCGGTGTTCTTCCCGATGATGTTCTGCGCGGGGGTGTGGCTGCCGGTGCAGAGCATGCCGCACACGCTGGCCCGGATCGTGGGGTGCACCCCCTTCGGGGCGGCGGCCGAGGCCCTGAACCAGGCGGCCGCGGGCCACTGGCCCGGCTGGGCGCACCTGGGTGTGCTCGCGCTGTGGGCGGTGCTGCTCACGGCGGGCGCGGCGCGCTGGTTCCGCTGGGAGTGAGTACGGCCGTGCCGGACACTGGCCGCATGACGCACGCGACCGGCTGGCAGCGCAGGGCCTCCTTCGACCGCTGGGGCCCCTATGTGATGCTCGCCGTGGGGCTGGTGACGTCGGCCGCCTCGGCCCGTGTGATCGGCATGTCGGGGGGCGAGATGGCGGCGGCCGGTGCCCTGGCGACCGCCGCCGTGCTGCTCCAGCTGGCGTGGCGGCGGGTGACTCCGGACACACCGGGGCCGAACCGTGTCACCGCGTGCCTGTACTTCGTGCGCTGGGGGCTGGCGTTCGCGCTGACCTGGCTCAACCCCTTCTTCGGGATCTACGCGGCGGTCGGCTACTACAGCTCGGGCCTTCAGCTGCCGCGCCGGCTGGCGCCGCTCGGGCTGTTCCTGACCGCGGTGACCATGGCGGGCAGCGAGGTCGGCGGGATGCCGCCGCACGGGCCGATGATGTGGCTGATCTTCACCGCGGTCTTCTGCACCAACATCGGCCTGGTCGGCCTGCTGTTCCGGTTCGCCGACCAGGAGCAGCGGCGCATCGAGGCGCAGGCGGACACCATCGGCGAACTGGAGCGCACCAACGCGGCGTTGCAGCAGGCGCTGGACGAGAACGCGGCCCTGCACGCCCAGTTGCTGGTGCAGGCGCGGGAGGCGGGCGTCGCCGACGAGCGGCGCAGGCTCGCCGCGGAGATCCACGACACGATCGCGCAGGGCCTGACCGGGATCATCGCCCAGCTCCAGGTGGTGGCGGGGGCGAGGGACCTGGCGACCGCCCGCACCCATCTGGAGCGCGCCTCCTCGCTCGCCCGGCACAGCCTCGGCGAGGCCCGCCGCTCGGTGCACAACCTCGCCCCCGTCGAACTGGCCGCCGCCGGGCTGCCGGAGGCGCTGAAGAAGACCGTCGCCGACTGGGGCGAACGCACCGGTGTGCGGGCCGAGTTCGCCGTCACCGGCACCGCCGAGACGCTGCACGAGGAGGTCTCGGCGACGCTGCTGCGGATCGCCCAGGAGGCGCTGTCCAACGCGGCCCGGCACGCCCGCGCGGGCCGTCTCGGCGTCACGCTGACGTTCCTCGGGGACGAGGTGATCCTGGACATCCGCGACGACGGCACCGGCTTCGACCCGGCCGCCGTCCCCGCCCGCACCCGCGCCGGGGGTTTCGGCCTTGCCGGGATGCGGGCGCGCGCCGAGCGGATCGCGGGCTCCCTCGCGGTGGAGTCGGAGCCGGGGCAGGGCACCGCGGTGTCGGCTCGCGTACCGTTGGTCCGCGATGACCACTGAGCCCCTCATCACGCTGCTGATCGTCGACGACCACCCGGTCGTCCGGGACGGTCTGCGCGGCATGTTCGAGTCCGCGTCCGGCTTCCGGGTGCTCGGCGAGGCCGCGAGCGGTCCGGAGGGGGTCGCGCGGGCGGCCGAGCTGGACCCCGACGTGATCCTGATGGACCTGCGCATGCCGGGCGGCTCGGGCGTCGCCGCGATCCGCGAGCTGACCCGGCGCGGCGCCCGCGCCAAGGTGCTGGTGCTCACCACGTACGACACCGACTCCGACACGCTTCCCGCGATCGAGGCCGGTGCCACCGGGTACCTCCTCAAGGACGCCCCGCGCGACGAGCTGTTCACCGCCGTGCGCGCCGCCGCCGAGGGCCGTACCGTCCTCTCCCCGGCCGTCGCCTCCCGCCTCGTGCGGGCCGTGCGCTCCCCCGCTCCCGGCAACGAGCCCCTCTCCGCGCGCGAACGCGAGGTCCTCGCCCTGGTCGCCAAGGGCACCTCCAACCGTGAGATCGCCCGCGAACTCTTCATCAGCGAGGCCACGGTCAAGACCCATCTGACCCACCTCTACACCAAGTTGGGCGTCAAGGACCGGGCGGCCGCGGTGGCGGCGGCCTACGACCGGGGCATCCTCGGCTGACCCCTGCCGTCCCGGCCGGATGACTGAATCGGCCAATGAGCGGTGGGTTCGGGTGGTGGAAATCAGGCCACGTACGTCGTGCCCGCACGGGGCGGCCGGAATACGGCGTTCCCGTAAACCGCATCTCAACGGCCCGAGAAATCAAGGTTGTTGAGGCACGCCACCCCCTTGAGCGCCACTTGTTCACACCACTGCAACATTTCCCGGCCAATCAGTTTTCAGCCAACATCACTTCGGGGTCCTGACATGTACGCGCCCTTGATGTCACTCTCTCTCCACGCCGCAAGCAGCACAGCAGCTTCACAGCGAAATACCCGGCCAGTAACCCCACGCTGACCGGCCTCCCCCACGAAGGAGCTTGCGTGAGCCCCCTCTCCGCGCGTCATAAGCGCACCACCCTGGCCATCGCCACCGCCGTCGCCGCCGGAGCCCTCGTCTCCGCCTCCCTGGCCACCAGCGCCTCGGCCGCCCAGACCCCGGCCGCCGCCAAGCCGCTGGCCGCCGCGCCCGCCGCGCTCTCCGCCGCCGCCCACACCTCGCTGATCAAGCAGGCGCAGGCCGACGCGCCCGAGACGGCTCAGGAGATAGGCCTCGGCGCCAAGGAGAAGCTGGTCGTCAAGGACGTCGTCAAGGACGTCGACGGCACGGTCCACACCCGCTACGAGCGCACCTACGCGGGCCTGCCGGTCCTCGGCGGCGACCTGGTCGTGCACACCGCCAAGTCCGGCAAGACCGAGGGCGTCACCAAGGCGACCAAGGCCACCATCAAGGTCGCCTCGCTCACGCCGAAGCTCACCCCGGCCAAGGCCGAGAAGCAGGCCGTGTCCGCCGCCAAGTCCCTCGGCTCGGCCAAGTCCACCGCGGACGGCGCCCGCAAGGTGATCTGGGCCGGCTCCGGCACCCCCGTCCTCGCCTACGAGACGATCGTCGGCGGCCTCCAGGACGACGGCACCCCGAACCAGCTGCACGTCATCACCGACGCCGCCACCGGCAAGAAGCTGTTCGAGTACCAGGGCATCGAGAACGCGACCGGCACCGGCAAGACCCTGTACTCGGGCTCCGTGAGCCTGACCACCACCCAGTCCGGCTCGTCGTACCAGCTCACCGACGCCAGCCGCGGCGGCCACAGCACCTACAACCTGGCGCACAAGACGTCCGGCAAGGGCACGCTGTTCACCGACGCGGACAACGTCTGGGGCACCGGCACGGCCTCCAGCTCCACGACGGACCAGACGGCCGCCGCGGACGCCGCCTACGGCGCGCAGGAGACCTGGGACTTCTACAAGAGCACGTTCGGGCGCAGCGGCATCAAGAACAACGGTGTCGGCGCGTACTCCCGCGTGCACTACGGCAGCCAGTACGTGAACGCGTTCTGGGACGACAGCTGCTTCTGCATGACGTACGGCGACGGCTCGGGCAACAACCACCCGCTCACCGCGCTGGACGTGGCCGGCCACGAGATGAGCCACGGTGTCACCTCCAACACCGCGGGCCTGAACTACAGCGGCGAGTCCGGCGGTCTGAACGAGGCCACCTCGGACATCTTCGGCACCGGTGTGGAGTTCTTCGCGAACAACGCGTCCGACAAGGGCGACTACCTCATCGGCGAGAAGATCGACATCAACGGCGACGGCACCCCGCTGCGCTACATGGACAAGCCCAGCAAGGACGGCGGCTCGGCGGACTACTGGTCCTCCTCCGTCGGCAACCTGGACGTCCACTACTCGTCCGGCGTCGCCAACCACTTCTTCTACCTGCTGTCCGAGGGCAGCGGCGCGAAGACGATCAACGGGGTGTCGTACAACTCCCCGACGTACAACGGCTCCACAGTCACCGGCATCGGCCGGGACAAGGCGCTTCAGATCTGGTACAAGGCGCTGACGACGTACTTCACGTCGACCACCAACTACAAGTCGGCCCGCGCGGGCACGCTGTCCGCGGCGTCCGCCCTGTACGGCTCCTCCAGCGCCGAGTACAAGGCGGTGGCCGCGGCCTGGTCGGCGGTCAACGTCAACTGACCCCCGTACGGCGGTGACGCGGGCAGGGTTGTGAAGAGGGCGGCACCCGGAGCGGATCTCCTCCGGGTGCCGCCCTACTCTTGGGCCCCATGTCCTCGGCACCCTTCACGTACGAACCGGTCGGAGCGACCCACGACGACCTGACCTTCTGCCCGCCCGGCTTCCGCCCCCTGCTGGTGCGCGCCCGCCTCGGCGAGGGCGAGGAGGTCTTCAGGCGGGCCGCCGAGGCGGTCCTCACCTGGGAGATGCACCGCGCGCTCGGCGTGGGCATAGACGCCACCGCCGAGCGCGCCGCCCCCGGCGTGGACGTCACGGTCACGCTTGCGGGCCTGGTCAGGGCGCCCTGCCGGATCATATGGACCGCCGAGGAACCCCGCCGCGCGGGCTGGGCCTACGGCACCCTGGAGAGCCACCCCGAATGCGGCGAGGAGGCCTTCCTGGTGGACCGCACCGGCGACGGCACGGTCTGGCTCACCGTCGCCGCCTTCAGCAAACCGGCCAAGTGGTACGCCAAGGCCGCCGGCCCGGCGACCCGCGGCTTCCAGCACGCGTACGCCCGCCGCTGCGGAACGGTCCTGAGGAAGCTGTGCGCCGGGCTGGAACCCGACTGACCTTCTTCAGGTGAGCGCGGTGACCGTCCGCGGGCACCGGACCGGGGCCGCCCTCACAGCTTGCCGAAGACCACACCGCGCCAGGTCCAGCCGGACGCGAGGACGGCCTCCCGCAGTGGCTCCCGCAGCCGCGCGCTGTCGAAACGGAAGGTCTCCGTCACCGCGAGACGGCCGTTCTCCCCACGACCGACGGTCCAGCGCCGGCTGACCGTCCGGCTGGGACCGCGGGTGTACCGCTTCGACAGCGGGAGCCCCGTGGGAGAGCCGAGCCGGGTGACCTCCCACTGCTCCTCGAGCGCCCGCAGCACATGGTCTTCCTGAACGAGCCGCATCCGGATCCGAACGGCGTGACCGACGTGGGACTGCGCGAAGAACTGCCGCCGGGCCGGCTCCGTCAGCCGCCACTCGGCCACGAGGTCGCACCGCTCCCCGGCGCTGTACCGGACCACGTACGGAACATCGGGCCGGTTGAGACCGAGCAGGGATCTCCGTAACTCCTCCCGCGAAGCGGGTGAAATGCCCGCCGGTGGATGCCGGGTACCGGTCAATCTGTCGAAGAGTCCCATGCCGCCCAAGCTACGGAGGGCGCGCTCGGCGGCACAAGGCCCGCGCTCAGCGCAGCAGCACCCCCGCTCCCTCCCCCGTGTCCTCCGTCGGCAGGGTGACCAGGCCCAGGTCGGCCGGGGAGGCGAGGAGGCGGTGGGTGGGGAGGATCCGGACCGTGCAGCCGTAGGGGCCGGTGCGGTCGAGGGAGAGGTTGCCCTCGTAGAGGCGGCGGCCCTCCAGGTCGGGGGTGCCGGCCGGCTTGAGGGGGACGACGGTGGTGTCGGTGATGCGGTCCTGGGCGTCGACCCGTCCGGAGACCGCCTGCACCTCGACGTCGTCAGGGGTGAGCGCGCCGAGCCCGACGCGCACCCGCAGCCCGATCGTCGCCCCCAGTTCCGCCGTGGCCGTCGTCTCGGTCGTCTCCACGTGGTCGACGCTCACCCCGTGCCAGCCGTCCCGCACCCGCGCCTTCCACCCGGCCAGTTCCCGCGCGGTGTCCGGGGTCAGCGCGCGGTGGGAGCGGGCGGCCGGGGCGTAGAGCCGTTCGACGTACTCGCGGACCATGCGGCCCGCCAGCACCTTGGGTCCGAGCAGGGTGAGGGTCTGGCGGACCATCTGGATCCAGCGGTCGGGCAGCCCGCCCCGGCCGCGTTCGTAGAAGCGCGGCGCGATCCGCTGCTCCAGCAGCTCGTACAGCGCCGCCGCCTCGATGTCGTCGCGCCGCTCGGCGTCCGTGCCGGTGCCGTCGGCGGTCGGGATGGCCCAGCCGAAGTCCGGCCGGAACCACTCGTCCCACCAGCCGTCCCGCACCGAGAGGTTGAGGCAGCCGTTCAGCGCCGCCTTCATCCCGGAGGTGCCGCACGCCTCCAGCGGGCGCAGCGGGTTGTTCAGCCACACGTCGCAGCCGGGGTAGAGCTTCTGCGCCATCGCCATGCCGTAGTCGGGCAGGAAGACGATCCGGTGCCGCACCCGGAGGTCGTCCGCGAACCGGACCAGCTCCTGCACCAGCCGCTTGCCGCTGTCGTCGGCCGGATGCGCCTTGCCCGCCACCACGATCTGCACCGGCCGCTCGGGGTGCAGCAGCAGCTCCCGCAGCCGGTCCCGGTCGCGCAGCATCAGCGTCAGCCGCTTGTACGACGGCACGCGCCGCGCGAACCCGATGGTGAGGACGTCCGGGTCGAGCACCCCGTCGATCCAGCCCAACTCGGCGCCGGCGGCCCCTCGTTGACGCCAGGACGCACCGAGCCGCTCGCGCACCTCCAGCACCAGCTGTTCGCGCAGGGTGCGGCGCAGCTCCCAGATGTCCTGGTCCGGGATGTCCGCCACCGAGTCCCAGCGCTCGGAGCCGCCGACGGCGAGCGCGTCCTCCGCGCGCTGGGCGCCGATCTTCCGGGCGCCGAGCCGCAGCACCTCCGGGGCCACCCAGGTGGGGGCGTGCACCCCGTTGGTCACGGAGGTGATCGGCACCTCCCCGGCGTCGAAGCCCGGCCACAGCCCGGCGAACATCTCCCGGCTGACCTGTCCGTGCAGCAGCGAGACCCCATTGGCGCGCTGGGCCAGCCTGAGCCCCATCACGGCCATGTTGAACAGGTTCGGCTCGCCGCCCGGATAGGTCTCCATGCCGAGCCCGAGGACGCGGGACGTCTCGATGCCGGGCAGCTCGGCGTCCGGGCCGAAGTGCCGGGCGATCAGGTCGCGTTCGAAGCGGTCGATGCCGGCCGGGACGGGGGTGTGGGTGGTGAACACCGTGCCGCCGCGCACCGATTCGAGCGCGGCGTCGAAGTCCAGCCCCCGCGCGCACAGTTCGGCGATCCGCTCCAGGCCGAGGAAGCCCGCGTGCCCCTCGTTGGTGTGGAACACCTCCGGCTCGGGGTGCCCGGTGAGCCGGCAGTACGCGCGCACCGCCCGGACACCTCCTATGCCGAGCAGCATCTCCTGGAGCAGCCGGTGCTCGCTGCCGCCGCCGTAGAGCCGGTCGGTGACGGAGCGGGCGCCGGGGTCGTTCTCCTCCACGTCCGAGTCGAGCAGCAGCAGCGGCACCCGGCCGACCTGCGCCAGCCAGATCCGCGCGGTCAGGACCCGGCCGCCGGGCAGCGCGAGGCAGACCCGGACGGGCGTTCCGTCGGATTCCGCCACCTGGGTGAGGGGCAGCTCGTTGGGGTCGAGCACCGGGTAGTGCTCCTGCTGCCAGCCGTCGCGGGACAGGGTCTGCCGGAAATAGCCGTGCCGGTAGAGCAGCCCGACCCCGACGAGGGGCACGCCGAGATCGCTGGCCGCCTTCAGATGGTCGCCCGCGAGGATGCCGAGCCCCCCGGAATACTGCGGCAGGGCGGCCGTGATGCCGAACTCCGGGGAGAAATAAGCCACCGCGGAGGGCAGTCCCTCGGGCTGTGCCTGGTACCAGCGGTCACCGGTCAGATAGTCGTCCAGGTCATCGGCGACCGCGTTCAGGCGCCGCCGGAACCGCCGGTCCCCGGCGAGTTCGGCGAGCCTCGCGGGCCGCACCCGGCCCAGCAGCCGCACCGGGTCGCACCCGGCGGCGGCCCATGCCTCCGGGTCGACGGACTGGAACAGATCGCGCGTCTCCGCATGCCATGACCAGCGCAGATTGTGCGCCAGCTCGCTCAGCGGCCGGAGGGGTTCGGGGAGAACGGGACGGACGGTGAACCGACGGATCGCCTTCACATGCCACCTCGACGGGCGCGTTACGGGGTGAGACGCACGGCGCCGTACGTCTCGTCGTCCCTTCGACGGTAGTGGTTACCGGGGCGTCGGTGGGGACGTACCGGCGGGGGTGTCGGGGCGTGGGGAGGCGGGCCGGGGGCACCCGTACAAGTGGGCCGGTCTGGTGGGTGGACATACGCGCGAGTAGTTAACAAAGTTCCGGATTGCCCACCCGAAAAGGATGGGAAGGCTCCACCGGTACCCACCCCACAGGCACCCCCCAGCACCGCCCGCAGGACCCACCTCCCCTAGTCATTTCACGTTGACGCGGACAGGAGCGGTCATGCCCGCCACGCACCAATCGTCAGCCGCAGCGCACACACCGTCAGGCGCCACGCACACCTCGCCGGACGCTACGCACACCCCGCCGGCCGCCGCGCGCGGCTCCTCGGCCGCCGCGCGCACCTCGTCGTCGTCCCCGCCGGGCGCCGCGCCACCCTCCGGCGGCGCGCCCGCGGCGGCCGGGAAGCCGGCGGCGAAGAAGGCGGCGGCGCAGAAGGCGGCGGCGCAGAAGGGGGCGGCGGCCCGCAAACGCGCCAAGTCCCCCGCCCGGACGCCATCGAGGCAGGCCACCGCCGTCGGCCGGATCCCGGTCCTCGACGTGCGCCCGGTGGTGCAGCACGGGCGCCGGCCCGCCAAGGCGGTGACCGGCGAGTCGTTCGAGGTCTCGGCCACCGTGTTCCGCGAGGGGCACGACGCGGTGGCGGCCAATGTGGTGCTGCGCGACCCGCGGGGCCGGCGGGGCCCCTGGACGCCGATGCGGGAACTGGCGCCGGGCACCGACCGCTGGGGCGCCACCGTCACGGCGGGGGCGCCCGGCCGCTGGACGTATACGGTCGAGGCCTGGGCCGATCCGATCACCACCTGGCGGCACCACGCCGGGATCAAGATCCCCGCCGGCCAGGACACGGAACTGGTGCTGGAGGAGGGCGCCCGGCTGTACGAGCGTGCCGCCGCCGGGGTCCCGAAGACGCACCGGCGCAAGCTGCTGGACGCGGCGGCCGTCCTGCGGGACGAGGAACGCCCGGCCGCCTGGCGGCTCGCCCAGGCGCTGCGGCCCCCCGTGCGGGAGGTCCTGGACCGTTACCCGCTGCGGGAGTTGGTGACCGCGTCCGATCCGATGCCGCTGCTGGTGGAGCGGGAGCGGGCGCTGTACGGCTCCTGGTACGAGTTCTT